>JBATSB010000099.1:0-1927 GCA_049293015.1 Ignavibacteria bacterium
CCCAGGATGCCTCTGCTGTTTTTAAAAAAGCATCCAAGAGTACCGGGTTGATCACTGATAATAAAAACTGGGGAAGTGGGTTTTTTATAAATGGAAAAGTTTTTGTAACAAATTATCACGTAATAAAAGGAATGAATGAATATAATGCTGATATACGGACACAAGCAAATACATTCAGTGTTAATAAAATAATTGATATCAATAAAGATGTTGATATTGCAATATTGGAAATAACTGACAGTTCTTCATTTTTTTTAAGTTTAGCTGATCCCAAAGAAATTTCTGTAGGACAAAAAATATTTGCTATAGGTAATCCGGTTTCTCCTGATGCAAAAGTTTTTAAAAATACATTTACTGAGGGCATTATAAATAATATTACAAAGGATAAAATTGAACAAAGGGAGTTCAAAATAAATTCAAAAGTAATATTACATTCCGCCGAATTGAATCCGGGAAACAGCGGTGGTCCATTAATCAATTCTAATAGTGAAGTAGTTGGAATAAATGCATATATAAGATATAATATAGAAATGATGAAATTCGCAATTCATATTGATGAACTAATTTCACTACTTGATAAAAATGGAATATCATATACTAAAGGAAATAATATAAATTCAACTTCATCAGAAGAAAGTAATAATAATAATACAATAGGATCTTTGGATTCATTGATTTCAGGAAAGAAAATTTTAAATAATGATACGGCAAGTATTCTTTTAAATTCAGTCTATGATCAGGATAATACTCTTTTGTATGTTTTTTTATTTATTGGAGTTAGTGGAATGTTGTTTGTCATTATTCTTTATTCAGGCAAAAAAAATAAATTTGCAGAAATTCCTTTATTGATCGAATCATTGCCAGATACACTTACTCATGATTCCGGAGGTACTTTAAAAATGAATAAAAATTTATTGAATGAGTTGCCAAGATCTTATTTATTATATAATGACAGACGAATTGATCTTCCGGTTACAGAAATGATAATAGGAAGGGATTCAACTTGTGATGTTTCAATTAATGATAATAATTTGTCCAGATTTCATTCTAAGATCAGATTCACTGAGGGTAATTATTGCATAATAGATATGGAATCAAAAAACGGTACTTATATAAATGCAAAAAATATAAAATCAAAAATATTAACTAACGGAGATATAATATCCGTTGGAAATAACAAAATACTTTTTAAAGTATCTTTATGATTGGAGTAACTCTAAATAGTTATACAATAACGAAGAAAATTAGCGAAGGCGGTATGGGTGAAATATACCTTGCCGAACATAAATTCCTTGAAAGAAAAGCTGCCGTAAAATTACTTCATAAAACTTATTCATCAAATAAAGATATAAGACACAGATTTATACAGGAAGCGCAAACACTTTCCAGACTTGACCATCCTTATATTGTAAAGATATTTGATTTTGATCAGTATCAGAATTTGTTTTATATCATTATGGAGTATGTGGAAGGAAATACTCTGGATGAATACACGAGGATAAAAAATGGATTAATGCCGGAGCATTTGGCTAAAGATTTTTTTATTAAAGTTTTGTCAGCTGTAAATTATGCTCACAACAATAATATAATTCACAGGGATATTAAGCCTTCAAATATTATGATCAGCGAAGGGAATGAACCTAAAATTCTTGATTTTGGTATTGCCCGTTTAATAGATTCAGACAGAAGAGTTACAAAAGTTAATACAAAAATGGGTTCGATTTTATATATGAGCCCTGAGCAGATATTAGGAAAGGAAGTGGATCTGAAAAGTGACATCTATTCTTTAGGTATCACTTTATATGAAACGCTGACAGCAAATCATCCCTTTGATATTGAACATGAAACTGACTTTGCCATTCAGTCAAAAATTCTAAATGAATATCCGCCACCGCCTTCTGCATATTATCCAATGATCACTAAACAA
>JBATSB010000100.1:0-5239 GCA_049293015.1 Ignavibacteria bacterium
GCACTTACTTCTTTTTTTTCTTCGTTTGTGATTATTTTTACTTGATTAGAAAAGTAGTTAAGATATTTTTGAAAACTAAAGTTTTCTTTTTGCAGATATTGCAAAAAATTAATAATTTCATATACAGCTGCTCTTAAATAGTAATTATCTTGAGTGTCGGATAATTTAGTATTCAAATCTAAAATCATTGATATTGTTTCGGACTTTTGTTTTCCAAAAACTAAACAATCGGTTAGGTCATTGTTTATGCCATCATAGCTTTTTGATAAATCTATGTTAAGTTCTTTTTTCATTTTAAATACAATACTCCAGAATAAAACCAAAGTAGTTATTCTTTGTTGACCGTCAATCAATTCTATATAGTTATTTCCTTTAATTTCAGTTGATTTAATCGAGATAAAATTCAAATAATAAAATTTATCATTGTTTTTTTCACTAGCATTTAAAATATCATGTAACATAACTTTAGCATATATCCCCCATTTATATCCTCTTTGATATGGGGCAATGTAAAAGCCGTCTTTGTTTTCCATAAATGTAGTGAAAATCTCTTTTACTGAAAAAATAAATTCATTGTTTTTTATTATACTCATAGTTTATACCTCTATCTCCCCACTCATCAGCTGCGGCAACAATATATCCCTAGCCTCACGGAGTTTTGTGTTTTGATTTATAAAATTTTCAGTTATTTGAAATAAAACTTAAAATATTTTCTCAAAATTAACTGTTTAGATACTATTTAGATATGGTTGATTATCTGCACAGTTTTATTTATCTGATTGAGTTTGAATCACTAATATAATTCTTTATTCCATAAAAGTAACTCACCGTTTTCTTCAAAATACCTCTGCAGCAATAATCCTTCTACATACACCGGTAAATCGTTGTTATTTTTATCCATAGTTACAAACCAGTAAATATCCAATCCGTCTGTATTTACATCTTCGATTTTCTCATATAAATATTCCTGAGAATATAATTTACCTTGCGGAGTATCAAACCTTCTTCTTAATGTCTGTTTCTTCATATCTTTCTTCTGAGTGATGTTTCCCGACTTCCCAATATACACTAATTCAACTTTACCTTTTGCCAGTTTAATTACATAATAAACTCCCGGAAGATCAGGAACATCCTTACTTACTTCGGATAATTTATCACCTCTTTTGAAAAAGAAATGACCGTTGTTTTTATATTTTATTATTTCGTCAAACATGTGTTTAGTTTTGCGCTGTTGTTGATGTTTTCAAAAAGTTTGCTATAATAAATCTTTAAACTACTATCTCCAGTTGTGCAAACTTTTTGATCACTAACAACAGTACCGGCGAAGTTCGCAGTCATAAAGACTATTAGATTGAATTTAAATTTAATTCGCAGATAATATTTTACAAGTGATTTTTTCATTACTTCATATAGAGGTGTGCAGCAGATTCTGATGTTGTTGATCAAAAAGTTAGCTTTAGATTTGTAGAAATATTCAAATTTTATTAGGTAAACTTTTTGAAAACACTAACAACGGTGCAAATTATATAAAAGCATACTGAGAACTAAGATCCGTAATAAAGTCCATTACAAATTTTCACAAATTTATTTTCTTTATAACTCCATAATTCATATCCTGAACCCTCGTAATATCCAGTTTCAACTAATATCTCTAATATCCCATCATTTTCCAAATCAATTGTGCCAATAACAATATTATAGTTGTAATCATCATTTAAAAATTCTTTTACAAAATCTATAAAATTTCCTTGAGTATCCAATAAAAATATACCACTATTAAACTTCATTTCATCAATTTGAACGGAATATGAAACCAATATTTCTGATTCGAATTTTGTAAAATTACCTTCAATAATATTAACATTTTTTTGATAATGATATTTAAACCAATCATCATCTCTAGTTAATAATTTATTTATTTCTTTCATTGCATAGCTAAAAGCAATTAAATTATCTGAAGTATTATAATTTATTTTAGAAATATTATTATCAACGGAGCAAACAACAATATTTCTTGAATATTTTTCTTTATTCCAAATTAGTTGTGAATTATCAATTTGTAATATTGGCATGCAATTTATTGGATCTTCGTAGTTACTTGTTATTCTATAACCGATTACATTACTATTTGAAACAGAATATTCAGAACTAACGAAAAACTTTGTTCCAAATAATAATTTAGTTAAAGGTTTAAAATCTTCAAAGTATTCATAAAAATTGTACAAAAAATCAGTACTGTTGGAATGTTTTTGTATTAATTTACCGGCATATTCGGATGAGAAATATTTTCCAAACTCAGAATAATCTAAATTTTCATCCAATAAAATATGAGAGTCATTTTCCTGATCTATAATTCCAAAATAAACACCGGGATACAAATTTTGGCAATAAATATTATTATCCAAAGTGATAAATATTGTTATGAAAAATACTATATATGATAATTTCAATTTGAAAAATTTTTGTTGCTTAAATTTTAAAAAATATTATTTATAAAATGATCTGAAAAATAATCTAAATATAATCTTCTGGAATACAATTTTTAAAAGTGGAAAGATTTAAATACTTCTCTATAGCTGAATAAATTATGTTTAGAATTAAAATTTGGAACTCAACTTCCGGTACCCCTCCAAATATAATTAAAATAAATTCTTTATAAGATTTAATATCTTAAAATATGAATTAAATACCTTTAGTTTCTAAAGCAGTAAAATACCAATTTCCAATTATAAAATAAAATTCTTTAAACACCAGCCATCCCATTTATAAACTTCTCAACAAAACCAATAATTTTATTCAATATTCTTTCACCAACTTTCTTTCTTTCCAGTACTTTTGGTTCTTTACCTTTTATCAAACTCAATACTTCATCTCGTAACGGCTCTCTTTCAGCATACAGGTATTCTTCAATGAGCGCTTGTGTTTTTTCTTCTGAGAGATTTTCTTCTTTAACTATTTCATTAAATGCCTTTTGCTGTTCTTCACTCCAGTATTTATCAAATGCATACGGGATGTCTTCTGTATTTTTGAGATCGGGTAAATTCTCTTCTATGAATTTTTCTATAAGCTCACGTTTGCTTCTTAAGTTAGCTTCCGTGTTCAATAAATTGGATATTTCATTCTTGGTATTTGCAGCATCCTTCTTTGTATTCGCTTTTAATTTTATTAGCAGCTGAAGTATGTAAGCTACGTTGATCTCATCACGATGTATAAGTTCAAGTTCAAAGTCCACGTCTTCCAGTATGGAAACTTTTTCTTTAGAATGATCGCTTTTTACTTTGTCATATAGATCAAGATATTTGCTTTTGTAATCTTCAAATTGCTGCTCATTCATTGAAAGTTCTTCCCAATTAAAATCTGCAAATGAAAATAAAATATTCTTAACCCGCATCAATTCCCGGAATGATTTTATAAATTCCAATTCATCATCTTCACTTTGCAAATCATTTACACTATTCACAGTTGGAGTTATTTTCAATAGATCTATATATGAATCATTAAATTTTTTGACATAATCTTCATAAGGTTTCATTATGATTATGTCTATTGCTTCCTTGTTACTGAATAATGTTATCGCTTCGTCTGTAGCTTTTTTTAAATTACGAAATACAATAATATTCCCTTGTGATTTTTGTTCGTTTAATATTCTGTTGGTACGTGAATATGCCTGAATCAGACCATGATATCTTAGATTTTTATCAACATATAAAGTATTTAAAGTAGGACTGTCAAAACCGGTGAGATACATATTTACCACCAATAAAATATCTACTTTACGTTCCTTTACTTTTTTAGAAATGTCATTATAATAATTATAAAATGATACGCTGTCCTTGGTTGAAAATTTGGTTTCAAACATTTTATTGTAATGCACAATAAACTCATCTAACTTTTCCCTGCTATGTGTCTGTAAACCATACAAAGCTTTCGGCTCTTCCACTACTGATAATTCTTCCGGCAGCATTCCGGTCGCTTCTGCATCTTCTTCATTTGTTGCATAGCTAAAAATGGTTGCAATTTTTAAATTATGTTTCCCATCTGTTTTCTTTTTGTGAAACAAGTCATAGTATTTTATTAATGTTTCTATACTGCTTACACAAAACATTGCCGTAAATTCTTTGCTGTGAGTCTTTCTGTTGTGATTTGCCGTAATGTAATCAACAATTTTTTCAAGTCTTCTGGTATCTTCCATAAGTTCTCTTGTGTCTATATCTTCGACTTCTATATCAATTTCCGTAGCAGATTCTTTTCTTTTATATCTGCCTACGTATTCAACTGAAAATTTCAAAACATTCTCATCTTTAATTGCATCTGTAATTACATACTTATGAAGACATTCATTAAATAATTCCTTTGTTGTTCGTTTGCCAAGCTCATTTTTTACTGCATTCTCGGAAAATATTGGAGTACCTGTAAAACCAAATAATTGAATATTATTAAAGTAAGCTTTTATTCGTTTATGTGTTTCCCCGAACTGACTTCTGTGACATTCATCAAAGATAAAAACTATCCGTTTATCTTTCATCTTTTCCATTCTTGCAGTGTATTTTGTTTTACTTATGGCAGTATTGAGTTTTTGAATTGTTGTCACAATCAGTTTTGTATCATTCGAAAACTGCTTTACTAATGTCTTTGTATCATCCGTTCCGTCAATGCATCCTTTACTGAAGCTGTTAAATTCTTTGTTGGTTTGATAGTCCAGATCTTTTCTGTCCACTACAAATACTACTTTATCAACCTGCGGCAGATTCATAATTACCTGACTGGCTTTAAATGAAGTCAGTGTCTTTCCTGAACCTGTAGTATGCCAGATGTATCCGTTTTTGTCACTGTTCTTTACACGATCGATGAGCGCTTCTACTGCATAAAATTGATAAGGTCGTAGAACCATTAAAATTTTATTTGTCTCATTCAGAACAATATATTTACATATCATTTTTGAAATATGACACGGTTCTAAGAAACCGTCTGTAAAACCATTCAGAATATTTGTTATGCGGTTGTTTTCTTTATCAGTCCAGTAAAATGTTTGCTTGAAAGACTGAAATCTGTTATTAGCATAATACTTTGTATTTACTCCGTTACTGATCACAAAAATTTGTATGTATTGAAACAAAGCGGAATTCGCGCTGAAGGAATGACGCTGATATCGGTTTATCTGATTAAATGCTTCTTTCAGTTCAAGACCTCTGCGTTTTAGTTCGATCTGAACAAGCGGTATTCCGTTAATGAGTAGAGT
>JBATSB010000101.1:0-33588 GCA_049293015.1 Ignavibacteria bacterium
TATTTCTAAAACAAATAGAATTTATATAAGCAAATAAGGCGGTTTTGAAAATTAGTTTGTTCATAAAAACTATATAACCGCTTTATTTTGCTTATAGTTTTATGTTTTGCGTAACTTCAGTTATTAATCATATTATTCAGAGTGTATGTATTTTGTTATTAATTGAAATTGTAAAACGGATAATAATCTTTACAGACTGTCAAGATTTAATCTTTAAAAATTATTTAAGAATAGAATACAAATAATATATTGAAATACTTAATTTGATTTTCCGAATTTTATATAAAAGCAATTGCTAATTAAAAATATTAACAATTATTACAGATAACAACAAAAGACCCGGACAGGCAAAGACATTACGAATATTCAGAAAAGTTCACAGGACTACAGGATCAATTCTTTTTATATTTTTCTTTATTATATCAATAACAGGAGTATTGCTCGGATGGAAAAAAAACAGCGGTGGAATTATACTGCCAAATTCTTACACGGGAACATCAACCGACCTTAAAGACTGGCTGCCTTTAGATAGTCTTCATAAAATTTCAGATAAAATTTTAACTGATTCAGTATCTTCAGATCTGTCAACGGATATTGAAAGAATAGACATCAGAAAAGATAAGGGAATGCTGAAGTTTGTTTATATAGATGGTTATTACGGTATCCAACTGGACGGAGCTACAGGAAAACTTTTACAAATAGAAAGAAGACGTTCGGATTTTTTAGAAAACATTCATGACGGTTCTATTCTGGATTATTTTTTTGAAACAACAAGCGAACAGATAAAATTAGTATATACTTCTATTATGGGTCTCTCACTTTTGACTTTTACTGTCACCGGTTTTTGGCTTTGGTATGGACCAAAGAGGATGAGGAAAAGTGACAGAATGAAACAGAATAAAAATACAGTTTAGATTATTAAATAATTATCTCTGAACTTTCAGTATTTGTTTCATCTTATCTGCTTTTTCTTTTTCATTTTTATCAAAGTAATAATTATCATATTTTCCAATGTTTATCCCAATTACACCTCCTAATAATGTTCCGCCTAAAAAACTTACAACTATAACGCCTGGGGATAAAACTGTTCCAGTTAACTGAGTTTCTAGAGAGTTTTCGTCATCGGTAAGAGCATTTGCCCACAGAAAACCAACTAATGTTCCTACTACTGCTCCGACCCCTGCACCTATCCATCCATAACTGCCGTTCCTGAAACTCATACTGTTAATCTTTTCAACTGCAATTTTGTTTGATTCAGCGTTTACACTGCTTTTCAGTAATACCAGACTGTCGGAAAGAAATTTCAGTTCGGTAATACTGCCATAGTTTACACCATTACTTTCCAAAGAAAATCCTTTTGTATAAAAAGTCTTCCCTTTGTCAAATTGAGATACTCCATTCTTACTTGCAAATGTCAGTAATGTAAACGTTACAATAATTAATACTAACTTTTTCATTTCAAACCCCTTTTCTTTTATTTAGTTGGTTCTAAAATAATTTACTAAGCTTTTTTATTTGTCACAAAGTTTTATCCTATTTGTCAAAAAATTGTAAAAGATCAGGAAAAATTTATAACATCATTTAACAAATTTATATCCGGCTGTATGAAATGTCAGCATATGTTCAGGATGAGACGGATTGGATTCTATCTTTTTACGGATCATCATTATATAATTATCAACTGTCCTTGTAGAAGGAAAAACATCATAACCCCAGACCTTATCAAGAAGCAAATTCCGTGTGACCAATTCGCCTTCATGCTTAATAAAGAATTTTAAAATTTCAAATTCTTTCAGTGACATATTAATTATTTCTTTTCCATTTTTAACTTCCATCCGTTTAAAATCAATTTTGATCTTTCCAAATGAGTAGCTTTCAATATCAGATCTGACAAATTCTTTTCTTCTGAGAATAGCTTTGACCCTGGCTATCAACTCTCTTATATTAAATGGTTTTGTGACATAATCATCGGCACCCAGCTCAAGTCCTAGAATTTTATCAATATCTTCCTTTTTTGAACTAAGCATAATGACAGGCGTGTAAATTTTCTTCAACCTCAGTTCTTTACAAATATCAAATCCCGACATACCGGGAAGTATTACATCAAGTAAGATCACATCTGGATTTTCCTTTAATGCAGTTTCAATTCCCTCATTGCCGTCTTTTTCAGCTAAGAAGTCAAAACCTTCTGCTTCAAAACTTTCCTTCAATCCTGCGAGGATAGCAAGATCATCCTCAATAGATAAAATTTTAATTTTCATTATTATATTTTGGTAAAGTTATAAGAAAAGTACTTCCTATTCCTATCTCGCTTTTTACTTCAATTGCACCCGAATGTGCGTCTATTATATTTTTCACTATTGCAAGTCCAAGCCCGGTTCCTTTAATCTTAGACTGCTCCATTTTTTTACCTCTGAAATATGGATCAAAGATCTCATCAAGATTTTCTTTTGAAATTCCGATCCCTCTGTCTTCTATAGATATTGATATAATTTCATTATTAGTAAGAGATGTAACTTTCAAATATTTAATATCTTCTGAATATTTAATTACATTAGAGAATAAATTTTCAAACAAAGAGATCATATCATCCTCATCACCTCTGATATACATTTCTTCAATACCAATATAATTTTCAATTTCAAATTTATTCAATAAAAATTCATAACTCATATCTTTCAATACTTTGCTTAGAATGCCATTAACATCTAATTTAATGAAATGATAACTCTTTATACCTTTTTCAATTTTCGCATATTTCAAAATATTATTTATCATTCTTCCAAGTCTGTCTGATTCTCCATCAATATATTTAAGATATTCTTCTTTTTTTTCTTTCGTGATGTCTTCATTTCCAAGCAGGTCAGAAAAAATTTTAATAGAAGTAAGAGGTGTTTTCAGATCATGAGATACTGTAGCTACGAAATATGACTTCATTTTATTGATCTCCCTCAGATTTTGAATTTCCATTTCTTCTTTTATCACCTGTTCCTGAAGTTCAAGTCTTTTCAAAGCCAGAGAAACTGTGGATCCGATAGTGCTTAAAAGTTCGACATCAGATGAGGAATATTTCAATCCCGACAATTTATTTCCGAGAAGAATTACACCGATCACATTTTCAGATTCCAGAATCAGAGGAATCCCAAGATTAATATCCCACCTTTTAAAAACTTTTTCAAGTGAATGATCAACATTAATATTTTTTTCTATTTTATCACGGTCGGCAAATGGATACATAAATCCCGAAAATATTTTTTTTACTCTAAGTGCGGAAACATACTTTACCATGTTGTCAAAATTTTCTTGAGCAACAACTCTTAATCGTTCACCGTCATTTGTGAGAATACAAATTGCAACTGACTTTACAGGTATAAGTGAATTGATCTCATTTATTAGAACATCACCGAGTATTGATATAGTATCACATTTTGTTATTTTTTTATTTAATTCTGATATAGCTTTTTCAAAAGAATATTTTTGTCTGTAAAAATATACATCCACATAATTTTTAAGTTTTACTCTGACTGGGTTGAAAACAAGTGCAATTACTACAACAGCAGTAATATTCATAACTCCTGAATTTTCTCCAAGTATCTTCCCCGTTAAAAAACTTAACCCATAAATTATTCCAAAATACATAATCACCATCAGGAAAAGCAAAGCAGAATATACTATACTTCTTTTTATTACTACTTCAATATTAAACAGTTGATATTTTATTACTGCAATTGAAAATGAAGCAGGGACGAGAATAAGAAATGCCAATAATATTTCTTCATTCACAGGAAAATGCAATCCGAATATACTTGGAATAATCCATAAGATTATGAAAGGACCTGCACCTGATGCAAGCCCCCAGAACAGCCATTCGAGTTTTGATTTTTCCTGTTTTGTCGAAAGCTTTTTATATTTTGTGACAAGAATTATCGTACTAAAAGTCAATGAGATCAATAAGAATAACTGAGCAAAATCCCAGAGAAGTGAATATATATTCAAGTATTTATTATCAAGATCTTTCATTGAAAAATAAAGACTAAGGCTTATCAGAATGCTGAATATTATTGCAAATCCATAAAGGAATTTTAGGAATGGTTTTTGTTTGCTTGAATAAACAGTTGGAAATATCAGACTAAAGTGTAGAAAAAATAAACCTCCGAAAATGTAACTGACGGAATGAGATATGCGGATCAGATAACCGATCCAGTCACTGCCTCTGTCAAAGAAGCATGGAGAAGTAAAAGTAGCAAGAGAAAATGTTAATAATACAAGAGATAGAACTCGAGCAGAATCATCTTTAATTCCAAATATAAACACGTATCCGCCGGTTATCCAGAAAGCAAGTCCAACAATAAAAGTTATTAATATAAATGAAATATCTTTGTAGTAATTACCAAGCAGGACTGTAACAAAACGAGGGGAATTGTTGCTATTTAAAATCGTCAGTTCTACTTCATCACCTATATTCTTCGTATCTGTAAAAAATTCTAATTCAAGTAATGAGTTTACATTAAAACCATCGACTTCTACTATCCGGTCTTTGATCTGTATTTCCCTAAATAAAGTATCTGAAATGATCTTGTTACCTTCGGAGTGATATCCGAAAGGAAGATCAGCTTTAAAGTTTAATCTGTAAATTGCATTTAATCCAATGAACAGAGTTGCAAAAATTAATAAATAAAATATCAATTGCCTCATATGCTTCTAAGTTAAAGCTGTTCAAACGATTCTATTATAATTAATTTACTTTAATAAATATAAATATCCTATAACAAATTAGTTTAAGAGCAATTTTTTATAAATCAGAAAAAGAAGATTTATTGCCGGATTAATTTTTTAATGAAATAATAAAATATCCAAAGCCAGTTTATAATTTATTTAGGATTCAGTAAGGAGGTAGAATTAAGTTTGCTTTTTAAAAAATTAGCAGATCACAACTCTTTTTTAACATTAAATTTTACTAAGAAAACTTTATTATTAATTTGTCCGGAAGAAATTATCATAGAATAAGATTACACAAAGACATTTCAAACATCATATTTTTTCAAGGCATTTCTTTATCTCAAAATGAAAAGGAGGTTATACCTTGAATAAGCATTCAAGAATAGCAAAATTTGTCAATAAATTTTTTTACTAATATTTGAAATTTAGTTTTTTAGACCGTTTATTAATTTTAATAAATCCGGTCATATTCAATTTACTTAATGCTGTTAATTTTATTGATTTATGGAGATTGAAAAATAGTTAGTATTTATACAAAACTTTTTTACTGAAGAAATAAATTCTTTATGACCGTTGCTGTAATAATAACAATTTGTCTTCTTATATTACTTGCTTATGTATTTGACATTACTGCGTCTAAGACAAGGATCCCTTCTATAATTTTATTACTTCTTCTTGGATTTGGATTAAAGCAGATAACGGATTTAGCGGGTTATCCGCTTCCAAACCTGCAGCCAATACTTCCAATCCTCGGAACAATAGGTCTGATACTTATCGTGCTCGAAGGTTCGCTGGAGCTTGACATCGACAGGTCTAAGTTAAAATTTGTAGGTATAACATTTTTAGTAGCTCTTCTGCCTATGCTTGTTATGGCTTTCGGTCTTGCTTACAGTTTCTTTTATGCTTTTGATTATTCCCTTAAATACTCTTTGACAAATGCAATTCCACTCTGCATTATAAGCAGCGCAATTGCTATTCCAAGCGCAAGGTATCTTATAGCCAAAGATAAAGAATTTGTAACTTACGAAAGCAGTTTGTCAGATATTATCGGAGTGATCTTTTTCAACTTTATAACACTCAATGATTATATCGGCACTTCTTCTTTTGGATTCTTCTTTCTAGAACTTTTAGTAATGTTTATTGTATCTTTCTTAGCCACAATGGCACTGTCTTTTCTTATTGCAAAGATCAGACATCATTTCAAATTTGTACCGATCATTATACTTGTTGTTTTGATCTATACAGTTTCAAAAATGTTCCATCTGCCTGCTTTAATATTTATTTTACTTTTCGGACTTGTACTTCAGAACCTTGACAAACTTAAAGGTTTTCATTTTATACAAATACTTAATCCTGATATTCTGGATCTTGAAGTGAAAAAGTTTATGGAGATCACAACAGAATTTTCATTTCTGATCAGAGCATTATTTTTTCTTTTGTTTGGATTTTTGATTCAATTTGAAGATCTGATAAACATTGAGACCTTACCCTGGGCTGGAGGAATTGTAATTTCTATATTTATTATAAGAGCAATATTTTTAAAAGTATTTAAATTAAGAATTACACCTCTCCTCTTCATAGCTCCACGCGGTCTAATTACTATATTACTTTTTCTTTCAATCCCTGTAAATCAGAAAATGCTTATTGTGAACAATGCACTGTTGATACAGGTAATTGTAATTTGCGCAATCATAATGATGTTTGGCTTGATGTTCAGTAAAAACACTGAGGATGAAAATTTAATAAAGATTGATGATGAAAATGATAGAGAGAAAGATAAAATTTTTGATATGGCTTAATTTTCTATTATCATTTAAAAAGTTATTCTTAAGCACCTAAAGAAATCTACAGTTTGCAAGATAGTCAATGAAAGACTTTTCAGGGATATGAGAATTAATCGAGAAGAAGTAATGCACTTAAGTTTTATCATACATTTTAAAATCAAATATTTGTAAAATGAAATCAGATCCTCTTCCATCCTGGAACGATACAAAACCTAAGAAAAACATATTCGATTATGTTAATCTTGTGATTGACAAAACCAGTCCTGACTTTATAAAACCTTCAGAACGAATTGTAACAATCGACAATGACGGTACGCTCTGGAGTGAAAAGCCATTTTACTTTCAGTTTCAGTTTGCAATGGACAGAATAAAAGCAATTGCACCTGATCATCCTGAATGGAAAGATGATCCATTATTTAATGCAGCTATTGAAAATGATATTAATAAAATAGCCGGATCCGGCAAAGAAGGTTTAATCAAATTACTGTTAGCTTCTCATTCAGGCATGACCACTGTTGAGTTTGAAAATTCCGTGACCGAATGGATCAATACTGCTAAACATCCAAAGACAAATAAGCTGTATAAGGAAATGGTCTTTCTGCCAATGCTGGAACTTTTAGAATATTTAAAAGAAAATGATTTCATAATTTATATAGTATCCGGCGGTGGTATAGAATTTATGAGAGCATGGGTAGAAGAAGTTTACAGTATACCGCCTGAGCGTGTAATGGGCAGCAGTATAAAAGTTAAATTCGAAATGAGAGATGAAGGTCCGGTTTTATTACGATTGCCGGAGATAAATTTCGTTGATGATAATGAAGGAAAGCCCGTTGGTATTCATCAGTTTATTGGAAATATACCTGCTGTATCAGTGGGAAATTCTGACGGTGATCTTGAAATGATGCAATGGACAGCTTCAGGTAAAGGAAAAAAATTCATGCTGTACATCCATCATACAGATGATGTAAGGGAATGGGCTTATGATAAAGATTCATATGTAGGCAGATTTGACAAAGGTCTTGTAGAAGCTGCAAAGAACGGCTGGACTGTTGTCGATATGAAAAATGACTGGAAGGTCATTTTTCCTTTTGATAAATAAACTTTTGTAAAAGATAATTTTCTGATGGAAAATTTAGATGACGAAAGTAAAAATAAAAAAAAGAAAATTGAAGCAAACCTAACTGTGTAAAATAAAAAGTGGTTTTATAAATTTGCTTTAATACTATTTTATTACTTATCTTTATAGTCTTCCCCTGTGGAATTCTATTTAATTAATTTAAATATATTTATGTCTCAGCAATCTGAAAACATTGAATTAGCATTTTTAAAAACAGAAGAATATCCGGAATTAAAGCAGGCTATGATCGACTCTTATGTTACAATGCCTGCTTCAATATGGTCAGAAGATCATATTCAAAAACTTGTAGATAAATTTCCCGAAGGACAGATCGTAGTAAAAGTAGATGGAAAAATTGCCGGATGCGCTTTGTCTATAATTGTAGATTACAGTAACTTTGACAAAAAACATACTTACAGAGATGTCACCGGAAACTATACTTTCAGTACCCATAATAATAAAGGAGATGTCTTATACGGAATCGATGTCTTTGTAAAACCTGAATTCAGAGGTTTGAGAATTGGCAGAAGAATGTATGATTACAGAAAGTCATTGTGTGAAAAAATGAATCTGAAGGAGATCATGTTCGGAGGGAGAATCCCGAATTATCATAAGTACAAAGATGAAATGACACCGCGTGAATACATTGATAAAGTAAAATCTAAAGATATCCATGATCCGGTTTTGAATTTTCAGCTTTCAAATGATTTTCATCCTGTGCTAGTACTGAAGGGATATCTGGAAGGTGATAAAGCTTCTGATGAATATGCTGTCTTGCTTGAATGGGAAAATATTTATTATGAAAAAGTTGAAATTAAAGCAAAGGAAATAAAAAAAGAGATCAGGATCGGTCTTATTCAATGGCAGATGAGGCAATATCAAAACGTTGAAGATCTCATGCTGCAGTCTGAATATTTCGTCGATGCACTGAGCGGATATAAAAGCGACTTCTGTCTTTTTCCTGAATTTTTTAATGCACCTCTGATGGCAAAATATAATGATCTCGGAGAAGCTGAAGCGATAAGAAAACTTGCTGAATACACTCCAAAGATTGTAGAGGAATTTTCGAAACTTTCCATATCATATAATATTAACATAATTGCCGGAAGCATGCCAGAGCTCGTTGGCGATGTACTGCATAATGCAGGATACTTATGCAAAAGAGACGGGTCTATCGAGCGCTTTGAGAAAATTCATGTAACTCCTGATGAAGCAAAAGTCTGGGGACTCGTCGGAGGAAATACTGTCAGAACATTTGATACAGACTGCGGAAAGATTGGAATCCTGATCTGTTATGATGTGGAATTTCCTGAGCTCAGCAGATTACTTGCTGACGAAGGCATGAATATTTTGTTCGTTCCATTTCTTACTGATACACAGAATGCATATTCAAGGGTCAGAGTTTGCGCACAGGCAAGAGCTGTTGAGAATGAATGTTTTGTTGCGATTGCCGGAAGTGTTGGTAATCTCCCGAAAGTTCATAATATGGATATTCAATATGCACAGTCTGCTGTTTTTACTCCTTGTGATTTTCCTTTTCCTATCAATGGCGTTAAGACCGAAGCTACACCTAATACTGAAATGATACTTATCTCTGATGTGAATATCGATCTGCTTACTCAGCTGCATAATATGGGTAGTGTAAAAAATCTTAAAGACAGACGAAAAGATCTTTACAATATTAATAAATTAAGATCATAACATAAATTATGGAAACTGAAATAAAAGATTTTCTTTTTAATCCGACTGTTGGAAAGATAGTAACTATCTTTATCGGTATTGCTCTTATATGGTTACTTATTAAATTTATAAAGGGAAAGTTTTTATCAAAAATAAAAGAAGGTGACAGCCGTTACCGTGCAAAAAAATTCTCAAACGTCATCGGTTATTTATTTACTTTGCTTTTAGTAACTATAGTATTCAGTGATAAGCTCGGCGGACTTACAGTTGCGCTCGGTGTAGCAGGAGCAGGTATCGCATTTGCACTACAGGAAGTGATAGGATCTTTTGCAGGCTGGCTTGCAATTATGTTTGGAGGTTTTTATAAAACGGGTGACAGGGTTCAGCTTGGTGGAATCAAAGGTGACGTTATTGATATTGGTGTACTCAGAACGACTCTTATGGAAACAGGACAATGGGTTGACGGAGATCTTTATAATGGAAGGATCGTCCTGATCGCAAACAGTTTTGTTTTCAAAGAGCCGGTATTTAATTATTCTGGAGATTTTCCTTTTCTCTGGGATGAAATAAAAATACCGATCCAGTATGGCAGTGATTATGATAAAGTCAAAGAGATACTATTGAAAATCGGGACCGAAACTTCCGATGATCTGACCAGCAGGTCATTGGAAAAATGGAAAACCCTTCAGCAAAA
This sequence comes from Ignavibacteria bacterium, assembly GCA_049293015.1. Lineage (GTDB taxonomy): Bacteria > Bacteroidota > Ignavibacteria > Tepidaquicellales > Tepidaquicellaceae > UBA2330. The sequence continues at coordinate 9,995 of JBATSB010000101.1, forward strand.
ATACCGTCTTGAAGATGCACAGACTACACCTATGATCTCACTGATCGCAAATGATAACTGGGTGGAATTTACTCTCAGATATGTAGTGGATTATAAAAAAAGAAGAGCTACAAAAACTGAACTATTTACAAAATTACTAAAAGAAGTAGATGCAACCAACGGCAGTGTGAGATTTGCATCAGCAACATTCCACCTTGTTGAAGCGCCGGATTTTAACGTAAATATAAAATCTAAATCTTAATAAAATTTTAATTTGGAATTATTTCCTTTACTGTCAGTCCTCATTGTACTCTCTGCAGGGTTCGCATATATAAATTTTCGATTTCTGAAACTTCCGAATTCCATCGGGCTGATGTTGGTATCGCTTATTTTCTCACTGATCATTATTCTGATCGGTCAGATATACCCTCCTCTTACTGATCTTCTTACTACAAATTTAAAAGACATTAATTTCAGCGAACTGCTTCTCGAAGGTATGCTTAGCTTCATGCTTTTTGCAGGTGCAATTCATATCAAGTACGAAGATCTCAAAAGTGAAAGTTTAACGATATTACTATTCTCAACTGTAAGTGTCATACTCAGCACATTTATAATTGGTTTTGTAACATACAATCTTTTAAATTTTTTTGGATTAGAAGTACAGTTCATACATGCTCTTCTCTTCGGTGCACTGATCTCTCCGACCGATCCGATTGCAGTGCTTAGCATTCTCAAAAGCGCAGGAGTTTCCAAATCACTTGAAACAAAAATTGCAGGTGAGTCTTTGTTCAATGATGGTGTAGCAGTAGTTGTATTTATAACTATTCTAAAACTGGCTCAGCCCGGTGCTGAAATAGAATTTAATAATATACTTACTTTATTCGGACAGGAAGCTATCGGCGGTATAATACTCGGTATGCTCATCGGATATTTGGGATATAAATTAATTGCAAGGATAGACAATTATCAGGTGGAAGTTCTGATCACTCTTGCAATTGTAATGGGAGGATATACTCTCGCACATTTCATACACGTATCCGGTCCGCTGGCAATGGTTGCTGCAGGAGTCATCACAGGAAATCACGGCAAAGAATTCGGAATGTCTTCTATCACTGCTGAGTATATTGATAAATTCTGGGAACTGATCGATGAAATTTTAAATGCGATTCTCTTTGTACTGATCGGTCTTGAGCTGCTAATCATCCAATCCAGTTACACAATATTTTTCATATCAGTAATGATGATATTTATTACACTGATCACAAGATACATCTCAGTTTTTGTACCTTCTTTAATAATCCGTCTCAAAGAAAAAATGACTCAGAGAACTTTATTGATCCTGACATGGGGCGGACTGCGCGGCGGAATATCAATTGCACTTGCACTTTCAATCCCAACTGAATATGGCAGAGAAATATGGGTAACTATCACTTATATAATAGTCTGCTTTTCTATACTGGTTCAGGGAATGACGATCGGTAAGTTAGCAAAAGAAAAATGAAAACAATGCTCAATGTTCAATGTTCAATGCTCAATGCTCAATGCTCAATGTTCAATGTTCAATGTTCAATGTTTAATGCTCAATGTTCAATGTTCAATAAACAACTTTCAACTATTAACTATTAACTATTAACTATTAACTATTAACTACTAACTATCAAGCTGTCAAAGCAACAATGATCACAATAATGTATAGCATCGGAAATATCCATCTGAACCTTTTGTCGTATTTTCTAGCCAGTTCACCTCTGCCACCTGCAGTTATGTTAGCCGAAAGTGCAGCGAGTACCAAAGTCATAAAGATCAAAATTGAAGAACCTAAAATAAAAATATCCATCCTTGTCAGATATGAGATCCTCGGCAGATAAGACGTTACAATGAACCGGTATGCAATAAGCGTGAGCATTGAGGTAGTAGCAACTGATATCTGACTTGCCGAAAGATTTGGAGGCAGCCAGAATACTATCCATGACATCATAATTATAAGAATCAAAGGGATTACAAATATTAAAAGATAAAATCCGCTTTCCCTTTTTGCTGTAATTGAAAATACTAAAGATGGCAGCTCCTGCGAACCTTCGATCACAGCATATTCAGATTTTGATAATTTCCAGTCTTCAAATTTCCAGTCAGACAATGAAATGTTTTTACCAATCCCCGATCTGATCTCAGGGTCGGGCTCAAGAGAAATGTCATTCGAATTAAAACTTATTTCAATTAATCTTAACTCAAAATTTTGTGTGTCAAAAGGGAATTCCCTGAAATGAAGATTTTGTGTAAAATCACCAAAAATTCTTTGTGTATAAAGTACAGTGCCGTCTTCAAGAATTGTTACCTGTTCAGGAAAAGATTTAGTAATATTTAATCTGTTACTGAATGTCAGAAATGGTCCCCAGATCTTTTGCGGATCTTCAAGTCTTCCGCCTTTCTCATTGTGTTTTAATCTGGGATCAAACCATCTTGCGGTCATCACTATATCCGCTTTTATGAGCTGACTGGAAGCATTTACTTCACTTACGTTATTTAAAATAATACTCATATAGACTTTGTTAAGACCGTCCTTAATTGGAGGAGTCCTCAGATCTACATAATTTAAAGTATCTTCAGCATTTGATTGTGCACAAGTAAATAATGTAAATATAAACAAGAGTAGAGTCAGCTTTTTATAAACATTAGATTTTGATGTAATACGGTTATTCATAAATGGATTTTACGAATAATAATAATTTAATCATAACAGATCTTTAATTGAAAGAATCATTTTAAATGTTTTATTTTTTTCTATTTAAAAAGCAGAAAATTTCTAATACTTCGCTTTGATAAGAATTGATTAAAATAAATTATAGAGATTAAAAAAACTATAAACAAATACTACTTCACATTTAAATCTCATAGTGTTGTCGTCTAAAACAAATTTGTGTGTTAAATTGAAATGATATTTTAAACTTTATGAAATGTTATAAAGTGAGTTTCAAATCTGTTGATCTAAGAAAAGCTGAATTTTCAAGCTTTCATAAATTTCTAAAGTAAAGCTTTTCAAAAATTTGTCTGAAAAAATAAATGAGTTACTTTAATCTGAAAAAATTAAGATAACTCATATTAAAAAATATATAAATTACTACTAACTATTTACTATTAACTACTAAGGTGTTATTTTAGTAATAAAATTAAATCCATTATTATCAGCATACACTCCATCTGACAGATCAGTAATGTTATCACCGTTTACATCCGAAGATATATATCCCGAAGCAAAATTAAATCCGTCATTATCTATCAGACTCCCATCTGCAATATCAATAACGCCGTCCTGATTCACATCACCGCTGTATAAACCGAATCTCAAAGGAGAAGTATCAATTTTTATCTGATTATTTCCATAGGCAGATGATTGCGAGGATACAAATTTATGTGTCGTCTGATGTGAAAACGGACTGAATATAACTTCAGATGCACTCCATACACTTATTGAATTTCTGTGAACTGCTTCAATGTAATATGACTTTGATCCAATTACATTATCAAATTTCACATATGAAAGATTATTTAAAGGCAGATAGAATTTATTTGTTTCTATAATATTATAAGGTGAATTGAAATTTCTCAGATTATATGTGACAGTATCTCTTACAGTATTGTTTGTTGCATCATTATAAAATCCTTCTATCAGCAAACTTGTTTCAAGAATATTTTCCGCTGCTGATTTATTATTGAACCGTATTCCCCATCCGTAAAGTCTGCCTGTATCTGTACCGGTATCATCAAATATTGTCAGCTTCCATGCACCTTTTGTATTACCTGTAAAAGCTGAATTCAAATTCACCGTTCCATTTATTGAAGGAGAAAAAGATGTGAATTTATTATAGTATGGAATATCACCCTGATCATCAAATACTGTGATAAGATTTTTATCCTCACCTGCATTATAGCTTTCATCGAATAGAAGTGCATACTGATCATTTGGAGCAGTTAATAAAATTCTGATATTGTTTAAATTCTGATGGTTCATAGCTACAAATACATTTACGTCAGTGATCGGAGTATTTTCATAAATTTCAATTTCATCTTCTGCAATTCCGTGATCCCCTGAATAAGGAATTCTCAGATCTGTTTTACTTAAATTAAATGACTCCTGAAAATTATCTGCATCTATTCTGAGACATGGTGAAACCGGTTTTTGAGAAGTAGTAGCCGGATGAGAAAATGATGCATTGTTCCTGAAGTTAAGTTTGGTTCCCTGACCTGTATTGGAAAGATTAAGACCGTCCAGATTATATACAACATCATCAAATAAACTTTCATTAGATTTATCTACAGACTTAAAAATATTCTCAGCAATTTCAGAATTTGACTTCTCATCTTCAGTAATTCTTACTTCATCTATAAAACCATTAAAATCTGATAATGAAACCGAACCTCCTATATATAATGAATCTGAAGAGCTTGAAATGAGACCAATGTTGTTAACACTTTCTGATATCTTTTTTCCGTTCAGATAAAAAAAGTATCTACCCGTAATTCCCGAATATGTAAATGCAACATGCGACCATTTGTTCAAACCAATAGTATCATTTGTAGTAAAATTAAAATTTTGCTTAATACCTGCATAAAGTTTTCTGTTCTCAATTCCTAATCTGAAATTTGTAACAGCTCCGTTATCAGTGCCCTTATGAATAATAATGGAATTAGAAACTGATCTTGGATATATCCATGCTTCGAGAGTCACTGACTGAACAGGTGACAGAGCAGTATTTGAAGCAGCTGAGAGGAAATCATCGTTCCCGTCAAACTCTGCGCTTTCATTGTATGTAACTATTTCTGAAAGCTGATTACTCATATCGAACGAAGTTAAATTTCTTGCAAAACCATTATTTCCTGCACCGGAAAAATCTTTTACAGAGAATACAGGTGAAGTGGATTCTTCTTTTTGAAATGGAAGTGAAAGAACCAGTCCGTTATAAATTCCTGAATTTACTCCGAGGGTTGTATTCTTATATTTTAAAATATCATCTTCTGTTAATCCACGGTTCCATATTCTGATATTATCCATCTTTCCGGAAAATATCCCGCCGATTCCTCTGCCAATTCCAATTATCACTGAATCATTATTTACAGCAGGGGCGTTACCCGGCTTTACTACAGAAGTATCAAGCACCCCATTTATATAAACAGAAAATGTGCCGGTTGCTTCAATAAATCTTCCTGCTACATGAGTCCATTTATTATTTTGAATCACAGTTTTTCCTATCAGACCGATATTATTATTTATCGTAATATTCACTGTTCCCTGTTGAAGATATAAAGCATATCCGGTTGAACTTGTTGCCGGCGTTCTTTTCTGAATCAGCATTTGTGAAAACGGATGCACAGAACTATCAGGATTTACCCAGCATTCCAAAGTGAAACTTCCAGTAAAATCCAGCGACGGACTGTCAGGCACTGCAACATGGGACGAGTCTGAAGCAACAAATGTGGAAGCTTTATTCCAGAACATCTGTGCCTTTGCATTCCCAGATAAAATTAAATTACAGGATAATACTAAAGACACAATCAAAATAGTTTTTAGATTTTTCATAATATTAAAGAGTTTAATTTGAATAATTTTATTTCTATAATTGCTTTTGGATTTTTCAGGTTTTAAGTCCTCTTTGTTAATCATATCAAGAGGACTTTTACCTGACCTGTGAGAAAGGATAATCGTTTCGAATGGATAAATTTTATTTTCTTCTCACAGGAAATAATTTCAATACAAACTTAACTGATTTTCATCGAAGTTCAAAAAGACAATTTTTATTGAATGTAGGATGAAACTGAAGCAAACTTTTTAATAACAAATGTAAATATTTGAAAGACAGCAAACTGATAAATTTGATTGAAACCTTTACTAAGACTGAATTTCGGGAGTTTGGTATGTTTGTAAATTCCCCTTATCATAACAGGGAAAAAGTCATGATAAATTTTTACAATTATCTCAATAAGATCTATCCGGATTTTAGTGATACACTAGTAGAAAGAAGAATTGTTTTTTCAAAAATATTTTCAGGGAAGAAATTTAGTGATGCACTGTTCAGAAACACAGTTTCTGATCTACTTAAGCTTACAGAGAATTTTGTCAGGATAAAACATTTTGAAAATGAAAAATTTTATGGACAATATCTTCTTTTAAAAGAGCTGACTAACAGAAAGCAAAGTTCTCTTTTCAAATCGAATTTTAAAAAAGCAGATAAATTCTTAAATGCTGATGATGCCAGGGATGAAATATATTTTCAGAATAAATTCTTACTGGAGGATGAATGGCGGCGAAACCATGTAGTAAGTTCGAGTAAAATGTTATTTGAAGAAGACAATCTCAAAAATCAGTCTGACAGTCTTCATATATATTATCTAACTGAGTTTACAAAGCTGTATGCAATATTACTGAATCAATCAAAATTCACTTATGATTATAATTTTAATTATGAATTGTTTGATGCAGTTATTGAATACCTCCGAAATAATTTTACACTATATAAAGAAATTCCATATATAAATATCTTTTACAACTGCGTGATGCTGTATAAGACAGATGACAGGATTTATTTTGATGAATTAAAAAAATTACTTCTTAAGCATTACAGGCTTTTAACCCTTACAGACAGAAAAAACATTTTTGTTGTTCTGATAAATTACAGCAGCGCTCAGATATCGAAGGGGATTTATTCTTTTATTGAAGAGAAATTTACAATAAATGAACATTTGCTCAAATCAGGAGCTTACTTCGAAGGAAATGATTTCATGCCGCATTATTTTTATGAATCAATTGCTAAGAATGCTTTAGAAATGAAAAAATTTGAATGGGCAGAAAAATTCATTATAAAATACAAAAAAATTGTTCACCCTGATTTTAAGGAATCTTCTTATAATTACAGTATGGCAGAATTATCATACCTAAAAGGTGACACGGACAGTTCACTTAGCTATCTTTCAAAAGTACTGCCTGAAAATGTAAAAGACCGGACAAAAATAAATATTTTACTTTTGAAAATTCATTACAAGTGCAAAAACTCTGTTCAGTTCAATTCATTAATTGAGAGTTCAAAAAAATATATTTTAAGAAATAAGAATTTACAGGAAGACAATAAGAAACAATTTACAAATTTTCTTTTCTTCCTTGTTAAATTATATAAGATCAAAAATGATACTGATCAATTGCATGATATTGATAGCCTTAAGAAGAAAATATTTGCCTGTACGGAACTTACAGAAAAAAAATGGCTTGAAGATCAGGCTGAGCTCATCAGATCAGAAAATTAATTTTTAACTAATGAATAATATGTTTTTGAAATTTATGATAACTAAATTTATTTAATGAAAAATTTATTACTGTTTTTATTTTTAGTTATAACATTATCTCCACTTGCAGAATCTGAAAATCTGTATTGTAAGAATTCGAATGAGGTAAGTGCATTTATCAGCGGGCGTGTTGTCGATGAAAAAAGATTTCCAGTACCTAAGGTAAAAGTAACAATAGGAAATGCAGAAGTCACTACAGACAACTCCGGAAAATTTACCATCCCAAATATAAATTTACCTTATGATGTTACAATTGCTGAAAAAACTTCAGCCACTGCCGTGATATACAGAAATTTAAGTATTAACAATCCTGAGCTTGTACTCTTCGGTGATCTTGAAAATAGATTTTCAAACTACGTTGCACTAAACATTTCCTTCCCTAAAATCCCGGAAGGCGGCAGCGCAGTTATAAAACTTATAAGTACAGAAACGTTTGAATGTAAAGAAGCTACTCCCTTAGCAGGCGATTCAACAGCTAAAATTCATGTGGTATGGCCGGTTTCTGAAAATTATATTAATGGGCAGGTAATTTATTTGTTAAGGGATGATAAAGGATTTCAGTATTTAAAATTTACGAAAGTAAGCATTCACAAAAATGACGTTGACAAAAAAGTCACAGTGAGTAAGAAAAAAGGAAATGCACTTTCCACCTCTTTTGTAAATGTTTATCAACCGGCTGAAAAAAATCTTAAGACCGAATTTGATTTATCTCTGTTTTTTTTCAACTACAATTTAAACTCAGGAATAAAATTTAGTGAAAATTCATCAGGTAACGAAAAAACGCAGGTCTGGGTACCGGACAAAGTATCAGTTACAAATAAAATATTAGTCAGAGGCAGCGGTTTGTACAGCAACGGATCCGGTTACACCGGATTAAATTATGTATCACCCGGCGCTGACCTTAAGCTCTATCCTGAATCTCCTCCTGAATTATTTACTCCATCTGATAATTATCTCGGTGCTTCCGGTAATACAAATTTCACTTATTCACTTGGCTCAGGAACAGGTATTTATGTAATCGAATTCAGAAGCGTAAATCCATTATTGAATATTTATGTAGTAACTTCTGACAGAAAAACCAATCTTAGTTATCTTTCAAGAAATGAATTCTATAACGGAAGTTACCAGTTCACCTGGCGTGTGAGAAAGTACATTACTTTTTTTAATGAAAGTGAATTTGTGAAACCAAATGTTTTCAAAAATGACTTCAGTTATAAAGCAGTTTCATACTCAGCTAAAAGAAAATTTAAAACCGGGTATAATTGATCCTGCATTCTTTGTTTGCCTCGAAGGCTCGAAGACTCAAAGTTGGTTTTTAAAAAATTCTTTTCTTTGAGGCTTTGAGGCTTTGAGGTAAAACATAAGTTTCGACAGATTAATAATCTGTCCTACTTTGAAAGCATCATTTTTCTGGTCTGGGTAAAATTATCAGAATTCAGACTATAGAAATATACACCGCTGCTCAGATCACTCCCGTTGAAATCATAAGAGTAACTCCCAGGAGAAAGTTTTTGTGTAAAAAGAGTCTTCACTTCTTTTCCCAGTACATCGTAAATCTTTAAAGAGAATATTGAATTTAAATTTTCTGCCGGTATGGAAAATTTTATTTTTGTAGAAGGATTAAAAGGGTTTGGATAATTTTGTTCAAGAAGAAATCCTTCCGGTGCAGACTGTGATTCATGTTTGATCCCTGAAACTATTCCCTGTCCTTCAGTTGCATTGTAGAATTGATCCAATGCGACATTAGTAAATACTTCCTTTAAACCTCTTGGCCAGATTATTATCAGCGAATCAATAACAGTTGCATTTCCAAATCCCATATGAACATTCAGCATATTCATGGAATTAAAAGAATTCTGTGCTGATACTTCTCTCTGCTGCCAGACTTCATTTCCGTTAATTGTTGCTTTTGCTTTAACTCTCGTTCCAATAGCAGCAGCATTGGATAAATTATTTGACGGACCTGAGCCGATACATTTTATATTTACCCATTTATTTCCATTACTCAGTTCATTTTTGAAAAGACCTTTTGAATTTGTACTGCCTGTCACGAAGAGATCGAGTGTTCCGTTATTATCATAGTCACCTGCAGTCGCTCCGTAATTTCCTCCTGATAATGTTACAACCTGCAGCGAATCCATTCTTGTAAAAGTACCGTTCCCGTTATTATTATAATATCTGCTTTGCTGTCCTGCATCACGTGTCATAAAACAATCGAGATCTCCGTCATTATCAAAATCTCCCCAGACATTTGAGAGATAGTAACCAATATCCGATACAATATTACCGACCTGTGCAGCAAGCATTCTTTCGTAGACGCCGTTATTATTTTTGTAAAGATTATTCGGAACATTGTTGGCATAATTTGTAATAAAGCCGTCGAGGTCACCGTCGTTGTCATAGTCGATCCAGTTCCAGACCTGTCCGTCCAATTGATCAGTTGCCATAGGAGCAGTCAATAACCTAACCAAATCAGGGGTACCGGTTTCAGTAAGCATATTCTTGTATAAAAAATCAGTCGAAGTCGATCCGCCCGGACCGCTTCCGATAAAGAGATCCATGTCGCCGTCCTGATCATAATCGGACCAAATGGGAATAGTAAAAGGCGCAAGAGTATCAGTTAATCCATGCACTTCAAGCTTAGTAAAACTTCCGTCTCCATTATTTTTAAAAAATCTGTTTGGATGAAATACATTTCCGAAACCGTTTGCAGCAGCTATGAAAAGATCAGTATATCCGTCGTTATTATAATCAGCCCATGCACATCCCCAGCCGGTATTGGATAAAGTATCTCCAATATCGCCTGACAGAATTTTGTTCATTACTCCGTTCCCTTCATTTTTAAATAAATAGGAAAAGGGTCCGCCCGTGGAAGTTACAAAGCAGTCGAGCAATCCGTCATTATTATAATCTGACCATGAGTTTCCGATATTTGTATTTTGATTTGCCATTGCAGTTTCGAGTTTTACAAAATTACCGTTACCCAGATTTTTGAAGATCACTTTTCTGTTAATGAAAAGATCAAGCAATCTGTCATTGTCTATATCCACCCAGCTTGTGCCAAAGTAATTTCCGCTAAGAATTTCAGTCACTACAGGATTGTTTGGGTCGGTTACTTTTACAAAGTTCTGAGCAAAGGAACCTTTGACAAATAGAAATAAAACAATAAGTATTAAAAGTAAAGTTGAGGGTTTTAAGAAAGTTTTTAGAAAAATCATTACATCTCCTTTTGTTTAGTTTTTTAATTGTATCAAAACTAAGCATTGCCGGAAAGAATGAACATCTCACATATATATGGTTTTTAATGTTCAATTTTTAAAGTTTAATGAGCAATGATTTTCTATGATCATTGTTTAAAGCTATGTTATAATTTTAGTAGATGTATTATAAGTACTTTCAGAAAGGTCGGATCCACAGGTATATTGGCGAAAGCTCTAACAAAGATTAAAAGCAGAATGAAATCAAACCGTGACAAATATTCATGGTTTGAAAATGACTGCTGCTGATGACTACAAATTGTAGTCAACTGAAAATGCAGTCTGCTGACGGAAAATTTTACAAAACTGATGTAGCAGATACTGAACAATTATTCAGATTAATTCAGTCTATACCCTCACCTAAGGCAGAGCCATTTAAATTATGGATAGCTAAAACAGCCCGCCAAAGAATTGATGAAATTGAAGATCCGGAAATTGGAATAGATTATCTTCATTTCAGAAATTATCAGATAAATTTTTATTATTGAAATCATCTAAAACTTAATTTTCACTTTTCTATTTTTTACCAATGTAAAGATTATTAGATTGTCAAAATAAAAAATCTTTATTCAACATTTTTGAAAGCCAATCTCAATTTTTTCGATAAATATATTCAGTCTGTCTCTTCTAAATTTTCTCAAAAAGAGACTTCTGAAATGGGATACCGTACGGATTTTGAAATTCTGTTACAGGAAGTATTTGAAAGTATAAATGTTCTGAACATTCAGCATGATGCAAAAATTAAAGAAGGCAATAAGCCGGACTTTATTGTAAAAAACGGTGACGTGCCTGTACTCTATATTGAAGCAAAAGATATTGGAGTTTCTTTGGACAAAGTGGAAAAGTCCGAACAGATGTCCAGATATTTTGGATATGATAATTTGATTCTGACTGATTATGTTGAATTTCGTTTTTATAGAAATGGAATTCGGTATATCGATCCTGTGAAAATTGCTGAATATGATATAAGTAAACGTAAGATAAATCCACTTCCGGAAAACTTTGAACACCTTAATAAATCTCTTTTTGATTTTACCCAAACACATAAAGAACCGATAAGATCTGCCGAACATCTTTCAAAAATTATGGGTGGAAAAGCTCAAAGGATTCGTGATAACGTTATACATTTTCTTTCAAAAGAATCTGATAAAAATCAGTCACTTCTTAAATTATATGAAACAATAAAAAAACTACTTGTTCATGATCTGAATAAAATTTCTTTTGCAGATCTATATGCGCAAACGCTTGTTTATGGTCTCTTTGTTGCAAGGTATTATGATGATACTCCTGATAATTTTTCAAGACAGGAAGCACGTGAACTTATACCAAGATCAAATCCACTCTTAAGACATTTTTTTGATCACATACTCGGTCTCGATTATGATACACGGTTAAAATTTATAGTCGATGAACTTTGCTTTATATTTTCACATGCAAATGTGCATAATTTAATGAAGCAGTATATTGAAAAAAATTTATTCGGAGATAATCCGGAAGGTCCTGATCCTGTAATTCATTTTTATGAAGATTTTCTTAAAGAATATGATCCGGAAATGAGAAAGAAACTTGGTGCATTTTACACTCCGCTTCCTGTTGTAAAATTCATTGTCCGTTCAGTTGATAAAATTCTTGAAAAAGACTTTGGACTTACTGAAGGACTTGCAGATACTTCAAAACTTCCGGACGGTAAACATCAGGTGCAGATACTTGACCCTGCCGCCGGAACAGGCACTTTTATTCTTGAAACTCTTAACAACATTTATCAAAGATTCACAGATCAGAAAGGTCGCTGGCCAAAATATGTTTTATATGATCTGCTCCCCCGTTTACATGGATTTGAATTAATGATGGCTCCTTATACTATTGCTCACTTAAAGCTTAGTATATTTTTAAAAGATACAGGTTTTATATATTTTAATAATGCAAGATTAGGAATTTATCTTACAAACTCCCTTGAAGAAACTAAAGAAGAATCTAACCTCTTTACGATGCCGGGCTTTGCAGAAAGTATTGCTGATGAGTCAAAAGAAGCCGCTGTCATAAAAAATGAAATGCCTATCATGGTCGTTTTGGGAAATCCGCCTTACAGTGTGAGTTCCTCTAATAAAGGAGAATGGATTCAGAATCTGACTAAGGTCTATAAGGAAGACCTTAATGAAAGAAATATTCAGCCGCTTTCAGATGACTATATAAAATTTATCCGCTTTGCTGAACATTTCATTGAAAAAAATAAAAACGGCATTGTCGCAATGATCACCAATAATTCTTTCCTTGACGGAATTATTCACCGGCAGATGAGAAAACAACTACTTAAGACTTTTGACGATATTTATATCATTGACCTGCATGGAAATTCAAAGAAAAAAGAAAAAACTCCCGATGGCGGTAAGGATGAAAATGTATTTGAAATAATGCAGGGAGTTTCAATAAATATTTTTGTCAGGAAGGACTTGGATAAAACTGGCTTGGGGAATGTCTATCACTCTGAACTTTTTGGTACACGGAAAAATAAATTTAAATCTCTGAATTCAAGTAATGTTGATAATGTAAAATGGAATAAACTTGATTATACTGATCCGTATTATTTTTTTGTGCCGAAGGATTTTGAAGCGATTAATGAGTATGAGAATTTCAAAAGTATTAAAGATATATTTATTAAAAATAGTAGTGGAATTAAAACTCACAGAGATCATTTTATCATATCTTTTACTGAAAAAGAATTAAATGTAAATCTAACTAATTTTGAAAATCAGAATCTCAATGATGAATATGTTTACAAACTTTTAAATTTAAAAGATACTAGAGATTGGAATTTAAAAAGTGCTCGTAAAAAATTGCAAATAGAAGGTATTCAAAGTAAGCTTTTTAAGGATTATTTGTGGAGACCTTTTGATTTTAGACGAATTTATTATTCATCTTTTCTTATTGAATTACCTCGAATTGAAGTTTTGGGAAATATGTTTAATGGGAATAATTTGTCTCTATGTGTTTCTAGGAAAATTGATAAAATCTTATGGGATGATGTATATATTACAAATAAATTATCTGATGTTCATTCTGCTTCTGGACAAACATATGTCTTCCCCCTCTACCTCTATTCAGAAGACGACACAAAGATTCCGAACTTAGAAAAGAAGTACTTAAAGCAGATTGAAAGTATAACCGGCAAAGTCTCACCTGAAGAAATTTTAGATTACATTTATGCAGTTTTACATTCTCCAAAATACAGAGAAAAGTTTAAAGAATTTCTGAAGATAGATTTTCCCCGCATTCCATATCCAAAAGATAAAAACACATTTGCATCACTTTCAGCACTTGGAGAGGAATTGCGTTTGCTTCATTTACTTGAATCACCTGTTGTAAAAAAATACATAACCACATATAATATTGAAGGTACAGATACTGTAGAAAAGATTGTTTATAAAAATGGAAATGTATTTATCAATTCAGAGCAGTATTTCGGTAATGTGCCTGAAACTGCATGGAATTTTTACATAGGCGGATATCAGCCGGCACAGAAGTGGCTAAAAGACAGAAAAGGAAGGACTTTGAATAATTCAGATATAGAGCATTATCAAAAAATGATTATAGCACTTCAGGAAACTGACAGGATAATGAATGAAACGGATAAGTTCATGTAAATCAAAAATTTCTCCGAATAAGACTAATCATATCATTGATTATTTAAAGTAATAATAGTAATTTCAATGCTTATTAAAAATTAATATGAAATCAGGAATAAAAAAGACTAACAGGATCACTAAATTCGCTACCAAATCAGAAAACGATAACAAATGGTATGTAGTGGATGCTGAAGGAAAGGTCCTCGGAAGACTTGCAAGTGAAGTCGCAAAAAGGATCAGAGGTAAATACAATCCGCAGTACACACCAAATGCCGACACTGGCGACTGGGTAGTGGTTTTAAATGCTGATAAAATAAAGATCGCATCCAAAAGAGCTGAACAAAAAGTTTACTTTACACACTCACTTTATCCGGGCGGTCAGAAGAAGAGAACATTTAGCGAGATGATGCAGAAACATCCTGACAGAGTCATAAGACTTGCAGTAAAAAGAATGCTTCCAAAAACTAAACTTGGCAACAAACTCATAAACAAACTTAAAGTATATGCCGGTACTGAACATCCGCACTCAGCTCAGAATCCTGAAGTACTTGAGGTTAGAAGTTAGTTTTATAGATTATAAAAATATTTTATTTAATACATACACAAATAAATGAGTTCAAACTCAACATTAAAGATCGGCAGAAGAAAAACATCAACTGCCCGCGTAATCCTGACTCCCGGCAGCGGAGTAATCAGCATCAATAAACTTGAAGCTAATAAATATTTCAAAACTGAAAATCTCTACACAGAGATATTACAGCCGTTTGAGGTGACAGGTACTACAGGAACATTCGACGCACAGGTTAACGTTAATGGCGGCGGATTTACCGGTCAGGCAGGAGCAATAAAACTTGGAATCGCAAGAGCTTTGGTAGAAACTAACGGTGAATTAAAAAGTCCATTGAGAAAAGCCGGACTTATGACACGTGACCCGAGAGCCGTGGAAAGAAAAAAATGCGGACAGCCAAAAGCGAGAAAAAAATTCCAGTTCTCTAAGAGATAATAAAGATAATAGAAATAATTCTTTCGGAGAAATATTTTTCACTGCTGCAAAAAAGTTTACATTAACATTATTTAAAAATACATATTTCCTGATCTTGTTTTACTTGTGTCCGCAAAAGCGGATGTAAAATGAGAGATGACGGAAATAGAAGAAAAAACAAAAGTCTATTCTTATTGAAGGAATTTTAGGACTGAAGAATTAATGATAATTTCATTAATGAAATCTCCTCACAGGAGACTTTAATATTCAGTTAACTGAGTTCCCCGCAATTCTGACCTGACTTTTTTAAACCCCAGGAGGATTAATCTTGACACAAGTACAAATCGAAGATCTGTTACTCGCAGGATCGCATTTCGGACATCTTACAAGAAGATGGGATCCGAAAATGAAGAAATACATTTTTATGGAAAGAAATGGCATCCATATAATTGATCTTAAGAAGACTTTAGAACTTCTTATCGAAGCATGTAACTCGATCTCAAAAATCTCGACAGACGGAAAGAAAGTTCTTTTCATCGGTACAAAAAAGCAAGCTAAGCAGATCATCAAAGACGAAGCTGAAAGAAGCGGTTCGTTTTATGTCTGCGAAAGATGGCTCGGCGGAATGTTAACCAATTTCAATACTGTAAGAAAAAGTATTAAGAAACTTACAAACATTCAAAAGATGGAGACAGACGGAACCATCGATCAGTTTGTAAAAAAGGAAAGACTTATATTATCAAGAGATAAAGAAAAACTCGAAAAAGTATTAAACGGAATCGTAAGTATGACAAAACTTCCGGGAGCTATATTTGTAGTCGATATTAAAAAAGAACATATTGCAATCAGCGAAGCGAGAAAGCTGAACATTCCTGTATATGCAATAGTCGATACGAACTGTGATCCTGACCTTGTGGATTATCCGATCCCTGCGAATGATGACGCTGTAAAATCAATTCAGATCATTGCGAAAGCAATTGCAGATGCAGCAATAGTCGGTACTCAGGTTGCAAAGATAAAAGCAGAAGACGAATCAGAAGAGATGAAAGAAAAATTAGAAAAGAGATAATATTTATTAAAACCAAATTCAATTACTACTATGGAGATTACATTAGATCTAATAAAAGAATTAAGAAATAAAACAGGTGCAGGAATCAATGACTGTAAAAAAGCACTTGAAGAAGCCGAAGGTGAAATTTCAAAAGCTATAGAATTGCTGAGAAAAAAAGGTGCAGCAATGGCTGTCAAAAGAGCAGATAAGATCACAAACGAAGGTGCTGTAAAACTGAAGATATCCGATGACCATAAGACAGGTGCAATAATTGAAGTTAATTGTGAAACTGACTTTGTATCAAAAGGAGATGAGTTTCAAAACTTTGCAGAATGTATTGCTGCTGTGACTTTGAGTGTGAATTCAGAAAATCTGGAGGAAATACTTGAATCTAAAACCAGTGAAGGCCTTTCATTAAAAGATAAACTCAGTGAAATAATGGGTAAGGTCGGTGAAAGAACTGAATTTAAAAGAGCAAAAATAATTAACGTTCCAGACGGATTTGTTACAGGCTATATACATTTTGGAAGCAAACTCGGTTCACTGATCGGACTTAAAGGTACTTACAATGAAGAGGCTGACAAGCTCGGAAAAAATATTGCAATGCAAATAGTTGCAATGAATCCAATGGCTATAAACCGTGAGGACATTGATAAAGATCTTATAGAAAAGGAAAGAGAAATTTATCTTTCTCAGGCAAAGAATGAAAACAAACCTGATAATATTGCACAGACAATTGTTAATAATAAAGTCGAAAGATATTTTCAGGAGAACTGTCTTCTTGAGCAAGAATATATAAATGAATCAGGTAAATCAATAAAGAATCTGATTGCAGAATTTAATAAAGCAAACGGTAACAGTTTAGAAATCGTCAGCATAGTAAGATTTCAACTTGGTGAAGAAAGTAAATAATTTTCGAAAAAATATATGACTCCAAAATACAATAGAATTTTATTAAAGCTCAGCGGTGAGTCCCTAATGGGAAAGCACAGTTATGGAATTGATTCTGATGTACTCGAGACAATAGCTGAAGAGGTGTTGAGCATTTCAAAGTTAAAAATTGAGATCGGCATTGTAATAGGAGGTGGAAATATTTTCAGAGGCTTATCTGCTCATGAGCAGGGTGTAGACAGAGAGACCGGTGACCAGATGGGAATGCTTGCAACTGTAATAAATGCTCTTGCTATTCAGAATGCACTTGAGAAAAAAGGTATATTCACGAGAGTTCAGTCAGCAATCAAAATGGATGAGATCGCAGAACCATTCATTCTCAGAAGAGCTGTCAGGCATATTGAAAAGAAACGTGTCGTGATTTTTTCTGCAGGAACCGGTAGTCCTTATTTTACTACAGATACTGCTGCTGCACTGAGAGCAATTGAGATCAAGGCAGATGTTATTATAAAAGGTACAAGAGTAAACGGCGTATATGATTCAGATCCTGAAAAGAATGACAAAGCTGTAATGTATAAGAAATTATCATATCTTGAAGTATTGGAAAAAGATCTGAGAATTATGGATCTGACTGCAATTACTTTGTGTCAGGAAAATGGATTACCAATAAAAGTTTTTAATATGAACGTAAAAGGAAATCTGAAAAAACTTGTAATGGGTAAAGACATTGGAACATTAGTCTGCTAAACAGAAATTTCTAAAAATATTTTAATTCGATTAATATTATGATAAAAGATATTTTAAAAAACACATCTGATCTGATGGAAAAAGCAGTCGAGCATTTCCGTCTGGAAATGATTAAGATCAGAACCGGAAAAGCTACTACAAATTTATTAGACGGTATCAAGGTAGATTATTATGGTACACCGACAGCTCTGAATCAATTAGGAAATGTCAGTACTCCTGATTATCATACTATCACTGTACAGGCGTGGGATAAGACAGCTATTTCACTTATTGAAAAAGCAATTATTGCAGCCAATCTTGGTTTGAATCCGTCAAATGACGGAAATCTGATCCGGATCCCTATTCCTGCATTGAATGAAGAAAGAAGAAAAGAGATAGTAAAGCTAGTGAAGAAATTCGGCGAAGAGGGTAAGATCTCGATCAGGAATATCAGAAGAGATGGTATTGAAGAGCTTAAGAAAGCTGAAAAGGATGATCATTTTTCAGAGGATGACAGAAAGCAAGGTGAAAATGATATTCAGAAATTAACTGATAATTTTACAAAAGACATAGACAATTTACTTGCTGTGAAAGAGAAAGAGATCATGGAAGTCTAAATTTCCCGGATCATGAAAAAATTCTGGTTTATAGTTTATAATATATTTGGTATCCCATTAATTTGGTTGTTCTTCAAATTATATTCGGTTTTCAATTCAAAAGTTAGGCAAGGTTTAAAAGAGAGAAGAGGTTTGTTCAATGATTTGAGCAGATCTCTTTCTCATTTAAAAAACAATAAATCGGTTATCATTCATTCATCTTCATTAGGTGAATATCAGCAGGCAATTCCACTCGCAGATGAATTTACAAAAAAGAATTACAATGTAGTAATTTCATTCTTCTCACCTTCCGGCTTTAACAATGCAAAGATAGTTTCGGATAATGTGATAAAGACATATATACCTCTTGATTCCATTTCAAATCAAAGGAAGTTTCTTGACCTGATAAAACCTGAAATTCTAATTTTCATGAGGTATGATCTCTGGTATAACATTTTAAATGAGTCGGGTAAAAGAGGTGTAAAAAGAGTTCTAGCCAATGCCCGTTACGACGAAAATGATTCGACATGGAATATTCCCGTCATAAGTTCATTCAAAAAAAATCTTTACGGCATGATTGACACGGCTTTTGTAATAGATGATTTTGATGAAAAAAATTACAAAGAAAAACTTAAGGATGAAAAAACTGAGATAGTAAAGATTGGTGATTCAAAATTTGAAAGAGTACTTCAGTCTGTAAATATTAAATCAGCAACTGATGATGTGATCCCGCAGTCAGTGATTAACAGTAAAAAAGTATTTGTAATTGGAAGCGCATGGAAAGAAGACGAAGAAGTAATATTTCCTGCAATAGATAAGTCACTAGGTTTTGAAAATGATCTTTTGACAGTGCTCGTTCCTCATGAGCCAAAAGAAACAAAGATTTCTGTCATAGAAAAAATCATTTCTCAGAGATATGAAAATATCAGTTCTATCCGTCTTAGTGATATTGAAAATTTCAAAGGAGAAAATCTGATCATAGTGGACAGGATAGGTATTTTATCAAAGCTATACGGCATTGCATATTTGAGCTATGTCGGAGGAGGATTTAAAACGGGACTTCATAATATTCTCGAACCTGCTATATTTAATATGCCGATCTTATTTTCTAATAAAGTAAAAAACTCTGATGAAGATGAGATCCTTATTGAGAAGGGCTGCGGTATTGTGATCAAAGATACAAAACAATTTTACCGTGTGTTCAGAGAGTTTTTAACAAATAAAGAATTAAGAGATATGACCGGTGCAAAATGCAGATTAGTATTTGAAAATTCCAAAGGCATAGCCGAAAAGATCGTAAATCAAATTACATAAAATATAATGTTTAACAGAAAAGAATTTATCACAACTTCCCTCAGCGAAAGCGCTGAAGTAAAAAATCTGATCGCAGATAAATGTTACGACACAATCTGTGAAGCTTCTGATCTACTTGTTAATGCAGTTAATGATGGAAAAAAGATATTGCTTTGCGGTAACGGAGGCAGCGCAGCAGACTGCCAGCATCTCGCAACTGAATTTATGATAAGATTATCTCATGACCTTGACAGACCCGCTATAGCTGCTATTGCACTTACTACTGACACTTCAAATCTTACTGCCGGCGGAAACGATATTGGGTTTGAAAATGTATTCGCCAGAAATATAGAAGGACTTGGGAATGACGGAGACGTACTGATCTGTATTTCAACAAGCGGAAATTCTCCGAACATTCTGAAAGCTGTTTCAAAAGCAAAAGAAAAAAACATGAAAGTCATTGGTCTTCTTGGAAAAAATAACGGGGGGAAACTAAATGATGTCTGTGATATTTCAATTGTCATTCCGTCTGAAAATACTCAGAGGATTCAGGAAGGGCATATTACTGTCGGACATATTTTATGTGAAATCACTGAAAGAGAATTATACGAAAAGTAGCAACCGTCTGAAAAGTAGGGATTGCCTCCAAGACTCGAAGGCTCAAAGCTAAAATGATTAAAAATAAATTTCTATACGACTTGGGTTTGCCTCAAAGGCTCAAAGACTCTAAGGCTCTAAGCTAAAATGATTAAAAATAAATCCCTATAAGACTTGGGTTTGCCACAAAGGCTCTAAGGCTCTAAGCTTAAAAGATTAAAAATAAATCCTTATAAGATTTGGGTTTGACTCATAGACTCGAAGGCTCAAAGCTTAAATAATTAAAAATAAATCCCTATAAGACTTTTTCTTTCCGCAGAGTCCGAAACGCACGAGACTCTGAGGAGACGATAAAACTTAATGTTCCTACAGAGTCCGAAACGCACGAGACTCTGAGGAGACGAAAAGGTGATGAGAAAAAATTTTTAACTGAGAGAGGAATTGTAAAATTTGAAATTGATTTTTTCTTCCCGCAGAGTCCGAAGAACACGAGACTCTGCGGAGACGATAATTTTTTGTTTTATTACAGTTTGCGGAATTTGAGAAAATGAATTAAAAAATCCGGAATCAGGAATACTGACTTCGGATTTTTCATTTAAATAAATCTTGAAAATTTTAATTCGCAGAACTTACCTTTGGAAATTCGGATCTTTTTCCTGAATCATCTTCAGCACTGAAATAAATTTTAAAGTCGTCCATGTTATTGTCAAGATTCAGTTCCGCTGAATATTTACCCGAGTTTGTCTTTTCATCGGTCACTTCAGTTAGATCCATGGTCTTGCTTCTGTAGGTACTTCCATTATCATAACTGTAATGCATAGTAACTGAATTTGGATCGACAATATCCTTTGAAGCCAGATAAGTAGAGATCCTGATGATGTCACTTTCAGGTTTTTCAATTTGAAAATCGTTGCTCCATGCCATTCCAAAATAAAGCAAAGCATCATACGCATTTACAATTCCCCAGCCCAGAACATTATCAGGATTATCCGGCTGCGAAGCTGTATTTCTGATAGCATCTCTCACTTGAATTGGAGTGAGTTCGGGATGCGCTGAAAGTATCAGTGCACATATTCCTGCGGTAATCGGGGTAGAGAAAGATGTACCACTTACAAATTCATAAGAATCTGTATTTCCTGAAATCTCTTTTACCTTAGCTGAATAAACATTCACACCAGGTGCTACAACATCAGGTTTTATCCTGCCGTCGCTGGTAGGACCATTGGAAGTAAAGCTAGCAGGATCGCCTGAATATGTGACTGCACCAATTGAAATAATTGAGTCAGCATCAGCGGCAGATCCGAGTGACGGTTCCTTTGTCTGAAAATAATTTCCCATAGACTGGCAGACTACAACTCCAAGATAAGCTGCCCGATCTGCTGCATTTGTTATGATCGCAGTATTGCCGTCAAGTTGTTCATAGGTATAAGAATTTTTATTATATGGGGCATCGTAAGTTTTATAGATCAATGAACTTGTAATAATATCAACTCCTTTTGCTTCAGCCCATTCAGTTGCTTCCAGCCAGAAGTCTTCTTCCATTGGTGTTTCAGATTCAACATATTCAGTTTTCGCAAGAAGTATATCTGAACCGAAAGCAGGACCTATCAATTTACCTTCTTTAAAACCACTCATAGTAGATACTGTTGAAGTACCGTGTGATCCCTGATTTCTTGAATCCTCATACTTCTGATTCTTCTCAGCAAAAGTATTTGGATCTTTATTCACAAAATCATACTCTTCAATAATTTTCAGATCCATCAGACTCTCATGATTTTTCCAGTCAAAACCGTCATCAAAACTCGCTATCATAACGCCTTTACCGTTTATATACATGTCATGAACTTTCGGTACGTTCACCATTTCCATTTGCTTTAATGATTTTCCATAATCTAGCTTGTACGAAGTATCTGAAATTTCTGGTTCTATATATTTTTTATCAATTTCAAATTCCTGTCTTACAAGAGTCTTCACATATCCGAGATGATCTACAAATTCAAGTCCCTTAATTTTTTCTACTTCTGCATCAGTCATATAAGCACTAACTCCGTTCAGCCATCTGGAGACCCCAATGACTTCGATCCCGTTTTTCTTAATTTCCTGAACATAAGAATTTTCTATCGGAAGATCGGAATAATCAATTAAATTTTCCTCACTCAATACTTTTAGTCTTCTCTGTACAGCTCTTTCGGTAAGAAGATCTTTTCCTTCTTCATAAGCATTACTACCAGGTGTGATTGCAACATCCGTATCATACTCTCCTTTATCTTTAAAAATGATCCAGTACTTAGTATCAGCAGTCTCCTGAGAATAGATATTGACCGATGAAAAGGTCAGAAGAATTATTAAGAGTATTTTATTCATAATTAAATTTGATCAATGTTTGTTTTACATTTGATTTATAAAAGAAAAGGGAATAAAAATTTTATTCCCTTCAAATCAACTAAATTTTCTTTGTTAAAGTTTATATGTATTGAGATAATGTGCGATCTTCATGACAAACATTCCACCGAGTGCACCATCCACAAGTCTGTGGTCAAATGATAGCGTAATGAACATAGTCTTTCTCGGAACTATGAAATCACCTTCTTCTGTCTCCACCACTACAGGTCTTTTCTTAATCGCACCAAGTCCGAGTATCGCAACCTGCGGCTGATTGATGATCGGAATTCCGATATCATTTCCAAATACACCAAAATTAGTAATAGAAAAAGTACCACCCTGTATTTCATTCAGAGTCAGTTTCTTTATCCTCGCACGTTTGGCAAGATCGTTCAGACTTCTGGCTATACCGATCAGATTCATTCCGTCAGAGTTATGAATGACAGGAACTATGAGTCCGCCGTTATCCATTGCTACAGCTATTCCGAGGTTTATTGAATTTCTTGTAATTGCTTTATATGGAACTGAAGAATCATCTATGATCGAATTTATGAGCGGAAAATCTTTCAAAGATTTAATCACTGCTTCACATATGAAAGGCATATATGTAAGATTAAATCCTTCTTTTTCAAAAAATTCATTCTTCATTTTTGCTCTCACCTTATCCACATTAGTGAGATCACATTCAGCGACTGCCTGTACATGCGGAGAGATCTTTACCGAAGTGATCATGTGCTCAGCCATCTTTTGTCTGATATTGTCAAATTCCATAACCGACAAACCTTCTTCGTTATAATCAATTTTCGGCTGCGGAACTTCAATCTTTCTTTCAGGAGCTGCGGCCGTGTTGGTTTCTTTTGTATCTTTATAATATAAATTTATTTC
>JBATSB010000102.1:0-2996 GCA_049293015.1 Ignavibacteria bacterium
ATGCCGCATTCACATCAAGAAGCTAACGCCAGACTTTTTCTTAACCAGGGAGCAGCGATTGTTTTGGAAGAAGAACAGCTGACCCCAGAGCAGTTTATTGGAACTGTAAAAGATCTTCTTGATAATAATGAAAAACAGAATAAGCTCGCCCGACAGATCAAGTCAGTAATAAAAAAAGAGGCAGAAAAAAATATACTTTCTGTAATTAAATCACTTCTTCGAAAATAATTTCGTACATGGACCTCTCAAAAGTAAAAAAGATATACATGGTGGGAATAAAGGGGGTGGGCATGACCATGCTTGCTGAATTTTTAGTGGCTCATGGTTATCAGGTAAGCGGTAGTGACATATCTGAAGTTTTTATGACGGACGCTGTCTTAGCAAAATCACATATTAACGTCTATACAGATTTGTCAGTTGACCATCTTCATGATGTACCTGATCTCGTTGTATACTCACTTGCTTATTCTGTAGATAATCACCCGGAACTTCAAGAAGCAAAAAAACGGAATCTAAAAATTGCTTCTTATTCGGAAACTCTTGGTGCGGTTTTTAATACGTATCACGGAGTGGCGGTGTGTGGCTCCCATGGAAAAACTACCACCAGTGCGTGGCTCGGCTTTGTTCTCTGGAAAGCGTTATTGCATCCAAATGTTATGGTAGGAGCGGCTGTCCCGCAATTTACTGGCGCTAGTCTAACAGGAAATTCAAATTATTTAATTGTCGAGGCTGATGAGTATAAAAATAAACTGCAGTATCTTAACCCAAAAATGATTCTTTTAAATAATATTGATTTTGATCATCCGGATTATTTTTTAACCATCGAGAGTTATCATAAGGTGTTTAGTGATTTTATTGCACGTTTACCCAAGTCAGGAAAGTTAATAGCAAACTTTGATGATGATCAGATTAGAAATATGAGTGAGAAAGGCACAAGCGGTGAAGTTATTAGTTATTCGTTACATAGTCCAGCTGATTATGTTGCGGAAAATATTAGATATCAAGCCGGACGCCAATATTTCAAAGTATGTTTGTATTCAAAGGATAAGCATGCTTTAGAAGAAAATGAAACTAATGATTTAGGAGATTTTTCAATACTGCTCAGCGGTCAGCATAATATTTCTAATGCCTTAGCCGTAATTATTGCGGCTTTAGAATTGGGTGCGGAACTTCATCTCGTTCGTCGTTACCTTGGGGAATTTACCGGTACCGCCAGACGAATGCAGGTGTTAGGTGAATATAATCAGGCAATTATTATTGATGACTATGCTCATCACCCAACGGAAATCGTTGCTACCTTAGATGCCATTACTCAGAAATATTCAGGTAAAAAAATTCGGGTAGTTTTTCACCCGCATACATTTTCCCGGACTAAAGCGTTGTTATCTTCGTTTGGTAAAAGTTTTACTAAGGCGGACGAGGTAATTGTCTTAGACATTTATGGTTCAGCCCGGGAAGAGCAAGGAGGAGTAAGTGGGGCCGAGGTAGCTCAAGAAATTAAGTATAACGGTCATGAACACGTTCAATTTATTCCAACCTTACAAGAAGTAGAAGTCTATCTTCGTAGTTCGGCTCACAAAGATGAGGTAATTGTTTTAATGGGAGCCGGGGATGTTTTTAAAATTGGTGAACAATTATTATATGGCCATAATTAATATATTAAAAAAAAATTACCCGTTGGCGTTTTTGAGTACCTATCAGATTGGGGGACCAGCTGAATTTTTTGTAGCTGTTAAAACAAAAACTGATTTACTCGAGGCAGTAAAATGGGCTCAGCTTAAAAATATTCCCATAACAATTTTAGGAGGTGGTAGTAATATTTTAATTAATGATCAAGGCGTTAAAGGTTTGGTAATAAAATTAGATAATGATGTTTGTTATCTTGAAGATACTATGCTCATTTCGGGGGCGCGCTGTGATGTAAAGAAAATTTCCGAACTAGCTTGGGAAAATAATTTATCAGGGATAGAATGGTCGATTGGGATTCCTGGTTCGATGGGTGGGGCGATTCGTGGTAATGCTGGGGCGCACGGTGGTTCGTTTGACACAAATGTTATCACCGTAGAAATTTTTAATTCTAAAACGTTAGAATTTAATATAGTTCAAAATCAGGATTGTGGTTTTAAATATCGCCATAGCATATTTAAAGATGATAGTAATTTAATTATTTGGGAAGTTTCACTGCAGCTGAAGGCGGGTGATAGAGAAAAAATGAAGAAAGAGATGGATGACTATCGCGAATATCGTCGCACCTCTCAGCCAAACGAACCAAGCGCAGGCTGTGTATTTAAAAATTTATTAGTTAAGGATATAGAAAAAATTAATCCTCAGGTTATTGAAATGGCGGAAACCGATGGAAAAATTAGGGGTGGAAAGTTTGGCGCTGGGTATTTGATTGAGAAACTTGGTCTAAGTGGTTATCAGGTTGGGGGAGCAATGATTAGTTCTAAGCATGCTAATTTTATTCCCAATATTAATTCGGCTACCGCGGCTGATGTGCAGAAGATTATGAATCATATTAGGGAAAAAATTAGAGAGGTGTATGGGCTTGATCTTGAACCAGAAGTACAATTAATTGGTTTTAATTAAAGATTTATAAGAAAAGTAAGTACTTGAAATTTTCTTTAAAATGTGCTATTATCAAAGCATTATTTTGACTTAATGATACAGATTTATGACTACAAAGAAACGAAATTGGCTTATTATTGGAGGTATTTTAATAGTATTGATTGCAGCGGGTATTTATTCGGCTTTAAATCGTCAAGCAAAAATTGAGTATACCACCGCCGATGTCACTAAGGGGACTTTAGTTCAAACTGTTAATGAAACGGGAACTATTACACCAGCTAAAGAAATTGAATTAAATTTTCCTAATACTGGTCAACTCTCATCTATCAATGTTAAAGTTGGCGATCAGGTTATTCCCGAGCAACCGCTAGGTCAAATTGATTCATCTAGTTTAGCAATTAAAGCTCAGGAGGCTTCGGCTAATTTAA
>JBATSB010000103.1:0-1740 GCA_049293015.1 Ignavibacteria bacterium
TTCGTCATCCCCGAATGTTTTTGTCGGGGATCTAAACGAAACTTATCCATTTTGTCTGAACCGCTGATTTCGCTGATTAAAATGATTACATTGATTCTTACTTTCCATTTTAAAAATGAAATCTTTCTATTTGCAATTTGAAATTTGAAATTTGCAATTTGAAATTTGAAATTGATCTCAAGTCTCCTACAAAAATCTGTCATCCCCCGTGTTCCTCTTTCGTCATCCCCGAATGTTTTTGTCGGGGATCTAAACCAAATCTCTCCATTTTGTCTGAACCGCTGATTTCGCTGATTAAAATGATTACATTGATTCTTACTTTCCATTTTAAAAATGAAATCTTTCTATTTGCAATTTGAAATTTGCAATTTGAAATTTGAAATTGATCTCAAGTCTCCTACAAAAATCTGTCATCCCCCGTGTTCCTCTTTCGTCATCCCCGAATGTTTTTGTCGGGGATCTAAACGAAACTTATCCATTTTGTCTGAACCGCTGATTCATAATCTCCAATTAGTAAAACACTTATTATGTTTGACATTAAATCTCTCTGAGTCTGTAATTTTTTTTGTGTAAATGGAAATTTTTTAATCTAAATATCGAGCTAATATTTCTTCAAGAATAATGCATGGATAGGATATAAAAATATGTCAACCTAAAAAATTGAAATTGACTATAAAAACCAATTTCCATACGTTTGAATTACCCAAAAGGTATTTACGAAACAGAAAAATATGAAAACCAAAAATCTCATTGCCGAAAAGATCTCATCTCTGATATATGCAGCCAGTATTCTCATTTTTATTATTGCGTTTAATTTCTCTGATAATCCTCCGTCAGGGTGGACGCAGCAGTTTCTTCCTGATCTAAATAACAGACCTCTTTCTGATATTCAGTTTATTGATAGTCTGACAGGATATGGAGTGACCGGAGATGATACTATTGGAGATACAAATTACATCATTAAAACTACTAACAGTGGTGACAACTGGTTTATTATAAATATTATAGATAAAGACCTAACAGATGTTGATTTTATCAATATAAATACCGGGTATGTTATTGGAGGCTTAGGGACTCCAGGTTATTTAATTAAAACAACAAATGGTGGAGAAAATTGGATTGAAATTATTACTCCGGTTGCAAGTGGATTTGATGATATGTTCGTCTATAATGAAGATACTATCTGGATTGCAAGTGATAATACATTTAACGGCGGATTATTTAAAACTACCAACGGCGGTGTGAACTGGGTTTTGCAATACTTTTCGGGAGCAAATCCTCCAAGAAATATTTATATGGTAAATTCTCAATTGGGTTTCTTCAGTACAAATAATCAATCTTCTTTATTCAAAACAACAAATGGAGGAATGAATTGGATATTAATGGCAAATCAAAATGGATTTAAGGATATTTATTTCACAGACAGTCTGACCGGATGGAAGTCAACCGGCGGAATAAAGAAAACTACGGATGGTGGTTTGAATTGGATAGAGCAAGTACTGCCTCCAAAAGGAGGAATAATATCTACAAGTAGTATAATTAAATTTTCGAATATAAATTCAGATACAATTTGGGGTGCGGGAGGACAAGCTTTTTATGGATCTGGTCGACGAAGAGGAATAATTTATAGAACTACAAACGGTGGAAATAACTGGATGATTCAAATACCGGATACAAGTTTTCACATTGAAGGATTTTATAGTATTCAATTTTTAAATAAATATACAGGATGGTCATTTG
>JBATSB010000104.1:0-3026 GCA_049293015.1 Ignavibacteria bacterium
AAGATGCTTGTCAGCAGCGGATTAGTATACAGATACAAAAAGCATACATTAATTCAGTTTGAAGCACATAGAAATAAGTTTATAAAGGCAGCGGCAAAGAAGTCACTGCCTTTATTTGTTAAGTTCACTTTCTACCGCGAAACACACCAGCGGTTTGACTTCAACAATATTTCACAGATCGTATGCGATATGATGGTTTTATGTAAGTGGATTGAGGATGACAGTTACAAATTTCTTGTCCCGGTCTACAATCCTGAAGTGATCATTGACAAAAGTAATCCCGGTGTAAAAATCGAAATTCTATAATAATAAATTTACGTCATGAAACAATTTCAAAGAATTAAGAAAAAGATTAGGCGGTCGAAACTGAAGCAAGCGGTGGAACTGTATTACGAAATGTTTCTGATATTTCTTGTGATATTGTTATTTGGTCTTTGCCTGTACTTTATTTTTATGTTTGATACCGGTGATAAATTTCCTCCTGATTATCGGTATGAATTGAAGGGAGACGAGGAGAGGTAGATTTTTGAGGGTTGAACTCTCCTCTTTGCTCCCTCTTTCTAAGTGAGTTAAGAAACCACCCCCTAACCCCCTCCTTTGCAAGGAGGTGGAATTAAATGAGCAATTTGGTGAATGATGAACATAGCAAAAAATAGAAAGAAGAAAGTAAAGAATCTATAATGGCTAAACACAGATATATAAATACACACTTCTGGAAAGATAATTATATCATCAACTTAGATCCAACTGAAAAGTTGATATACCTCTACCTATTAACAAATCCTCTAACAAATATTGCCGGGATATATGAGATAAACATTAAAGAAATTGCTAATGATACAGGTATAATTAAGGAAATCATTGATACTATTCTGAAGAGATTTGAAAGAGATAATAAACTTAAATACTGCGGCGGTTATATCATTATAAAAAATCATTTAAAGCATCAGGACTTCAAAAGTCCAAAGATTCAAAGCGGGATAGCGGAAATAATTAATTCTCTGCCAATAGAAATTCATAATCTTAGCATACCCTATGTATATGGTATGGATACTCTATCGCATTTAATTCAAACTAAATCAATAAAACCCAATACAATAAAACCCAACAGTAATCCTGAGACGGATGGATTTTTTAAAGAAAACTTTGATCAATATTTCGATAAATGGTGGAGGTTTTATCCCAGGAAAGAGGGCAAGAATCAGGCAAAAGAATGTATGCGGAATGAGATACAAAGTGAGGAAGAATACAGAAAACTAATCCAGGCAACCAGGAATTACAATGAATCTGTAATTGACAGAGAAATTAGATTTATAAAAGCACCGATAAACTTTCTGCCTATATGGAAAGATTTTCTTTAAAAATTATTTCTAAAATCAAAATTGATTCCATGAATTTTCTGAATGAATACATAATTAAAAACAGGTTCATAGCAAAGATAAAAGCTTTAATAAAACTTTTGAAATCGGGTACATATATAGTTATTACAATTGACAGAAATTCAAAAAACAATATTGAGAATATGAACTTCCAGTTCAATGTAACAGATACAGAACTGGAATTTTATGTAATGAGCCTAATAGAGTTCAGAAAGAAATCAAATATACTTATTGAAGATGCAAAAAAAATAATGAGAAATAATTAAAAAATTAAAACTATTTGACTTATGGAAAAAATTTTAAAAGTTGTTTGTATTTGTCTTGCGGTAATGATTTACAGTAAAGGTTATACTGTAGAGTTACCGGATATCAGTTCAGAATTGAATCATTCAAAAAATGGTTCTTTAACAAATGAAGTAAATGAAAATAGAAATATGTTTTCTGCAAACGAAGACATTATTTCAATGAATTATCCAAATCCCTTTAGATCAACAACAACTATATTTTACAAAATCAGAACTCCCGGAAATGTTATATTAACTATTTTTGATCTGATTGGGCGGGAAGTTTGCAGATACGATGAGGGATTTAAACAAATTGGAGAATCAGAAAAGAAAGTAGTTTTAAATTATCTTAGCTCCGGAGTATATATTTACGAGATTAAAATTGACAGCAGGAGAGTTGCTTTAAACAAATTTATGATCATAAAATAATTATTAAATATTAAATGAAAACGAAAATGATATCTAAAAAGAAGATTACTAAAACAGAAAAGAAACAAAAAGGTTTTGGAGTAAAGAATTACTGCGAAGCATGTTTGAGAATAAGAAAAGGAAATGTTGATTCCAGGGGTATGTCTGAAAATAATTCTATTCCGCATACCTGTAGGAAATCACTTCTTGAATTGAATGAATTTATTTTTCATATGAATATTATCAATGGGTTACGAAGAGATAATATGGAAAATGAGTTTTTAATTGGATTTTTAGAATAGGTATAATAAAATATGACAACATTAAATAATTTTCTGCGGAAAGATATATCACATTTATCAACTTTGTCCAATTTTAATTTTCAAGACGTGTCGATCTTTACTTACTTTCTTTTGATCGATCAAAAGAAAGTAACAAAGAAAAATCGCCCGCGGTGTAAAATTACCGAAATTTATATCGTAATTGCTATAAAATTTCCAACTCGAAATTTGAAAAGCACAAATTTCTCAAACAAGGAAATTTTATTTCAGCAATTACTCATAAATTTTAATCGGTAATTTTACACAGGCGGGATTTTTTAAAGTAGATAGTTTTCAAATAACAAAATTATGACAATAATAAATTAAATTATTCAAAATAATTACTGAAAATTTTATAGTTTAATTGTAGCTTATCCAAAATCCATGTGGATATTGAATTAAAATTATCAAAATGAAAAAGCCTAAAAAGAGAGGATCATATAATTTACAGAATAACTTTGCGGAGAAATTCAAAACTAAACTGCAGAGGAAAAAACTATTAACAGAATATCTTAATCACATTAGCGGCGGATATAGTGATAAGTCATTTACATTATGCGATATGGATACTTTTGTTAATTACTGTAATAAATATCCGAATGATTTCCCCACCGACATGATAGAGAAGGGGAGAC
>JBATSB010000105.1:0-18488 GCA_049293015.1 Ignavibacteria bacterium
CCTAAATTCTTTTCGAAATTGAAATAAAATATCCAACTCAAAATTTGCTTCGCAAATTTCTCAGACAAGGATATTTTATTTTTACAATTTCTCAAGAATTCTTAACGGCAATATATTACAGGCGGGAGTTTAAAAAACAAAAACTTCTAAGATTATTATGGATACTATTATAAGGAGTTGATTTGAACAATAAAATAATTTGTTCAAAATAGAAGTATTTCAATCCATTATTCTTTTTTAATAGATTAATATCGCAACCTAAAGGTTGTGGCTACTTTCATTTAACACGTTTTCGAAAAGTCTGAAGAGTTTGGGAACGAGCATTTAAAACTTATTAAAAATTACTACAGATTCATTTCAGCCAAAGTATATAAAGCCCAGCCGTGATGTGCGACTTCTTCTTTTGGAGGCAGAGCATTCAATGAATACCATTGAATAGAATCTACATCATCAGATTTTACAACATCCGCTAAGTTTTCTGCTTTATATTTAAAATGAAATACAAGATGCCATGACCCGTCATTACCAGTGAAAGATTCTATATGATCCTGTATAGGAATGACGTCTTTCAAACCGAGCTGTTCATCCATAATCCGTGAAGCCGCATCTTCGGGATGCTCTCCGTGACTGACGATATCATCAGGCAGAAACCATCCGCTCTGATGATCATATTTATTTTTGTCTGAATATTTTACCATTAGAACTTTTTCGTCGTGCAATACTGTCACGTCTGCAATGATCTTTATTTTTTTATCATCAATATTAATTGAAGAATTCATTTTTTATTTACCCTCCTCTTCTGATCTTTCAGGTTTTCTGTCATCATTTTTTTTCTTTCGTGTTGCATATCCGATCACTCCCGCTATCAGGATCACACCAAGCAGACCGTTAGAAGCCATGCTGATATTTTTTCCTGAATAATAAACTTCAGGCTCATATCTGAATTCGACTTTATGTTTTCCCTGCGACACTACAAGTGATCTCAGGAAATAATCTGTTTTGTAAAACTCAGCAGGACTTCCGTCTATATAAGCTTTCCATCCGAATGGTAAATAGATCTCACTGAATACAAGCAAATTATTTCCGCTGGCATTTACTTCATATTCAAGACTGTGAATGTCGCCTTTTATAAGTTTAGCAGTGACAGTAGAATCAGGCTTATCAATATTTTGCGGAATTTCTTTTTCAACATAAGCAGTCTGCACAGGATTAAAATTCAGATCACGGATATTATTGAGAATGCTGATACCGCTCTCGACCTTCACTTCATCCGCAAAGAATACCATCGGTATAAAATTATTATTTTCATAAATAAGTCTTGTACCTTTAAACACCTGCGTATAAGAGCTGTCCTGAATTGGCTTATCTGTAATAATATATTTCACGCCGCCGAGTGAAAGTAACATTGGATTATTGTCACCGGCTACATCAATCGCATCCTGATAGACTCTAATCTTGGCTCCGTGATATCCGTTGAAAGAATGAATCCTGTAATATGAAAATGAATTATTTGTGCTGAGTCTGCCGCCGTTCATTTCAGCGACACGATATGTGTAAGTATCTGGAGCATTTTTCAAAAGCCAGTTCGTATAATCCGTATCCCCGAATGCGCTGTTATTATCTCCCGGATTATCCCAGTGAAGGGTTTTGGAATTTACATTCCATAGATCGATAAGTCCAACAAGTACGACTCCGATCAGAAACATTTTAAGAGAAAGACTTTTTTGAGAATACATCAGAGCAAGTCCGATGACAATTGCAATAAAGAAAGCATGAAGTCTCAGATCGCTGACAATATTTTCATAAGCGACTGTCGAGATCTGACCGACGTACTGACTGATCTGCTGTGCGCTAGCTCCCTGCTGTTGAAGTTTTTTAATGAGCGGACTGTTTGAAATAGAATCTGTATATGAATTTTCAAAACCGATCAATGAGATAAGAAACATCAGTCCGGCAATTCCAAGAAAGACATAACACATTTTCTTAAACTTTTCTAAATGAAGTCCTTCTTTTACAATATCAACAATTGACTTAAGTCCGAATCCGGCAAGTATCACAATTGCAATATTCATAAAATGATGGATCATCACTGGAGCACGGAAGCTGCTGAAGTACGGAAAAAAATTATAGAACATATCGAATATCACAGAGAAATTTCTTCCGAATGAAAGAAATAAAAACAGTACTGCTATGACAGTCATCGCCTGTACAGTAGCGTTCCGTTTGAAATTATAAATGATCCCGATCAGACAAAGTACAAGCGTAACGACTCCGAAGTACATCGGGTTAGTCGTGAACGGCATTTGCCCCCAGTAGAGATTTGCCTTCTGCCCCTGCACCTGCACATCACCAAAGCCATAATAATACGGCAGCACAAATGTGATTACTTCGCCCGGACTGAATGACCAGTTGGTAGCGTATTCATAATCAAGCGGCTGATCATCGGCAACTTTAGTATCGAGCTTTGCTAATATTCCCGCCTCACCTCTCATCGAATATTTATTATACTCTTTCATCGTCATCAGCACATCAGCATTCATAGCGAGCGCAATCACAGCAGCTACTATAAAAAATACACCGGCTTTGATCATGCCGGAGACGTTTGTTTTCTTTACTAAATTATAAATAATCAGATAGCTGACATAAATACCAAGCATCAGGTAACAGTAGAATATCATCTGAATGTGATTTGAATTCAGTTGGATATGAAGCATGATGGTAAGGAAAAACAGGTTCAGCAAATTCTGAAATGAGAAAAGTGATTTCGTTTTATCGCTGAATGAGTCTATTAGTTTATCAAGTGCAAGAAGTATCAATGGAAAGAATGCCAGCGACAGAACTTTTGTATTATGACCGACTACTATTCTTTGTATAAAATCCGTGGCAAATGTAGCGGACAATGCACAGTAGAGAGCTATGAGTTTATTTTTGAATTTGTATTTTGCATAGAGATAAAATCCGATCCCGAAAACAACATAATACATTACAATTGGAAGCACCGGATTTTCAGAAGAGTTAGTCAAAAGTCCGTAACCGCTGTCCCAAAGGAAATAGAAGAAATCATAGACTCTGGGATTGTATGAGATGATGGGAAAGTTCGGCATGCCCATGAAAATGTAGGGCACCCACAGCGGAAAGATCCCGTTCTTTTTTGCATCATCGAGGAAAGTCCTGAAACTCTCGGATGCGATGTTATCACTCGTTGCAAATATCTTCCCTCCGAAAACACCTTCTCTGAAGAAAAATAAAACTATCAGAATTATGAGAGCAATGTAAATGTAATTATCATAATTTGTAAATCCTTCTGAAGTGTCGTGATCTTTTGTTTTCAGAGAACTTACAGTTGACTTGCCTTTCTGTTTCGCTTTAGCCATTCGTAAATTGTATATTAAAAAAATTTCATTAAAATAAATTAAATCATTTAAACAATCTAATTACTTTTTTGAATGTATTTTAATTACCAACTTCAAAGACTTAATCCATTTTGTAAATCCATTATACAATTTAGAATATATTTGTTACCGATTAAAATAAATGGAGATTTCTATATATCAAATTCAGGAATCCCATTTTCACCGATTTATAAAACCAAAGGAAAATCTATTGTTTTTAACAGTTTATTTTTCACCATAAATAACAAACGCTCCGCAGTCTATAGCTACATTAACGTCAGGATATTTTTCATTTACGACATCAATTACTTCATTTAGAATCCTGAGCTTTAAATCTTCATCTGCCTTACTCATAGCAGATACTACCGGTGCAGCGATTTCATTTAAAAATGTCCAGTAAACTTCAGCGGTACCGGTATTAAGTTTGCTGTTGATTTCTTTTTCGGAGATATTTTTCAGACCTGCCTGTTTAAAAATTTCAGCCATAAGTCCGGTTTCAGCACATCGAAACATTCCGGGTGCATTTTTAGAAACTTCCGGCAGATCCATATTTTTTTTCAGTGTTTTCATAGTCGCAGTGATCCAGAAGTTTTTATCCGGCGCACTCCATATTGAAGTTGCAATTCTACCGCCGGGTTTTAAGACCCTGACCATTTCTTTTGCAGACTGAAGCATTCCCGAAAAGAACATAAATCCGAATCTGCAGCTCACAGCATCAAATGTGTTATCTTCAAAAGGAAGATCACTAACATCACTTACTACAGTTTCAAAATTATTTATTCCTTTCTTAAATGCATTCTCACGGGCTATTTCCAGCATACCATCTGAAATATCTGTAGCAATTACTTTCCCTTTCCTGATCATTTTTGCAATTGTAAGTCCGGGCTCACCTGTGCCTGATGCCACATCAAGTATCAGTTCATTTTCTTTTGGATCTATAAGTCTGATTATCTCATTTCACATAGGTTTTAAAAATTCCATAGTAAGGTCGTCCCATTTTTTCCAGAAGGGAGAAAATTTATTCCATAATTCTTTTTGCTCATCTCTTATTTGTTTCATTTTTGTTTCCATAGTTTTTTTATATTGTTTTATTTTATTGAATTCTTTTTTAAATTTTAAAAAAGTATTTGATTGATAATTTTTTGTTTTAAAAAAACCTAAAGATATTTCAAGGTTTTATTACGCTAATAAAATTAAACGCATTATTATCTGCAATGGTAAGATCATTTAAATCTATAAACTGATCACCTGTAAGATCTGTTAGTACATAACCAGTTGTAAAATTTGCAGCATCATTGTCCACTAATGAAATATCCGTGATATCAATAATTTCATCTTTATTTACATCACCGTTATATATTGCATATTGCACCGGAGATGAATCGACAAGTATCTGATTTCCGCCAAGTGCCTGTCCTGCTGCTAGAGTGAAATTATAATACAAAGTATCACTGCTAAAAATATATGATCCCGAAGTCCAGGTATTTATTGAGTTTCTGTGATCAGTCTGAATATAGAATTCCGTTTCGTTTGTAATATTTGAGAAATTGAATTTACCTACACCATTTTGATTAAATATTGTGACTGAGGAATCAATTATACTATAAGGTGAATTTACTTGTCTAAGATTTACTTTCATATAATCCTGAACCAATTCATTCGAATTCATATCATAGAATCCCTGTATCAATGCATTGAGAATCAGAACTTTTGACAGAGGAACGGAACTAATATTTATTCCCCATCCGTGAATATATCCAATATTTCCACTGGATTTATCTGAACAATTCAGTTTCCACCAGCCTTGTTTATTCTCTCCATCGAAAAATGAGAAAGCTCCGGCAGGTCTTATAGTCGGACTAAAAGGCGGAGTAATTCCGGGATCATTTACCCCAACTCCGCTTGATCCATAGCTATCTGCTTCATCAGAAAACAGTGTCATTACATCATTTCCATAACCGCCTTTCGAACCAATAAGCATTATTGCATTACCTGATGGAGAAGTTAATGTGATATCAAGATCTGATGTATATTTATGTGAGATTAAAGCAAATAATTTCATATCCGTGATAGATCCATTTGTCGGAATGTAAACTGAATCCGATATTCCAGGAACATATCCATCAGGAATAAAAGCTCTTTTAGTTCTGACAGTATATTGGGATGAATTAAAATTTCCAAGTTCTTCTGAAAGTATAGGCGATGTCAATTCATTGTTATTATTTAAATGAGAAGAACTAATGTGAGCAGAACCGGCAAAAATATTTAAATTAAACGAAGTAGTTATCCCATTATGAACAGCATTAGACTTTTCATCAAAGTCAAAAGACACCATATTAATGTCACTCAGATTATTATACATATAATCATTGATTTGATTTAAAGATCTTTCGGTTTTCCAGATCCTGACACCATCTATCTGACCTTTGAATTTATTTGCTGACAGATCTGTAGCACCAATTCCTCCTATATAAAGATTATCAGGGTCATTTTGAATCAACGGACTACCTGAAAAGAATCCCCCGTTTGAATAATTTCCGTTAATAAAAAGTCTTGCAATTCCTGTTAATGAATTATAAGTAGCAGCAACATGAGTCCATTGAGCGGTCTGAATTGCTCCAAGTGAAATTATACCCGAAGGACCGGTTACAGAATTTATTTTAAACTTTAAAATTCCAGTTGATGAATTTAACCAAAGTGCGTAACCAAACCGGTTCGTACCTCCGCTTTTACTTATTATATACTGGTCATTTGGCTGAGTACCGGTTGTATCCCTTCTTATCCATGCTTCAAGTGTTACAGAATTTGTTGCATTAAAACCCACATGATTACTGACTGTGAAATAGTCTGTAGTTCCGTACAATACAAGACTGTTGTTGTAATCCAAATAGTTAACAGGTTCATTGCTCAGGTCAGCAAAAGATATATTCCGTGCATATCCTATGTTTAATTCAGATCCGCCATAATTAAGTCCGTTTGCATTTAACTGAAAACTTGCACGGAGATTAATGTATTCACCGGTCGGATAAATTATCTCAAGCGGAGTAAACATGTTGTGGATAATTTGCGAAAGTCCTTTTGCATCACCCCAGATCCTGACATTGTCTAATTTCCCCCTGAAGAAAAGTGAGGTAGTTGCTCCAACCCTGTCCGCTCCGATAAATAATGAATCTGAATTGGTGCTGACCGGTCCGGTATTTGCATAAGTAACAGTATCTAAAACTCCGTTAATGTATAAAGCTGTAGAAGTACCATTATATGTACCTGCGATATGGGTCCATTGATTTATCGGAATAACACTTGAAACTTTACTTCTGAGCGACGCTCCTCCTTTTGGATAAAACACAATCCTTCCTGAAACCTGTACTCCAATAAAATATGACGACTGGTAATTCTTTCCAATTACTGCCATTGTACCCGGACCTAACAGAGACGGGTTCACCCATGCTTCAAGTGTAATTCCGTCTGTCGGACTTAGTCCCAAAGAACTTGGTACAGCGACGTAGCTGTTATATCCGTTGAATGTTGCAGAATAATTATTATCATACTGAGAAAATAATTTCCCAAATGGAAATGAAAATATAAAATAAATTAAAATGATTTTTTTTAACAAACTGTGTTTCCTTTCTTATTAATTAGTTAGTTTTTTATAAAAAATTTTAAATCCCTTTTCGGAATTGTTCCGAACAGGTAGTTTGATTTTCAAACAGAAGCAAATTTACTTCTGAAAGTATTATATTCAAAACTAACTTTAGTTCCATTGTGACAAATTAAATCTTGTTCTTCAGCCTGACAATAATCAATTTTCCTCTAAAACAAACATTAATTGCATTTTTTTGAGAGTATAAATAATTTAAATTGTGAAAAATTCTTTGGGATAATATACGGATGATAAACTACAAAGCGATCAATATTTTAAAAGGTTTGACAAAAGACGAACTTGTAAGATTTGAAAAATTTTTGCTCTCACCATTTTTTAACAATAATAAAAAACTGCTTTTACTTTATAATTATCTGAAGAAATTTTATCCTGAGTTTAACTCTTCTTCATTTACTAAGAAGAATATTTACAGGCACGTTTTTGGAAGTGAAATATTCAGTGATGAGAAACTGAGAAAATTATTTTCAGATTTTTATAAGATGGGAGAAAAATATCTTGTAACTCTGAATCTGGAAAAAAATAAATTTGATTATGACAGATACTTACTGGATGAGCTTGACTGGAGAAAAATTGACAACATATTTCTCTCTAAATTCAAAGAAAAAGAAAAGTATTTTGAAAAATCCGATTACCATTATCAAACATTTTTTTATCAATATATTCTGAAATGGCAGATCGTATCATTTCATCTCGACAGAGGTGAGCAATTCAAAATTCCTGTAGATGTTTTTGAAAGGACTGAACAACTTATTTTTTATTTTTTGTCGGATCTGTTTATAAGTCTAAATGATATTGATGTAAATAAAAATACTTTTAATTACAATCCCTCAGTAAACCTACCTGAAAAATTCTTAGAGCTTCTTGATCTTGATTCACTTTATCAATATATCGGACAGAATAATTTTAAAAATAAAGAATTGTTTTCTATGTATTATTATCTTTATCTGATGAACAAGAACAGAACCGATGAGTCTTATTTTTTTATATTGAAAGATCTGCTGGAAAAAAATTTTGACAGGTTAAGTATCTCCAGCAGAATGCATTTCATTTTAAGAATGATATCATACTGCAACAGATATATAAATCTGAATAAATCAATTAAATTTCAGGGTATAAAGCTTGACCTTTATGACATGATACTTAAACATAAATTGTATAAAACAAACCAAAATTATTTCAGATCAGATCTATTTCTGAATTTGTTTATTGAATACATCAGCTATAAAAGTATATCAGAGGCAAAATTGTTTTATCAGGAAAATATAAGATCAATAAATCCTGCACACATTAAAAAACTTCAGTCACTTTGTAATGCAGTATTACTGTTTGAGGAGGGTAAGTTTTTAGAGGCACTTGAGATCTGTTCAACAATAAATTCAAATTTGATGACAGTAAAAATTATATTAAGGAAACTAATACTTAAGATCTTTTATGAATTAATGGATTTTGACGGCAATAAAGACGAGATAAAGAATTTCAGACAGTTCATATCTAACAGTAAACTTTTAAATGAAACAAATAAAAACTCTCTTCATAATTTTTTAAAATTATTTAATGATCTTGTGAATTTAAAATATGACTCAAAGGATGAATTTTTAAAATATACTTTGAAGAGTAATACGGAAAACATAATTGATACATCAGACAGGGATTGGTTCAGGAAAAAAATAAAAGAGATAAAATAACATACCTGATTTTAATGAATTCTGAAAACAATAAGCTGTTAATTAAACTGAACAGTTTATCTCTTTACATAATTGAATAGTCTGAGCTCTCCTTGAATATTTTTTATAAAGATCATTATCAATATTAAGATCTCCTTTATCTTTCCAGATCATCAATAGTGAAGAAAGATATTCATACAACTCATTCCCGTTATTTCTGTTAAATGTTTTTCCTGCATTACATTCACTTATGATCTCTGCTGCTTCACCGTCTTCCGGACCGATGCAGACGATGGTCTTTCCCGAAGCAAGATATTCAAACAGTTTTCCTGTGAGAATACCTTTGTCATTTTTAACTTCGGGAATTACCAGCAGGAGCATTGTACTTTCGTTCAGATATTCTATTGACTTTTCATGAGAGACTGACGGGATCACTTCAAGATTGCTGCTCATTGACATTTCACGAATCTTATTCATAAGTGAATCTGCGGGACTGCCGATAAATCTTAACTTTATATTTACTTCGGGATTCTCTGCAATCACTTTTTTTAATGCATCAAAAAATATCTGTGGGTTATAACTTTCTGCAAGAGTGCCTGTGTATGAAATTATGAATTCATTTTTGGGATTATCATACTTCTTTAAATTTTTAAAATCATCTTCATCAAATCCGTTTGGTATGATGCTGATCTTTTTTCCATCAATACTTTCAGACTTTTGCAGGAACATTCTTTTGAGATCACTACTTACAGTGATTATCTTATCAGCATTTTCCAGAACAAGCCGTTCATATTTTTTATCAAGCCTCTCAGCAAACGGCAGATGTTTGAATTCTTTATAATAATAAATATCAGTCCATGGATCTCTGAGGTCAGCAATCCAATTTATTCCGTATTTTTTTTTAAGCTTAAGCCCGACAAGCTGCGCAGAATGAGGAGGACTGGTAGTAAGTACGATGTCGATCTTTTCTTTTTCAATAATCTTACAAGCCGCTTCAAATGCAAATTTTATCCATCCTTTTCTTGCATCAGGAATGAAAAAATTTCCTCTGATAAATCTGGATAGTTTCTGTATCACTCCGGGGTCGGCTTCATTGGAGAATCCTGTCGGGATACTTTTCTTCCCGATGAGTTTAGAATAAACATCGAACGGTTCGAACGTCCCGGTTCTTATCACTTCGGCTTCGGCAGGAACTTCGGCATTCAGCGACTTATCAATTACAGGATAGCTCGCCTTGTCTTCGTCCACCGTCACAACAAACGGTTGAAAACCGTTTTCCGGAAAATATTTTACAAACTTTAGTATCCTCTGTACACCCGCTCCGCCGCCTGGCGGCCAGTAATATGTTATGACAAGTATTTTTTTGATGTTCAAAGTTTTACAGATGTAAATTTATATTATGTTTTTTTGTGTTTTTTTGGAGAAACGGTTTTAACCGTTTCTGTGCAGCATCAGAAATTACTTCAGAAAATATTTGGAACTAAGTATCTACAAAATAAACGGTTTTAACCGTTTCTCTACAGCATATGCTTCAATGACTATTCAGATGTCAGGGTCTTTGGGAGAAACGGTTTTAACCGTTTCTGTGTAACAACGACAGATACTTTAGAAAATATTTGGAACTAATGATCTACAGGCAAAACGGTTTTAACCGTTTCTTTACAGCATCAGCTGTCACTTTATCATT
The DNA here is from genome assembly GCA_049293015.1 of Ignavibacteria bacterium. Taxonomy (GTDB): domain Bacteria; phylum Bacteroidota; class Ignavibacteria; order Tepidaquicellales; family Tepidaquicellaceae; genus UBA2330. The sequence goes on from JBATSB010000105.1 coordinate 10,405, forward strand.
AAATATAACTCTGCTGTCCACACTGCAATCAAAAAAAGTGAAAATCCGGAAGCTAATATTTTTTTACCTGTCGAAATTTCATTCAAAGATTCCCTGCCTGTAGAAAGAAACATTATCGTGCCGAGTATAAAAAATGGAATCAGCACGTAATGATATCTCGCAAGTGCTATGAATACAGCAACCGTGAACATCCAAATCAGTATAGTACCATATATGAAAAATTTTTTTCTTTCAAAAAGCATCAACCCCCATGTACCAAGCAGCATAATAATAAAATATGGAATATTAACAAGCAATGTAAACAACAGGTTTGCGGATCTGTAAACATCTGTTGATGTCTGTCCTGGCAATGTTTCTGTAAAATAGTTTACTATCATCCGTTCACTGGAATATAAATACCCAATCTTTTTTATTCCTAATATCAAGTAATTTACCGGATGTGAAACTGCATATTCAAGTCCGAGCTTAAAATATTCCTTGTCACGTTCAGCTTCATTACTATAATCACCAGGTAATATATCATCAGGTTTAATAAAATATGAACCAGTTGCTTCCGGATTACTCCCAGCCCAGAAATTTAAACCGGATGTAGTTCCCAGGCTGTATGTTCCTACCATCATTTTATTTCTGATGCTCCAGGGAGCGATCACTAAAATCATTCCCATGAAAAAGATCAGTGAAAATATCACCGATGATCTTACTTTCGAAGTATTGAAGATCTCATTTCTATGCGAATAAAAGAAAAATGGTACTAAAATACATACAGGTAAATAAGCTGTTCGGATCAACACAGCTAATCCAAAGATAAGACCTGCAATAAATATCTTTATGGGGTTTTTTGAAAAGTCATCCCTTAATAATAAATAAAGAACTAACATTGAAAAAAATCCAAATAATGGTTCAGATAATACCGTCTGACTGTATAAAATATTTGATGGGAAAAATGAAAAAATTGCAACTGATATTAGTGAATGCTTTATGCTGAAGAATCTTCTGCTGACTCCGTAAAAAAGTAAAGCAGTTCCTGCTTCTATCGCTGACTGCACAAGCCTTACATAAAACTGACCTTCCCCGAAAATAAAAAATATTCCCGAAAGAAAAGCTGGGTATCCGATTCCTACATATGCTGTTGGTTTTCCATTCAGCGAATATTCCCCGTTAAGTAAGCTGTTTGCCAGTATCTGATAATCAAGACTGTCAGAACGTAAGACTGGATCGATAAGAAACAGTAAAATTAATTTTATCAGAAATGAAGTGGACAATATTAATATTAAAACAGATCTTTCCGTTTTCAACGGAGTGTCAGAAATTTCATTCATTTATACTAAGGAAGATTTGGAGAGTCTGTTCCGGAATTTTTATCTGAAGTAAGAATATTTTTCATCTTATCCGCAATAATTATAGAATCTGTATCTGCGATTTCATAAAGTTTATCTATTACTATTTTTTGTCTCTGCATAGAATGGTTTTGCGACAACTTTTCTTTACCCTCGACTGAAGTTATTACAATCTTAAATGCTACAATTCCTTTCAGCAGATTTTCAAGATACTCCGGTTTAAGATCATCAAGAGAATATTTTTTTATATCCGGTTCGAAATGATCTTCAAGATCTTTTATAATTTCAAATTTATCATCCCTTTCATTAATTATCTGAAGTTCACCGTAAACATGCACGGACAAATAATTCCAAGTAGGAACTGCCTGATCTGATTCATACCATCCTGAAGAAATATATTTATGAGCTCCCGGAAAAATGACTAATATTTCCCCTGAGATATTTTGATGCTGAGGATTTGCTTTTGCAATGTGACAATACAATTCACCATATTTACCTTCTCCTCTTTTTAGTAAAAAAGGAATATGCGTAACGGTAATTTTCGAATCATTCAGAGAAACCAGTATTCCGAAATTATTTGATTTAATAAAATCAAAGATCTCATCTTCATTTTTCATTCTATTATGTTTCGGGATATACATCTTTACTATTTAAAAAAAATTTATATTTTTTTTGAGACCATTGTAATGCCTGTGCCTTCTTTATTATAGGTATGAACATCAAGCCACATAAAAATCAGCACAAACCAAAGTGTAAATAAATAGTAAAACGGCAATAGCAGTATAAGAAATTTTGAAACACCGGCGATGAGTATCGGATATTTGATTCCCCATCTCCAGGAGATCGTTCCGTATTTACCGTATGTATAATCAAACGAATGAACTTCCATACCTGCTCGGTTTACTTTTTCCGAAATGTCTTCTTTAGAATATCCGATCCTTGCATGCTCTTCTATAAAACTTTCATCATCTTCATCATGTGCATCACTGCCGCCGAGATTTGACGGAGTGTTGACCAAAAGCATCCCGCCCTTTTTCAGAGCTATTGAGAAATTTCTGAATACAAGTTCATCTTCCAAAATATGCTCCATCACATCCACACATAAAATAAAATCAAACTCCATATTATAATCAATCTTAGTAAGGTCACCTACTTCAAATCTTACATTCTTATAACCACATTTTGTAAAAAATCTTTTGCAGTCGTCTACCTGATCTTCTTTTACATCGATCGCCAGAATATCAGAGTCGGGAAAACGTTTTGCCATGAAATAAGTGTATTGTCCAAACCCCATACCCGCATCGAAAATATTCATTACTTTTCCTTTGGGATAAAGCTCACGGACTTTTTTTCTTACATGCCATGACCTTAGGAACATAAGATCTAGCAGCCAGTAAAATATTTTTCTAAAGAAGGAGTTATTCGAAACTATGTCACCAAAAACTTTTTTAACCGGATCGTATTTCAAATTAAATTATTTTTTTAAAGTTTATAATTACAGACTGAAGTTAAGCAATTAACTTTTAAAATTACTATCCGAAACATGCTCGTTACCAAACTCCGTTTGGTAATGTAATTTTCAAGCGAAACTCCGTTTCGCAAAAGTTTTTTAAATAGCAATCCGCAAAAAATTTAAAAATGCGTAACATCATTTACAGATATCTAAAGTCAAAGATCTATTTTTCATAAAGCTCTTCTATTGCTTCAGTCATTCTTTCCCATTCATACTTTTTCTTTTCTTCTTTTGCGTTTTCACTGAATTTTTTTTCAAGATCCTCTCTATAAAACTTTACTACAGCATCAGCAACAGACTTTGGATCTTTTGGCTTTATTAGAAATCCTGTTTTACCATCATGTACTGCTTCAGATAATCCGCCAACATCAGTTGCAATTACAGGCTTATCATAATAATATGCGATCTGTGTAATTCCACTCTGAGTCGCATCTATATAAGGCAGCACGACTACATCCGATGCGCAGAAAAAGTATCTTACCTTTTCATTTGGTATATAATCCGATACTACATGAATTTTTTCTTCAAGTTCCAACTTTTTAATATGATCATAGGTTATCTTTTCATCTTCATAAAATTCACCAACAATAAGCAATGTAACATCTACAGATTTTAATATTTCAGGCATAGCATCTATAAGATATTTCAGACCTTTATACTTCCTTACATATCCGAAAAATAGTATTACATTTTTACCACTCAGATCTATATGAAAATCTTTATTAATATTCTTTACAGCTTCTCCTTTTTCTAACTGATCTCCGAAAATATTATAGATCGGATGAGGTGTATATTTATAAGGTTTACCTTTTATAAACTTCTTCAGATCTTCCTCTACACTTTTGGAATGAATGATAAAATAGTCACCGACTTTGAAAATAAGTTTTATCAGAAAATTATCACCCGGTCTCTTTTCGTGCGGTATAACATTATCACAAATAAAAAGTATTTTAGCATCTGTTTTTTTCTTAACGTAATTACATATCCTATAAAAAGCCGGAGCGAAAAATGGTATCCAGAATCTGAGTATGATCAAATCAGGTTTTTTTGCAACTATCTTTTTTGCAGTAGTATGCCAGTTAACCGGATTGATTGAATCTATAATATTTGTATTGGGAATATCCTTTTTTAGAATATTGTTATCACTCGTATCCATCTGTGTCTTTCCGGGAAAAAGTAATTCGGGATATTGTCTTTTAAATGAAAATATCTCAACGTCATGATCTTTTGAAAGATAGTTTGCAAGTATCGCATTGAGTTGTGCCATAGCACCTCTTAGCGGAAATGCAGTTCCGACGATGATTATTTTCATTTAATAAAAATTTTAGCAAAAATAATTTAATTTGATTTTAATAACTAAGCAAAAAAAGGAGAAATTTAATACATATAATTTTTCCTGTCCAAATCGTTTTAATTCCCGGATTATTAATTATTTTTATTTTTAGAACGACATATTCACCTATACCTCTTAGTTCAGATTTTATAAATTATACTATTAGCTTTTGATAACAAATCACCTAAAGTTAATTGATAAAATATAACATGGCATTGTATAAGGTTTTTAATAAATAAATATTTTTAATAACTTTAGTTCATTACTCTTTAATTTAAATATTTATAAATGGATAAAGTAAATAAGTTTTTTGATATAAATAAAAATGCCTGGAATAAAAAAACCGATGTGCATATAACATCAGAATTTTATGACAATGAAAATTTTATAAACGGGAAGAATTCACTTAAACATATTGAAATTGATCTTCTCGGAGATATCAGAGGGAAAAGCATTCTTCATCTGCAATGTCATTTCGGACAAGATTCTATTTCTCTCGCAAGAGCAGGAGCTGTTGTTACAGCAATTGATTTTTCTGACAATGCAATCAGTAAAGCAAAAGAATTATCGGTCAAAACTAATACTGACAATAACACTGAATTTATATGTTCTGATATATATGATCTGAAAAATAATTTAGATAAAAAATTTGATATAGTTTTTACCAGCTATGGAGTAATAGGCTGGCTACCTGATTTGAAAAAATGGTCGGAATTAATTTCACATTTTCTAAAACCCGAGGGTAAATTTGTAATGGTAGAATTTCATCAGATGCTGTGGATGTTTGATGATGATTTTAAATATTTTAAATATGATTATTTTAATCGAGGGGAAGTGAAGGAAATTTTTGAAGGGACTTATGCTGACAGAAATGCTCCTATCAAAAATGAATACGTAATGTGGAATCACAGCTTAAGTGATGTAATAAATAATCTGTTAAAAAGCGGACTTGAAATAAAGACTTTTGAGGAATATGATTATTCAGTTTATGATTGTTTTAATAAAGCTGTGGAATATGAACCGGGTCGATTCAGAGTAGATGGAATTGATGTAAGTTTTCCATTGATGTTTTCGGTTACTGCTTTAAAAAAATAAAACTAAAATATATTACACACCGCCGGAAAGATTATCATTAATGAAACGTTTATTGTTACGCCAGTCTTTTCTGACTTTTACAAACAGTTCAAGATAGACTTTCCTGCCAAGAAATTTTTCGATTTCAAGTCTGGACTTATTGCCGAGATTTTTTAAACCACTGCCGCCTTTTCCAATAATAATGATCTTCTGAGTTTCTCTTTCTACGATGATATCTGCATTTATGTAAACCAGATCTTCTGATCTTTCTTTGAATTCGGTAACATTGACAAGTATGCTGTATGGAATTTCTTCATGATAATATCTCAAAATCTTTTCACGTATGATCTCTGATACAAAAAATTTCTCAGGCTTATTCGTAAGCGTTTCTTTTTCAAAATAAAACTCACCTTCGGGAAGATAATCTAGTATTACTTTTTTAAGCGTATCAAGATTTTCACCTTCTGATGCAGAAATGGGAACTACATCATCATAACCAAAATTCTTTGAAATATTTTCTATCATCGGCAGGAGTTTTCCTTTAACCATCAGATCAATTTTATTTAAAACAATAATTCTTTTTTTATCTTTCAGAATGTTGATGAACTCTTCATCAGTTTTCTTTAGTCTTTCTAAATTTATTTTTGCTGCATCTACGATATGTACAATAACGTCAGCTTCATCGAGCGAAGTTTTAATTTCCTTCAACATAAATTTCTGAAGTTCATATTTCGGCTCGAGTGTACCCGGTGTATCAATGAAAATGATCTGGTAATTATCTTCTGTTAGTATGCCAAGAATTCTGTCGCGTGTAGTCTGGACTTTTTTATTTACAATGGAGAGATTAAAATTAAGCAGTGCATTAAGGAGAGTTGATTTCCCTGCATTTGGTGCACCGAATATTGTGACAAAGCCTGATTTTTTTACCAAAATTTATTTAATTATTTTTATCTGATCAGGTGAATTTAAAATGATCTGTGGTTTATTTCTGAATACAGAAACGCTTCCGGTTATTTCTACTAACTTATCTTTAAAGCTTTCCAGGTCTTCGAATTCACTGAACTTACCTGCAAACACAACTCCTGAAAAATCATTTTTTGGAAATTTATTCCCAAAATTCAGGTAAGCTACTTTTTCTGAAACGTAAACATTGGATATAATTCCTTTAACGGTAACTAGTTTTCCAATGTGATCTTTTACTTTTTCTGAAGAGACTGTTAAGTCTAAATTATCGGAAACATCTTCATCATATTCTTCACCGGATTCTTCTTCAGGAATTTCATTTTCTAAATCATTACTATTTTTATCTGAAAACTTTTTTACTTCAATCTGTTCATTTTGCTTGTCATTTTTATTTTCATCACTACAGCCGCTGAAAAAAATCAGGCAAACAATTAAACTTAATTTAAAACAAAAGTTAAGAGCGCTGCAGAAGTTTTTTAGTCTTTTCATATTTTCCATATTTATAATAATTAAACGTCATCAAATTAAAGGTAATCATAAAGATCATTTGCATAAGTCGAAATTTTCGCCGTGATAAATATACTATATCAGAAATTTAAAATAAAGTTTGAATTTGGATTTGGGAAAGACTACCATTTCAGTTTTCATAGAGTCCGAAAGTTCTTGACTCTGCGTGGACGGTCTGTTTGTCTGAACCGGGATTTATTTAAGATTAGAAGATTTGCAGGATTTATAAATGATAGTTAGAAAATTTTTGAATCAGAAAATCGTGGACAGAAAAAATGAAATTGAAAATAAAAAACACATTCCATACATTTGCTTTACCCAAAGGAACTTATAAAACAGAATAATATGAAAACCAAAAAACTCATTGCCGAAAAGATCTCATCTCTGATATATGCAGCAAGTATTATTTTATTTTTTATCGGGTTTAATTTCTCTGATAATCCTCCGTCTGGGTGGACACAGCAGTTTCTTCCTGACTTAAATAACAGACCTCTTTCTGATATTCAGTTCGTAGATAGTTTGGTCGGATATGGAATTACTGGAGACCATACAGGTGGTGACACAAACTATATTATTAAGACTACTAATAGTGGGGATAATTGGTTCATCGTCAACACTATATATAAAGATTTAAGCACGATAGAATTTATAAACTTGAACACCGGCTTTGTGTGCGGAGGTCTTAACGGAGCTGGTGGTTTTTTGACAAAGACTACAAATGCTGGAATGAATTGGATAGTTTTTAACACTCCATTCGGTGGCAGATTCAATGATATGTTTGTATTAAATGAAGATACAATTTGGTTGACTTCTGAAGCAGGTTTGGTTGGAGGATTGTTTAGAACTATTGACGGAGGGTCAAGTTGGATTAGACAGTTTTATGCAGATGGAAATATTCCATCAAGAATTTATATGATTAATGCTAATACGGGGTTCTTTAGCGGAAGTAAAGGCTCATTCCTAAACAAGACTACAAATGGGGGTTTTAATTGGTCAGTAGTTATTGGAGAGAATGGATTTTCTGATATTTATTTTGGAGATAGTTTAACAGGATGGAAAGCAAGAGGAACTTTTAAAAATACAACAGATGGAGGTTTGAATTGGATTGAACAAGCACTACCCCCAAAAGGGGGAATAATTTTAACGAGCGGGATTGATAATTTTTCAAATGTTAATTATGATACTATTTGGGGAGCTGGTGGTCAGGCATTCTATGGGTCAGGTCGTTTCAGAGGAATAATTTATAGAACTACAAACGGTGGAAATAACTGGATGATTCAAATACCGGATACAAGTTTTCACATTGAAGGATTTTATAGTATTCAATTTTTAAATAAATATACAGGATGGTCATTTG
>JBATSB010000106.1:0-4434 GCA_049293015.1 Ignavibacteria bacterium
GAGTGGAGTTTATTTCTATAAATTAGAGGCGGGGGGATTTTTTGAGACCAAGCGTATGGTTTTGATAAAATAAATTTCAAATTTCAAATGTCAAATTACAAATATTATAAGATTGTCATTGTAGCCGAAAGATTAGTAGCCGCATGCTTTAGCTTGCGCGATTTCAAATTATTAAACAATCATCATAAAAAAATTTACAAATAATTTTAACAACAAACGAATATGAAAAAAAGAATTATATACTTCGCCATCTTATTGGTTTTTGTTTTAATACCACTTAGATCTTATTCATGGGATACCACTGCAGCAAAATTCTATCCATTAAATGTTGGTAATGTTTATATTTATGAAGAAACAAGTTTATGGTTTAACTGTGACCCTTTCGAGTTCAGAAATTTTCATAAAGTTATAATAAATGATATAGTACTAAAGCCAAACGGTAAAATGTACTATCAGTTTACGGGATGGTGGAATCCTTCAGGTTTTTCACCAAGCTGGAACTATCAGAGAGTAGATTCAACAACAATGAATATATATGCATATGATGAGACAAATAATTCTGAATACCTTATTGATAGTTTGAAAATAAATTCAGGTAATAGCTTTTCAGGAAACAGGTTTAATTCTCAAATACCTGTAGGACATTGTAATGGATTTCTTATTCTTAATATAATGGGTGAAATGCGAAATACTATGCTGCTAAACAGTGCAATTTTTTCTTCTATCACAGCTGGATATGGAATAGCAGAGGGAATAGGATTTACTGGTTATTCAAGTTGTGAGATTGGATCAGGAACATCATACCATCTTAAAGGATGTATTTTAAATGGTGAGTTATTTGGTGACACTTCTTTGACTAAAATAACTCAGACAAGCACAAAAATTCCTGATCACTATTCACTTTCTCAAAATTACCCAAACCCCTTTAACCCAATGACAATTATTAATTATCAATGTTCAATGTACAATGATGTTTCGCTAAAAGTCTTTGATGTATTAGGGAATGAAGTTTCGACCTTAGTAAATGAAAAGCAAACTGCCGGCAGCTACTCTGTCACTTTCGATGGAAGTAATTTTCCGAGCGGAGTTTATTTCTATAAACTGGAAGCAGGTCAGTTTGTTGAGACTAAGAGAATGGTTTTAATTAAATAAATTTTTATAAATTTTTTAATAATAATATGAAAACCTTAACTTTAATTCTGATTTTTATAATATCTTTTTTTAATGGAATTGATACTGTTTATTCACAAACCGGTAGTGTCTCAATTTATAATTCAGGTAATCTTGGAATAAGGAATTTTAAAAGTTTTAAGATAGACAATAACCCGAAACGACATCTATTCATTCAGCTTACGTGTAGTACAGTACCTTCACCGCCTAACAATACAGGAATCTTTTTGAAAATTAACAGAGCGAATAATTCTTCATTTATCCCATACAATTCATTCCTAAATTCACATTGGGTATATGAAGGATTTAATGGTTACTGGGTCTGCAACCCTGTTGGAGATATTGCCATTGCTCCATTAGATACAGCTGTAATTATAAAACATTCTGATGAGATTGTGTCGGACTGCTGCGGTTATGTTCAGGTAAACGAAATAAGTTTCTGGAATATTGGCATAACCAATTCTGTAGAAGTACCGGACTACTCTACATACTGCGGAATGGATATTGATTCAACTCCCCCATTTTATCCCGAAGCAAATTATTATTATGCTTACAAATTAAAGTATTCGTTTAATAATGTTGTTAATGCAATAATAAAAGTTACAAACTATTTAAATCCGACTATTCAAGAAGTTGTCGATACTATACCTTCTTTAATGAACTTTTCTGATGGAGGATTTTTAAAGATAAATCCTTTTAAAAGAAATTATATTTTTGTAACGGGTGAGCAATTGATGTTGAGTACTACTTCAGGAACTGATTTTTTTTCAGTAAATATTCCTCCAGTTAAAAAGCTTTTGTTCAGTGAAGCTGACAGAAAAATTTACGGATATACTTCATCAAGTTTATATAATTCATCCAATAATGGATTAAGCTGGGATTCTGTTTCATTACCTTATAATTTTAAATCTATGGAAGTAAATCCTGACAGTGCAAATATTATCTATGCAGGAAATGAAAACGGGTTATACATATCACGCGACAAAGGTATCAGTTGGAATCTATATAATAATTCATTTTTACTTTCGAGAAATGTAATTGGAATTTCAAAAGATAACTTTAGCAGAGATACTATATTTGTATGTACAGACAAAGAAGTATATAAAGTCTGGGCTTCGTTTATTGTTAAGGTAAGTAATTATTATTCCGAAATTCCCGAAGAATATTCACTTTCACAAAACTACCCTAACCCATTCAACCCAATTACAATTATAAAATATCAATGTTCAATGTACAATGATGTTTCGCTAAAAGTTTATGGTGTTTTGGGAAATGAAGTTTCGACCTTGGTAAATGAAAAGCAGTCTGCCGGCAGCTACTCAGTCACATTCAACGGAAGTAATTTTCCGAGCGGAGTATATTTTTATAAATTGCAGGCGGGAGAGTTTGTTGAGACGAGGCGTATGGTTTTGATAAAATAAATTTCAAATTACAAATTTCAAATTACAAATATTATAGAAATTTATTTCTAATAGAATGCTTTAGCTTGCGTGATTTTTGATAATTTGGAAATGTATTTGTAGCCGCATGCTTTAGCTTGCGTGATATAAGATTATTAAATAATAAAAATTTTAAATTATTCGGGTTTTTAATTCGTATTTAATTTCAGATCCACTCAGGATTATCTTTTGTCAATTCATTATTCACATCTCCTGTGTTCAATGTACCGGCAGGTTCGAACAGCATCACTTGTACTTCCTCATTGCTGTGAGGTCTGTGCTCTACTCCTCTTGGAATTACGATCATCTCACCTTCTTTAAGTTCAAGTGTTATTTCTAAAACCTCATTCCCCTCTTTTGTTCTAATGTCCATAAAAAATTCTCCTTTGATCACAAGAAACATCTCATCTTCATTGTCATGCTTATGCCATACAAAATCGCCGATGAATTTTCCCAGCTTCACTTGCTGACCATTTAGCTCCGCAATGATCTTTGGACTGAAATGATCTGTGAACTTTCCAAACTTCTCATTTAAATTTATTACCTTCATTATATATACCTAACTTAAAAATTTCGTGAATTTTCTTTTCTCTAAAATCGAATATTTTTTTTACATTATTCTTTACAAATAAAATGTTTGGAATAAATTCTAATAATCCTCCATAAGATAAATATCTGACAGTGTCAGTCATAAGTGTAACTTGTCCTAGCTCCTCAAATTTATGTTCATGACTCCAGATTTTATAAGGTCCTTTTATCTGTGTATCTATAAAAATAAAAGGCGGGTCCCATTTAGTTATCTCTGTTTTCCATTTGACAGGTAATCCGTTTAATTTTATCCTGTATTCTATCAGCGTTCCTTTCATCATAATTATTGGTAAAGGAGTTAATATTTTAAAACCGATAAATGGTGGAGTTATAATGTTAAGATTTTCAGCTTTTGCAAAAAAATCAAAGACTTCCGTAAGAGGTCTTTCAATAATTGTTTCTCTTTGTAAAATGCGGATTTGTAATTTGATCTGTGTGCTTTAATGAGAATGTTTTGCTGATTTTATGGCAATCTTAAGCCATATTCTTTCATGTATATAATACAAAAGCATTTTGGTGAATACTTCTGTAAATCCAATTTCAAGTGCTCTGTTAATACTGCCTGTTACAAAGTAAGAAATGATCATAGTATCGATTGTACCAATTACCCTCCAGCTAATGCTTTTAGTAATACTCTTCCAGTGCTTATCTGAATATACTTTTACACCATTATTTTCAGATACAACTTTTTTACCAATGTTGAGAAAATTCCATAACCTTTCATGAAAATAATATAATGCAATTTTTGTAATAAGCTCTATCCCGCCGATCTTCACAGCGAAGTTAAGACTTCCGGTAAAGAGCCATGCTAGGAATATTGTATCTATTGTTCCGACAATACGCCACGTGATACCTTTTATAATACTTATTTTTCTGGAATAAACAGCACTCAATATCTTAGTAAAATTTGATTATCCGATCATCAGACTTGAAAGAAAATCCTAAAGTAAAAAATTAATTGCCTAAAATAGAAATTTAATTTATAAATTTAAGTATGATTTGAAATAATTTTATTTTTTAATTTTTTGCGCTGTTGTTGGTGTTCCAAAAAGTTTGCGAATAAAATGTTCATTATGAGTTTAATACCACTGCAAACTTTTTGGCCACCAACAACGGCGAATATTTTCCCTCTATAAAATAAAAAAGCCCGGATTATAGTATATAGCCGGGCTTTAATAAATATAATTTATCTCAAAAAATTATTTCAAAAGAATCATTTTCTTTGTCTGAATAAAAT
>JBATSB010000107.1:0-1669 GCA_049293015.1 Ignavibacteria bacterium
ATAAAAAACTCAGAAGTGAAATTATTCTCTTAGACAGCAAAGCAACTTACGGAAAAATAACCGTTGAGAAAGCAACTTCCCCAACGCTGCTAAATTATAATGATGATCCGGAATATATAAAACTAAAATCCAATCTTGACGCTAGAACGGAATTACTTAAGCAGCAATTTAATCTTTTTTCAAAACATAGTTTGAATAATCCGGAAAAGGAATTCATTGGTATTGTTGAGGATACCGGTGAGCAGGTCGCTATAGTATCGCAGAAAGGAGGGACTGGGAGGGAGATTATTAAGGTGACTGTGAGTATTTAATGGAAACATTATATATGGTAAACAAAGTATGCTAAACAAGTATCAGTTTTAAACTGGAAAATTCACAGAAATTCTATCATAAATTTAATAGATAAACTTCCGAAGTCTGCTTTTGGATTTCGGAAGTTTTACTTCTGGTAAAATTCTCCAACTCTTGCGGTGAAAATTCTCACACTAAGAACTTAATCAAATATTTAGGGGAAATTTTCTGCCTATAATTTAAAAATGGAATAAATTTATATTGAATAAATTAATTAGTTCTTAATATATTATTTATATTGTAAGGATAAATATGAGCCACAGCAGTTCTCACTTAACATACCAAAGAAAATATAACAAAAACATAAAACTGTAATAAGAAATTTATAAAAATCCTTTTATTCATTCAGGATTTGGATTTGTTAAAAAAAATAAATCAAAGAGGTAAGTAAATATTTTCTCCTAATATTTTTAATTTTTAATTGAAAGGTGTTAACACTTTTATATTATTTTGAAAGTTAAATCTAAATAAAATATATCTAACAGGTAGTGGTATATTTTTTGGAACAGAAAGTGTTGTAGTTGAGAAATTATCTCAGCAGAAATTGGATCATTTAAATCAAAAAGATTAAATAGGCAACTAATTATTTGAATAATCAATACTAATTTATGAAAATTAATAAATACTGTTTACTATTAATTTTATTTTTTATCACAAAATTAAGTTTTTCTCAGAATGATTATATGATTTCCTCAAATGGATATAATTTTGAAGAATTAGACAACAATAATATATATGTTAAGATATATTTAACCGCTTATAACCTGGGAGCTCTTACAAAATGGAATGATGATATAAAGGATTTTAAATTGTTTTCAGAAATTAACAAGGAATATTATAAATTATCTTCATATATGCCGTTATTTGAAATTGAAAATTCCGGATCCAGTCCTGTTTTTTTCTATATTAAGTTTATAGTCCCAAAAGATGCTCGTCAAATAGTTTTAAAACTCCCTGAAAAATACGGAGGACTAAAAATTAGCCTATATCAAAATAGTTATAATACCCAGCAAAATTTAAATGCATCAAAAAACAATTATGACGCACCATTTTCCTTGTCAGACCATCTCGGATTTTATTTTGGAATTCCATATCAGATTAAAAGCATAAATAGTAGCTCAATAAATACTTTAGGAGTTGGTATAGGAATATTACCAAAAATCACAACATTTGGTAAATCTAATAATACATTACTGTTTGCGGATTTAAAAGCGGAATTTAATTTTGGGTTGAATTGGGGAGCAAATAGTTTTAATAAATTATATAATCTTGAGAATAACAAATATCAGGTATCTGAAACTTATACTGATTCATCATC
>JBATSB010000108.1:0-1666 GCA_049293015.1 Ignavibacteria bacterium
CTTCTATTGTCCACTGCTGCCCGCCGGCGACAAGACGACGGTCGCAACGCGGCCCCTCCGGAGCAGCTTGCCCGGGCAAAAGTTCAACCACAACTTCGCCCTCGCTGCGCAGGCGGGAAATAACAGAAGCAAGTACGGCATCATGCCCGGCGTAGGGAGAAAGAATCGCCGCCGGCAAATCCTCACCACCAACAATCTGGGCAACGACACGCAAATCCATGGAGAAGCCGGTAGCCGGGCGTGCCCGACCGAATTCCCGGCCAGCACCGTCATAGCGCCCACCCAACGCCACGGCCGCAGCAGCGCCGGGATGGTAAGCGGCAAAGACAATCCCATTGTGATAGTGATAGCCCCGCAGGTCCGAAAGATCAAACGACAACGGCAGCTCCGGCATTGCGACGGCGAGCTTTTTCAGGTCAGCGAGCGCAGCTTAAATCGGCGCCAGCGATGGCAATACACTGGCAGCAACGTCGAGGATCTCGACGCCGCCATAAAGCGACGGCAGGCGCAGAAAAGCCGAGCGATACGGTTCTGCCAGCTCGGCACAGAATATTTCCCACCCGGGCACATCCTTGCTTTGCAAGAGCGAAAGCGCGGCATCCAGCTGATCGGCATCGAGTCCGGCAGCCTCGGCAAGTGCGCGGAAAATTCCGACATGACCGAGATCGATCCGCGAAGCCGTTGCATCCGCAATCGAGAGTGCAGCCGCCATCAAACGTACGACTTCCAGATCCGCTTCATGGCCCTCATGGCCATAAAGCTCCGCACCGATTTGAATGGGTTCCCGGCTGGCACTGATACTCGCCGGCATGGTGTGCAGAACGCTATCGCAGTAACACAGACGCGCCAGACCTTCGCGATTGAGCAGATGGGCATCAATGCGCGCAACCTGGGGGGTGATGTCGGCACGCACCCCCAGCGTTCGACCCGAGACCTGGTCGACCAGCTTGAAGGTACGCAAGCGGAGATCCTGGCCAGAACCCGTCAGCAACGAATCAAGGTACTCGATGAGCGGCGGCATGACCAGTTCGTAGCCATGCACACGGAAGAGGTCCAGTACGCGACGGCGCTGGCGCTCGATGCGGGCAGCTTCGTTGGGCAGCGCGTCGGCAAGATATTCGGGAAGCAGCCAGTTCATTTGAAGATCATGATCAGGATAATGCCCACCAGCATCGAGGTCAGGCCGACAAAGCGGACCTGACCATCTGAAAACTCGATGAGCTTACGAAAGGTTTCTCGCCAGGCATTGGGCGCGATGAACGGCACGATACCTTCCAGCACGAGCATCAGCGCAAAGGCCAGCAACAGATTTTCGGTCATTTTCCGTTTTTGTCGCCGCCACGTCCCTGGCTCTTCAGGTACTTGAAGAAGTCCGAGTTCGGTTCGACAACGATAATATCGTTCTTTGAACGGAAGCTGGAGCGATAGGCTTCAAGACTGCGGTAGAAAGCATAGAACTCGGGGTTCTGGCCAAATGCCTGCGCATAGATCGAGGCCGCCTTGGCATCACCATCGCCCTTGACCTTCTGCGCATCGCGATAGGCTTCGGCAACGATGACCTCGCGCTGCTTGTCGGCATCGGCACGAATCTTTTCGGCTTCGGCGGCGCCCTGAGAACGCAATTCGTTGGCAACACGCTTGCGCTCTGCCTCCATCCGGCGATAGA
>JBATSB010000109.1:0-72443 GCA_049293015.1 Ignavibacteria bacterium
TTTGTTTCATAAGGGTTCCTTTCGGTTAAGAAGTTCATATGCTACGAAAGATTTCGTATTACTACGAAAATAATTCGTACTAACTCAAATTGAAAGTGAGCCCTTTTGTTAATTTACCGACGGCGAAGTTGTGAATTGGTTCAAAATTAAAGTCAGCACTTTAGTTAATTTATTGCCGGCTCGAAAAATTTACATTAACTAATGAAAGATCCATTGAGACTCAGATATTTTCGGAATAAATTATTTTCTCCAAATTTTCAAATGTATTAAATTTATAACTTGATAATATTTATTATTTGTAATAGTTTTGGGCACATCAAATAACACACCTTATTTCTGCTTAAGGAAATTATTGAAAACATTACAGTTCGTTATTATATTAAAAATTTTTTCGTTAATAATACTTTATAATTAATCACCCCGATTTTCCTTCACAAGAAAGGACACAACTTATGGAAACAAAGACCGGCAATAAATCAGCACACAATTCTAATTCAAATTCTAAAGACTCAAAAGAATTAAAAGATCCTAAAGACTTGAATGACTCAAAAGATTTGAAAGACTCAAAAGATCCAAAAGACACAAAAAATGTGACTGATTTCAAATCAAAAAAAGTATCTGAGCTTATAGATATCGCAAAAGCACTCGGAGTATCCGGATACAGCGACCTGAAAAAACAGGAGTTAATATTTAAGATCATCGAAGCTCAGGCAAAGAGAGACGGATTCGCTTATGCAGTAGGAGTACTTGAAGTACTTCCTGACGGATACGGATTCCTTCGATCGGTAGATTATAATTATCTTCCTTCACCTGATGACATTTATGTTTCACCTTCACAGATAAAAAAGTTTCTGCTCAGAACAGGTGACACTGTAAGCGGGCAGGTAAGACCTCCAAAAGAAGGAGAAAGATTTTTTGCATTACTAAAAGTCGAATCAGTAAACTTTGAAAATCCCGATACGATACGCGACAGGATCCTGTTTGATAATCTGACACCGTTATATCCTGAAGAAAGATTTAATCTTGAATCCACACCGGGAGAATATTCCATGAGGATCATGGATCTGTTTACACCAATTGGAAAAGGACAAAGAGGTCTGATAGTGTCTTCTCCAAAAAGTGGTAAGACAATTTTACTTCAGACTCTTGCAAACAGCATTACAAGAAATCATCCGGAAGTACATCTTATAGTTTTACTTATTGATGAAAGACCTGAAGAAGTAACCGACATGGAAAGGAATGTAAATGCCGAAGTCATTAGTTCAACATTCGACGAACCGCCAGAGAGGCACGTACAGGTTTCTGAAATTGTACTTCAGAAAGCAAAGAGACTTATCGAAGCAAAGAAAGACGTAGTCATTCTTCTCGACAGTATCACCAGACTTGCGAGAGCACACAACACAGTAATTCCTCACAGCGGAAAGATCCTGTCAGGTGGTGTGGATGCAAATGCACTTCACAAGCCGAAGAGATTTTTCGGAGCTGCAAGAAATATTGATGAAGGCGGAAGTCTTACAATCATTGCTACAGCGCTTATAGAAACAGGCAGCAGAATGGATGAAGTTATTTTTGAAGAATTCAAAGGAACAGGTAATATGGAGATCGTGCTTGACCGAAGAATTTCCGACAGAAGAGTATTCCCTGCAATAGACTTAAATAAATCCGGTACCAGAAAAGAAGAGCTGCTTCTTGACAGTGATGTACTTAACAGAGTATGGCTGCTGAGAAAGATCGTAGCTGATTATAACCCTGTAGAAGCTATGGAATTTTTGCTAGGCAAGATGAAAGGCACGAAGTCCAATAAAGAGTTTTTAGCTTCCATGAATTCATAACGCATCTGTGAAAATCTGCTGACTTTATGAAGAAAGTTATACTAATCAATTCGGTTTCGGAAGACATCAGAATAGCAATTACCGAAGACGGTAAGCTCGCTGAGTTTTTTTTAGACACCCCCGCAAAGGAAAGAAATGTCGGAGACATTTACTTAGGAAAAGTAGGTAAAGTGATCCCAGGTATCAGGGCAGCTTTTATTGACCTTGGTTTTAAACAGGATGCCTTCCTCCATTTTTCTGATATTGGAAATACACTTTCTGAATATGCTTCAATGATCGGTGATGATCCTGATGTAGAAGAGGATGATGACGATGAAGAAGAAGAAACTCCACCGGTAAATACCCGCGAAGATTACAGAAAAAATCCGATGCTTGAAAAAGGTCAGGACATTGTGATACAGATCACAAAAGAGCCTGTTGCAAGTAAAGGATTCAGAGTCACGACAAAAGTTTCACTGCCCGGCAGATATCTTGTACTGATACCATTCGAAAAAAAGATAGGACTTTCCAAACAAATTTATAATCCGCGTGAAAAAAGACGGCTCAGAAGTATTGTAAAATCCAATGTCCCAAAAGGATTTGGAGTTATCATTCGGACTGTAGCTGCCGGACAGGAGGAGAATTTAATACTCGATGATCTTAACAGTCTGATAGTAATGTGGAATGACATTCAGGCAAAAGCCAAATCTTCACAAACGCCATTTATTTTATATAAAGATGTTTCGACTACTTCTTCTGTGGTCAGGGATATGTTCAAGGAAGATATAACCAAAGTTATAGTTGATTCCAAAAAACTTTACAGGGAGATTAAAACTTATGTCGATGAGACCTCACCGGAGTTTTCAGGAAAGATTGAGCAATACACAGGTAATCAGCCTTTGTTTGATGTATATAATATTGAAAAACAGATAGAGGAATCACTTCAGAGAAAAGTATGGCTCAAGAGCGGTGGATATATTATCATTGAGGCGACTGAAGCTATGACAGTTGTAGATGTAAACAGCGGAAAATATGCCAGACACAGGGATCAGGAAGTCAATACTTTAAATACAAATCTTGAATCTGCAAAGGAAATAGTAAGACAGATCAGACTGCGTGATATCGGAGGTATCATTGTAATAGATTTTATAGATCAGTATGATGAAAAGAACAGAAGAAAGCTTTATGAAGAAGTAAAAAAAGAATTCAGAAATGACAGAGCAAAATCCACTATACTTCCTGTCAGCGAATTCGGAATAGTCGAGATCACGAGACAGAGGATCAGGCAGAATATAATTCATACAATTTCCGACAGATGTCCGATGTGCAGAGGCACGGGACATGTCCAGTCAAAATCCACTTTTATAAACAGGTTTGAAAGATGGATGAAAAGATATCAGGGCGGAAATAACGGCAAGAGCATCTTAGTAACAGTTAATCCATTTATAAAAAATTATCTTACAGAAGGATTTATCAGCCGCATTACAAAATTGAAAATAAGCAATTTCCTTAACATACAGCTTGTAGAGGATGAAAATCTTGCACTTGATGAGTTCAAGGTATTTTCAAAAAAAGCAAATAAAGATGTAACTGAAGAGTTTGATAACTGATACATCAGTCTTTACTTTCAGTTTTATTTTCAGATAATCCCTTTAAATACTCCCACGAATAAATACCGGTATTGTGACCGTCTTTCCAGAAGATCTGAATCGCATAATTTCCGACAGGTTCTATTTTTTCCAGCTCATAAAATCCGGCAGCTTTAAACGGATCTTTGATCGGAATATAACTGCTGAAGAGTACAGTCTCACCTTTGCAATGCACGCAGGGACATTCATCTCTCAGTAAATTTATATCCAGTTCGGAAACAGAATTATCATTCCACTCTAAAGTAAGTTTGTTATCTTCGGATCTTTTTAATTTTTTTGGTTTCATATAAATAATTTAGTTTTTTTATTCTTTACCCGCAGAGTCCGAAGAGCACGAGACTTTTCGGAAACGGTAAAATTGTAATCTTTATATTTGTAATTTGAAATTTATAATTTGAAATAATTCTTTACCCGCAGAGTCCGAAGAGCACGAGACTCTGCGGAAACAAAGCTTTTTTATTCTTTCCCTCAGAAACAAATAATTTTTTTGGTTTCATATAAAAAATTTAGTTTTTTTTTATTCAGTTATTATTTTGGGGAATTCTGATCAATATCTGACTTATGAATTTCTTTAAAATTTCCTTCGGTACCTTTCAAAAGTAATTCTTTGCTTTTTGGAAATTCCTTTACTTTAATGTAGATCATAAAAGCATTCACAAAAAGCATTATTCCTGCAATAAGAAAAATATACCGCATATCAATTTTAAAAAGCAGTGCTGTACAGATCAGCGGTCCGAGCAGATTCCCAAGCAAAGTGAAACTGGAAGCAATTCCCATTATACCGCTTTTTCTTTCATCGCTTATATATTTGTTTATGTTTGCATAAATGACAGGAATGATCCCGCCGACGCACAGTCCGAGAAAAGCTCTTACAGGAAAAAGCATGTATGGGTCATATACAAATGAATGTAAACAATAAGCTATTCCTGCACCTGTAATTGCAATAATAATATTCTTTTTAAAACTTTTCGTATCATTTCTTTTTCCCCACCATGGAGATGAGATCACGCTGAAAACTCCGAGAGTTGCAAATATTGCTCCTGTAAGAGTCGAGAGATATTCTGTACCGGTTGTTATTGACTCTACAAAAAGTGCAAAGACAGGCTGCGCGACAGTGATCGAGATCTGCAGAAAAAGTATAGAAATCATTGACATCAGAAGAAAAGATCTTGAGAATACATATTTATAATTATCAGAAAGTGAAAAACGCCGTGTTGAAATTTGTTTAGGAGGTTCTTTAACATTTATGAGTACAAGTATCCCACTGATTATGCAAAGCACAGACGTTACAAAAAATACAGTTTTATATGATGTCATATCTGAAATGATTCCGCCGATAAACGGTCCAATTACTGTTCCTGATGAGATAGAAGTCTGCAGAATTCCAATAGCATATCCTGACTTTTCTTTTGGAGTGCCTGATGAAACTAGTGCCAGCGAAGATGCAATAAATCCACTGATCCCTCCCTGCACCATTCTGAAAATAAAAAGCTGATACACATCTGCTGAAAGTCCGATCAAAAGCTGTGAGATTGCTAGACCAAAAATGGCACGAAGTACCATTGTTTTTTTTCCGAATCTGTCACCAAGCATTCCCCAGACAGGCGTAAGGATAAATGATAAAATAAACGGACCACTGAATACAAGTCCGCTCCAGAATTCGAGTTCTTGAATTTCAGTTATTCCCAGCTCACGGATATAAAACGGCAGAAATGGAATTACCATATTCATACCTGCCATTGCAACAAACTGTGAGATCCAGATGCTGTATAGATTTTTCTTCCAGTTCTCCAATCAGAAAGATGTAAGGTTTATTATAAATGGATTATTAAATTATATAAGAAGTTACAAATGATAATGTAATTTTACAATTGAGAACAAGGATACAGTCTGATCATTAAAGCTTTGAAAACAATTAATTCCTGAAATACATTTTTTATAAATAGCAAATGTTTTAAATCAGTGTTTTATTAATTCATTGCTAATCTTTATGTGAATAATTATTTTTGTCAGAAAAAATATCCTTGAATGGCAAAAGGTTTTAATGTACTGTTTGTAACCAGCGAAGTTTTTCCGTATTCAAAGACGGGTGGCTTGGCAGACATTTCGAATTCCCTTCCACAGGCACTTAACTCATTAGGAAACGACGTTAGAATTGTTTCTCCGAAGTATGGTCAGCTTGATGAAAGAAAATTACAGATACATGAGATAAAAAGATTAAAAGATCTTAAGATCACTGCTAACGGTAAAGAAACTAAGTTCAGCATAAAATCTTCTTTTATTCATGGAAAAAATACCAAAGCTCAGATGTATCTTCTTGAGAGTCAGGATTATTTCAAGAACAAAGGCATTTATCAGAATTCGAAAACAAAAAAAGATTTTCCGAATAATGATGAGCGGTATATATTTTTCTGTAAAGCGGCTATTGAGATACTTGAGATATTGCAATGGAAGCCGGATGTCATTCACTGTAATGACTGGCAGACTGGACTTATACCTGCTATGATCAAAACAATTTACAGCAATAACAATTATTTAAAAGATATAAAGACTCTTTTTACAATTCACAATCTTGCATACCAGGGTAATTTCCCAAAATCAAAATTTCATAAGACCGGTCTTCCTGATTCAGTATTAACTGATAAAGGCGGGCTTCATTATGGGCAGTTCAGTTTCTTAAAAACGGGACTTAACTTTGCCGATAAAATTTCGACTGTGAGTGAAAGATATGCTGAAGAAATCAGATCAGATAAGGAATTCGGATGCGGTCTGGAAGATGTGCTGAAGGCTAGAAAAAAAGATATGGTCGGAATACTTAACGGGATTGATTATTCAATTTGGAATCCTGTCGTAGATAAGCTTATTCCATACAGGTACACATATCAGGAAATTCCTTTAAAATACGAAAACAAGCGTGAGCTTCTTGAGAAATATAAAATAGAATATGATGAAGAGATACCGCTGCTTGGAATTATCAGCAGACTTGTAGATCAGAAAGGTTTTGATCTTATAGAAAAGATTCTGCCGCAACTTATGAAAGAAGATGTAAAGTTAATTATACTTGGTGAAGGTGAAGAGAAATATCAGAAATTTTTAAAGAATGCTGAGAAGAAATATAAAGGAAAGCTGATAGTAATAATAGGATTTGATGAGACTCTTGCACATCAGATCGAGGCAGCTTCAGATATGTTTCTTATGCCTTCAAAATATGAACCCTGCGGATTGAACCAGATGTATTCTCTCAGATACGGTACAGTACCGGTTGTAAGAAATACCGGCGGACTTGCAGATACGATAGTAGATTATAAAAAAGCAAACGGCAATGGATTTCTTTTTAATAAATATGACAGCAAGGAATTACTAAAGACTTTACTGACTGCTATTGATCTGTTTAAAAACAATAAATCCAAATGGAATAAACTTCTCAGACAGGGAATGTCACTGGACTTTTCATGGAAGGTATCTGCCAAAAAATATATGAAACTTTATAAGAAAGTTTCCGGAGCGAAATAAAAGATATACTTCGCAAATGAATAAAGCAGTTTTTCTTGACAGGGACGGTACTTTGATTGAAGATGTAAATTATTTAAAAAAAAAAGAAGAGATCAGTATATATCCCGAAACTATAAAAGCACTTCGGAATTTTAAAAAATCCGGTTATCTTAATATTATCATTACAAACCAGTCCGGCATTGCACGGGGTTATTTCAGCGAAGATGACCTTGATGCAGTTCATATCGAATTAAGGAAAATGCTGACTGCAGACGGACAGGAACTTATAGAAGATATCTATTATTCACCCTTTCATATTGATGGAATTATAGAAAAATTTACTAAAGAAAGTAATTGCCGGAAGCCGGAAACGGGAATGATTGAAAAAGCAAAGATTGATCATGATCTGGATCTGAGCAGTTCTTTTTTTGTAGGAGACAGTTATACAGACATGCTTTGTGCTGAAAATGCAGGTATTAAAAAGATCTTGGTCAGGACCGGATATGGTGAGAGAGATTACAAAAAATGTATTGAAAATAAAATCATTCCTGATTTTTATGCCGGAAACATTTATGAGGCATCATTGTATATATTGAATTCCAATTAACAACTTAACAAAAAAAAGTAAAAACTTTTAAATAAAAATATCCTGAATTACAAAAATAAAATTTCAGTATTAATAATATTTTCACTTATAGTTCTTTCTTTGACTTATCAAAGCTGTGAAAACAATCCAAACGACGTCGGACAGGGATTCCTGCCGACCATCGATACAACCGGCCTCAGATATCTTGATTCTGAAGCTGATACTATGAGTATTACAAATCAGAATTATAAAGAATATGTTACTAATTTTGTGACAGCAAAATTTATGGTCGGCAGGTATCAGGACTATGAATCCAAAACCCTTTTAAAATTTACAAATATCGGAGCTGATTATGACAGTGCTACAGTGGTATCTTCGATACTGAATTTGAAATATTCAAATTATTTTTTCAAAGATAATATGGGTAATACAGATTTTGATATTTATCAGTCTCTTGAAAATTTTAATTATACCACTGTTAAATATGACTCTGTTAATTCTTCTAATATTGGGAGTGTTTCCCTTGGGAGTTACAGCGGAGTTGTAAATGATTCACAGTCGATCGACATATCGTTAAATAATCAGATCGTAAAAGACTGGCTTGAATATGCAGCTGATACAAACCATGCTGTAAAAAATTATGGTGTTTTACTTCAGCCACGGATATCTTCTACCACTATCAAAGGATTTTATTCATCAACAAATGCAGCTGCATTGGTTCCATCACTGACTGTAATTTATTCCAAAAATAATGTTTTGGATACTTTGCTTCTGGACTTTTCTGAATTTGCTTCGATGTCAGATGCACCAGCTTCAGTAATTCCGGCAGAACATTTTCTTCTACAAAACGGGGTAGCTTACAGAGACATAATGAATTTTGATCTGTCTAAACTTCCGCCGAACGTTATTATAAATAATGCAACTCTTGAATTTACATTAGATAATTCACTATCATACATTACAGATGAAACCGATAAAAGTATCGTGATTGGAATGGTGGTTGACAGTGTTACAAAAACTGACAGCATATTTACACCTGCATTTCTTTCTGACACCATAGTATATTCTATAAGTTTAAATTCAGTATTTCAGAGATGGAACTCCGGCATTATGCCAAATCTTGGAATTACTTTGAAAAATGCTTCTGAAGTTCAGAACCTTGATAACTTTGCAATTTATTCATCTGCATATTCTGATCCTACTAAACGACCGAGATTAAAAATCACTTATACACCAAGAATACAATGAGAAAATTATTAATTATACTGGCATTACTTTCGCTTTTTTCAAAACCTTCTTTATCGCAGGTTGAAATTGCCGGAGGTTCTCCTTATTCATTATTTGGGATCGGTGATATACTTTATTTTACAAGTCAGAGAACTTACGGTATGGGTATTACAGGCGTATCGCTTCTTGGTAATTATGTAAACAATCTGAATCCTGCAACTGTAACAAGAATAAACGCTACTACAATAAATCTGAATTTTAATTACGGATTCCTTAAATCTAAAAGCAGTACTTCCGTTAACAATGTTTCAAACGGAGATCTGCTGGGAATTAATATCGGCATTCCTTTTGATCAGAGCAGAGGCTGGGTAATGACTCTCGGCTTTAATCCATACAGCGATGTAAATTATAACGTTGGATTAAAAGGTACAATCGGTGGTCAGAATTATACTCAAAATTATTCAGGCACAGGAGGACTTTCACGTATAAATATTGGAATGGCATACAGCATATTAAATGAAATAAATGTAGGTCTTGAATATAATTATTCATTTGGTGAAATAAAAAATCAGAACAATATAGATTTTACAAATGCCAATTACGTTGACACAAAAATAAACACTCAGACTGATTTTCAGAAATCATATTTAAAAGGCGGTTTCGTATTAGAGTTAGGGAAAATATTAAGAATCTTAAGTATCAGATCTTTTACAATGGGATTTGTATTTCAGTCAGGACTAAATCTGAATGCATCTGAAAGCGAGATTTACAATAACTCGATAAGCAATGATACTATCAGCCTTAATGAAGGTCAGATAGAAATACCAAATACTTATGGAGTCGGGTTTTCAAATACATTTAATAACAGGTTTACTGTAAGTACTGACCTGCTCTATCAGGACTGGAGTAATTACAGAGTATATGGTGAGGCAGTAGAAGGATTTCAGCAGTCGTACAGAGCAGGACTAGGTGTCGAATTTCTGCCAAGTGAAACCAATATTAGTTTCTGGGGCAGAAATGCTTACAGATTAGGCGCGTTTTATCAAACTTCATATTATAAGGTAAATGATCAGAGTATAAATACATTAGGATTCAGAGCCGGCATAAATATTCCGATCAGCAGATATAACTCTCTGGATTTTGCAGCTAACTATTCATTCAGAGGTGAAACAGAAAACGGTCTTGTAAAAGATGAGTTCCTTAATTTTACAGCCGGTGTAAACTTCGGAGAACTTTGGTTTATAAGACCAAGTGACGAGGACAGATAATTTAAAAAAAGAATTTTATAAAAAAATAAGTATAAAATGGAATCTACTACTAATAATATCAGACATGAACTTCACCAATACGATAAAGAAATTTATGATGCAATAAATAAAGAGACGCTTCGTCAGGCAGAGAAACTTGAATTAATAGCTTCAGAAAATTTTGTATCAAAAGCTGTGATACAAGCGATCGGTTCTGTATTGACAAATAAATATGCTGAAGGATATCCGGGTAAAAGATATTATGGAGGATGTGAATATGTTGATATAGCTGAGGATCTTGCACGTGACAGAGCTAAAGAATTATTCGGAGCTGAGTATGTGAACGTACAGCCGCACTCAGGAAGTCAGGCAAACATGGCTGTGTATTTTACACTTGTAAAGCCCGGTGATAAAGTAATGGGCATGGACCTTTCTCATGGAGGACATCTTACACACGGATCTCCTGTGAATTTCTCAGGACAGCTTTATGATTTTACGCAATACGGAATTAATCCCGAGACGGAATTATTAGATTATGATCTGATCGAACAGGTTGCTATAAAGGAAAAGCCAAAGATGATAACGGTAGGTGCAAGTGCTTATTCGAGAAATATAGATTATAAAAAATTCAGAGAGATCGCTGATAAGATCAATGCATTCCTTTGGGCTGACATTGCTCATCCTGCAGGACTCATTGCAAAAAAACTATTGAATGATCCCATACCTTATTGTCATATCGTAACCACAACAACTCACAAGACTCTACGGGGTCCGAGAGGCGGCATGATTATGATTGGAAAAGATTTTGAAAATCCGTTTGGTAAAGTAGCTCCGAAATCCGGCAGGATAAAAATGATGAGTGAACTTATTGATTCAATGGTAATGCCCGGAATTCAAGGCGGTCCGCTTATGCATGTGATCGCTGCAAAGGCAGTAGCTTTTAAGGAAGCATTAGAAGATGATTTTAAAACATACTGTGAACAGGTAATAAAGAATGCTCAGGCTTTTGCAAAAAAACTTGTTTCAATGGATTACAAAGTTATTTCAGGAGGTACAGATAATCACCTGATGCTTGTGGATCTGAGAAATAAAAACATATCGGGAAAAGCCGCAGAAGAAGCTCTTGACCATGTAGGTATTACTTGTAATAAAAATTCAGTTCCTTTTGACGATAAAAGTCCGCTCGTAACCAGTGGTATAAGAATCGGAACACCGGCTCTTACTACCAGAGGAATGAATGAAAACGATATGGAACAGATAGCTTTGATGATCGATAAAATTATTTCCGATCCGAAAAATGAAGACGTAAAAAAAGATGTAAGTGAAGAGGTCAGATCACTTACTTCAAAGTTTAAACTCTATGACGATATTCAAACCGGTTAATCTGATAAAATAAATATGATTACCGATCCTCAAAATGATCAGGAAAATACGGACAGCGGAAATGCTCCGGATGAGATGTCATTTCTTGAACACCTTGAAGAATTAAGGTGGAGGATAATAAAATCTGCTGTCGGTGTAATTATAGCTTCAATAGTTGTCGGTATATTTATAAGCTGGATAATGGATAATGTCTTACTGATGCCTGCCACTAAAACAAATCCTCCTTTGAAGTTACAAAATATAAAACCTTTCGGTCAGTTTACTCTTTACATGGAAGTTATTATTTTTGGAGGAATTATATTAAGCATCCCGAATTTGATTTATCAGTTCTGGAAATTCATAGAACCTGCTCTGAATCCGGGAGAAGGCAGTTACATTAAAAGCATTGTAGTTTTTTCAAGCTTCTGTTTTATTGCCGGAAATTTATTTGCGTATTTTGTATTGCTCCCGAGTGCATTAGAATTTTTTGCCTCATTTGGATCGTCGATTATTGACAACATTATTGCTATTGATGAATATTTCAGTTTTATAATTTCTACTATACTTGCAGCAGGGTTAGTGTTTGAACTGCCGATGATCTCATTTTTTTTATCAAAGGTTGGAATATTGAAACCTGAGTTTATGAGAAAATACAGAAAGCATGCAATAATATTAATACTTCTTGCAGCAGGTATTCTTACACCTAGTCCTGACGTTACAAGTCAGCTTCTGTTAGCGGGACCTTTATTTATTTTATATGAGATCAGCATTTTTATCTGTAAATTTTCACAAAAGAAAAAACCTGCAGGAGAGAATCCCGCTTAATAAATAAATTTTTTGATTTGAATCTTAAGACAATTTCCAAACCTGTACAAAAAGAATTAGAGATCTTTGACAAAAAATTTTCAGCATCTCTGAAATCCAAAGTTGCGCTGATCGATCTTATTACAAAATACATTCTCAAACAAAAGGGTAAAAAGATAAGACCGGTTCTTGTACTTCTTTCTGCAAAGCTGTGCGGGGAAATAAGCGAAAGATCATATATAGCAGCTAATTTAGTAGAACTTCTTCATACTGCTACTCTTATCCATGACGATGTAGTAGATGAGGCAAAGACAAGAAGAGGTATTGCTTCTATAAATGCAGTCTGGAAAAATAAAGCATCCGTTCTTATCGGAGATTATCTTCTTTCAAAAGGACTGCTGACGGCAATTGACAACAATGAATTTGAATTTCTAAAATTAACTTCCGAAGCTGTAAAAAGCATGAGTGAAGGTGAATTGCTGCAGATACAAAAAGCTAGAAATTTTGATGCGACAGAAGAAACATATTTCAAGATCATCTCTGACAAAACAGCTTCACTTATCAAAACCTGCTGCAAACTCGGAGCTTTGAGCACTGCTGAAAATAATGACATGGTTGATAAGCTTGGTATATACGGTGAAAATATCGGAATTGCATTTCAGCTTACAGATGACATTCTCGATTATACAGGAAGGAAAAAATTACTTGGTAAATCGACAGGCAATGATCTGAAAGAAAAGAAATTCACGCTGCCGCTTATAATGTCCCTGAAAAATGCACCTGGAAAGAAGTCAAATGAAATTATGAAATTAATAAAAAGTGATTCTACAAAAAAATTTGATAAAGTATATGATTTTGTAATTGAATATGGAGGAATAGATCATACAATTGCAAAAGCAAAAGAGCATTCAAAAACTGCTGTTGATGCTCTTAATACTTTTAATGATTGTGATGCAAAAGATTCTTTGATTGAGTTTGCAGAAATAATCAGTGGAAGAGAATTCTAAATACCAATATTTACTGTACGTTTTTATACATTTCTTCAATTTCCTTTTCATATAATTTTCCGACTACATTTCTTTTTACTTTCATCGTAGGTGTAAGCTCACCGCTTTCAATCGTAAATGGCTTTTCCAATAAAGTGATTTTTCTGATACGTTCGTAATTTGCAAGATCCTTCTGAACAACATCAATTTCTTTTTGAATCAGTTTAATAAGTCTTGGATCTTTTAAAAGATCAAAATATTTTTCATATGTAACTCCGTTCTTTTTTGCAAAAACAGTCAGCTCATTTTTTTCAGTAACTATCAGCGCTGATACATACATCCTTTCATTTCCGATGACCATAATATTTTCAATGAAATCTAAATGCGATACAAGTTCTTCAATCTGTGTCGGTGAAATATATTTCCCTCCGGAAGATTTGAACAGTGATTTTTTTCTATCAGTGATCTTCAGAAAACCTTCACTGTCAAGCTCGCCAATATCACCGGTGTAAAGCCATCCGTCTTTTATTGTTCCTGCTGTAGAGTTTTCATCTTTGTAATAACCTTCCATTACAAGATCCCCTTTTACTGTAATTTCATTTTCATCGGTAAAGTGTAATTGTACGCCATTCAATATTTTTCCTACAGTCCCATAATGATTGTCATCAGGATGATTTACAGAGATCACCGGTGAAGTCTCTGTGAGACCGTATCCTTCAAGTATCATCAGACCGATCCTGTCAAAAAACTCTCCGATATTTTTATTCAAAGCGCCACCACCCGACACAAAAAATCTTATGTGGTTTCCTGTCTTATCTCTGATCTTTTTATAAACTAATTTGTCAACGATTTTCCATTTAATACTTTTTTTAGAAATGGATTTATCTTTAGCAATTTCTACTGCCCAGAGAAATATCTTTTTCTGAAAATTACTTTTCATAGACTCAGGACTTTTCATTAGTCTGTTATAGATCTTGTCAAGAAGGCGCGGTACTGTAATTACTATTGTAGGCTTTACTTCTTTGAGCTGAACCGAAAGAGTATCTATATTTTGGGCAAAATAAATTTCCGCTCCGGAAAAAAAAGCAAGATAGTAACCTGCTACTCTTTCATAGCCGTGTGAATATGGCAGATAGGAAAGGAATCTGTCAGTCTCATTTATCGTCAGTACTTCCATGCATGCCTGAATATTACTGCTTAGATTTTTATGAGAAAGCATTACACCTTTGGGAATTCCAGTTGTTCCTGAAGTGTATATTATTGTAACGAGGTCATGAATTTTAATATGAGCAGAAGCAGATTTGAGAAATTCTATTATTTCATTTGTAGATGTATTTACATTTGTATCAATAATTTCAGAAAAATTTTTAACGGGATCATTAGAATATTTATCTAAATCTATTTCATTAAAGACAATAATTTTTTCAAGAGCAGGTAAATTGTTTTTTAATGAAATTACTTTTTCAAGCAAATGAGAATTTGAAACAAAACAGACTTTTACAGAACTGTCTTTTAAAATATACTCCATTTGCCCGCCTGCTAAAGATGTATAGACCGGTACAGAAATAATATTCATGAAAATGCATGCAAAATCAACAGCCGCCCATTCTGTACGATTCTCTGAAATTATTGCAATCCTGTCACCATTAGAAATCCCTGCTGACCTGAAGTATAGAGTAACTTTGTAAATATCATTTAAAAACTCTTCAAAGGATTTTGGAATATACTCATCATCTATTTTTGTATAAAAAATGTTTTTATCAGGATTAAACTTAACGGAAGTTTCAAAAAACATTTCAGGAAGCGTACTTTTCATTTATCTATTCTAAATGATTAATTATATGGACAATTTCACGAAAGAATGTTAAGATTTTTCTCTGATGAATTTATCATTGAATATTTAAATATAATTCAAAACTAAAGAAACCGAGTTAATATATACTTGATTGTTTTAAATCAAAATACTAATTTGAATCTAAAATATTCCGAAATAAAATTATATTTACGAAAGGAAAATCCATGAAAAGAACCATACTTTTTTTACTCATAATAGTATCGTTATTCATTTTAAATGATTTGAACGCTCAGACCAATAAAGTAATATATACTTACACTAAACCATCCTGGACGGTTGGGTTTGGTCCTGCCTGGAATCTGGCAACTAACGATGCTTACGGAAGAGCAAACTACAGCACAAATGCCCAGGTTCTCAGAGATAACTACGGAATGAGATGGGGATGGGGTGGATATATTTTTGGAAAATATTCTCCCGGAAAAACTAAAGCAGACAGAATATTTCTTGGATTTGACTATAAAGGAATGACCAATACAGATTTTGAATCCGGTGCAAATAAAACCAGTTATGATATAATGACATTTGATGCAGGTTATGAATATGTATTTCGTCCGGGTTCTAGCAGCAGATTCTGGAGTTATTATGGATTAGGATTAACAGGTAATCTGATCTCTGGAGAGTTTATTCCAAGTAATCCAACAGCAACAAATTTTACAAGAAATATGGAATCAACATTCAGAGTCGGTATGGAAATTAAAGCAGGTCTGGAATTTGTTATTAATAACTCAAAAAGAAATCTTGGTATTAATGTAGGCGGCAGATATAATCTTACAAACTTGTTTAATGCAGATAATGCATTACCTACAGCAGGGCAGACAAGTAATTTTAATCTTAATGACGGCGGAGAAGCCGGGGGTCCGGGATTTAAAAGATATATCGGAATTTTTAGTTTAGATGTAGGGTTGAACATTTACCCTGATGTAACAAAAAAGCCAATAAAATAATAATTTATTATTAATCAACCAAAACTCAAACACATAAAGATATTTTACTTATTAGGTTAATTTAATTTTATTTTATTAAGATCATCAAAAATAATAAGTATATATTCGCAGTAATATTAATCAGTATTACTGCGATTTTTTTCTATTCCTGCGAAAGCGATAATGACAGCGTTATAGACCCTTCTATTTCAGCTCCTTTATTATCAAATGTTTATGTTTCCGCCGATACTGTATTCACTACTTCAGCTAATCCTGATATTTCATTTTTCACTTCAATACAGGTAAATCTAAATGGAGGTACTGCACTTGATTATATGAACTGCAGTGTCAAAGATCCATCTGGAAATATAATTGCTACGATTGCCATGTCGGATAATGGAGTATTTCCTGATACAACTGCCGGTGACGGCAAATATAGTGCTGCTGTGAATGTAACTAATATCAGTTGTCTGTTAGTTGGAAATTACGCTATTGATTATCTTGCTTTAAATACTTCCGGACTTTACAGTAATCAAATCGTTTCAAATATAAGTGTTGTAAATTCAGCTAATATGCCACCGGTTATAACAGGAACAAACCTTCCGGACAGTGTCGTAAGACCTTTGCCGGGAGATTCTCTTTTACTTACAATTTCCATAAACGCAAATGACCCTGATGGAATCTGCGATTTGAAAGATGTTACTTTTGTAACTGTCAGACCTAACGGAGTTATTTTCCCTCCTATTCCAATGTCTGATAATGGTAATGGTGAATTTTTATTTTCAAACTATGTTTCTTACAGCACCGATCCGACTTCTTACGGATATTTTAAATATACTTTTACTGCAAAGGACAGATCTAATTTAGAAAGCATTCCTGTTAAAGACAGCATCAAATTTGTATTGCCACAATGAAGACATTTATTTTAATATTATTATTTGTAAATATTTCTTTCGGTCAGAATATACATAAAGCTGAAGATTTTAATTTAATCCCTTTTGGAAAAGATTTTTCATCACAGTTAAGAAGCAATCCTCTTTTTCTGAATCAGATCGTAGTACCAAATAATTCTACTACTCCGATCAGTAATTTTATAACTGATATTTTATTGAATGGTGATACTGTTTGGTTTGGTACCGGCAGCGGATTAATGAGAACTATCGATAATTTTAAAAGCTTTCAGAATTATTACGGACTGGCTCCTTTTGGTACCGATGATATTGCAGGTTTTAATCTTAACAGAAATATATTGGCAGCATCTACAGCCGTGAGTCAGGAGATCAACGGTGAGTCTGTTCCGACAGGTACTGGAATTAAAGTCTCTACGGATTACGGACTGAACTGGTCAGCATATCCGCAGCCTACTGATTCTCAAAGCGATTCGACTATAATTTACGGCTCAAATACAATTTATGCATTACCGGTGACAGTAACCCAGCAAAATCTTTCTTACGATATTGCAGTCACAAAAACTCAAAACGATCCTTCGAATTATACAATCTGGATCTGTTCATTTGCGGGCGGACTGAGAAAAAGTACTGACTACGGAGCTACATGGATAAGAGTCCTGCTGCCTCCTGATGATCTGGACAGCATTAATGTAAATGATACCGGATATACGTTTACTTTAAATCCAAGAGATAATCTTAATCAAAGAGTATTTACTATTGCAGCAGTTGATGATTCTACTTTGTATGTCGGTACTGCAGGTGGAATAAATGTTTCAAATAGCTGGGGAGTAAACTGGAGAAAATATAATTTTCAAAATACGGATCCAAATAATCCAAACAACGGCATTTCAGGAAATTTTGTGGTAAGTCTCGATGTACAGAAATATGACGGGAATATAATAGTATGGGGAGCGACGCGTAAAGCTGAATTTGCAAATGAATTCGATGCGCTAAGCTATACAAGTAATGGCGGCGCAAACTGGTTAAATACTCTTTCAGGAAATAAACCAAACGGAATGTCATTCTATAGAAATATAGTTTACGGATATACCGATAACGGATTATGGAGAAGTGAATTTGGAAATTTCAACTGGGCAAAAGCAGGTGTCATTTATGACCAAAGGACAAAAGATGAGTTGAGGACATCACAATTTTATGCGGGTAATCATATCAGTGATACACTTTATATCGGAAGTGCAGATGGATTACTTCAGACACAGGAGCTGGGACAGCCATGGATCGGGCAGTGGACAATTTACAGATCAGTTACAAACATTGATCTGTCATCAGATCTGCTGACATATGCAGCTCCAAATCCTTTTTCACCTGATGATGAAGTAACGAGAATTTATTACAAAAGTCCATCAGCGACATCAAAAATCACTATAAATATTTATGATTTCGGTATGAATCCTGTAAGGACAATAATTCAGAATGCAACAAGGACGGGAACGGAAGTTCTTTATACATCATGGAATGGCAGAAATGACAACAATCAGAGAATAGCAAACGGTGTATATTTTTACAGAGTAGAAATTAATGATGATGATCCTGTATGGGGAAAAATAATTTTACTTGAGTAGAAAATATTTTATTTGAAAAAATATATTTTAATATTGGTTTTTACGGCAATTGGATTTCAGCACGCTGACGCGCAGCTTGGAAGTTATGCCGGAGCTTTTTCGAGACTTGGATTCGGAGCCAGAGGTATGGCAATGGCAAATGCTGTTTCTTCGGATATATTCGGAGATATTAGTGGTATTTACAATCCTGCTCTCGCTACATTTCAGAATGACGGTAAAGTTGATCTGGGATATACATTTCTCAGCTTTGACAGGAAGCTGAACTTTGTCGGTTACACACAAAAATTTAAATTACCAAATCAGAAAGAAGGCGGTGCAGGGATTACAGTTGCCTGGATAAATGCAGGTGTAAATGATATTGATGGAAGAGATAATGATACAAGACAGATTGGAATGTTCTCAACTTTTGAAAATGAATTCTATTTAGGTACTTCATTTATTTTATCAGAACAGTTATCACTTGGCGTTGGATTTAAATTGTATTATGCAAAACTTTTTGATGATATCACTTCATCTTCATTTGCAATTGACCTTGGAGGAATTTATAAAGCAAGTAATGACCTTGCAATAGGGCTGACAATAAAAGATCTGGGAGCAAAGTATGAATGGCAGACTACTTCCATTTACGGAGCTAACGGAAATTCTACAGAGGATAAATTTCCGAAATTAGTTGAGCTAAGCGGAACCTATCTTCTTCCGAAAAATTACGGAATCGTATCTCTTGGATTTGTTCAGTATCTTAATCCTAAACCCGAAACAAATTTAGATGAAACTTCAGGTTCCAGTTCAAATAATACAGTTTTACGTTTTGGAATTGAAACAAACATTGTAAAACAGGTAAAGCTTAGAGCCGGTCTTGACAGAATAGATTTTTCTACTTCGGATTTTTCAGGAAATCTGGAACCGTCATTTGGTTTTGGGCTTGATAAAAATTTTTCAAAAACCATTAATCTCGGTGTTGACTATTCAGTTCAGCTTGAGCCGTTTTCTCATGATCTGATACAAAACATCGGAATAGTTTTTAAATTTAAGTAAACATGAAATATCTAAAATTAATAATATCAGTTTTCATAATCTCACCGTGTTTTTTCTCTGATTCATTTTCTCAAAATGACGGTACAGCAAATACAGGTTTGTCATTTCTAAAAACAGGTATCAGCTCAAGAGCTTTAGCTATGGGTGAAGCATATTCTTCAGTAACGGATGACGCATCGGCTTATTTTTATAATCCGGCACGGCTGCAGTTTGGTGAAAAAAATAATATTCTTTTGATGCATAACTCTTTAGGACAGGACCAGCTTTCTGAATATTTAGCAGTGAAATTTCCCTTAAGCGAAAAATTCTTTATGGGAATCGGATTTTACACTACAAGTGTAAGTGATATAGAAGTCAGGAATATACCGGGAGCTGTTCTGGAAACATTTGATTCAAGAAATCTTTCCACAGGAGTTTCATTCAGTTATTCAGTGAATAAAGAAATTTCGATCGGACTTACCACTAAACTTATCTATGAAAAAATTTATGTGGATGAAGCATCAGGTGTTGGTTTCGATTTCGGAACTAACTATACAAAAAACAATCTGAACTTTGCTTTTGTAATTTCTAATATTGGATCTGTAAATGAACTTCAGACACAAAGCACTAAGCTTCCTTCATCATTTCGCATAGGAGGAAGTTACAAATTTAAACAAAAGGATTTTGACTTTGATCTTGCTCTCGAAGGATTCAAAATCATGGATGGTGGATTGTTTCATATTCTTACAGGTGGAGAAGCAGGGTACAAGGACATTGTCTTTTTAAGAGTGGGCTATCAGTCTAATTATGAAAACAAAGGACTTACAACAGGAATAGGATTTAAATACAAAGCTTTAAATGTAGATTATGCTTTTATCCCGTCTGTTGATGGATTTGGTACTGGAAATTCTTTTTCACTGGGGATAAATTTCTGATCTTCTCTTAAGTGAAGTCATGTCTTCTTTATATTTCAGATTAAATAAGTTTTTAGAAAACGGGAATAATCTTTACAAAGTTTTTTTCGTCCTCTCCATTCTTTTAATAATTTTCAAAATACATTCACTTTTAACAACGGATATTCAGCCATGGGATGAAGGTATGTATGCGACCCGGCTGCTTTCAATTCATTTCAACGGGGATTTTTTTGATCAGTATTCTCATTCAGTTGGAAAATTCTATTCCGCGTCACACCCGCCTCTGCTCATCTGGGCAGGATATTTTGCCACTCTTATTTTTGGGGTAAATGCTATTGTAATGAAATCACTGATCTTTATTCTTTCACTACTGAGTATTCTTATGATTCTTCTGATAGGTAGAGAATTGTTCTCTCTAAAGATTGCATTTTATTCAGCAATAATATTCTGCAGTAATATTATATTTTCTGTATTCTCACAAAGGTTTCAGTTTGATATTCCGTACACTTTTTTAATTCTGCTGTCATTCTATTTCTTTCTTCTTTACAATAAAACAGAAAAGTATAAATATATAATCTATCTTGGAATTACTTTTGGTGCTTGTCTGATGGTGAAGATACTGGTTGGATTTTATATTCCGATTGTAATTGGTATTTCGTATTATTTTATCAAAGATAAAACAAATTTAAAAGTAAAGGATTTATTTGTTCTCACTTTGATAGGGGTTTTAATTGCACTTCCCTGGCATGTCTATATGCTTTCGAAATATGGCGGCGAATTCACAGACTACTTTTTTAAGTTTCATATTTATGACAGAGCATTTATAGGTGTTGAGAACAGCGTTAAACCTTCAGGGATATTCTATCATATGAATTATTTGATGACTATAATTCCTTACAGCATCCTGATCATATTCAGTTTTATTAAGGATCTTGTTAACAGAAAAAACCTCGACTGGAAAAAAATATTTATATGGATTTGGTTTCTTTCGGGAATGCTTATACTTACTTTATTTAAAACTAAATTAGAAGTATATATCTTACTTATACTTCCACCGGGTTGTTATATTATTTCACTTTTTATAAATTCTATAGAGACAGAAAAATTTTATTTAAAAGCTTTGTCTGTAACATTTGTTCTATTTAATTTTTTATGGTTTGCTACTGAAGATGTAAGACCATTCCTGAAGGATTACATGATGCGGCAGGACTTCTTGATGACTGCTGTGATTATTCTTCTTTTACTTACTTTGTTATATTACTCAGGAAGATTCATCGCAAAGAGATTTGATCTTAAGAATACTTATTTTATTTTTGTACTTATATTCTTTTTATCTATAAATATATTTTACTTATTTAAAATACCTGAGTGGGAAAATAAATTTCAGATATCAGAGGTAAAAGAGACCATTGAAAAAAGCGGCAGAAAAAATATTCTGTATGTTGCAACAAATTACAGACATAACCCTCAGTTCAGCTTTTACTTTAATGGTCTGGATTTGAACTGGGATAATCCTGAGTACAAGTTTGAACTTATTGATAATAAAGATGGAATTGGAATGGTCAAAGATAAATTAAGTTCGCTCAAAAGAAATGAGTATATGATCATAGTAGAAAAGGATTATATCAACAGAGCGGACTATCCGGATTCACAACTTTTTGTACCGGGTGATCATAAATTGTTGTTAAAGAGAAACGGGTACGAACTTTATGAAAACTGATCAATGATAGAAACAATCAGAATAAATAATATTGAGAAAAATAATGAGTGGACTGAATTTTTAAGAAATCAGTACAATCTTTTTTTTGATCACAAATTTAATTCATACAATGATGTCTTTAAGAAAAATATTAGCTGGCATCACCTGATGTTTAGAATTGTTGGTACTAACAGAGTTGTGGCGATAATGACTGGATGTGAAAAAACAAAAGGAGATGGCAGGAAAACTTTTGTGTCATGTGACGGTGTAAGTTACGGTGGATTTCTCTGGAAATTAAAATCAGATCTGATCACATATTTTGATGTAATAAAAAGTTTTAAAGAGTATTTGGCTGAAAATGGATTTAATGATTGTGTCATTAGAAATCCGCCTTTTAGATACAATAATATTCCAAATGAAGAGACGGATTATGCTTTGATAAAAGAAGGATTCAATGTAACAAATATTTCACTTACAAATATTATTGATATAAAAGAATTTGATTTTAAAAAAATTTCCGGTCCTAAAAAAAGATCAATAAAAAAATCATCTTCTGTGTTTGAGTTTGAAATACTAAACGATGTATCTGACGAAAATAAACTGAAAGAATTTTATGAAGTACTTCTTAAAAACAGAGAGCTTAAAAACGTTAAGCCGACTCATACATTAAAAGAATTATTTTATCTTAAAAATAAATTATCTGAAGAACTCATTTTTTTTACAGCAAAGATTGATTCGGAAATAGCTGCAGTGTGTGTGCTTTTCAGAATAAATAATGACATGATCCTGAATTTTTATCTGGCGGGAGATGAGAAGTTTAAAATGAACAGGGTATCTGAATATCTGCTGTATAAATCAATAGAATGGTCAAAAGAAAACAGCTGTAAATTTTATGATATCGGAACTTCTGATATGGACGGTAAACTTCTGGATGGACTATATGCATTTAAGAAAAAATTTCTTGCGCACGGCTTTTTAAGAAAAACCTATGAAATAAAAATCAAATAAATAAATTGAATATAAAAAATAAAAAAATTCTGTTAACAGGCGGAGCCGGATTCATTGGCAGTACACTTGTGTCAAAACTTGTTAAGGAAAATGAAATAACTATCCTTGATAATTTTTCACGGGACTCAATCAAATACAAAAACATAACTTCAAGAAATCTTTCGGTAATAGAAGATGACGTCTTGAATTTTGAAGCTTTGAAAAAGATCTGTGAGAATTTCAAACCTCAGATAGTCATACATCTGGCTGCCGTCGCGGGAATTGATACTGTGATTATTGACCCAGTGAAAACACTCGATGTAAATATCAACGGTACTTTTAATCTGATGAAAGCTCTGGAAAAATATTCAAACCGGCTAGAAAGAATTCTGGACTTTTCTACCAGTGAAGTGCTCGGAGCTTATGCATACAAATCAACTGAGAAATCCCAGACAAACTTCGCACCTGTAGGAGAAGCCCGCTGGACGTACTCTATCAGCAAAGTAGCAGGCGAGCATATTGTCCACAGCTATTTCAAAAAATTCGGATATCCTGTTGTGACTATTCGTCCATTTAATATTTACGGACCGGGTCAGGTTGGTGAAGGCGCAATACAGATTTTCATAAAAAATGTTGTTAATAACAAAGACATTGAAATTCACGGAGACGGGGATCAGATCAGGTCATGGTGCTATATCGATGATATGGTAAATGGAATTGAACTTTGTATTACTAATAAAAAAGCAATCGGAGAGGTATTTAATATTGGCAATCCTAAAGGTACAATTACGATATCTTCTTTAGCCGAGAAAATAGTTTCGATATGTAAATCAAAATCGAAAATCATATATACGCCTAAGAACTATGTCGATGTCGAACTGAGAATCCCGAGTATTGAAAAAGCAAAAGACTTGCTTGGCTTTAATCCCGTAGTCGATTTGAATGAAGGAATAAAAAGAACTTACAACTGGTATAAGAAAAATATCTGATGAATTATTTTTATATGGCACATTCCGTAATGAGTCTTGACTGTCTTAAGGATCTTGTGTCAAAAAATTATTCACCTGGTCTTGTTATCATTCATAAAAACAGAGACAGGAAAAAGCTCTCTGAGAATTTTTATATTCCTGTAAGAGAACTTTGCAGCTCAAACAATATAGAACTTATCGAAACAGAAGAAATAAATAATTTAAAAAAAAGAATTGAAAATTTTGATACGGGAATCTGCGTTGGGTTTATGGATATTCTGAAAAAAGATTTTTTCGAAATCCCTGAAAAAGGCATAATGAATTTACACTGCGGTAAGCTGCCCGAATACAGAGGCAGAGCACCGATCAGCAGAAGTATCATGAATGGAGAAAAATATATTACGGTTTCCGTTCATAAAATAGATGAAGGTGTTGACTCAGGTGACATTTGCAAAGAATTAAAAATTGAAATCATTGAAGAAGATGACGTGAATACTATATATAAAAAATGTTCTGAATCTGCATCTGATATTCTAATAGATTGCCTGAATGAATTAAAAGAAAATAAACTTAAATTTCTTAAACAATCATCTGATCTTGCGGCAAACAAAGTTATTAATAATGAAGAAAGAAAAATAAACTGGGAAGATGATAAAGTAAAAAATTTCAATAAGATCAGAGCTTTGACTGCACCTTATCCATGCGCATATTCTTTATTCAAAGGAGGTGAATATTTATTTTTAAAAGCAAAAATTTCTGATGAATTTAATGATGAGAATATACAGTCCGGAACCGTTGCAAAAGTTTCTGATAATGAAATAGTTATCAAAAGCGGAAACGGATTTCTCAGGATACTTAAAGTAACGGACGAGAAACTTAAAGAATTAAATTTAAAAGTACTATTTAAGGGAGGAGATATATTCGAATGAAAATTATAGATGCACATATTCATATAGGAACGTGGAGTGATATATTTTTCAACTATGCTTCCACCATAGAACAGGCTGTCGATGTAATGAAAAAGTCAGGTGTCGAAGCTGCTTTATGTATGCCTACTGATTCTACTTCCAATGATGAACTTTTTATAAAAACAAAAGAGTCCAAGTTTAAATTTTATTATAATGCATGGATAGATCCGTCTGATAAAGAGCTCGACAATTTTCTTGAAAAGAATCTGAATGAAATCTCTGCATTTAAAATCCATCCTTCCATTCAAAAATTAAAAATTACTGATCCTTCGTATGAGAAATATCTTCAGATGGCTTCAGATGTGGGTAAGCCTGTAATTGTGCACTGCGGAAGGTGGCAGGAGATGGCAGGTTTTAAAATTGCTCTTGAGACTGCTGTGAAATTTCCTGAACTGAAACTGATACTGGCACATATGGGAGGTGATCAGCCGTCTTTATATCTCGAATGTGCTGAAGTTATAAATGACAGCAAATATAAAAATGTATATCTCGGTACGGAATCTGTGCGTGAATTCTATTTCATGGATCTGGCGGTGAAAAAAGCCGGAGCGGAAAAAGTGATCTTTGGAAGTGATTATAATCTGGGTCTGCCTCTTACTTATATTCCAATAGTCGATAGTCTTAATATTTCGATCGAAGAAAAAGAAATGATCTTTAGCGGTAATATTCTTAAGCTGATAAGTTAATTTTCTTTTTAAAAATTAAAAACCTACAGGAAAAATAAACAAGCCGTCCCTGTCACTTATAAGTTCGATGATCTCAGTTACAGCATCGATGTTTAATTCACCGTATATATGCGGAAATAAATAATTATTATTATCTGAATCTTCCCATATGATCTCGCTTATTACCTTACTCTGATCTATAAAAAGCAGAAGTATAACTTTTTCTTTGCTGAAAAATTTAAGTGCCGATGACCTTACTTTGTCTTTAGGTGAACAGTGAATAAACCCTTCACTTTCAAGCGAAAGAGCTTTGTAAGTTTTATTTTTTTTATGTTTATCCCAGTGATCTTTTGTAGTTAAATGATAAATTAATTCCATTAAACTTTTATTATTTTTATAATTTCTTTGCAATGATATCAAAGACATGCCAGTGTTTCATCTCGCCGATAGCTGTCTTGTCATCTTTTTCGATCTCTTCAAAAAATTCAATTTCCATACCATCAAGTCTTTCTAAAGCCTGATCTTTTGTATGTCTTACCAGATCCCATTCATCGCGGTCTCCAAAGAACTGACCGGAGAATCTTCCATTTCTCCTTAAAGAATCAACAATATTTTTCCAGACTTTATCGAAGTGTTTTGCCGGGCAAAACGGTAAAGAATAATTAGCATAGATCAAAGTTGTTTTTTTCCAGGTGATCTTTTCAAATGATACTGCCTGTATATCCAGATTATTT
The DNA here is from genome assembly GCA_049293015.1 of Ignavibacteria bacterium. GTDB lineage: Bacteria > Bacteroidota > Ignavibacteria > Tepidaquicellales > Tepidaquicellaceae > UBA2330. The sequence continues at coordinate 26,425 of JBATSB010000109.1, forward strand.
TTATGTTTGATCTTCAGATCTTCTAATAATTTTTTAACTTTTTTATTATTGTCTGTAGCAGTAACGCTCCATCCCTTTCTGAGCAATTCTCTTGTCTCGTGACCGTTTCCGCATCCAAGATCAAAAGCATGACCTGAATAGATCTTATCTTTTTTAAAAAATTCAAGCGTCTTTAGTAAAGATTCTTTAACAGGTCTTTCTTTATGATGCTCATAATAAGCATCCCAGTTGTATTTTTTTTTCAAATATAAATTTTAATTTTTTTGTCCGATTATATTAACTATCACAGGTGAAAAAAATATCATGTCAGGATTTTCAGCATGTGTATTTAGATCGTCCCATAATTCTTTTTCAAGCTCAGGAGAAATTATATTAAGCTGAGTAAGAGATTTCATATGACCTTTGAAAAATATATATGCCCATTTGAAAATATCACTGTCACTTTCTCCCGCAAGACTTACAGGTGAATATTCATTAAGAGAAATATTGTTTTCTCTGAAATATTTTGGAATTTTTACAGTAAAGTACGGATCTCCTCCTCCTGCAACCCAATAGCTTTTTACATATTCAGCGATGTTATCAAAAGGTCCTCCCTTTGGAAAAAGTGCTATACCTTCATAAGCATAATCCTGAATTGCAATGACTCCGCCTTTTTTTAATGAACGAAGTAATTTCAAAAGTAAGTTACCTGCATCAGGTACAAAGTCTATTACCCATCGCATATAGATCATGTCATAATAATTCTCTTCAAGATCTGCATTTTCAATATCATAGTTTATAAATTGTACGTTAGTGATATTTTTATTATTGCAAACATTCCTGAAATGTTCCATATAAAACTCACCCGGTTCTAATGCGGTAACTTCACCAGTCCCGCCTGTTAGTTCAAGAAGCTGCATTGAAACAAATCCGGGTCCTGCACCAGCATCCAAGCATTTCCAGCCTTTTTGAATGTTGACCCTTTCAAGAAAATTATCTGTGACCTTTTTCCAGACCCCATGTTGAAATTCAAGTCTCTCAAGCTCTGCCTGATTAACTCCAAGAATGTAGTCAGTATTTTTTTCCGACATTAAAAATTTTTGTGAAAAATAACATTATCAGATAAATAAAATAATGAAATAATTTAGAAAAATTTTAACTGAGTATTGATTAGTATTTATAGATTTATCTAATCCACATTATGAATATGTTGATTAAAAATAAATTGTAGAAAATTTAAAAGAGCAAACAAAATCAGGGATGTTTTTTTCAAAATTAATATGACAAGAAACGGAGGCAGTCTTGCATCAGTTATGATAATAACTCTATTCAAATTATTCAAAAGTTTTTGTTAATGTTAAAAGTTAAAGATTGCATTTTAATATCTGAAATCTTATTTTGACGTCATTATCCTGACATAAATTTTCCAATCTTTGAAAATAGAAATGTTAACAAAAATTCTGTAAGAATTTTGTTATAAAGCATTTTAAATTTGAAGTATATTTAATTCATATAACCATTAAAAAATCAAACAAAAGAAAATGAAAAATTTTACATCTCTAAATTTCAGTTTTAAAAGTACCAGTGTTTTTTTTAAAATTTGTATAATTTTATCTTTAACTTTTTTTTCAATAAAAACTGATCTGGTCAAAGCTGATGTTGTAGCTGTCAATCCGGGAAGTCCAACTATTGAAATATTTAATGAAGTTACATGGGCATCAATATCGTCTGCACCATTAACTATGGGTGGATTTACAATCACAGGTGCTCAGGCAGTTACATGGAATTCAGATAACTTATTATTTTATGCAATTGTTACGGTTGATCCTTTTGGAAGACATTTAGTAACAGTAGATCCGGTAACAGGAGTTTGTACAAACATAGGAGCATTGGCAAGTACAGGTTTTTCAACACTGACATATAACTCGACTTCCGGAATACTTTATACAATGGGCGGATCTGGAGCAGGAGCATTTGCTGAAAACTTATACAGTGTAAATATAAATACCGCAGCTACAAGTTTTCTTGCAGGTCCTTATTCAGTTGGTACTTTTGGAGAAGTGATTGCATATAATTATACTGACAATATGATATATCACTGGTCAACCGGTGGTATGGAAATGATCGACCCGGTAACTTTTATTGCTACGCCTGTTCTAATGTCAGGAGCAACTGTAACTGAAGTAGTAGGTGCTGTATATATAGGTGGTGGCAGATTTCAATTAACTGATCTAGTATTTCAAGTTTCCACTAGTGCATTCACTATGACATCGGGAGGTGTTGCTTCTTTAGTCGGACCGACACCATACAGAGCAAGAGGTCTGGGATATATCGATCCATTATTACCGGTTGAATTGTCTTCTTTTGCTTCATTAGTTTCAGGAAGTGATGTAACATTAAACTGGTCAACTGCTTCAGAGATAAATAACTCAGGATTTGATATCGAGAGATCATCAGTTTCAGGAACATGGTCAAAAGTAGGAAGCGTATCAGGTAACGGTACTTCAACTACTGCAAACAGTTATTCTTACACAGACAAAAACTTAGCTACAGGAAATTACAACTATAGATTAAAACAAATAGACTTCAACGGTAACTTCGAATATTTCAATTTAAGTAATGAAGTTAATATTGGAGTACCTGTAAAGTATGACCTTTCACAAAATTATCCAAATCCTTTCAATCCATCTACGAAGATCAATTATGCTCTTCCGACAGACGGACAAGTAAGTATTAAGATATTTGATATGTCAGGTAAAGAAGTAATGTCACTTTTAAATGAAGTAAAGAGTGCAGGTTATTATTCAGTTAACTTTAATGCTTCAAACTTATCAAGTGGAATTTATTTCTATAGTCTAAGTGCAGCAGATTTTTCTGCTACAAAGAAAATGATGCTCGTAAAATAGTTAATAGTTAGTAGTTAATAGTTAGTAGTTAATACTATTTACTATTTAAAATTTAAGATTTAAAATTATAAAGCCGTTGGATGTAGAATCCGGTGGCTTTTTTTATTTTCACAACTTAGAAACTATTTTAGAATGGGTGAAATGAAATTACTGAAAACTAAATTTTAATATATTTAAAGTATATTGTTAGAATTTTAATTAGCAATTTTCAATCCGACTATGCCGATCACAATCAGGGAAGCTGAGAGTAATCTCCAGATACTGGCTGAGTCACCGAAGTAAATTATCCCTACGATAAGTGTACCCACAGCTCCGATACCTGTCCAGACTGCATATGCTGTACCAATCGGAATACCTTTTTGTGCTAACCACAGAAAAAATCCGCTGATTGCCATGGAAACCACTGCAAGTATTATCCATAATGCTTTGGAAGACATGGTTTGAGATAATTTCATTCCGAGTGGCCAGCCTATCTCAAAAATGCCGGCAATTATTAAATAGATCCAACTCATAAAATTATTTGATTTAATTCTTTAAAATAACATAAGGTAGCTTACTTGATATTTAAAATTGTTTAAGATCTTTAAATAGTTATTCAAATTGAATTTTTTTCCATTCGATAAAATAAATAATTTATCAATACCAATATCCCATCATATCTAATTCTCCATCGTCCTTCCATTCCTTATATCCTAACTGCTTTATCATCAGGCAATTGTCAAATTCCTTTTCCTGTATTCCATAATTTATATGCTCTTCAATAGTCAGCCATTTCACTTTTTGTTTTGTAAGTCTGTAACCACACTTCTCATAAAATTTATGATAGTCAGCTACTAGAAATAAAAAATCAATATTATGTTTATGCTTACCGATAATATTTTCGAGTTCTTTCAGAAGAAGTGTACCGTTGCCTTGATGCTGAAATTCGGGTAATATCATCAGGTCAATAATTCCCATTACTCTGACAGGTTCTTTATTTAAAGTCATGACTCTATAGTCCAGTCCAAGTTGTCCAATAAGAATATCGTCTTTCCATAATAGAAGACGATAGTGAGGAAGCTGTTTGAAATAAGTCCTTCCATTAAATTCTTCTTCAGGAAAACTAATCCTGAGAAGTGCGGATATCTGATTTTTAGTATTTAGATTCAGTTTGAATTCATCAATAAACTCAAATCGAAAATTTGAAGACAGGTTCAAAATATTTATTGTTTTTAATTTCTAAGTAATAATAATATCAAAATTAAGAGAGAGATTATAACCCCAATCGAAAGTATATAGATTATATATTTGTATCTGTTTTTATTCGGATCAGATCTTTTTCCAAAATACCATAAAACAAGACTCATTATCCCGAATGGAAGTGAAAATATTATATTAACATAATAGACCCAGGCAAATCCAGTTAGAGCGAACCATATTGCGAATATAAATGATGTAATATAAAATATATTATTCTTGGATATCTTCATTGTACTGAAATTAAATTTAAAAAAGTAGATTCATTTTATAAAACAAATACAGATCTCATAATTTAAGCTAAAGAAAATATTAAAATTACTGATATGCTGCCGTCAATTGTTCGTCCAAAACTGATCAGATAAATTATCGACAAACTTATCATCAGAATGATGTTCTTTTATAATTTTCAATTGCTTTTCAGATGCAACTTTCTGTATTTCATTGAATAAAACTCTTTCCTCAAAACGAATATGCTTTTCCAGTTCTGTCTGAATATTTTTTAATGAACCGGTTACATCAGAATTATCAGTAAATAATTTCATCAAGGTTTTATGCTGATCCAGAGCTTGTTTTATAAGTTCATGATCATTCCCTAAAACAGGAAACACAAATTCTTCCTCGATCTCAAAATGTTTCTTTATATGCTTTTCATAAAACCAATCGACATATACTTTCATCCTATCGGTTGAGACTCCTTTAGCAAAACCTGTTTTTATTTTCCAGCATAAAAGTAAACCGTGGTGATGATCTCTGCTTAGAGGCTGAATAGATTCATGTCTTTTTATAGGTTCATTCATTTTACAATATTTTACATTTTAAAAATCGGTTTAAAATAGTTCAATAAAAAATTTTATCTAAAGACTTTTCCCGCAGTATTTACAATATACAGCATCTTCATCATGATTGTCAGCACCGCAGTTTATACATGCACGTATGCCGCCTTTGTGTTTAAAAGCTTTGTTCATCTCTACAGTCATGATCCCTGTTGGAACTGCGATAATGCCATAACCTAATATCATAATTATAACAGAAAGAAATTGCCCAAGAATAGTCTGAGGTGTAATGTCTCCATAACCGACTGTCGTAAGCGTCACAATCGCCCAGTAAATACTTTTGGGAATGCTGGTAAACCCGTGTTCCTCACCTTCTATCAGATACATTAACGATCCGAGAATAGTGACTATTGTAAGAACTGTAAAAATAAAAATTGTAATTTTTCTTCTACTCGCTTTGAGTGCCTGTATAAGTATTTTACTTTCACCAACGTACTGAACAAGCTTTAAAACTCTGAATATTCTAAGTATTCTCAGCAGTCTTATAACTACTAAATAATGTCCGCCCGGATAAAAAAGACTTATGTATGTAGGGAGGATTGCAAGAAGATCTACAATACCAAAAAAACTTTTTGCATAATGAAAAGGTCTGCTGACAGACAATAATCTTAAAATATATTCAATTGTAAACAGAATAGTAAAAAACCATTCTGCAGCAATCAACCACTCAGCATATTCAATTTTCACTGCCTGAATACTATCCAGCATCACAGCGACAACACTCAATATTATACTTATGATTAGAATAATATCAAACCACTTACCGGTAGGAGTGTCTGCCTCAAAAATAACTTCATGAAGTTTATGTCTCCATGGTGCTATATCATGTTTGTGATCTTTTTCATCCATTTAGGAAGGAAGTAAACATTAGAAAAATTATAATGGTATAAAATAATTATTGATATAAAGATTTACTATATAAATAAAGTCAGTACACAAAGTTGAAAATGTAAAATGTATCTATTGCTTTGGTAAATTCAGATTGGTTAAAAATTATACTGCATCATAAATTCAACTCTGTTTGCAATTGAATTCTGTCCATTTTGATTAGTCCTGCTTCCAAAATTATATTCCAATCCTACATTAGCCGCAGGCTGAAACTGCCAGAAAAAATTACCTGTGAACTGACGTGCAAAGCTGTAATATGAAGGAGAGTTAAAATTATCCGGCTGCACTTTAAGCTGACTGTACATTATAGTTGTAAAAAACTTTGGATTAAAATTATATTGCAGCGCTCCATAATATGCATAAACCGGCAGTGCTGCCAGTTCTCCGGATTGTGCAGATACAGGAGTAACACTTAGATCATCTATGCTTAGATCCTGAACATACTTGCCGATCCCTTTCCCATAAAGTCCCTGAAAAAATATCTGAGCTTTTTTTGTGATGTCAATATTACCGGTCATTGAAATTCCTGTGCCAGTAACAGTTCTATTTGCATTACTGATATTATCTCTATAAAGTAAATTTCTGTATAGTCCTGAAAGTCTGATGTGACTTTTTCCAAAACTATATTGCAGATAAGCAGGTATATCCGGTACTGTCTGTTTCAAGCTGCCGGTATTTGGAATTGAAGTATTAAAATCCGGTTGCTCTAATCCGAGAGTTAGTTTCCAGCCTTTTGCAAACTTGTATGAATATCTGACTAAAGTATTTAAAGCATCAGACATTGAATTCAATCCGATATAATTAATTGTTACAGGCCATGAAGCAGCATCTGAAAAAGTACTCCAGTCCACGCCTAGATCAAATCCTACATACCTGATATACATCTGATATAAATTAAAATTATTATCATCACCCCGAAAATTTGCGCTGACATAACCTACTAAATTCCCATGTGAAGTTTTAGTAATTACTTTGAAATATAAAAGGGAAGTGTTTGCATACATCTGAAACTGTGATTTCTGAATTGTATCATTTGGGACAATTATATCATAAGTAACAAAATCGAGATTATCCGAAATGCCGTCAAAGTCATAGGAAGCTGTATAATTAAAGAAGCCGCCGATGCCAAGTGAAAATTTTTTATCCGGTCCCTGAAAAATAAAACTCGGAATCTCTGGATTTCTGAACCAGTCTCCCTGCTCTGTATAAAAAGGTAAAAGTGAACTGTCTTTTTTACTTTTATGAGTAATAAATTTAAATTCTGAAGAGTCCTGCTGAGAAAATACATCTGATGTTGAAATAAAAGCAATAGTAAAAACGAGACTGATAATTTTAATTTTCATACTAAGTAAATTTTTTGAATTTCGTAAATTAATCAGTTATTCTAATCATACACTTTACATCTTTATCATTAAAGTACCATTCCACACAGTAACTATCCGGATCAATGTCGGGAGTTGAACAAAGCTTGCTAAAAGATTTTCCAATCATTTCAATATTTTTCATAAAATCTTTGATAGTAATACAGTTGTAATTACCTTTTTTAATCACAAGCGTTTTACAATTTAATTTCTCTGCTTCACCTTTACTTAACTCTTCCGCCGCCGCTTTATAAATAATTTTATTGTTTTCAGGTCGCGAAATTCCGAAACATCTTCTGTCTTTATGTTTATCAATAAAGTTATCAAGTTTTTTGAAAGCTGCTTCAATTCCATCAGGGAATGATTCTGCCTGAACGTAAAATACCCTGATATCTTTTTCTATTTTAATTTTATCCATAATTTTTAAAAATGTTTATAAATATACAAAAATTCTTTTAACTATTTTTATAAAATTTTTTCAGATAACATCATTTAAAACAATTTTAAAAATCAGATCCTCTTATGACTTTATCATGATCAGAAGCATTTTGAATTTGTTGACAGCGTTGAGAGCATGAGGTTTGTTTGCCGGTAAAATTAAGATCTCATCTTTCTTAACGATCTGACTGACACCATCAATGCTGATCTCTGCTTCACCATCTGTAATAAATACCATTGCATCAAACGGAGCTGTATGTTCGCTGAGACCCTGACCTTTATCAAATGCAAACATAGTCACTGTCCCGCTCTTTTTTGAAATAATAGTTTTGCTTACCACTGAATTTTCCTGGTATTGAATTGAGCTCTGAGAATCAAATTTTAATGAGTCTAAATTACTTACGTCTTTATTTATCTCTGACATTGTATAAATATTAATTTTGAAAAAATAAAAATAGTTTTTAAAAGTAATATCTTTAAGTCAGATAATAGCATCATTAAATTCTATTTTATCAGTGGATATTAAGGGCTATCTCGTTATTTTTGTAAAAGATTTTTTATTAGAAAAAATAAGTATTTTTAAAGCTAAGAAAATTTTCTCTGAAATATATGATCAGTGTCAAAGAAGCAAAGTACAAATTATTTAGATCTGTAAAACCATTGTTTTCAGTTATAAAAAAGATTTCGGAAAGTACGGGATATCTTATAGCGGAATCTATAAAGTCACCTGTCGATCTGCCGCCTTTTGATCAATCTGCAATGGATGGATTTGCCGTAAACTTTGATCATACTGCGGAAATTATCAATAATGAATTTTCATTTTTAATTGTTGGTGAAATAAAAGCCGGAGACAAGCCTTTTAGATTTCTAAAAAAAAATACTGCTGTATATATTTACACAGGTGCTGCAGTTCCTCTTAATTCTACATGTGTGGTAATGCAGGAAAAAGCTTTAGTTAAAAATGGCAAAGTTACTGTTTCATTATCTGCTTTAGAAGCCGGCAGTAATATCCGCAGAAAGGGATCCGAGATCAAAAAAGGTCAGTCGGCATTAACAAAAGGACATCGTATAAATCCGGCATCAGTTGGTTTCTTGAGTTCGATGGGTTTTGATAAAATTAAAGTAATCAGGAAACCAATACTTTCAGTTTTGTCAACGGGAAATGAGCTTCAGAGTCCGGGTAAAAAATTATCACCAGGTAAAATTTATGAGTCTAATTCTTTGATGCTGGAATCTGTGATTAAAGGATGTGGATATAAAGTTTCAAAATTAAGTTCAGTAAAAGATGAAAGAAAAAAAATTAATGATTGTATTAAAATTATGCTAAAGGCATCTGATGTGATCCTTATTTCAGGAGGAATATCAGTAGGCAAATATGACCTTGTAAAAGAAATTCTTCATAACCTTGGTGTTAACGAGATCTTTTATAAAGTTTTACAAAAGCCAGGAAAGCCGCTCTATGCCGGGAAGTATAAAGATAAACTTGTTTTTGCATTACCCGGTAATCCCGCTGCATCTCTTACTTGCTTTTATGAATATGTACTTCCATGTCTGAATAAAATGAGTGGACATTCTGAAATCGAGTTAACAAAAAAACTTCTTCCTTTAACAAAGCCATTTATAATGAAAGGAGAAAAAGATCTGTTTCTGAAAGCTAAGATCGAAAATGATATGGTAACGATACTGGAAGGTCAGGGATCAAATATATTGAGATCATTTGCTGAATCAAATGCGATAGTATTTTTAAATTCAGAAAATAAAAAATTTGTAAAGGGAAGTAATATTGAAACACACATACTACCTAAAATAGTATGACCGGTAAAAATAAAATTACTGCTGCTATACTTGCAGGAGGAAAAAGTTCAAGGATGGGTGAGGATAAAGGTTTTATGTATCTTAATAATAAAATGCTAATAGAATATGTTATTGATGAAGTAAAGAAAATTACTGATAAAATTATTATCATCACTGCTAATTCCGAATATGAACAGTTTGGTTATCCATGCCATAATGATCTGATAAAAAACAGCGGACCGCTAGGAGGGATTTATACAGCACTTACTTTTTCAGAGACGAGAAAAACATTGATACTGAGTTGTGATTCACCATTTATAACTTCAGATGTTTTGTCAATATTAGTTAATAAAGCAAATGAAGAAGATGTACTTGTCTTTGAAAACAAAGGAGAAGCAGAACCACTTTTTGCGGTGTATGATAAAAATTGTCTTAAGCCAATAGAAGAACTGATAAAAAACAATAAGTTGAAAATGAAAGATGCATTGAATAGTTTGAAAAAAGTGCAGTATAAATTTGATGAATATGGTTTTGACAACAGAAAATTTTTTACAAATATTAATACACCAACTGAATTAACAAAGCATCAGAAAATATGAATATTGAAAAAAAGAAATCGAAAAAGTTATTTTTAGAAGGAGCGATAAGTCCTGAGTTTATAGCAGACTCAATTTCAAAACACAGCACAAAAAAAAATATTGGAGCACATCAGATCTTTTTAGGACAGATAAGGAGTGATGAAATTGACAGCAGGACAGTACAAGCGATAGAATTTTCCACTTACGTTGAAATGGCAGAGGAGGAATATTATAATATTCGTGAAATTATTTTTGCAAAATATGAACTGATCTGTATGCATGTATATCACAGTCTCGGAAGAGTTAATGCAGGTGAAATTAATTTATTTGTTTTTGTTTCTTCAGTCCACAGAAATGATGCAACGGAAGCCTGCAGAGAAATGGTAGAGCTGATCAAAACAAAATTACCGATATGGGGAAAAGAAATATTTGATAATGATGAACATACTTGGAAAATAAATAGGTGAAAAATAAATTATAAAAAAACGAGTAATAAAATTTACATTAAAAATTTTTAGAAAAATAGAATGATAGATATAACCGGCAAGATTAATACACTTCGATATGCAAAAGCTCTGGCAACAGTAAAGGTAAGCAGTCAGACTACAATTGATGCTGTAAGAAACAAACTTGTACCTAAAGGCGATGTATTTGAAATGAGTAAAGCGGCAGCATTGCTTGCAGTGAAAAAAACGAGTGATGTAATTCCGGATTGTCATCCTTTGCCGATTGAGTTTGCATCTGTAAGTTTCATAATAGATGGATTAGAAATCAAAATTGAGATGGAAGTAAAGACTATTTATAAAACAGGCGTTGAAGTAGAAGCTATGCATGGAGTTTCTATTGCAGCGCTTACTGCTTATGATATGTTGAAACCGCTTGATAAAAATATTGAAATAAGTAATATAAAATTAATCGAGAAGAAAGGCGGTAAAACAGATTTTCCAGAGGAATTCAGAAAGGGATTGAATGCAGCTGTAATTGTTTGTTCAGATTCAATATCTGCAGGAAAGAAGGAAGATCGTGCAGGTAAAGTTATAATCAGTAAACTTGAATCCTTACAAATAAATATATTTGAGTATTCAATTATACCGGATGAAGCATCAGAGATAAAAGATAAAATATTAAAACTGACTGAAGAAAAAGTAAATATGATAATTCTAACCGGCGGCACGGGATTATCATCGAGAGACATTACACCTGAAGCCATAGAGCCGTTATTGGAAAGAAAAATTCCGGGTATAGAAGAAGCTATGAGAAGTTATGGTCAGCAAAGAACTCCGTATAGTATGCTCTCAAGAAGTGTATCAGGATTGATTAAAGACACATTAGTGCTTGCTCTTCCGGGTTCTACAAAGGGTGCTAAAGAAAGTATGGATGCTTTGTTCCCTTTTGTGCTGCATATTTTTGAAGTGATGAAAGAGATGAAACACAAATAAATAAATTTCAAATTTCAAATTACAAATATAGAATTATACATTTTAGAAAATTCTTATAGCTTTAATAAGAATCTTATATTGTTTAAATTTTTCAAACAATTTTAAATAAAAATTAAATATTATGATCTCCTTTAAGTATGAGCTTGAGAAAGAAGCGCCAAAAATTTTACCTGGAGGGATAACCCGTGGAGCATCAGTAAAGGAATTTCCTGCATCAGTGGGAATTGCAGGAGTATCCATGAGACTTGAATCAGGCGGTATGAGAGAACTTCACTGGCATGCAAATGCTGCCGAATGGGGCTATGTGATCAAAGGAAGCTGCAGAACGACTCTGCTTCATCCTGACGGTTCCTCTTTTATTGATACTTTTGATCCGGGAGATGTATGGTATTTTCCCAGAGGTTACGGACATTCCATACAGGGAATAAGTGATGAAGAATGTCACTTCATTTTAATTTTTGATAACGGAGATTTTTCGGAAGATCACACATTCAGTATTACAGATTTTATATCTTCCACTCCGCCTGAAATTGTAGCTCAGAATCTTGGGATCACAATTGATGAAGTAGGAAAGCTGCCTAAACATGAAGTGTATTTTGCAAAAGGGAAAGTACCTGATGATCATTCATTCATATCAGCAGCGGTAAGTGATCCAGAGCTGACCACCAAACATCGCTATCCTCTTTTGGCGCAGGAGCCGAGGAGAATTCCGGGAGGCGGCACACAAAAGACTGTGACTCAAAAAGAATTTCCGATCAGCAAAACAATGGCAGGTTCGGTACTTGAAATTCAGCCGGGCGGTTTAAGAGAAATGCACTGGCATCCGAATGCAGATGAATGGCAGTATTATATTCAGGGCAAAGCTCAGATGGGAGTTTTTCTTGCACAGGGAAATAAAGTTATAGAAGATTTTAATGCGGGAGATATCGGATATGTTCCGATGGGTGCTGGGCATTATATAAAAAATACTGGTGATGAAGTGTTAATAGTTTTGATAGGATTTAATGACGGAGATTATCTGGCCCTGAATCTTAGTGACTGGCTTAGTTCTAATCCCGACAGTTTATTGCAAACTAATTTTGAAGTTGGGGAAGAACTTATAAAAAAATTCCCTAAAGAAAATAAATTTATTGTTCCTCCAAAAAAATAGTATGGATCAAAATATTAAGAGTGTTAATTTTATCGGTGATGGAATTGGTTTTTCACCTGAGGAATACATTGAAAAGCTTTCAGAGATAAACCGGTCAGATAAAATTCACAGAGATATATATGGAAACGGCGGTCCGACTAAATCTTTGGAGGAAGAGTTTGCAAAGATCACAGGAAAGGAAAAATGTATTTATCTTCCGACAGGGACTATGGCTAATCATCTAAGTGTCAGATTATTAAATGGAGAAAATATAAAAGTAATAGTTCCGGAAAACAGTCACATGTATCGTGATGAAGCAGACGGGTTATATAGTGTTCATAGAAAAAGATTAATACCTGTTGGAAAAGGTAAACCATATTTTGAACTGGAAGATCTGAAAGAAACTTTAGATTATTTAAAAAGCGGTGAGACATTTGACAGCGGTACCGGTACTGTAGTTATAGAAAATCCTGTCAGGCGTGCAGACGGAAAGTATGTACCGATAGAAACAATAAAAGAAATTTCTGAATACTGCAGAGAAAAAGGTTACAAGCTTCATCTTGATGGAGCACGCATACATCTTGCTTCAGCATATACTAACACTCCTATTTCTGAATACTCATCTTATTTCGATACAGTTTATATTTCACTTTACAAATGTCTTAATACTGCCGGTGGAGCTGTACTTTGCGGTGATTCAGAATTAATAGACATGGTTCCTTATCAGATAAAAATTCATGGCGGAACAGTTTTTCAGTCATGGAGCAATACGGCGATGGCTTTTCATTATCTTAAAGATATTGAATCCAAATGGCAGAAGATCATTCCATTGTCAAAACATTTAATTAATGAGATTAATAAAATTAAAGGGATCAGTATTGAAAAAATTAAAAATGGCACTAATAACTTCAACTTAGTTCCAGATGAGAATATAGACTTAAATAAGTTTTCTGATTTTTTGGGTAAAGAGTATAAAATTTATTTAGGGCGAATAGAAGATACAGGAATTATAAAATTTACAGTGAACGAAAGTTTGTTTAGAAGAGAATTGAATGACATTTTAAATGTCTGGAAAATGGGAATTGAGATTTCTATCAGATAATTTATCAGATTAATATCATCTGTCAGAGAACTGAAATTTATTTCCCTCAGGATCAATGCCGTCACAAAAGTTCATTCCTTCAAATGTAAATATCTTCCCCATCTTTATTCCTTTTTTTTCAATTTGCTCTTTAGCTTTCTTCACATCTTTTTTATAGAAAACTATTTTTACATTATTATAAAATTTCCCAACACTTTTTTTTCCTGTCTTGTGTAAAGCAATGCAGCAGTTACCGGTTTTTAGCTCAGTCCACTCAGGATCAGATTTGCCCATTACTTTCAGCCCAAGAATATTTTTGTAAAATTCTGTACATTTTAAAACGTCATTAACAAATAAAATTATTCTGGCAATTTTTTCAGGCATGGAATGTTATTTTGATTTTTATAAAATAAATAAATTTAACTGACATCAGGAATTTCCATTTTCATTACCTGATCTGCCCTGTGGTAAAAAGTATAACCATACTGCTCCGATCAGAAATATTCCAAATGAAGCTATGAATGCATAAGTTGCTACTTCTTTATTATCGTCAAGAGCATAGTTCAAAGCAGTGTATAGCAACCATATCTGAAGTCCAAGATTTAAAATTAAAATTACTATAAGTGTTAATAAAATATTATTAAGCTTATCTGTATTAGCACTGTTTTGTTTTGTCCTGAATGAACTCATACGGCATTATTTTTATTTTCCGCTTTCACAAATAATTTATTCTCCTTAATGACTACTTCTAATTTTGGAAGCGGGCGGGGAGGAGGACCTGCAAGTACTACACCTGTCTCAGCTTCAAAAGAACCGTTATGACACGGGCAAATTATTTCACCTGAACCCGGCTTATAATAAATGGAACAGGAAAGATGCGTACACTTTTGTTCATAGGCTCTGAAATTTCCATTCTCAAGATGAATTAGAATATAAGGAATATCACTTCCTTCAATTACAAAAGACTTCGTCCCTCCGACAGGAATATCATTCTTATTACATACAAAATGTTCACCTACTACTTTTTTCTTTGGAGATAAGTGTGCCCTCAAAGCTACAAACCCGCTGCCAATTGACAGACCGCCTGAAACAAGTGCAAGCATTTTTGCAAACTCTCTTCTACCAATAAAAGTAGAGTCCTGTCTTTTGTATGGAAAATCCTGTTTCCAGTTTTCGTTATTATTGTCGTTATTTTTTTTCATAATAAATATTACTTGTTAAATTTTTAATTCTGTACTGCCTTTTGGCATCATTATATTTACAAGTGTAGTAACTACTTCTTCACCAAAGACAAATTTATTTACTGCAGTACTGTTTGGTCTTTGTTCATTTATCTCTTCCAATGTTCCAAAGAACAATGCACCGCTTGGACAGACTGTTGCGCACATTGGTTTCTTTCCTACACTTGTCCTGTCATAACACATATTACATTTCATCATCAGATCATACTCTTCCATTTTTTTTGGAACACCAAAAGGACATGCCATCACACAATTAGAACATCCGATACATCTTGAAGTATTTGCAGTATGTACAATGCCGAGTTCATCTTTCGAGATTGCATCAGCAGGACAGACATTAGCACAAACCGGATCATCACAGTGCATACATACCTGTACAGTAGTCTGAATTGTCTTTGCTCTGTCCACATAATTTACATGTATCATCGCTTCCTGTCCGTTGGTTTCACATTCTGCACAAGCCATTTCACAAGCTTTACAACCTATGCACCGCTGCATGTCAACAAAAAATTTTTGATCTTTATTAAATAAATTATTCACTAAATAAATTTTAAAATTATTCTAAACACTTTGATAAGCATGGCTGTCAACAGCCGGATCTGAAAATTTATTCAAAGGTTCAAGCTTGCATGCGCATACTTTAAATTCAGGAATCTTTGAGATCGGATCTAAAGTCCCCGGTGTCAGTTGATTTATAGACTTTTTTCCTGACCAGTGATATGGAACAAACACAGTATCTTTCCTTATGGTATCTACAATGTTAGCAGGGAAAATTCCTTCACCTCGGCGGCTGCTGACTTTTACAAGTTCTCTCTGTCTGATATTATATTTTGCTGCAAGCTCAGGATGAATCTCTAATAATGGTTCGGGATATTGATTGACTAATTTTTTGATCCGTCTTGTCTGAGTACCGCTAAGATATTGCGACACCACACGACCGGTTGTTAATACAACAGGATATTCTTCATCAGTAACTTCTCCGGGCAATTTATAAGGAGCCGGATTAAAATGAGCTTTACCGTCGGGAGTTCTGAATTTTTTATCTTCCCAAAGGCGCGGAGTTCCCGGATGATCAAGACTCGGACAGGGCCAGAAAATTCCCATGTTATCTTCAATTCTTTTATAAGTGATACCGTAGTAATCTGCAGTACCGCCTTTTGATGCAACTCTCAGTTCATTAAAAATTGCTTCATTGTCTTCGTAAGTAAATTTATCTTTCACACCTAGCCTTTCTGCTAGCTCAAGTATAATAGAAGTATCAGCACGAGCATCACCCGGCGGGTCAACGGCTTTTCTGATCCTGATTACTCTGCCTTCTGCTGAAGTAGTAGTTCCTTCTTCTTCTTCCTGAAGTGAACCTGCAAGCACAATGTCAGCATGTCTTGCTGTTTCACTTAAAAAGAAATCTATACAAACATAATATTCTAATTTCTCTAAAGCTTCACGAACGTAGTTGCTGTTAGGCAATGACACTAAGGGATTAAAACATATTGAGATCAATCCTTTGATTTCATCTCTGTGAATTGCTTCAATAATTTCATATGCAGACAGACCTTTACCCGGAAGATCTTTTTCATTTATTCCCCAGACTTCTGAAATATATTTTCTGTGTTCAGGATTTTCAATGTCACGATTGCCCGGAAGCTGATCGCATTTATGCCCGTGCTCTCTGCCTCCCTGACCATTACCCTGTCCGGTAATTGTTGCATATCCGCAGTAAGGTCTCCCAATCCTTCCTGTTGCAAGAACAAGATTTATACATCCGAGTACATTATCAACTCCTTTGGAATGATGTTCAATACCGCGTGCATGAAGAAGAAAACTGGTCTTTGCTTTTCCCCAAAGTTCAGCAGCAGCTTTGATCTTTTCTTTATCAATGCCTGTTATTTCTTCAGCCCATTCAAGCGTGTAATCTTTTACAGAATCAATCGTCTCCTGAAAACCTGAAGTATAGTTATCGATAAAATCATGATCGAGCATATCATTATCAACAAGATATTTCAGCATGGCTCCGTACAATGCGGAGTCAGTTCCGGGTTTCACATCAAGATGAATATCTGCAGTTCTTGCAAGGGGAATTACTCTCGGATCAATGACGATCAATTTTGCACCGCGGTCTCTGGCTTTCCAGATCCAGTGAGTCAGAGTTGGGAATGTCTCGCTGATATTTGCACCTGCTACAATAATTACTTCTGCATATTCCAGATCTGTATAATTATTTGAACCTCTGTCTAATCCGAATGCTTTTTTATTTCCTGCGCCTGCGCTGACCATACAGAGTCTTCCGTTATAATCAAGATTTTTTGTTTTAAGGGCGACTCTCGCAAACTTTCCGATCAGATAACTTTTTTCATTTGTAAGTGAAACTCCTGACAGCATTGCAAAAGCATCGTTGCCATATTTTTCCTGAATCCTTTTTATTTCGGAAACTGTCTTGTCCATTGCCTTATCCCAGCTCACCGGTTCAAAGCCAACACCCTCAACTCTTTGTATAGAAGTCATCAGTCTGTCAGGATGATTATTTTGTAAATATCTCTGAACACCTTTTGGACAAAGCCTTCCTTCATTGAAGGGAAATTCTTCCCACGGATCAAAGCCCACAACTTTATTATCTTTTACAATTAATTTAATGCCGCACTGCATTCCGCAAAAACAGCAATGAGTATTTACAACTTTATCCGGTTCATCTCTGCCACTGTAGCCATCCTGTGGAACTGCATTCAGGTGAGGTCCGAATTTTTCAATAATTTTATGTTCGTCAATAGGTAGTTTAGCCATTATACTTTATTTAAAAATTTTATCCAAAAAAACTTCCGCTTTCAAGTCTTGCATTTAAATGAGCTTTCGCCAGTGCAGATCTTTTCCCTTCAGGACTAAGATCAAGATGGGACGAGCCGTCTTTGTTATCAAAATTAAATCCTAATTCTTTTGTAACTGCTTTGAGATCATCAATGTGAAGCTGAGTACTAAATTCCTTTACCGTATGGGGACAAATTGCCATGCCCTGTTTTTCTCCTTCAGCTTTATAAATGTGAGCACCGATCTGTGCAGGTCTCTGAATGATGTGAAAGAATTTTCCAAAAGGTATCCATATTAAAAATATTATAACTGAAATCGCATGAGTTACTGCAAGGAAATTAAATGCAAAGCCTTTCATAAACTGATATGAATATGTTAATCCTAATCCGGTTACTGATACAATAATTAGCAATAATAGGGGTAGCAGATCTCCTTCAAAACTCTGAGATGCAATTAAACCTGCATTAGTAAATCTTCTTCTTAAGAAATAAAGACAACCGATTATGATAAGATAGGAAGACCAGTTGAGAGCATGAAAGGTCATAAAGGCAACAATAGAGCCCAGCTTAAAATCAAATACACTAAATCCAAAAAAGTGTGCCTGATATGTATCAATAGTTTCGGGCATCAGAGTAAAGTGTACCCATCCGAATGTCAAAGGAATAGTAATTGCGAATGCAGATAGACAACCGGCAGCAATAAAAAAATGTGCAAGCCATTTTAGTTTTCCTCTTGGATAAATAAATTTTTGAAATGCGATATTACCGATACTTGCTTTTGAGACGAACCAGATATGAGTGAATATTTTCCCGCTGAAGAAAAACTGCATGCCTCTTTTGAAATACATCCATGTAGGAGGTCTTTGAAGCCAGACTGAATACCTGTAGGAAATTCCAAAGATCGCAAAGATAGTTCCGAATAAGTAAGTGATCAGTGCGGCATCAAAATACTGCAGGTCTCTTGATCCGAGAAAAATAATTCCAATTGTAAAAGAGGAAACTACGAAGGCAATTCCGAGAGCTTTTAAATTCAGATTTCTGATAAGTTGAAACATTATTAAAATTAATTTTTTTAATATTTTTAAAAAAATATATTAAGAGATCAGCTAGGTCTTTCACAGCCTTTTCGTGTATAAAAATACCAGTTAACTATAGTTGCAAAGATACAAATTACAATTATTCCTGAAAAAAACAAAGCAGAATCTCCTGTAACTTCTTCAGATTTTCCGATCAGTACATTATAAATAAATGGACCAAATGCAGCAATAGCCGCTGTCCAGCCTATCACGCCAGCAGCTTTTCTTGGTGATGATGAAAATATAACAGGAAACTGTCTGAAGGTAGCTGCATTTCCAACACCTGTAAAAAAGAATATTGTCATGATGATTCCTACAAATAATGGAAACTGATCCATAGAAGTTGGTTTGAGTAAACCTAAACCAATCAACAATGAAAAGCAAATTATTAAAGCTATACCTGTGATCTGTGTAAGAATGGCACCTCCTGTTTTATCTGCAATTTTTCCAAATAAAATTCTAACGGCAGATCCGATCAAAGGTCCGTAGAATGCATATTTTAAAGGAGCGGGTGCATCCGGAAAATCCCCATAAATAGTTTTGATCATTAATGGAAATGCTGCAGCCATCCCTGCGAAAGTTCCGAATGTCATAAAATAAGTTAGAGTACAAAACCATGTATGCTTATTATTGAAAATATCAAGCTGCTCTTTAAAGGAAGCTTTTACGGGGACACTTTTCAATTTCATGAAAGCAATGATGCCGATTATAAGAAGAGGAAGTACATAAATGAAAGCAATGTTCTGAAGAAAAATAGTTTCACCTGTTTCAATAACTGTCTGTCCTCCTCCAATGAAGCTGAAAAGTCCTACTACAAGTATTATTGGAGAAAGAAGCTGAACAAGACTTACACCAAAATTACCAATGCCTGCCTGAATTCCCATAGCCGTGCCAATTAGTCTTTTTGGAAAAAAAGTACTTGTACTCGACATAAAAGATGAAAAGTCTCCTCCGCCAAGACCTAATAGAATTGATATAAGTAAAAAATAATTAAATGAAGTCGAAAGATCTGTCACTGCAAATCCGAGCATTACCAGCGGAATAATTTTTATCAGAGTTGCAAAAGTTATTACATTCCTTGTGCCGAATATAGGAATCAGAAAAGTATGTAATATTCTGAAGAGTCCTCCTGATAAACCAGCCATAGCAGCCAGCCAGAAAAGCTGCATTTTGTCAAAAGTAAACCCTATTGAAGGAAGCTTGATAACAACTACGCTGAATAAGAACCATGTTGCAAAAGACAGTGTCAGTGAAATTGTAGTGATAGTTAATGTATTCCAGGCAATTTTCTTCCCTGTACTTTCCCAGAATTGTTCATTTTCAGGTTCCCAGGTTTTTAGCCAGTTAGCCATATTTTTTATTAATTAAATTTAAATTATTTGTGATCATAAGTATCTATCTGATCAGATAAATGCGGACTTTCATTTTGGTGCATTGTTATAATTGTTCTGTGCATCCATACAAGTAAAGAAACAGACACAATAAACAACAGTATCCACAGACTTGTCCAGAGTCCAGTGAATTCAAGTAAGTATCCGAAAATTATCGGACCAAAAAATCCGCCCAGCCCTCCTATCAGTCCAACCATTCCACCGACTACACCGACCTCATTTGGAAAATATTCAGGAATATGTTTATAGACTGCCGCCTTTCCAATTCCAAAAGAAATGCCGATAAGAATTACCAAAACGCTAAACACCCAGATATGAGCTTCGAAATGTATTTGTGTAATGCCCTGTGCAATGAGAGATCTTTTCTGAACATGTTCATTTTCTTTTACAAGAATTTCCTGCCATGTAGTTTTTGTAGGAAAAACCCCGCCTTCAGACTCTTTATTCTCTTTTACTTTTATAGGATAGCTTACATCTCCGATCTTAATTTCATTTTCCTGAACGCTTGTAACTACTCCTGTATTTCTTGCCATCAGCCCGTTGCCCGGAGTTGTTACATTCATCTTAGGAATCATGAGCAACATACTAATTATTGCTGATGATCCGAGAACCCAGTACATTACTTTTCTTGCTCCAAACTTATCGGAGAGATATCCGCCGAATGCTCTGATCACACCGGATGGTAAGCTGAAGAGGGAAGTAAACAAACCTCCCATTACAAGTGAAGTCTGATATACATTTACATAATAAGGTAAGAGCCATTGTGACAAGGCAACGAAAATTCCGAACACTAGAAAATAATATAAACCAAAACGCCAGACTCTAACATTTTTTAACGGACTTAAAAGCTGTGTAATATTTTTCCCTGACTGATCAGTTTTTTTATTTTCGGAAAAGAAAATGAAGATCAGTCCCATGAGAAGTAAAACCAGTCCATAACAAACAGGTAGAAATCTCCAGCCGTTTTTCGGATCAGCAGAGGATAAAAAATTTAAAAGTGAGGGAGCAAATAAAGTAGTAAGAGCAGCACCGGCATTTCCCATTCCAAAAATTCCAAGTGCTCTGCCTTGCCAGTGTTTTGGATACCAGACAGAAGTATAAGCAATGCCAACTGCAAAACTTGTTCCGACCATTCCAAAACACAAGCTTAAGATTACAAATATTATATAACTATCTGCAAAATAAATTAAGAACAATGGAACAGAACATAAAATTAAAAGTGAACTGAAAACAGGTTTGCCTCCATATTTGTCTGTTAATATTCCTATTGGTAATCTGAACAATGCACCTGTAAGAATGGGAATTCCAAGTAGCCAACCCATTTCTATTACGCTCCAGTTATAGATGCCATTATCTACAAGGTAAGTTACCAGTACACCATTCATAGTCCAGCATGCAAAACAAATAGTGAATGCTATTGTATTTAGTGTCAGTATCCTGTGGCTTTTGGATAAAATTTCTTTTGTATTAATTTTACAGGTTATTTAGAAATTCGTAAATTATTTCGAGTAAAAATTCTATGAAAATTTAAACAAAAATACAAAATATTTCTTACATATGAGCATGATAAAAATCATTCAAATTTTTACCTAAATTTTTTGCATTCATAAAAAAATAATTTTGAAAATTGAATTGGATTGTGAAGCAAGTAAATTAGAATTTGAAGTGCATTTTACAGGTATAAAAAAAACCAAACCCTGAATTTAATCAGGATTTGATCAGACAAAATTTTATTCTTTTTTCCACAGATATATTTCTGAAAAATTATTTTATGAGCATCATCCTTTTAACTGATTCTAATTTACCTGAACTTAGTTTAAAATAGTAAATACCACTCGGATGATCTGCAGCATTAAATTTAACAACATAACTTCCTGGGGTCAAATTTTCATTCATTAGTATATCCGTTTCTCTGCCGTTTGTATCATAAATTTTCAGAGTAGTAAATTCTGTTTTTAAAATATCAAACTTTATATTTGTTTCAGGATTAAATGGATTCGGATAATTCTGATACAGAATAAATGATTCTGCATTATTATTTGAAGCATTATTATTTGAAATGCTGAGAGGTGTAAACTGTGTCACAGGTTCGGTGATCGTTACATGACCGCCTGGAGGAATATTACCCTGTACAACTTCGCCGTAGTATGTATTTCCAATTATATAAGGATAAATCGGAGTTCCTAGTGAATCGATTGTTATAAAATAAGCATAGGTTCCATTTGGATATTCAGGCGTAATGCAAAATCTCCCATTATGTAAATCGAGATCTGCACCATTGGTGTTCAATTCGTAATCTTCTTTAAAACAACCTAATGGATATTGTGTACTTACATTTGGTCCCCATTGATTTTGATTTAGGACAGTACCATCTAGAAGAGTTGTTCTAGCAGTAATATTTCTTTTCACATAACCGCTTAACATTCTACTTATTCCACCGGTACCGTTTGTATCTGAAAATCCGTAAGGTCCATAAAGCGGATAGCCGTCGAACATATATCCAAGTATAGGTGAATGTTCGGAAGGAATGGGAGTGTAAAGATATTTCATATTGATATGATAATGATAAACACCGCCGGGAGCAGGATGTCCACCGGATGAATCGAAACTCGGACCTTCAAAATACTGTGCAACTCTGTGCCAGATATTTTGATTGTTGTAAGACATTGCATCTCCATAATTAAAAAGAACTACTCCATTTTTTAAAACACCTATCTGTCCGTTTCCCGCAGTGGAAGGAGTTGGGTCAGGAATTGGAAATCTTGTAATCTTGAATGTCCAGTTTTGATTTGTTGGAATGTTGGGATTCATTGCCCACGGACCGATCGTATAAGAAGGAATACCTGTGCACTTTACATAGGAATAATTATCTGAAAAAAACACCTGCTGAACATCAGCGGGAATCCCATTATAACCGGTAATATTATTCGGGTTTTGCTGCCATGAATAGATCTCAGGAGTGATCTGAGCATTTAAAAATGAAACTGAAAAAAACAGATACACATAGATTAATTTATTCATTAAATTAATTTTTAAATTGAATTTACAGTTTATAAAATATGGTCGAACTTTTAAAAAGAACATTATGGTCTTACAATTGTGACAAAATTTGAAGAGTTATTATCTGCAATAGAAAGATCATCAAGGTCAGTAAAAAAGTCACCTGTTACATCAGACAGAATATAACCTGTTGCAAAACTACCTGCAGCATTATCAATTTCAGAAAGATCTGTAACATCTACAAAACCGTCACTGTTAACATCACCGCTGTACATGCAATACCTTGCTCCTTTTTGTTGTGAATTATTACCATAAGCATTTGAAGCTGAACCTGTAAAATCAAAATTTAGATTTGCACCATTTACAAAACTTTCTCCACCCGATTTACTCCATGTATCAATTGAATTCCTGTGCTTAATTTGGATATAATAATTTCCTGTACCTGCTCTTGAAAAAGTATAATGTCCTGTAAAAGAAACCGAATCTAAAATGGTTTTCGCAGAATCGGCAATTGAAAAAGGTGAATTTATATTTCTTAAAAATGCTGTTACAGTATCTTTTGAGTTAAGTTTATCTGAAGTCAGATTGTAAAACCCTTCGGGAATAACTTTTATATCCATAGCAGTTGTAATCAAAAACTGACTAACCGATTCTGTTATTGTAACATGTCCTCCGGGAGGGCGGTTGCCTGCAACGAGATTTCCATAATATTTTGGTCCAATAATGTAAGGGTACTCAGGATTCCCTGCGGAATCAATCGCCATATAATATGAATAAACTCCATTCTGATATTCAGGTGTTACAGAAAATCTACCATTATAGGAATCCAGATCAGCACCATTTGAAATAAGTTCATAATCCTGAATGAAACATCCGAGAGGATATTGTGAACTGACAGCCGGACCATATTGTCCTGAAGACAAAACTGTTCCATCAGGGAGAGAAGTTCTAGTAGTAATATTTCTTTTTTTATAACCGCTTTTCATTCTTCTTATTCCACCTGTACCGTTTGTATTTGAATAAGCATAAGGTCCATAAAGTGGATAACCGTCAAACATATATCCGAGAATGGGTGAATGCTGATTTGAATCCTGTGAATATAATTTCTTCATATTAATGTGATAATGATAAACTCCACCTGGAGCCGGATGACCGCCGGATGTATCAAAGCTGACGGCTTCAAAATACTGTGCTACTCTATGCCATACATTTTGATTGTTATAAGACATTGCATCGCCCGCATTAAATATTACAACACCATTTACCAATACTCCAAGCTGACCGTTTCCTGCAGTTGCAGGGTTACCGCTTGGGACAGGATACCTTGCGATCTTAAAAGTCCAGTTCTGATTTGTTGGAGTATTAGGATTCATAGCCCAAGGTCCGATTGTATATGAAGGAATTCCTGTACATTTTACATATACAAAATTATTGGAATAAAAAACCTGTTGAACATCAGCAGCAATATTGTTATAACCAGTTGCTCCGTTTGTATTCTGTCTCCAAGAATAAATTTCAGGAGTTATCTGAGAATATACAGATGTTGAAATTAAAAAAATTAATAAGACAAAAAGTTTTTTCAAAAATTTAAATTTATTTGATTTTAAAATTAGATTAATATTATTTACTAGAATACATTTCCAGCAGCCTGGCATTTTCCTCTGAAAGCTTTAGTGCTGTGAGTTTGTTATACTGATTAAAAGCTATATGTCTGTAATCATCGGTTGTATTATAAACCAAGGAGATCAGCACAGAATCATTTTTATAAAATGTCATCGAGCCGGTGGAGATACAATACTGATATTCAAATGGTTCATTTGTTACAGTATTAATAATCTCAGATATATCTTTCTGATCTGTGATGCTTGAAGTTTTAACGATCATCTTTCCTGTAGAATCAAATCCGTCCTTATACATAAATTCTATCCTGTCGGCAGAAGATATTTCATTCTTTATAGAAAAAGAATTTTCTTCACTGCATGAAGATAATATCAGAGTTGAAAATATTATCAGTACCGGATAAATAATTTTATATAACATTAGGTGTAAAGAAGTTTATACAAAATAATTGATGTAAATTAACAGAGCAATAGGATAATTGTAAATAGATGTAACAATCATATGAGTCGAAAATGCTGGTGATAAATTCCCTGAGGTAAAATTGAAACAGAATTTCAATTTCAAGTGCGCTCCCAAACAGGAGTTTGTGAGCGAGCAGGAAAAAGACTTTCATTAAAAAATTATTCTTTTTACTTTTGAAAAGTTCTTTTTACAAATTATCGGGGTGCTTTCAATTGATTACAGAAGGCTGAGATAAAACCCGCGAACCTGCTACGGATAATGCCGGCGAAGGAAATAAAATTTTTTAAACGCTTAAATCTTTTTATCAGGTTCAAAAAGATTTAAGCGTTTTTTATTTATAAAAAAAATGAAAAAGACTTACATGCAGATATTTATTCTGTTCTTAACAATTCTATTGTTTTCTGAAAATACTATTGCTCAGAAGAGTGATGAGATTGAAACAACAGAAAGGAAAGATTCGGCGGAATACAAAACAGAGACAATTGATGTAGATGCATTAAAAGGTTTTAAAAGATTGACTCCGATTACATTTGAAAATATTAAGAGAGCAGAGATTGAAAAAAAGTACAGCGTACAGGATATTCCGATGTTGCTTAATGGATATACAAGTATAAACTCATATTCAGAATCCGGATCATCAATAGGTTATTCATATCTAACACTCAGAGGTTTTGATCAGAGAAGGCTTTCAATAATGATAAACGGAATTCCTCAGAATGATCCTGAAGATCATCAGGTATACTGGGTGGATATTTCAGATCTGGCTGCATCGGTTGAAAGCATTCAGATTCAGCGCGGTATTGGTTCGGCTTTGTACGGGTCGTCAGCAATCGGCGGATCTATAAATGTAGAAACTATAGACTTTTTTAAAAGGAAATTTCTAAATCTGACAGCGGGACTTGGAGATTTTAATACAAGTAAATATACATTTGAATATTCATCAGGAAATGTAGATAACGGATTTGGATTTTACGGGAAGTTCTCAAAATTATATACAGACGGATACAGAGATCTTTCATGGTCAGATCACCTTTCATATTTTTTGAGTGCAGGAAAAGTGTTTGGTAATAATTCAGTGTTGAAAGTGAATTTTTTTGGCAGTCCGATACAGAATCATCTTGCATATCTGGGAGTTGATAATGCAGCACTGAACGGGGAGATCACGGGAGATATTTATAATGACCGAAAAATAAATTATCTGACTTATCCGGATGAGACGGATAATTATTTTCAGCCTCATTATGAGATGGTATATAACCTTCAGGCAAATAAAAATTTATACATAACGAATACTCTTAGTTATATAAATGGCAACGGCTATTTCAATTCACTGTTTCCTGTGGATTATGGATATGATTTTTCTTATTACAAATTAGACCCATTTTATGTTTCCGATACGACTACATTCAATTCTTCTTATTACAGAAGAAATGAAGACGGGACTTTCTATTTTGATTCGACAAAAGGATATGAGATTGTAAGAAGTGATATGGTTACAAAGCTTACAGTGGATAACAATACTTACGGATGGTTTCCGAAAGTTCAGTTGACACATAGTCAAGGGAAAGGAAATCTGGTGATGGGAGGTGAATTAAGAATTCACAATTCTGTGCATTATGGTGAAGTAGTATTTGGTGAAGCACTTCCACAAGGTACAGAGCCATATCATCAATATTATAATTATAAAGGCGGTAAAAATACTTATTCAATTTTTGCAAATGAGGTTTTTAGTTTTACAAAACAGATAACAGGAATGCTTGGTCTTCAATATATACATCACACATATGAATTGAGTGATGACAAATTTAAACCATATAACTTTACAGTGGACTATGATTTTTTTACACCGAGAGCAGGTGTGAATTATAATTTCACAGACAAGATAAATGGATATGTGAATTTTTCACTGGCAGAGAGAGAGCCGAGATTAAAAGATATTTATGATGCTGAAGATCCATACAGTGTACCAAATTTCAGAATAGTGGATGCTGAAAACGGAATATATGAAGATGCTCTGATACAATCTGAAAAGATGCAGGATCTTGAGATCGGCTTTGGATATGAATCAGAAATATTGAAAGGCGGAATTAATTTTTATAATATGAATTTCGAAAATGAGATTGTAAACAATGGTCAGCTTGATAACGTTGGACAGCCGATTGTAGGGAATGCAGGAAGTTCAATACACAGAGGAATCGAAGTGGATTTTTTACTCAGACCATTTTTAGAAAAATATTATAAAGGATTTACAATTGGAGGAAATCTAACTTTATCGGATAATTATTTTAATGAATATACAGAAATACTTGGAGCGGATTCAGTTGGTAATATAATTTATGGAAATGATTATTCGGGAAATAAAATAATTCTGACACCTGATGTAATTGGAAATCTTTCTCTTGAATTTTATCCCTCGGCAGGTACTGGTGCGTATTTCACAATGCAATATATAGGCAAGCAGTATTTGGATAATTCAGAGAATGAAAGAAAAGATCCGTCTATTAGGGTTCAGCCTGGTTATGTGGATAAGTTTATAGATGCTTATACAGTTTTCAACGCAGGTATTTCAGTTGATATGATGTCATTTACAAAAAATAAGAATATTAAAAATGTATTTTCTAAACTTCAGTTGGATTTTAAAATAAATAATATTTTTAACTCACTTTATGAGACATCGGGATATGTAAGTTATGGTGTACCGTACTGGTTACCTGCAGCTACAACTAATTATTATGCGGAGCTAAAGGTTGGTTTTTGAGAAAGAGGAAAGATATGGAAAATGCAATCAAGATAAATTATAAAAGTTAAGTATAGCAGTAGAGATTGGTTATAGGTAAAAGGATAAATCTGAAATCAGATTAGAGATTGGCAGCAGGTGTCGAAACCTGACAGGTTTTCAAAATTCCAGATTCACATTAAATCTTCATCTGTAAACCTGTCAGGTTTTATATCAGACAAAACCTGACAGGTTTTCAAAATTCCGGATTCAAACTAAATCATCAACTTTAAACCTGTCAGGTTTCACACCCAAAAATGAATCTCCATACCAGATCCCAAATCTTTTTATTTCAGTTCACTCTATATTTTATATTTAATCCGGCAGAAAGATTAGTCGTACCCGATGGAGTAAATATACTCATTATATTATTCGTCCCCATATCGATCATTACCGGTCCGGCTTCTACTCCAAGACCGATACTTACAAGTGTATTCTCATCACCGCCAAAAGTTAATCCTGCCCTGGGAGAAAATATATCTCCAACATTATACTCTGCACCAAGTCCAAATCTCGGCTCAGTTGTTCCGCCAAGATTACTTGTAATTCCCTGTATATAATCAAATGAAATACTGCCTGTTTCAAGTCCTGTCTGTTCCTTATTCTTTTTAGAATAAATTTTGTAAGTCGCGCCAAGTCTTGCTGTCGTTGGCAGACTTATACTGAAATCAGATACAGGAGTTTTCGTTGATTTTACAGCATCCTTAAGAGAATCGATCTGCTCCTGATTTGTAACATCGGTTATTATAAAATTACCATTGTTATAATAAGTTGCATTGTTGGTATTCCATTTTATATATCCAATATCAGTTATACTCAATCCAACACTAAGTCTACCCTGATCCGAAAACTCTTTTAAAACAAAATTAACTCCAGCATCAAACCCAAACCCAAATCCCGCATTGCCTGAAGGAAATTTTATGGTGACATCATCTGTAAGCCCGGAATAAAGAAATTCAGATTCACCTGTTGACTGAATTGTGTTCTGTGAATTAGTTTGTATTGTCAGATTATTTTTTGTGGTCTCAAAATAATATATTCCGAACTGAGGTTTTACAGCCGCACCGATTGCAATGGATTCGAATAATTTATTTTTATTGATCTTTAATAATTTTGCAAAAGAAATGTTAAGCTGTCTTGTCCAGTAAACGTTGAGAGAATTGTTTTCAAGATTATATAATCTGTCAGGTTCATTACCATACAACCCTAATTCCCAGAAATCTTTAGTAAGCAAAAAATCCGAAACGACCCTGTCTTCAAGAGAGATGCCTATTGTACCAATGTCTCCGTGATTATACAAAAAGGATAGTAATTTTCCTGAAGACGTCAAAGTAGATTTCTGATCACTTGCTGAATTTATTATATTCCGTTTATCAGAATCGGTCAGTGTAGTTGAGCTTCCGTCTGAGTTTTCTCCGAAGTAATCATTATAAAAATCCAGTGAAAGATAATTACTGTTGGTAAGAAATTGAAAAGTGGTAAGTAAATTAAAATAATACTTTGAATTATTTCCGCCTTTTTGAAAAACTATATTCGCAGGATTTTGATTAAAGGCATCTACTTCGTATGAATTTGATACTGAGGTGGAACCCATAGATAAACCCCTGACATCATACAATATCTGTGATTGAATACTGCTTGATGTAAGAATGAAAAATAAAATGATAAGTAAATTTCTGATTCTAATAATTGCTTTAGTTTTTTTTAATCAAAATCTAATCTGTATGAAAGTGTACCATATCCGGCCAGACTTATTTTATCACCCGAACGTATTTTTACTGTGTTATTTGGATCTGGTATGTAATTAGGATCTGTAAACAACTGGTTCTCAAATATTATCTTGCCCATGTGTTTGATCTTTGATATATCAGTACTGTCTAATACAGCACTATAAGAAGTAATTGTTGGAAGAGAAGAATATCCGTCCGCACCTACGGATCCTGCATTGAATATAACTGATGAATCCGGATTATTGCTTATCATTAATGTTATCGGAAGCAGTGGATTGAAATTTGAATCCAGCACTAAAACTTTCGCAACATTTTTTAAAGGAATACCATTTACAGAAGTTAAAGTGAAAATTAATTTTTTCGCCTTATCAAGATTATTTCTTTGTTCCTCATTATCTATACCCACGTCTGCCGTATCTCTGAATATAACCGGTTTCGTAATACTTACATTTAAAGGTACCTGTAAGATCAGTTTTAATGAAAGACTGTCTGTATAATTGACAGCTCCTTCCTGATAATCAAAATTTAAAAAATCAGTTCTCTCCAAAAAAATCTTTTTTGGAATGTTATTAATGAATTCCAGTATGTTGCTGTTATTTTCATTTATTGGATATGCAAGTGAATCATCTTTTTGAGGTAATGTAAGTGAAAAGATTGTATCAATTTTATCTCCCGGTTCGCCATACTTCAAATATTTTAATCTGACTCTGTGACCATTTTTGTTTTCACCAACTATGGAAATATTCCGGAAATCTACCTGGTATAGTTCAGTAAATTTTTTCACGACAAAGAAATTTTTATCAGGAGTAATATTCGAAAAAGAAAGTTCTCCTTCAGGTACATCAGAGCCGAATGGATCAAGTATTTCTTCAAAATTAACTCCCGTATTCAGCGGCTTCAAAATCCCCTGTATACTTTTAATTGAATATTCGGAAAGTATATAACTGAATTTTACAGGGACAGGTACTGCGGAAAAAAATATAATTTTTATATAAAGCTGATTATCAGGACTTTTATTTTTTATATAATGATCAGCTAAATTCAGTTCTATCGAAAGGTTTTTCCCCGAACTAACAGTTCCGTTTATTCTGACAGTATCATTATTATTTTTTTGGAATAAATTTTTTATCGTCGCGTCAAATGAATATTTGCTTTCAAAGTCATTATAAAATGTAAAGTTCAGATTTCCTGTAAGGAAATCCATCCCTGTAACAAAGGTTGAATCGTTAAATGTAATTATTGTATCAAGCTGTAATGTACTTGGTGCAGTTACATATGTCTTTTCTATCCCGTCGAATTTAATATCTTCTCCAAAAGTTCTCTTGTAATTAGATTCTCCGTAAATGAACAACAGATTATTGTTAGAAGAATCTATTCCTATATTATTGCTTCTGTCAATAATATCAAAAATGTTATAGTTTTTTATAGTAAAAGGAATCCTCAGGTCAACGTCGTAATTTGGGAGAGCAGGAGATTTGATCTCACAACTATTAAACAAAATTGAAACAATGAAAAGGGAAATTAATTTTGCGGTAAAAAATCTGATATGCATAAAGTAGATTGTAATACTGATTCTATTACAATCTTTGAAAGTTTAAAATTTTTTTTATTAATTTAGTCAAATATATTTTAAATAAAACTGAATTATTAAAATACTCTGAAAAATATTCAATCCTCTCAAAATCAGTATTGTCAAAGATCATTTTCACAAACCGTTAAAATTACAATTTGACATTTCGTAACAATATGAATAATTTATATTGGTAAATGTAAATTTATGCTAATTAATCTTGGCTTCTCAAATTGAAGATAAAATTCAATATAAACTTTAAATGAAATTGAATATATTAACACACCTAATAATAAATTAAACCAATCAAATAAAATGGCAGAAGATAAAGATTCAAAAATGAAATCTCTCGATTTAGCTCTCGAGCAGATACAGAAGGAATATGGCAAAGGTGCTATTATGAAACTCGGTGATAAACCGATTTTAAAGCTTGCTTCGATCTCCACCGGTTCGATTTCTTTGGATGCAGCACTTGGAATTGGCGGCGTTCCGAGAGGAAGGATACTTGAAATTTACGGTCAGGAATCTTCAGGTAAAACGACTATCTGTCTTCATATTATAGCAGAAGCTCAGAAAAATGGCGGTCTTGCAGCATTCATAGATACAGAACATGCTCTTGATACAGGATATGCTCAGAAGCTCGGAGTCGATGTGAATAATCTGCTGATCTCTCAGCCCGAATATGGTGAACAGGCATTAGAGATCTGCGAAACTCTTGTAAGAAGTAATTCGCTTGATGTAATAGTAGTCGATTCAGTAGCAGCACTTACTCCAAGAGCTGAGATCGAAGGTGAAATGGGAGATGCAGTTATGGGCATGCAGGCAAGACTTATGTCTCAGGCATTGAGAAAATTAACTGCTGCTGTTTCAAAATCTAACGTTGTTCTGATTTTCACAAATCAAATGAGAGAAAAGATCGGTATAATGTTTGGTGATCCGAATACAACTACAGGCGGTAAAGCTCTTAAATTCTATGCATCTGTGAGAATGGAGATCAAAAGGATAGCAGCTATTAAAGACGGAACTGATGTGATCGGAAACAGGACCAGAGTGAAAGTAGTAAAAAATAAAGTAGCTCCGCCTTTTAAAGAAGTGGAATTTGATATTATTTATAATGAAGGAATTTCAAAGATCGGTGATCTTATCGACATAGCAGTAAATAAGGAAATTATTAAAAAATCCGGTGCATGGTTTGCTTATGATGACAACAGGATGCAGGGTCGTGATGGTGTTAAAAAATTCCTTCAGGAAGACCGAAAGACACTTATGAAATTATACAGTGAAGTGAAAAATTCTCTGGGTATTACAGATGATGTAGAAGAACCTACAAATGGTAAAGCTCCTGTGGCTGAGACTGTTGGTGCTGATGAAGATTCATCATCAAAAAAGAAATAATTAATTTGTTAATTTGTGTAAATTATAATATACTGCTGATCTGAAAATGGTCAGCAGTTTTTTTTATGAAAATATCCGGAATAGAAAAACAGAAAAAAGAAAAGCAGAGATATAATATTTTGATAGACGGTGAGTTTTATACCGGACTATATGAGGATACTATATTTAAATTTGGATTGAGAATCGGCGATGAGATCAGTGAAAAGGAAATTGATGAAATAAAAAATTATGATGAATTTAATTATGCAAAGACATGTGCATACAGAGCTCTTGCTTACAGACAACGCAGTAAAAAAGAACTGATCACAAAACTCAAACAGAAAAAAATTTCATTGCCTGCTATTATGAAAGTAATTGATCTTCTTGAAGAACAAAAATATCTTAACGATGAGGACTTTGCTGAAAATTTTGTGAAAGAAAAAATAAAAAATAAACCTTTAGGGAAAAGAACTCTGATTTATAAACTTCAGGAAAAAGGCATCAGCAAAGAAATTTCTGAAGATGTAACTGCAAAAAATTATTCGGCTGAAGATGAATATGCAGCAGCTGCAAAATTACTGATTAAATTTATAAAAAAGGGAAGGTTTAAAGATGAATATGATAAAAAATCCAAATGTTTCCGACATCTGGTTTCAAAAGGTTTTAACTTCGAAACAGCTAACCGTTTACTATCCGAAACAGAACTTTGAATCTATTATTAATTCATTTTAGTAATATGCTCAAAACATCACTCAATATTAATACTCCAATATAGTCTAAAATTTAATTTTCCAACCATCTGTTTAAACTTAAAAATTGAAATACCTACTTTCTATAATTATAGTTATTTTGATAAAAGAAATTAACTGAAATTAAATTTATCTTAAACGCGTATGATTATTATCATAACAAATATTGACTCCGGTCATTCAGTGTTTGAACTAAATTTATTTTCTTGTTTATAAGAAATATAGTATCACATTTATTAATCTTTAAAAAAGATCCGGGATAAGTATATGGAAAATATGGTCTATTCAGAGTTTTCGAAATATGAAGAAAAGCTTAAAGAAAGTTTCAGATGCAAATACAAATTACCTGATAATGAAATTGATATAATTGTAAAAGATCTTCGTACTATAGTAATGCAGATGATCAAACTTATGCGTGACGGAAAATCGGTACATGAAAAATTTTTCTCGGATATTATACTGAATTCTGTAGATGCAATTATCGGCTTTGACAATAATTTTAAAATATTTCTCTGGAATAAAGGCGCTGAGTCTATTTTTGGGTATTCGAAAAATGAAATGATGGGAAAAGAATTCTCTGCTCTTATCCCACAGTATTTACAAGAAAAAGGGGAAGTTGAGTTCCTGATAAATGAAGTTGATAGAAAAGGATTTATAACAAATTTTGAATCTGAAAGACTTACTAAAAAAGGTGAGCTGATTAATGTAAGCATAACAAGGTTTTCTATTTTTAATGAAAATAAAGAAAAGATAGGTTCAGTAGGTACCGTCAGAGACATTACAGCAATAAAAAAACTTGAGAAAGAGTTGAGAGAAAAAGAAAATCTCGCACTAATTGGTGAGGTAGTTTCCAGTATTGCACACAGTCTTTCAAATCCGTTGAATATAATTTCGGGTAATGCTGATTATTTGTTAATGAATAAAAATGAGAATGATGAAGGGTATGAAGAATTGAAATGTATTCTGGACGAAACTGTGAGGATCACAAAATCTATCAGACATCTTCTGAATTTTTCCAGACCTGTAAATATAACAAGAGAAAAAAATAACATTAATGATATAATTGAAAAAGCTGTTTCAGATATAAAGTTTTTAACAAAAGATAAAAAGATCACTTTCAGGAAGACATTCAAGCTAGATATACCTGATATAAATATAGACAGAGCTCAGATAGAAGAGACATTCTGCAATTTATTAACGAATGCTGTTCAGGCAATAAAAATGTCAGGTGAGATTACAATTAAAACCGGTTCTGAAAATGGAGATATCAACATAGAAATTTCTGATAATGGAGAAGGGATTTCTAAAGAAAATATCGGAAAAATATTTACACCTTTCTATTCATCCAAAGAATACGGAAAAGGAACCGGTCTTGGTCTTTCTATTACAAAACGAATTATATCAGAACACGGCGGACAAATCTCAGTGTCTTCGAAACCCGGTAAAGGTACAAAGTTTTTTATAAAACTACCTGTTAAATAATTACAGATTGTTTAATATTGCTTTCTATTCTTATAATTCATTCTCTAAATTATTGAGCTTCCTAAAAATTATTTCATATCAAAACCTCTGTTAATAAAAGTAAATTCAGGTGACTTCAGATGTCCGCCCGTAATGCTATATTAAAATAAAAATAATAAACATTTATTTAATATGGATAACAGTCAATACTTTATCATTGAAAAAGAATTTAAAAGATATCTAAAAAAGATAGATCGCCGTTTTATGTATGAAAGGTGTAGGGAATACAGAGTAAGGATCTGCAAGGATGACGAACTCCCGGTGTTGTGTTACAAATATATTCGTAAAAAAAATAAAATGAAGCCATGGGAATATCCTGATGATGATAATGGAAATGCAGTATGGGTCAATCCTGAAAAAATGATTGAAGATGAATGCGCATTGTATATTTCTTTAAAATGGATAAATTCTAATAATAAAAAAATTGTGTCAGATGAAGCTATTAGAAATTTCGAAGAAAAAATAAAAGAGAATATCAGGTTTGCCAAAAAATGTGAAGAATATATGACTCTATAAATTATCAGGAATTTAATTAAAACCTAGATTCTTAATTGATTAACAATAATTTTATATTATAAACATTGATGATTCTGTTTTAAATTTTTATTTTAAATTTACTTTCTAATTAACTGACTAAATATCCTTAAAATGAAAATATTATTAATTCTTATATTTATAACTTTATTGTCAGGAATGTCCTACCCACAAACAGGAAACTCTCCTTACCCTGTAATTTTTATTCATGGTCTGAATTCAGATGATATGACATGGAATACAACTATTACTCAACTCAGTAATACATGGACTCTCAGCAATAATCATACTTTTAATGCTGTGTTAAATTCGAGGGGAGGAGACACTACAGATTACAGTCAGGATGTGATCTTTCCTCTCAGAGATGTCAGCGGCAATATTGTAAATTCGATTTCAAACTCAGATATATTTTCGGTTAATTTTGGAAATTTCTGGAACAGAGATGTTGCAGACCCCAGAATTATTCTTTATAACAATTCAACTCCGGGAAGTAATCAGAATGCAAGTAATCAGTCGGCAATATTTAAACAAGGATATGCTTTAATGATAATGATAGATTCAGTACTTAGAGTAACAGGTGCTGAGAAAGTCATACTGGCAGCTCATTCCATGGGTGGACTTGCGATCAGGGAATATCTTCAGAGAATTGAAAACGGACTTCATAAATGGTGGATAGATCCGAATGATACAATTAACGGACATAAAGTCGCAAAAGTAGTTACAATCGGTTCGCCGCATCAGGGGACGAATGTTACTCTTCAGGTTGGTGGAATTGATTTTAACAGCGAAGCAATCAGAGATATGAGAAGTTCATTTTCCGGAAGCTCGGTCGCCGGTTATCTTTTCGGGAATCTGGAATCTGCTGTGCCTTCATCTTATTATAATAAAGATCAGAATTGTAACGGAACCGAAAATGATACTGTAGTTGGAATTAATTCGGGCACAATTGATAATGTAAATATGCCGTTACCGGATAATATTCAGTACACCTGGATCATGTCAAACTATCTGGGACTGGGCACTGACCTCGCTGTTCCGTACAGCAGTCAGGCAATTTATAACGGTAGTATATTTGCACCGGCAGGAGTTTCAGATACTATAAGGACAAACAAAAATCATATTCAAGAAACAAGTGACAGCAGATCATTGATCAGAGCTTTGGATGAACCTGATACAAAAGATTTTGCATATGACATTTCATTCTATAAAAATTATGCCGGCTTTATTACTCTGCAAAGTAATGTGATTACTTCAGATTCAGATTATTACAAATTGAAAACATTGACAGGGGGAAAAATTACTGTAACATTGAATTCAGTTAATGCAGGAGTTACAAACATTTCATTACTCCATCAGAACGGCAGTATAATAGTTTCAAAAAATATTTCAAACTCTCCTGACAGCATTATTTATTATTCACCATCAGGAGAATATTTTCTCAAAGTTACAGGTAACAGTAATCAAAACCCAAATTTGAATTCATATAGTTTTAATGCAGGCATTGAACCGGCTGCTATGTTAAATCTGACTTTAGGTATTGAAGGATTTTGGGATGGAGTTTCACAAATTGAAGATACTGTGAGAGTTTATCTCTCAAACAGTTTTTCACCTTTTGAAATAAAGGACTCTGCAAAAGTAGTTTTAAATTCTTCAGGAAACGGTTTGGCTAATTTTATTCATACACCAACCGGTTATAATTATGTAAAGATCATTCACAGGAATGCTCTTGAATCATGGAGTAAAGTGCCAATGTCATTTACCGGCGGCATTATTACTGATTTTGATTTTACTTCTGATCAGGAACAGGCATTCGGAAGCAATCAGATTTTAAAATCCGGAAGATGGTGTATATACAGCGGTGACACTGATCATGATGGTATAATTGATGTAAGTGATCAGTCTGAAATTGATAATGATGTTTTTAATATAACAACAGGTTATGTGAATTCTGATCTTACTGGTGACTCCATTGTAGATTTGTCTGATGCTTCGATAGCAGATAATAATGGATTTAATTTTGTGACTGCTGCAATACCCTGATGTTGAATTTACAATTATAAATGTACAATGTTTAATGTTTTTAAAAACTTGTCATTAGAGATTTAAAAATAGACAATTCTACATTGAACATTCTACATTGCACATTGATCTTCGAACATTGATCATTTACTTAGAATCATTTTAATTTCTTTGCTAAATTCTGCAGTGATTAACCTTGCAATATATATTCCGCTTGAAAGATTACTTCCGTCAAATTCTACATCATAATTTCCAGCTCTTTGATTTTGATTGACTAAATCTGCTACTTCTCTACCCAATGCATCATAGACTTTCAGAGATACATTATCTGTTTTCGTTAAATTATAATTAATAATAGTTTTCGGATTGAATGGATTTGGATAATTTTGTTTCATTTCAAATTTGTCAGGTATTTCATTATTACTTATACCCTGAACATAATCAAAATTGATCTTTGCAACCGAGAAGTTTCCCTGAATCCCCGTAACTGCAGTATAACTGCTTTGCCAAAGGGCACTGAAATCTGTACCATAACCGCTAATTGCAGTACCGATTGCATCTACACTTCTTGATGTACCTGTAGTACCATCATGCCTGATCTCTATCAATAAATTCCCACCAATATAAAACCAGCTAGAATCAAAAGTGATTTCCATCCCAAATTCATTTGGAGTATTTCCGGTAGTAAATGAATTTGCCGGAATCGTTAAGCTTCCGGATCTTACTTTCTTTTGTACTCCGATTACATTATCAGAAAATGTAAAACTTCTGTTGGCAGGATCCACACTGTTACTCAGATAAACATCATAATTAGCATAAGTAACATCAGAAGCCGGCCAGTTTGCAGAAGCAGCAACAGGTAATCTGAAAGTTATGGAATGAAATACAGAAACCTGCATCCCGATAAGCTGAGACTCATTTATCAAAAGCTGATAAGTTCTCTGAGAAATTGTTAATGGACCGGTGAATGATGAAGTACCTGGAATATTGGAATATGCAGTTGGAACTACCTTCTGAAAAAAAGGTAGCTGGGAATATCCTGATTCGGAGTGACTAATTGAACTAATAAATAAAATTAAAGTGAAACAAAAAATTACTAAAATAGAAATTTTGTGAAATTTTTTCATGATCTCCTCCGTACTGTTTTAATTAATAAAAATTTTTACAATCTGATTTTATTTAAAATAATTAATAGTAAATCAATGTTCAATCTTTAATTTCAAAACTAATTGTTTATCCGAATTTATTTTACTTAATGAGATGTCTATTTTGATGTGAATTCTTTTCCTATAATTTAAAAACTAACCATGGAAAAACCACATCCGTTAAGTGAGCTAAGAAAAAAATACAGGGAGTTGGTAAATGCAAATGTCGCTCACAATGAAGGACTTACAAAATTAGACCGGGTTGCAATTTGGATAACAGATCATGTAGGTAGTATGGGATTTTTTATACTTATACTTGTATGGACTGCACTATGGCTCGGGTATAATATGCTTGCACCAACTGTACTTCATCTTCCGGCATTTGATCCATTTCCTGCATTTGTATTATGGCTGTTTATTTCAAATATGATTCAGATCTTTTTAATGCCTCTGATAATGGTCGGACAGAATCTGCAGGCTAGGCATTCAGAAGCCAGGGCTGAAGCTGATTATGAGGTCAACCAAAAATCCGAAGCCGAGATCGAAGCAATTCTACAACATCTTGAAAATCAAAATCAAATGATACTTAGTTTATTAAAACGTTTTGATATTAAATCCTGAATGCAATAGTTAATGTAAATCATTTTTTAACATTCTCAGAATTAATAACTATATATTTAAAAGATTATTGTTAATTTTATTTTTCTAAAACATGAATAATTAAATACTCTATATTATTATATGACTAAGGTCATTTTGTAATTTGGTATTTATCTATATTATTATAAAAACAAAAATGTAAATGAAAAAACTTGTTATTCTTGGAGCAGGAACAGCCGGTACTATGATGGTGAATAAATTTCACAAATCACTCGACCCAATGGACTGGGAAATAACTATTATAGATCATAACGAAACTCACTTTTATCAGCCCGGATTTTTGTTCATTCCTTTCGGAGTTTATAAAGAAGAGGATGTAATCAAACCTAAGAGAGAGTTCTTTCCCAAAAATGTGAATGTGATAATGGAAGTGATTGATAAAATTGTCCCATCTGAAAATAAAGTATATCTGCAGGACGGTACTGAAATTGTCTATGACTATCTCATCATTGCTACCGGATCTGATATTGCGCCTGAGGAAACCGAAGGACTGCTTGGAGATCTGTGGTACAAAAAGATCTTTGACTTTTATACGATCGAGGGAGCAATGAAACTCGCAGAATTTTTTGAGACATGGGAAGGCGGTAAACTTGTTATCAATATTACAGAAATGCCGATCAAATGTCCGGTAGCTCCATTGGAATTTGCATTCCTTGCAGACTGGTTCTTTGATAAAAAAGGTATCCGCGACAAAGTGGAAATACATTTTGTAACTCCTTTATCATCAGCTTTTACAAAAGAAAAATGCGCTGAAGTAATGGCGGATTATCTCGTTGAAAAAAACATTAAAACTACAGTTGATTTTAGTACCGGAAGGGTGGATAACGAAAATCAAAAAATCATATCATGGGATGAAATGGAAATTCCGTTTGACTGTCTGGTAACAATCCCTACAAATAAAGGAAATGCATGTATCGAAAGAAGCGGGATAGGTGATGAGTTGAATTTTGTACCAACTGACAAATACTCGCTGCAGTCAAAAGAATATGAGAATATATTTGTAATAGGAGATGCAACAGACCTACCGAGTTCGAAAGCCGGATCTGTAGCGCATTTTCAGTCTGAAGTATTATTTGAAAATGTAATGAGCCATATGGACGGAAAAGAAATGAAATCTAGATTTGACGGTCATGCCAATTGTTTTATAGAATCAGGATACGGCAAAGCGCTATTGATAGACTTTAATTATGAAACTGAACCTTTGAAAGGAAGTTACCCTGTACCTGTTATCGGACCATTTTCATTATTACAGGAAAGCCGGGTAAACCATTTCGGTAAACTTCTTTTTAAATGGACATACTGGAATTTTCTTATCAGAGGAAAAGAATTACCGGTAAGTAATGAGATGAGCATGACAGGTAAAATAAAAGAAGATAAAAAATAATAATAAATAAAATTAATTAAAAAAATAATTAATATGGCAACTTTAGAAATTCTCGGAAAACAGTTAGAAGTTGATTCTGATGGAAACTTGAGTGATCTGAACGACTGGAATAAAAATATTGCAATAGAAATTGCAAAGATAGAAGGAATTCCTGAGCTGACAGAAAGACACTGGATGGTCATAGATTTTATGAGAAATGAATATATTGAAAAAGGTGATGGACCTACAGTAAGAAGGTTGACCAAAGAGAGCGGTGTACCTATAAAAGAACTGTATGCATTATTTCCAAAAGGTCCTGCAAAAAAAGCAGCACGGATAGCAGGTATCCCGAAACCAAAGGGCTGCGTTTAATAAAATTTAAATAACATAAAAATGTCAGAAGAAAATAATTTAGAACCGATAAAGAAGGTTTCTATTATAGTATCAAAGGGAACGCTTGACGGAGTTTATCCTGCATTAATAATGGCAAACGGAGCAAGAATGGAAGGCATTGACGCAAATTTATTTTTTACTTTTTTTGGAATGGATGCGATTGTAGAAAAGAGCATGGATCACCTTCATGTAGCGACTGTAGGAAATCCCGCTATGCACATTCCAACATTTATTGGTGCGCTGCCGGGTATGAGCGCATTTGCTACTTCAAAGATGATGAAAGAAATGGAAAAACTGGATATTCCGCCGGTTAAAGAATTCATTACCATGATACATGATGCCGGATGCAATGTCTATGCATGTAAAGCATCTGTCGATATGTTTCATCTTGCTAAGGAAGACTTCTGTGAAGAAGTGGATGATATAATTACCGTTGGTGAGTTTTATGAAAAATCTGCAGGTGCGAATATAATATTTACATGATCTGAAACTATATAGTCGATATAAAATTTAAAACTGAATTTACTGCAAATATAATGCCGCATTGCATTCTGCATTGCGGCTATTTTTATGATAGTAATCATAGCAGAAATACCTCAGTTATTTTAATTTCCGTTTATTAATGAATTCAAATAACGGAAATTTTAATGAAAAAAATTATATATATATTTGCTGTTCTGATTTTATTTGTTTCTTCAAGTTCTATAGCTCAGATAAATTCAGAAAAAGGAAGTCGTTTATGTTCAGAAAAAAAATCTTCTTCAGATTACAATCTGTTCGATCTTGATTCTCAAAATTCTCCCAGACATTCATTTGACGTACTCAATTATGAACTCAATCTTGATATCAGAAATTGTTTTATCTCTCCTTACCCTAAATCTTTTACAGGATTTGTTATTGTAAAATTCAGGGTGGATTCTGTGTTGAACTCGATAAGTCTAAATGCTGTGAATACTTCAATGACAATTAATTCAGTCAGTTTATCAGGTGTCTCATTTACTCATTCAGGAAATGTTTTGAATATTGTATTAACAAGAACTTTTATGCCGGGCGAGGTCACGGAAGTTAAGATCAATTATCAGCATTTGAATGTTTCGGATAATGCTTTTTATACAGGCAACGGTGGACTTTTTACTGACGCCGAGCCTGAAGGTGCGAGAAAATGGTTTCCGTGCTGGGACAAACCTTCTGATAAAGCTACTTTAGATATGACAGTGAAAGTACCGGCAAATGTAAAGATAGGTTCAAACGGAAGGCTAAACGATTCTACTGTAACCGGTGATACAATTTATTATCACTGGATCAGCCGTGATCCTGTACCTACTTATCTCGTCGTACTTACAGGAAAAGTAAATTACAATTTAAATATTGTTTACTGGCATAAATTATCAAATCCTGCTGACAGTATTCCAATCAGATTTTATTTTAATAACGGTGAAAATCCGACAGGAATAAAAAATATCATCGGAGACATGACGACATACTTTTCGGAAAAATTTGGTGAACACGGATTTGAGAAAAATGGTTTTACTACTGCACCGGCTTCGGGTTTTAACTGGGGAGGTATGGAAAATCAAACACTGACCACTCTCTGCGCAGGATGCTGGAGTGAAAATCTTGTGTCACATGAATATGCTCATCAATGGTTCGGTGATATGATAACCTGTGCAACATGGGCTGACATTTGGCTAAACGAAGGTTTTGCAACATACAGCGAAGCTCTTTGGTTAGAAAAAACAGGTGGATATAATTCATATAAAAACAGTATTAATTCCGAAGCAAGTTCATATCTTTCACAAAATCCAGGATGGGCGATGTATAATCCGCAGTGGGCGATAATTACTCCAAGTACAAATCAGCTTTTCAATTATGCGATCACTTATGCCAAAGGTGCATGTGTACTTCATATGCTCAGATATGTAGTAGGGGACTCTGCTACGTTTTTTGATATTGTAAGATCATACGCTACTGATACTGCT
Source organism: Ignavibacteria bacterium (assembly GCA_049293015.1). Classification (GTDB taxonomy): domain Bacteria; phylum Bacteroidota; class Ignavibacteria; order Tepidaquicellales; family Tepidaquicellaceae; genus UBA2330. The sequence continues at coordinate 69,491 of JBATSB010000109.1, forward strand.
GAATTCAAATATAAGAGTGCAGCGACAGATGATTTTACTGCGAAGATTAGTCAGGCTTATGGTCAGGATCTTTCATGGTTTATAGAACAATGGGTAAAGCAGCCGAATCATCCCGTGTATCAGAATTTTTACCAGTTCACAAATCTTGGTAGCGATATGTGGAAAGTTGCGTTTCAGGCTAGACAGACACAGACCAATACACCATTTCACAAGATGCCGCTTGTTCTGAAAATTTCATTTGCAACCGGACCGGATACAACAGTAAAAGTAATGAACGACATTAATGATCAGGTATTTACCTGGGAATTTGACCGTCAGCCGACTACTCTACAATTTGATCCCAATAATGATATAGTCTTAAAACAGGGTAATACACAGCCCGGACTTGTAAACATAAATTCTGTCGGAAATGAAATTCCAAAACAATATAATCTTTATCAGAATTATCCCAACCCTTTCAATCCGGTTACAAATATAAATTTTGACATTCCTGTAAAAGCTGAAGTCGAAATAAAAATTATGGATATTAGCGGAAAGTTAGTTCAGACACTTGTAAAAGGAGAATTTTCTGAAGGCAGTCATGCTGCAGTATGGGATGCTGAAAATTTCCCAAGCGGAATATATTTTTATTCTCTAGTGTCAAAGAATTATACAGAGACAAGAAAAATGATGCTCATAAAATAATTTTTGTAATTAACCATCATCAGAGTTTATGCAGTTATTAGAAACTCTGATGAATGGTTGATATTTAAAGTTTTTTCTAAAGCAATTATTATTACACAGACTGATTGGATCATTTTATATAAATTTTGAGAGTAATAATTCCCACTTTGGGAAGTAACTCTACACTTATAACACTTAAACCTTACCCCCCCCAAAAAAAGCTAATACAATACTTTTTATATGGTATAAAAATTGAAGCTACATAATTCAGTATTCTTAAATTAAAATAGCAAAAAAATGAAAAAAACAATTATTTTTTCAATTGCAGCAGTAATAACATTTGTAATAATTCTTCTAACAAATGTTATGGTTTACACTTACCCAAACGGAATTACAGGTTTAACAAAAAAGACAAGTACACAAGGTTGTTACTGTCATACTCAAAATACTTCCATTACCGGAGTATTTTCAGGACCTGATACAGTATATACAGGGCAGACAGTTAATTTCAGTTTTACAATAAGCAGATCCGGAAATGGTGCAGGCGGAGTTGACATTGCAACTCGTCTCGGTGTACTTACTGCGGGTCCCGGATCAGCATATCTTAAAATCTTGAGTAGTGAACTTACACATAAATCTCCTCTAGAATTATCCGGCGGAAATTATACCGGACAATTTAGTTATACTGCGCCTGCAATACCGGGAATTGACAGTCTCTGGCTTAGTCAGGCAGTTGGATACGAAAACGGCTGGAACTACGGTACTGAAAAAAGGATCACTGTAGTCAATCAGCCACTGGGATTAAATCTTACTTTAGGGATTGAAGGTTTCTGGAATGGTTCTTTCCAGGTAGAAGATACAGTCAAAGTTTATCTTACGAACAGTTCTTCTCCTTACAATACAATGGATTTTAGAAAAGTTTATTTAAATTCAGCAGGTATCGCTTCTATGTATTTTAATAGTGCAGCTTCAGGAAATTATTATATTAAGATAATTCACAGAAACGCTCTTCAAACCTGGTGTTCATCACCTGTGTCCTTTACGGGTGGATCTGTTACAAATTATAATTTTAGTACAGCACAAACACAGGCATATGGAAGTAATCAATTATTAAATATTGGAAAGTGGTGTTTCTACAGCGGAGATACAAATCAGGATGGTGTAATAGATCTGTCAGACGGGAGTGATGTGGATAATGACGCATATAACTTTGAATCAGGGTATATTGAAACTGATGTTAATGGTGACGGCGTAGTTGATTTAACTGATGCAGCATTTGTTGATAATAATGCATATAATTTTGTAGGTGTAATAATGCCGTAAGTTTTATTGCAAAAATTTTTGGAAACAAAAAAATTAATGAGCTGAGATATTTAATGTTGAGTAAAACTAAAAGTTGATTAGTTTTATTGTTTACTAATATGATACAAATCATAGTGAGAAAATTATTGATAAACTAATTTCTATTTATTAAGAAAAATAAAAAACAAAAAAATGAAAAAAGCATTTTTAATTTCAATAGTTACATTTGTAATATTAATAACATCAAGTGTAATGGTTTATACATATGAAGACGGAATAACCGGAAGAACAAAAAAGACAAGCACCAGTGGATGTTCATGTCATACAATGAATACAAATATAACGGGAGTCTTTTCAGGACCTGATACGGTAACTGCAGGTGAGACAGTGATTTACAGTTTTACTATTAACAGACCAGGCTCAGGAGCCGCCGGCGGCGTTGATATTTCGACACGTCTGGGTGCGCTTGCAGTTGGTCCCGGAGCTTCTTATCTCAGAATTCAAAACGGAGAACTGACGCATCAGAGTCCTTTGAACTTATCCGGTGGAAGCTTTACCGGACAGTTTAATTATACAGCGCCAAATGCACCAGGTACTGATACTTTGTGGATCAGTCCTGCAGTTGGATATCAAAACGGATGGAACTGGGGCACTGAAAAAAGAATAGTAGTAAAAAATCTTGTCGGGATAAACAATTTAAATAATCCTGTCTATTACAAATTAGATCAGAATTTTCCAAATCCATTCAACCCTTCAACAAATATAAGTTTCGAAATTCCAAAAGCCGAATTTGTAAACTTAAAAGTATTTGATATTACAGGTAAAGAGATTTCAACTCTTGTAAATCAGGGACTTCAGGCGGGAAAATACAATATCAGATTTGATCTAAATAATTCTAATTATCATAATCTGAACAGCGGAATTTATTTTTATACTTTGAAGACTGATAACTATACAGAGACTAAACGAATGATGCTGATTAAATAAT
>JBATSB010000110.1:0-10144 GCA_049293015.1 Ignavibacteria bacterium
CTGAGAATTATAACTTTTTGCTCTGCTGATAGATGTTTTCTTTTTGACATTTTCGGAATCTCCTATTATTTTAAGTTTACTAAAATAAATATTTTGAAATTCCTTTTCCAGTTGAAGCATTACATTAGATTGCCTGCCTCTAAGTCTCGAAGGCTCTAAGGTATTTTATTTAAAAATTGTTTTAAACTTTGAGAATTTGAGGCAACTGCAAAGTATGCCTCTAAGTCTCGAAGGCTCTAAGGTATTTAAATTTAATATTGTTTTTAACTTTGAGTCTTAGAGACTTTGAGGCAATTGCAAAATTCTGAGACAAGAGATTTGAATAGAAAATATTTCGGTTTCTATTTAAAATTTAAAATTTAATATTGCTCTCCTCACGGTGTAACTGAGCTGATAAATTTTATTGCATTATTCTCTGCTATAGCAACATCACTAACATCCGTAAACATATCACCGGTAACATCAGAATTTATGTAACCTTTATTAAAACTTAAAACATCATTATCAATTTCAGACAGATCAGAAATATCAATAGTCCCGTCCTGATTTACGTCGCCGCTATAAATACAATTTTTCGATCCCAACATGATCAGATTGTTTCCGAATGCCTGTGACTGCGAAGAAGAAAGATCATACTGCAATACATCGTTTTCATTAATACTTTCACCACCGGTTTTGCTCCATGTCTCAATAGAATTTCTGTGTTTAATTTTTAGATAATATGTCCCGTCATTAGTATTATAGAAATTGAAACTTCCTGTAAAATTCACAGAGTCAATGACAGATCTTGACGAATCAACAATACTGTAAGGCGAATTTATATCTCTGAGATAAATCATTACAGTATCGTTCATATTTAATTTATCCTCGTCGAAATTATAAAATCCCTCGACAGCCATTTTCAGATTTAATGTAAATTTTACTTCATCTCTGAAAACTCTGTATGTAAAAATCCCTGTAGGCAGTGACATTTCGAGTGCGATATTTCCATCTGGAGTAACTTCAGTTATATTCGGATGCGAATTTCCCCAGCCAATAAGTGTGTTTCCATTTTTTAATCTTTGTACAGATCCCATTGCATAACCATAATTATCAGGAGTGTTTCTGTACTGCCAGACGAGAGTTGCAGTTTTATTTACTTCATCAAGCTGATATTCTACTGCTCTCGAGAAAGGCGGGGAGTGGTAATTTCCATTATCAAACAAAGTCACATTCCCGTTTTCTAATCTTCTGATATCATGCTGATAACTGAACTTGATCGAATCATTTGTAAATGTAAACTCATTATTCTTACCGCCCATCCTCCATATTATGTCACCGGTATTTATGTTTATTTTTGTGATCTCACTTAAGTGTCTGGAAGAGATCAGTAAATTTCCATCATCATCGATATCGATCGCGTTACCATGAACGCAATCAAGAAGGGAATCAGTAAAATTCACACCAATAGCATCTGTAATTAAAAAATGATCCCAGCTCCTCCACTGAAATACTACATTATTTGATTCATCAATTTCCTGAATGATCAGACCGGTCACAATCGCATTTGGATTCCCTCCGGGAACAACCTGGCTCATATCTACATATTGTGCATTATAGTTCATTAAAAATGCATGACCGTCATTTGTTACCTGAAGTTCATGATGATCTGTTAATAAACCATTCCCGCATTGATAATTTTTTATCACATTATGATCGTTATCCTCTCCGTGAAATGCAATACCTTCGTAGTAAGTCTGCATACCGTTTGGCTGTCTTTTATAATCCAGTGCCCACACATATACTTCTCTATAATAAGAAATATTACCGTTGTTATCAGATTGAAGGAGATAAGGTGTGTTTGCAATTTGTGAAAAAGGAAAGTTTCCGAAAAATAATTTACCTTCAGACGGGTTATCTAAAATGCTTACTGTAAGGGTTGGAAGATTTATTGAATCGGAATTTTGTGTATGTATATTAATATCTGAATTACCGGTCTCATTTAAAATGCTTTGATTTGGAACATTTTCAGGTTTACTTTTTTGAGTATAAAAAATATATGCGAAATTATTTATAACTCCTGATGAAGTTTTCAAACGGTTTATTTTTACTTCTACCTGTTCATTGAATGCAAATGGTTCATTTGGAATAAATAAGAATTTCCTTTTGTCTTTTGTCAAAATGATCTTACCAGTGTGAATACCACTTACCAAACCTTTCACAGTGATAGTCCTTATCAGATCATTACTTTCAATGATCTCATCAAAGCCAATTATGATGTTGTTATTAATGCTGACGAGATTTGCATTTCGTACAGGTTCAGTATATATGATACTTCCTTTTGCAAAATTGATTGACAGCAAAAAGATAATAATGATAAAAAAGTATTGCATTTTTTTGATTTAAAATTTTGAAATATTTGGGGGCACTTCCATAACTTTTTAGCAGTGATAAAAATTTCTTTCCCTAAAATGCAAATATCGGATTTAAAAATCAACTGATTGGATTCGGGGGAATTTTTTTGAAATAATATCGGGAATTATAAAAAGATCAGCCGAAACAAAAGTCCCGGCTGATTAACTACGAATTACAAATTAAGAATTAAAAATTAAGAATTAAAAATTACCAAATTCATTACAAATTATACATTACACATTATACATTATACATTGCACATTGCACATTGCACATTGCACATTGCACATTGCACATTGAACACAGGGCTCTGCGGAATTGGTAAATTTAAAATTTACTATTTAAAATTTATTATTTAATTAGCATCATACGTCTTGTCTCAACAAAACTCCCAGTCTCAAGTTTATAAAAATAAATACCACTTGCAAAATTACTGCCATCAAACTCAACAGAATAGCCGCCTGCATTTTGCTTCTCATTTACTAATTCAGCTACTTCATTCCCAAGAACATCAAATACTTTTAGAGTTGCATTTCCCAAAACTTGTAACTCGTAATTAATAACTGTCTTTGGATTAAAGGGGTTTGGATAATTTTGTGACAAATGATAATCACTGACTTGAGTAACCTGCACCGGACTGAAGCCTGTCATTATTCCGCCGGTAGTCGTTTTTAAAATGTAGCCTCCATATGGAGCTATGTAACCTACATCAAGATTTAAAAACTGTACAGCGCTGAAAGTGTTGTTTTCGGAATATTGTATTGCCCATGTGTCTCCTCCATCAGAAGTGAATAGGACTTTACCATCCTGAGAAACCGCATAGCCTCTGTTTTCATTTGAAAATGTTATAGACAGATAATATGAAATGTCACCGGTATTTAAAGTAGTCCAGAGCTGACCTCCATTTGTACTTTTCAAAATCACTCCCCCGGTTCCACAAACATAGCCTGTATTCTCATTTACAAAAAATATGGAACTCAAATTAGCAATTGTTCCTGAATTCAGAACCTGCCAGGTATTTCCTGCGTTTGTTGTCTTCCCAATTCCACCGGCTACTGTGCTAATGTAACCTGTTTCGTTATTTAAAAAATATATTGAAGTCGGATCCGAAAGGTTTGTATTTTGTATTACCCAATTTAAACCACCGTTAGTTGTCTTTTGTAAATTTTGAATAGTAGCATATCCTGTATTATTATCTGTAAAAAAAATCGCTTTGGTATTAATATAGCAATCAGCTATTTCCATCCAGTTAGATCCCGCGTTAATGGTCTTCAGTATTTTTCCCGGAGAACTATACCTTCTGATAGCATATCCTGTATCAGGTGAAGGAAAATGAATTGCTGATATAAAATCTTTGACTCCTGTATAGACTTCCTGTATATCATTACCACCATTAGTGATTTTCGAAATTATACCATTATCATCACCGAGATATCCTGTCATTTCATTTACAAAATACATTGACATAAACCATCTCCGTTCAGTTGATGGTAAATCATTCCATGTTATACCACCGTTAGTTGTTTTTAAATATGCGCTGTCTCCTACAATATATCCGTTATTAACATCAGTAAAGTAAACTGAACGGAATTCATCATAAGGATATATTAGATTTGAAACTCTTCCAGAGCTCAGGCTATCCCATACCGCTCCGCCATTTGTAGTCTTTACTATTTTATATCCATTTCCAACAGCATATCCGGTGTTTTCATCAGTAAAAAATATCGATCGGTAATATGTTGAAAAAGGAGCTGATTGCTGAATCCAGTTATTTCCCATATTTGTAGTTTTCAATATTTGAGAGCCGTTACCTGAAATATAACCTGTAGTATTGTTAATAAAAAATATCGACCTGGTTTGTGTAAAAAATCCAAAAGGAATTGAATCCCAAATTAAACCACCGTTTGTTGTCCTTCTGAATTGATCATTTCCTGTTGCATATCCGGTCTGATCATTAAGGAATGTAACAGCATTAAGATTTACACCGGGTACCGAAAGTTGAGAGTCCCATGTTTTACCTCCATTTGTAGTTTTAATAATTGTCTTTGTACCAACTGCCCAGCCGGTTTCAGCATTAAGAAAATACATTGAGTAAATATAATAGGGCTGTAAGGAAAGAATTGCATCCCATTGCTCTCCACCGTTAGTTGTTTTTAATACCAATGCATAATATGGGCTTCTATAAGAATGTCCGCCTATATAACCTGTATTTGCATCTGTGAAAAATACTGAATAAAATGTTCCGGTACTGTCTGAAGTTTGAGAATCCCAGTTTAATCCAGCATCAGTGGTCTTCTTTATTGTCCCATTTGCGCTAACTGCATAACCGGTATTTTGATTTGGAAACTGAACTGACAGCATTACATCACTACTGTAAAGTGCCAGGTCTTTATGATACCATCCCGATTGAGAAATTGCGTTTTGTGAATTTAAAGAAATGAATGTGATTAGAAGAAATAAAAATAACTTTTCCTTGTGTTCCATTTTGAACCTCCGTTTAGATTAGAAATAAATTTTAAGAACAAATGTTTTTAAAAAAACGAAAAAAAAAGTATTTTTTTATTATAGACTTATTTTAATAGTTTGTATTAGTGGTAGTTTCAGAACTGTAAGAAAATCTTTTTATTAATTAAAAAATGTAAAAGTTTTCTATAATTAGAATTGTTTAATTTTTAGGTATAACAAAATTAGATAAAATGAATTTTATATCAAAGACTTATTTTATTTTTGCCAAAATTAATTTCACTGCTTTGTATATAATATTTCAGTAATAACCGTCTCCGCAGAGTCACTTGCTTCAACCGTCTCCGCAGAGTCTCGTGCTTTTCGGACTCTGCGGTAAAGGTAAATTTAAAATTTAAAATTTAAAATTTTCAGTAATAACCGTCTCCGCAGAATCACGTGCTTCAACCGTCTCCGCAGAGTCTCGTGCTTTTCGGACTCTGCGGTAAAGGTAAATTTAAAATTTAAAATTTAAAATTTAAAATTTTTTATTTAATGAGCATCATACGTTTCGTCTCTTTAAAATCACCAACAGTAAGCTTATAAAAATAAATACCACTCGCATAATTACTTCCGTCAAACTCTACAGAATAACTACCTGCATTTTGTTTTTCATTTACTAATTCAGCTACTTCATTCCCCAACACGTCATACAAAACCAACTTTGCATTACCCGTAACTCTTAAATCGTAATTAATAACTGTTCTTGGATTAAAGGGATTTGGATAATTTTGTGACAAAGAAAATTCATCCGGAAGATTTTCACTTAATGCAGATACAGAAGTAATTCCTCCTGTAATAGTAGATGAAATTTTTCCATTGGTGCCAACCGCCCATCCGGTATTGTTATCAACAAATGTTATTGAATTATATACATTTCCATCTGCCAACTGATTTATCCAGTTAATTCCTCCATTTGTTGATCTATAAATTTTATCACCGCAATACCAACCTGTATCATGATTTTGAAAATAAATTGATTGAATAAAAGAAAGAGTATTCAGATTAAGGTCTAACCAGGTAGATCCTCCATCAGATGTTTTTAAAATTAAATCTTGGTTTAAACCTCCACCACGAGATAACCCTGCCAGCCATCCTGTATTATTATCAATAAAAAATAAGGAACTGCTGAATGCCTGAGGTAAAGAATAATTCATTTCCCAGTTAACTCCTCCATTTGAAGTTTTATATATGCGGGCTTCCTCTCCAAGTACATCATGGTAATAAGAAGAAGCAATCCATCCTGTATTCTGATCCGTGAAACAAATATTTTTAAATGATGAACCATAATCTGTTTGAACCCAGTTAACACCTGCATTGGTAGTAGTCAGGATCTGACCTTCGGCTTTTGAATCATTGCCCCCAAATCCTGTGGCAAATCCTGTATTCTCATTGAGAAAATTTACATCTGATAATGATACTTCATTATCTACATGGTCATAAACAATTAACCAATTATTCCCTCCATTAGTAGTTTTCAATATTTGCTTGAAGCATAATGAGAAAGGAGTATAATTACCTCCGGCAGCATATCCTGTAGATGCATTCAAAAAAAATACGGACCTTAAATCGTGACCTGTATTGCTTATTTGTAAAGTCCAGTTATTTCCGGAATTTGTTGTTTTTAATATTTTCCCTAAATCACCTGTGACCCATCCGGTCTGTGAATTAAGAAAGAATACTTTATTAAGTTTTATTAAAACTCCACTGTTCTGATCTATCCAGCCGCTTTGTGAATTTGAAACAGAACTAGTCATCATTATTATGATTCCTAATAAGCAAATTTTCTTCTTCATAATTTTATAATTTAATTAGTTTATAAAATATATTTGTTATTCGCGAATCTATACTGAGTAATTACTCATTGAACATTATACATTGAATATTGAACACAGGACTCTGCGGTAAAGGTAAATTTAAAATTTAAAATTTAAAATTTTTTATTTAATGAGCATCATACGTTTCGTCTCTTTAAAATCACCAACAGTAAGTTTTCTCGCAACCCATTCAGGATTTAGTTGAGCTTTTAGAGATCCAACGAAAATCAGAAAAAATAAAATAATTAATTTCATAAGAATTTGTTTTTATTACTTAATCAATGTCATTTTTTTAACTTCCGAAAAATCACCAGCTGAAAGTTTGTAAAAATAAATGCCGTTTACAAAGTTAATTAACCGTCTCCGCAGAGTCTCGTGCTTTTCGGACTCTGCGGTAAAGGTAAATTTAAAATTTAAAATTTAAAATTTTTTATTTAATGAGCATCATACGTCTCGTCTCAACAAAATTCCCTGTCTCAAGTCTGTAAAAATAAATACCACTCGCATAATTACCTCCGTCAAACTCTACAGAATAGCTGCCTGCATTTTGTTTCTCATTTACTAACTCAGCAACTTCATTCCCAAGAACATCAAATACTTTTAGCTTAGCATTTCCCGAAACTTGTAACTCGTAATTGATAACTGTTCTTGGATTAAATGGATTAGGATAATTTTGTGACAATGTAAAATTCTCTGCCTGTGAATTATTTGAGATAACAGAAGTCGGATTGTCTATTACAAATTTTATATATCCCTGTGGAGCTGTGATCGGTCTGGTGACAGTTCTGTTTGAATTCGAGGTAGCGGAAATATAATAATAAACATTTGTACCAAGACTCTGCTGAGGAATACTCGCTCTGAATGTATCTAAACTTCCTGTCATAGTAATCTCATTGTAAGACTGTGTAGTGTCAGTTCTCCAATGGACTTTAGCAGAAGAAACGCCTGTTTTGGTTTTAATGTATGACTTCACTTCATAAGGTGAAGTAGTATTCAGAGTATTAAGTAATTTTGGATGTGAGAAGAATATCGGTTCGGCTACGCCAATTTCTTTTGTGATACAATGAATTGCACCGAGAGCAGAGATCATCTGACTTGCATTGATTCCGACAACTCTGTATCCCGGAAGATTTTCTCTATATATTCTAAGTGCAGTAGTATCCTGTGCAAGTCCGTAGATTGGAACTATGATTGTTTTATTTACAAATACTGAATTTGTATAAGTAAAATAATTTGAGCTTGGGGGATATTGTCCTGATCCACTTGGCGGCATCGGAATTCTTACAACTTTATAAGGTCTTCCGTAACAAGTCTGAAAATTATTTAATACATACTGCAGATTAGCTTCAATCTGTGGACCGTCAGCTACACCCGGCGGATATTGTCCAACGAGTAAAGTTTCCTCATCCAAAAGTTTTATATGCATGTCAATGTGATGTATCTCATCATAAGGAAGTGTATTCATTTTTATATATCTCGAAACTCCCAGATAGCTGTTCATAATCCCGTCGATCTGAGATTCAGTCTTTGATGGATTTTCATCCATAATAAGTCTTGATGAAAAAGCTGTACCGTTTCCGTCAACCATTAAGTTACCGCCGGTTGCGATCAGATTATTTGGTGCGACAGTCGCTTCATAGATAGGAAGATTTGTATAATTTGCAAATGCAGTCGGCACAAGATCATCCTGAGCTCTAGGTCTGTTATAGATCCAATCTATAATTTTCAGACTGTCGGAAATTCCTGAATACGCTGCCCAAGGTCCGTAATCCCTGCACCAGACAGAATTGAACGGAGCAACAATAAATTTTAGATTTAATAACGGAACACCGCCGCTTGTCAGAAATGTTTTTACAGAATTGGAATCACTGCACACAATAAACACCTGACATTCATCCTGTACATAATCGACTATCTGTCTGATTATAGTAGTATAAGAAGTCCATGCTACTATAACTCCCTGCACTTCCTCCCACTCAGCCATTGTCCTTACAGGAGTCGGCGGTGGATTTGTATCGTCAGTCTGAAAGACAGGCGGTTGATAATTTTTGTAAAGCTCTTTTTCTTTGTCTGTCATGTAATGCGGCAGGTCCTGTGAATAGGATTTTCCTGCGAATGTTACAAACAGCAGAATAAATAAAATGGATTTCATTATTATAAGTTTAATTTTTTTGATTTCTAATTTTAAAAAATATATCTGATCTCGTTTGTTGTTGGTCACGTTCGCTATGCTCACTTAAGACCAACAACGGCGGGAATAAATAAGATGGATTTCATTTTTATAAGTTTAATGTTTGAATTTTTGTTTACGTTTATGAGTATTTAAAATTTACTATTTAAAATTAAATAGCTGTTGATCACTTTAGCATTTGTACTTTCAATTTGCCCGCAGAGTCCGAAAAGCACGAGACTCTGCGGAAACGGAAATTTGTAACTCGTAACTCGTAACTTTTAACTCAAATAAGCTTCTTCAGTATCTAAATATCCCGCCACATAATCCGTCACCGCATCTTCTATTTTATACATCTCTTTCTTGTAGCCTGCATTTCTTAATTTACTGATATCGGCTTTTGTGTAGTATTGATATTTTTCTTTTAATATATCTGGCATGTCAAAATATTCTATATTCTCTTTCATGTCAAGAGCTTTGAATACAGGTTTTACAAATTCATTAAAAGAATTAGATTCACCTGTACCAATATTGTAAATTCCGTTGACAATTTTATTCTCTCTGAAAAATAATGTCATCTCGACTGCATCTTTCACATACAGAAAATCACGACTTTGACCGCCGTCTGCGAATTCAGGATTTGCTGATTTGAATAATCTTGCCTTACCTGTTTCTTTTATCTGATGGTAACATTTATTCACAACACTTCGCATGTCCTCTTTGTGATATTCATTCGGACCATATACATTAAAATATTTCAAGCCGACAATTTTATCAAGCAGCTTGAGTTTCTTTGCCCAGATATCGAACATGTGTTTTGAATAGCCATATCCGTTCAGCGGAACAAGTGTGTTGAGTTTGCTTTCATCATCTTCATATCCTTTCGAACCGTCACCATATGTTGCAGCAGATGAAGCATAAATAAATCTCACATTATTTTCAATCGCTTTTTCGCAAAGGTATTTTGTGTATTCATAATTATTTGTCATGAGAGATCCAAAATCTCTTTCTGTTGTCGAACTGTTTGCACCAAGATGAAATACTGTTTCGACTTCGAAATTTTTCATAAAGTCAGATGAAAGCATATGCCCGAAATCTTCTTTGTCAAATACATCAGCATATTTCAGATGAACGAGATTTTTCCACTTATCATCTTTTGCGGAATAAATTTTGTTCTTTATGTCTTCTTCATTTTTTACAAAATCATCCACTATGATTATATTTTCTTCTCCAAGCTGATTCAGACGCCACACTAATGCGC
>JBATSB010000111.1:0-89298 GCA_049293015.1 Ignavibacteria bacterium
ATTACTGTTACAAGAAACCAGTATGTACAGATTCCTGATAACGGCGGTAATGCAAATCCTGCTGTTGATAATCTTGATATCAGTGGTATTGCAGGAAATGTTGAGATCAAAAAGGTTACTTTAACAATAAATAATGTTGTACAAAGCTGGGTCGGTGATCTAAGATTCTGGTTAACAAAAGATAATGCTGTAGATACATCAATCAGCAGAATCGGATGGATAGGAACCGGATTTGGAAACAGTTGTGATAACTTGACCGGTACTATATTAAGTGATTCAGTCGGTTTGACAAATATTCAAAACATTCCAACAGTTTGTGTCGGAGGATTAGCTCAGGCAACAGGTAATTTTAATCCAAAAGAACCTTTTACACAATTCCAAAATAGTGGTGTTAATCCAAATGGAACATATACACTCAGAATTTCAGATAATGCTGCCGGAGATACAGGAAGTATTAGAAGCTGGACATTAAAGATCGATTATGATATTATTACAGGTGTTAATAATAATGTTACTTCGATTGCAAATGATTTTAGTTTAAATCAGAATTATCCTAATCCTTTCAATCCGTCAACAAAGATAGCTTACTCTATTCCAACAAATGGATTTGTATCTCTGAAGATCTTTAACATTCTTGGAAAAGAAGTTCAGACATTAGTAAGTGAAGTTAAAACCGCAGGTTCATACGAGGTTAGCTTCAATGGTGCTTCATTATCAAGTGGAGTATATTTCTACAGATTAGAATCAGGTAACTTTATAGATACCAAAAAAATGTTCTTACTGAAATAAAATCACATAAACTATTTTCAACAAAAAGCCCGGTAAATATTACCGGGCTTTTTTGCTAACCGGCAAAACTTCCCGTCAACCAATTTAATCTCTTTAATAAGAAAATTAAGATGCTTATTTTACAGATTATTTTTAACAACCTACTTTAACAATGAAGAGAAAAATTTTAATTTTATTAATATTATTTTTAGCAGTTTCAACAGCTTTTGCTCAGAATAAAAAAATAGCATACTGTTCCAATCAGGGTACATCTGAATTTTTGCAAGTATTTACAATGAATGATGATGGTTCAAATAAAAAACAGCTTACAAATCTTGAAGAAAATTGTATGAGACCAAAGTTTTCCCCTGATGGAAAACAGATCGTTTTTTATTCAGATAAAGGTTTTGTATATCTGATTAGAGATGTGGATAATCCTGATCTCAACCGGACGTTTTTAGTATGGGACGGAATGTATCCGACTTTTATGCCGGACGGTAATGAAATTATGTTCAACTCCGAAGATGATGATGATATTTTATCTATTTATGTGATCGATACTGCAGAGATTGGTGCACAGCCGCAGATCGTAACTGACGGATCATATGCAAACCAGCAAACACTTTCTTCAGATGGAAAGAGTCTTGCTTACTCTTCTTTTGCCGGCGGAACAAAAGCAATCATGGTAGCTGATCTGGAAGATGAATCCGATAACTACATTAGTCAGGCAAGTGTCAACAATGATGCTAATCTTGAACCTGATTTTTCATCAGATGGAAACATGCTTGTCTATGCAAGTTTTGACAGTAATCTTAACGGTACAATCAGAATTTTAATCGATGGCAATGAGTCAGCAATTTCCAAAGGGATTACAAGTGCTAATGTGCCAAGATTTTCTCCTGACGGAAAGACCATCGCTTTTGCAGTTATAAACGGCAACAATGTTGACCTTTATACAATGTCTCCTGACGGAGGCAATAGAAGAAATCTTAATATCAGCGGCGGAAATCTGGGAACATTTCAGTGGGTCGATAATGATACGATTATTTATGATGCCGGAAGTGATACACGTTTGAGTGTAGGTGTAGTGGATGTCGGATCGGGAAGTTCGGAGATACTGGCTGAGGGTGGATTTAATTTACATCCGAGTACTGTGAAGTAGGATTTGGGAAAAACGGATTTATCCGTTTTTGGAATCAATAAGTTGCAAAGCTATAGAAATGTTTTGATTACTTTGGAAAATTTTGAGACATTGGAGAATAGTTAAGTTTTTTAATTTCTAATTTGTTAGAAAGATTTTGGGAAAACGGATTTATCCGTTTTTGGAATCCGAAAGTAACTTTGCTTTGATAAGGTATGGTTCCTTCAGAATATTTTAAGATGTAAAAGGTGATGTTTGTTTAGCTTTTAATTTATTTGATAAAAGTATAGAAAACGGATTTATCCGTTTTTGGACTTAACAGGTTACGTAGCTTTAGAAATGTTGTAATCAATTTGAAATACTCTTCGATTATACTGTTATTCGTAATTTATTTTTTAATTTAATAGAAAGGTGTATGAAAAACGGATTTATCCGCTTTTAGATTATGAAAGTCATTGAACATTTAGAAAAAGCAAAGAATCCTCTGATTAGTTTTGAGATACTTCCGCTGCAAAGAGGCGGAGACATTAATGTTCTCTTTGAATCACTTGATGCACTCATGAAATTTAATCCGCCGTATATTGACGTTACTTCCCATTCTGCACAGGTGCAATATGAAGAAACTCCAACCGGAATAAAGAAAAAAGTAAAACGTAAACGTCCGGGCACAATAGGTATCAGTGTTGCAATTCAAAATAAATATAACGTTGATACTGTTCCACATATTTTATGTAACGGCTTTACTAAAGAAGAAACTGAAGATGCTCTCATTGAACTTAATTATCTCGGTATTGAAAACGTACTCGCTGTCAGAGGTGATGAGCTTGGTTTCAAAAAACCAATTCCCGAAGGACGGACTTCAAACATTTATGCAAGTGACTTGGTAGATCAGATTGTACGCATGAATTCAGGTAAATATCTCGAAGAAGATCTGCTTGATGCTGCTCCAACTAATTTCTGTATAGGAATCGGCGGCTATCCCGAAAAACATTTCGAAGCTCCTAATCTGAATTCTGATATCAAGATCGCTAAAGATAAAATTGACATGGGTGGTCACTACATCGTAACTCAGATGTTTTATAATAATAAATATTATTTTGAATATGTAGATAAGTGTAAAGCTGCAGGTATTAATGCTCCCGTTATCCCGGGTCTGAAAATTCTTACTTCCAAAAATCATCTCACTTCAATTCCCAAAAGCTTTTTTGTAGAAATACCTGACGAACTTTCAGGCGAAGTACAAGAAGCAAAACCTGAACATGTACTGGATATTGGAGTCGAATGGGCGTTTAAACAATCTGAAGAACTTTTAAACAAAGGTGTTCCTTCTCTGCACTTTTATATAATGCAAAGTTCAAAACCTATTGAAAAATTGATGAAAAAACTTAAACTCTGATCTTGGTTTATTAGTAACTTGTTTTTATAAACTAACGTGTATATTTTAGGTAAATGACATTAAGTAAATATCTGATTTTTTATATAGACAGTTTTAGTGAAAACAGGCAGAATCAAAGCAAAAAGCCTGATTCCATTAAAGAAAAAGCTTAAAAAAAAGTGTATCCAATTAAAGATACACTTTTTTTTATGTGTAAAATTTATATCAACCGGTAATGAAAAAAATCTTCAGTAAAAGTGAAATTAAATCAGAAGAAAATTTTCACCTGATAATAAAAAAAAAGAAAGTAATTGTTTTTGTTCCGGAGTCTCATCTTCAAAAAGTGTTCTCAGCTATGTCTGATGCAGGAGCCGGAAAGATTGGAAATTACGATCAATGTTCTTTTAGAATTAACGGAACGGGTTCCTTTAGACCAAACAAAAACACCAAATCTTTTTCCGGTAAGAAAAATATTCTAAATTTCGAAAGTGAGATTCGACTAGAAATGGAATGTAATGCTGAAAATATAAGTAGTATTGTAAATGCTATCTTAAAATCACATCCTTACGAAGAAACTGCTTATGAAATTTATGATTTTGTTAAATTTGATAAAAATATTACAGGCAAAGTAATTGAGCTGAACCGAAAAACAAAATTAAAAGTTATTTTAAACAGATTGAATAAAAAAATAATATCTGAAACAGAAATATTCGAAAGTGCCATTAAAAGAATTGTAATTACTGAAAGTCCATTTAATGATAAAATAAAAATTTCAGCTGAATATTTTGATTCAGAACTTGTCTTAATCTGCCGAAACAATAAATATAAAATTTTTAATTTATTACAATGACTGAAAATTTAAATACTGGAATTTCTAATGAAATTTCTGAAAGGGAAAAAATTATGCAAAATGATCAGGAGAAATCATCTTTGGAAAATGATGATAATAAATCTGTTGATTCAAATAATGATGAATCATCATCAGTCTTTCATACTTTTGATTCATTCGAAGATGAATCCGAAGTTCCAAAAAGAACTGAACTACTTAAGAATTTCTTGAAACTAAGAGAAATAGATGAAGAACTTACAGACATAGAAGAAGAAAAAGGAGATCTCCCTTTTGAAATAAATTCTATAAAAGAAAAATTAAAAGATCTGTCAGGCAGTATAGATGCCAGGAAAGAAAGACTTTCAAACCTTACTGATGAAGTAAATTCTCTCAAAGATGAAAATTCTTCTTTTGAAGACAGAATTAGTAAATATGATGAACAGAAATTTAACGTTAGGTCTAATACGGAATATGATGAGATTACAAAAGCTATTGAAGGATTGTTCGATACTGTAGAAAAGAATGAAAAAAAGATCAAAGAGATCAATAAAGAAGTTGAAGGTCTTAGCGAAAATTCCGATAAAAATGAAAACTTGCTGAAAGAACTTACTGAAGATCTTGATGAAAAAGAAAGTCAGCTTAATGAACTTAATGATCAGTTTATGCAGGATGAATCAGCTTTAAGGGAAAAGAGAGCAAAACTTGTTGAAAAACTCGAACCTAAATATGTGCAAATGTATGAAAGAATAAACGGAAATTATAAAGGTGAAGCTACTGCTATTGTCAGAAATGGCAACTGTTCGGGATGCTATAATTCAATTCCTCCTCAAAGAGTAATTGAAATTAAAACCGCAGAAAATATTTATACATGTCAGTCTTGCGGAAGGATTCTTATTTCTGAGCATTTAAAAATGGATGATTGATCTTTAATGGAAAAATTTGTAAAAGTCTTTACAGACGGAGCTTCAAGAGGTAATCCCGGAATGTCAGCAATTGGAATTGCAGTTTTTAACGAAGAGGATGAACTTATAATTGATCATAAAAAATTTATTGGAACAGGTACAAATAATTCCGCTGAATACAAAGCACTAATTGAAAGTTTGAAGTTATTGAGAAATATTAATTGTGATTTTGATTCGGTAAATTTTTATTGTGACAGTGAGCTAATCGTAAAGCAGATAAAAGGTCAGTATAAAATAAAAAATCCTGATATGATTTTTCTTTCAAATGAGTTCTTTAAAGAGTTGAATAGTTTACAGAAAAAATATACCATAACTCATATTCCAAGAGAGAAAAATAAAACTGCAGATAATCTTGCCAACCAGGCATTAGATGAATTGAAAAAGAATAAAGCAGTAAAATAGTTTAATAGTTTGTATAAGTCAGTAAAATGTTCTTTAATATATTCTATTCCGTTATAGACGATCGCACTGTCCTGTTCACAGGATGTGAGGAAAGTCCGGACTCCGCAACGGACAGGGATGCCGGGAGATAATCCCGGGTAATTAATTCGCAAGAGCTAATTACAGAAAGTGTAACAGAAAATATACCGTCCCGGGCAACCGGCGATAAGGGTGAAAAGGCAGGGTAAGAGCCTACCATCCGGAGAGCAATCTCCGGGATCTACAAACCTCATCCGGAGCAAGACCATGTATAGGGAATTGAAGAACTGTCCGCTTTTTATATTCCCGGGGTAGGTTGCAAAAAGCTTTACAGTAATGTAAAGATAAGATAAATGATCGTCATCCTTTTTAAGGAAACAGAATCCGGCTTACTTAACGGAATAGATTTTTTAAAATAACTTCCATATCCACTTCAATAAAACTTTTCAGTTTTAAAATTTTTGTCTATATCTCTAAATCTTTCAGTACCCAGGCTAACTAAATTAATTGCAACTGTATTGAGCCTTTGGTTCTTCAATACAAAATTTTCAAAACTTACTCTTTTCTAAATTTCAGAATTTAAATCAATATCTTTTTAAACTCCTTAGAGCCTTTGAGTCTTCGAGGTAAAAAAAATGTTTCATAGCAATTTTCTGATACATACAAGATGCGAGAACAGAACCAGCGGGACTATAAATCCCGGCAGCCACATAAAAGGAAAATAGAGTATCCCTATATTTGGTTGTTTAATAGCGAGCAACTGAAAAGGAGAAGGTACTGAAAAGACAGCAGTCAGGACTATATTAAATAATAATCCGAGGCAGATGAAATTCCAGATCAGTAAACTTATTCTTGCAATTTTACTTTCGGGATTTTTTCTATAACCAAAGTACGCAGCGAATGGAGCTGAGATTCCTGCTAGTATGTCAAAGTTGTTTCCTTCAAAAGTCATAACCTCCGGCACTAATTTATTAACAAACAAAAGATACAAAACTATCTCGACTGGGATCCGCACTGAA
This sequence comes from Ignavibacteria bacterium, assembly GCA_049293015.1. Classification (GTDB taxonomy): domain Bacteria; phylum Bacteroidota; class Ignavibacteria; order Tepidaquicellales; family Tepidaquicellaceae; genus UBA2330. The sequence goes on from JBATSB010000111.1 coordinate 6,515, forward strand.
TGCAGATAAGTAAGTATTTTCGGGTCAAGTGTATCTGTGAATTTTTTCCCCGAATTAAGAAAAAATATAGCAAGTAAAAATAACAATGCAGGCGGCGCAAGAAAGATCATTCTCGGTGGAATCGCTTTTGTATCAGTAAAAAATCCGGTCATTCCCAAAACTCCCTGGATCAGAAGAAAAAGCAGCATGACGATTATTGTTCTTTTGGAATAATCCGTATTTGCATCCGGATCAGTCTCAATATTAATATTTATATCCTGATCAATACCGTCATCAGAATGAAGTATTGGTTTAGATCTTGTTGCAAAATAAAAAAATACAGCCGTCAGAATTACAGCGACATTGAAAATAAAACTGACATAAACAGGAAGTTCGGAAATCATAATAAATATTAAATTTTAAATAATAAATATTAAATAGGTACATTAGATCCGGAGTTTTTAATCTCCAAAAACTTATTCTCCGAATAACGGAGTATTGTCAATATGTATCTGATAATCACTGATCAAATCACCTTCCATTTTAAATACATTCACAAAAGGAAAGGTCATGACCTTATCATCGTGCCGGGTATAAGTGACCTCACCCTGCCAGACAAGGCTGTCGCCGTCTTCCCAGAGTCTGATGACTTTATGCTTTCCTGATTTTACAAATTTAAAAAAGGCACTTACATATTCTTCGATGTTTTTTCTGCCTTTTACAGGTTCATTGTTTGCATACTTAAAGGAACCGTCTTCTGTGATGAATTCGCTGAATGCTTTACCGTCTAGTCTGTCGATCGAATCAGCAACTTTGTTTATGAAATCTATTCTCTGCATGATATTAATTTATTGGGTTAATTTTTTAGTATGCAAATATCTCTATTTATGAATTAAAATTAAATTCTGTTTATCTCCCCCTTCTTTCTTTTCAAAGGAAGGGGCGTGGGCAATGCTATTAAGATAAGGGCGAAGCATAATCGATATCAGCAAACCCCTCCCAGCCTCCCCTTTGAAAAAAAGGGGAGGAGCTAGAATTTTTGAATTAAAATGCTTTTTTGCTCTTCGCCCCCTCCTTGTTTTTCAAAGGAGGGAGCGGGGGGAGGTTCTCGGAACGATATTGGCACCGCCTTTACCTACCAAAATGGTAGAAAGTGGTTAAAAAGATTTATTGAATAAATTGATAATTCAAATTTTGCATCAAAACAATTGAAACACAATTATCGACAAATTATATATTATTTAAAATTTAAAATTTAAAATTTATAATTGCTCTCCGTATTACTTCCTTTTAATATCAAAACACAATTAGTAAATTTACATGATTTAATAATAAATTAAAAAAATTGTTTAAAAAAATATTGATCGCCAACAGAGGCGAGATAGCCGTCAGGATAATTTCCACGGCTAAGGAAATGGGAATAAAGACAGTTGCAGTCTATTCCGATTTTGACAGATACTCACTTTTCACAAAACTTGCAGACGAAGCGTTTCATCTTGGTGAATCCCCTTCCTCAAAAAGTTATCTCTTAGCTGATAAGATCATCGACATTGCAAAAAAAACCGGCGCGGAAGCTATACATCCGGGTTATGGATTTCTTTCTGAAAGAGGATTCTTTGCAAAGATGTGTAAGGACAACGGAATTAAATTCATCGGTCCGTCTGCCGAATCGATCGATCTCCTCGGAAGTAAAACTGATGCTAAAGGTCTGGCATTAAAAAATGATGTACCTGTCGTACCCGGTACAGACAAGCCTTTGCAGGACATGAGTAAAATAAAATCCATCGCATCGGAGATCGGATATCCAGTTTTGATAAAAGCATCTGCAGGCGGCGGCGGTAAAGGAATGCGTGTCGTGAATGAAGAAGCTGATATCGAAAGTTCACTGCGAATGGCGCAGAGTGAAGCGCTTTCTTCATTTGGAGATGACAGCGTTTTTATCGAAAAGTATATTGCAGATCCGAGACATATTGAATTTCAGATACTCGCTGATGAATATGGTAATGTCATTCATCTTGGTGAAAGGGAATGCTCCATGCAGAGACGTCATCAGAAAATAATCGAAGAGACTCCGTCAGTGATAATGGACGAAAAGCTTCGTCATGAAATGGGTGAATGTGCAAAGAGAATTGTAAAAGCTGCGGGATATTCAAACGCAGGGACAGTGGAATTTATTGTTGATGATAAAAACAATTACTACTTCCTCGAGGTAAATACACGTCTTCAGGTAGAGCATCCGATCACGGAGATCCGCACGGGGCTTGACCTTGTGAGGGAGCAGCTTAAAGTTGCTTTCGGAGAAAAGCTTTCATATAAACAGGAAGACATAAAATTCACGGGACATACGATCGAATGCAGAATATGTGCTGAAGATTCTTATAATAATTTCATGCCTTCTACAGGTAAGATCACTTACATGAAAAAATTTCTGGGAAGCGGCATGAGAGAAGATACAGGCATTGAGCAAGATGATGAGATATCAATCTATTATGACCCGATGGTTTCAAAACTGATCTCTTACGGAGCTGACAGGGAAATTGCAATTGACAAAATGAAAAGAGCTTTAAAAGAATATAAAATAGTCGGCATAAAAACCAACATTGGATTTTTACTAAGTCTGTTAGAATGTAAAGAATTCATAGAAGGCAATTATCATACACAGTTCATTGAAAAGGAATTTCAAAAAAGAATTAACGGAAAAGAAAATACAGATGATGAGATCAACACAGCCGTCTGTCTGGCGTCAGTATTATTAAAAGAAAAAAAGAGTTTGGTAAACGGAAAATTTAAGATCAGCAGTAACGGAGTTTCAAGTAACTGGATCAATAAAAGGCAGGATACATACAGATGAAAAAATTTCAGATAAGTTTTGCGGTTCCTGAAAATACAGATGAAAAAGGAGTCAGTCATTCTAATCAGGAAGTAACTTTACTTTCCGACAACACTGCAATCGTTAATGGAAATGAGATCGAATTTGACAGTAAATGGCTGAATCCAAACGTACTGATTCTGAGGATGAACAATAAAAATTATTATATAACTGCAGAAGAAAATTCGGATGAAAATTTCACAGAAATAAACATCGATTCTTTGATTCACAGAGTAACGTGTAAAAGTGAATTTGATCTTTTGAAGGAACAGTTTGCAGGTAATAAATCAGGTGATAAGGCCAAAGCAGATATAATATCTCCAATGCCCGGCATAATAAAAAAGCTGAACGTAACCGAAGGTCAGGAAGTAAAAAAAGGAGATGTAATTTTAGTACTTGAAGCGATGAAGATGGAAAATGAAATTAAAGCAAAAAAAGATTCAATAATAAAAAAGATTTGCGTGGAAGAGATGAGTTCAGTTGAGAAGAATGAATTGTTAATTGTGCTGGAATAATTTAAGACAATGTCACACTACGGTTTCTAACTAAGATCTTATATTTAATTAAACTAACGTAGAAATAAATATTTAATGGGATTATTCCTGGCATTTGTTTCACTAATAGCTGCTGTCGTACCGATGTTTATTTATCTGCTTATTATCTGGTATCTTGACAGATATGAGAGAGAGCCGTTTTGGTTTGTACTGCTGAATTTTTTCTGGGGTGCGACGGGTGCTATTTTACTCGGTATCATAGGAAGTCTGATATTTCAGATTCCGCTGAATGAATTGATTAGAGCTGTATCCGATGATAACCCAAGCGAGCTTATGAATCTCTCTGGAGCAGTTATTACAGCGCCGCTTGTAGAGGAAACCACAAAAGGCATTTTTCTACTCATCATTTCATTCAGTAAAAGATTTGACGGCGGTGTGGACGGAGCTGTTCTTGGCGGAGCTATCGGACTTGGTTTCGGAATGTCGGAAAATTTTCTTTACTTTATGTCATACGGTACTACACCTGCATCATGGCTGATGCTTGTATTGATCAGGACATTATTTTCTGCTGTCATGCATTGTCTTTCAACGGCTACTTTAGGGGCTTTCCTCGGATATGCAAAATTCAAACCCATGATCCTAAAATTCATATTAGTGCCGATGGGATTTTTTCTCGCAGTATTTTTACACTTCAGTTGGAATCTTTCCGTAAGTTTTGAGGATACTACAATATTCGGATTTCTTTTTCTTATACTATATTTATTTGTTACTTTTTCCATCTTTCAGATATCTGTTTATTTTGAAGGTAAGACAATTCTTAAAGAGCTACAGGATGAAGTCAGTCTGGGCTTTATTCCGCCTGATCACATTCATCATCTTCCTTATGTTATGCGGCGGTTTAAATACGGATGGTGTCCTGTAGGTGTAGATCAGAAGAATTACGTAAAGACTGCTACCACTCTCGCCCTCAGAAAATATCAGCATAAGAATGTAAGTGGTATGAGAAAACAGAATTATCAGAGGGACATAGATAATCTCAGATATAAGATTCAGATGATGTTTTATAATGCTAATATTCAGAATTATAACATTTAAGAATTAAATTAATAAATACTTTTTTCTGTACTACAAAAATCCGATTTCATTTTATTTTAATTATACCGGAAAAGATCATATTTAAAATTCATGAAAATAAATATTTCATTATCAATTATCCCTTTTAATAAATATGGGGATAATAAATGAAATCAGACAAAAGCAATTTTCAAAAAATGTATCTATACTTGCATCAGGGACAATAATAGTTCAGATCATTTCTTTTTTACTTTCACCTGTATTATCACGGCTTTACACACCTGAAGATTACGGACTATTTGCTGTATTCACGTCCATAATAAGTATCTTAACTGTTATTTGTTGTCTGCGGTATGAACTTGCAATCGTCATTCCTAAATCTGATGCTGAAGCAATATCTATTCTCAGACTTTGCATTTATTTAATTTCCATTCTCTCATTTATATTATTAATAATAGTATTAATTTTCAAAGGATATATAGCAGAATTACTTGATAATGCAAAAATTGAAAACTGGCTTTTTTTAATTGCACCTGTATTATTTTTGACAGGATCTGTTCAGACACTTACTTACTGGTTCAACAGAAAAAAGGAGTACAAAATAATTTCAGGGTCCAGAGTTTATCAGTCTTCTGTAAATTCATCATCGTCATTAATTCTTGGATTACTAAAATTTAATTCATTTGGATTAATAATCAGTTCTGCAGTTTCACAGCTTTTACCTGCAGTTTTTCTTTACAAAAAATCAGGTGTAAAAATTTTTAATGCAGATAAAAGTGAATCACTAATTCCAAAGCTAAGGTCAACTTCTATAAAGTATAAGGAATTTCCTCTATTCAATTTACCAAGTGCTTTTTTTGATACTCTTTCAGTTAACTCACTTATTTTTATTCTGACATATTTATTTTCAGAATCTGTCACCGGATCTTATTCATTTGCTTTAAGAATATTATCCATACCCGGAATTGTGATCGGCGCATCCATTGGTCAGGTCTTTTATCAGAAGATCTCCGAGGCTTTTTACAATAAGCAAAAAATTACGGAGCTTATTTTCAAATCATGGAAAGTACTTTTCTTGCTCAGCATTATACCTGTTTTATTAATGTTTATTTTTGGAGAGGATATTTTCAGATTTGTGTTTGGGACAAAATGGACTGAAGCCGGACTCATTGCAAAATATCTCAGCATACTTACAATGTTCACATTTATCAGTTCTCCAACGAGCAGTGCTATGATAATTCTAAAGAAGCAAAAGGAAGCGATGATCCTCAATATCTTTGCTTTTATTTACAGACCTCTTTCAATAATAGCTGGATATTATCTGGGAAATTTTATTTATGGAATTACTTTGTATGTTATCTTTGAAATAATTCAGATCGTTACATATAACTATATTATGATCAACGCTTCAAAAAAGGCAGACCTTGAATTTTCAACTGAAAAAATAAATGGTAACGACAATATTAATTAATCTGCGGCAATGAATATTTTTATAATTCCTTCATGGTATCCTGACAGTGAAAATCCGCTGGACGGAATTTTTATAAAGGAGCAGACTGAAGCTCTTGCGGAATTTCATGATGAGGTAAATTTTATTGTGTCGGTATGTAACAATAGTTATCTGAGTATTTCCAGACCTGATATGTATTTTAAAACTCTGAATAAATTCAGATCATCTGAGAAAAGTAAAGTAAGTATCAGAAAAAATCTTATTGAACTTTATGATTCAGCACTGACCTGGTCTCCAAAGCTTGGAGGTGAAGTAAATAATATTGTAAAAGCTCATGAATCAAATTTTCAGAAAGCGAAATCTGAATTTGGAAAGATAGATTTAATTCACGCACATGTTTCATTCCCCGGAGGATTTGCTGCAATGGAATTGAATAAAAAATTTGATATTCCATTTGTGATTACTGAACATATGGGTCCGTTTCCTTTTGAGAAATTTTTAGAGAATGGAAATTTATCTTCTAAAATTTCTGAACCGCTTCTCAATGCCGACAAAGTAATAGCAGTTAGCAGTTCTTTGGCAAAAGAAATTGAATTTTATAAAATTCCCTCACCTGTAATAATCCCAAATCTTGTTAATGAAGATATCTTTACTACTTCAAATACTGAAAAGAAAACAGGTGAACATAGGACTAAATTTTTGACAGTTAGTTCTTTTACTGATCTGAAAGGAATTAAAGAATTATTGAAAGGTATTTTGAAAGCAGTTCAGCATTCGCGTAATTTTGAAATTACAATAGCCGGCAGCGGTCCATTAGAAAGTTATATAGAAAATTTTATTGAAGAAAATCATCTTGGTGAAATCATTACACTTGTCATCAATCCTGAAAGAAAAGATGTTGTCGGACTTTTCAGGGAAAGTGATGCGTTCATTCTTCCCAGTAGACATGAATCATTCGGCATAGTTTATCTGGAAGCAATGTCATGCGGCATTCCTGTTATTGCAACTGATTGCGGCGGACCATCAGATTTCATCAGAAGCTTTAACGGCATATTGATCCCTGTAAATGATGCTGATAAAATATCAGAAGCGCTGATTTATATTTCAGATAATATTTTAAATTACTCAAAAGATGTGATCAGAAAATTTGCAGTTGATAATTATTCCCGCAAAGCTGTAACTGATAAAATTATATCTTTATATAAAGAGGTTTTAAAAATATATTGATCATACATTATTTAATGAAATTATTCTATTACAACCTAAATTAATCGCAAAATGGTAAGAAATTTTTTCCTCGATTTTTTTAGAAACAAAGTCTAAAATTCAATAAGCACTTTTCAGAATAATTCATAAGTAATTCCCCCTTAAAAAAGGGGGAGCGAAGGGGGTTGTTGCCGAAAGAAAAAGCAAACAATAAATTTAAAAAATTCAACACAGTAAACAGTGGAGTTAATTTAAACTCAACTTTACAAACCCCTCCCAGCCTCCCCTTTGGACAAAGGGGAGGAGCAAGAGCAAGTATAATAAAGCTTTTGGTTTTGGCTATGCCAGTGTATGATTTATAAATTACTAATAAAACTCAAATTTCTTTTTGACAAACTCAGCAGTTAAAAAAAAAATACTTGTTATTTCACTGACCGATCAGGACAGCGATCCGAGAATATTGAGACAGATCAGATTTCTGAATGACTCTTATGACATTTACTGTTGCGGATTATCAAACAGCATTATCAATTCAGAAAAATTCTACAAAGCTGATCTCACTAAAAATTCCATTTTTATAAAGATTGTAATAGGTACACTTAAACTACTCAGATTATTTTCAATTGCAGAGAAATTTTTCTTTGGCGTAAAATTGAAAATACATAACTATGAAAGTTCTCCGGTGTTTGATCTGATAATTGCAAATGATCTTGATACTGTACCTGTTGCCTTTAATTTTTTCAAAGGAAAAAAAGTTATGTCGGACCTGCATGAATTCACGCAGTCAGAATTTGAAGACAGATTTTATTTCAAATACATTCATAAAGATTATGTGATCTATGAATGCAATAAATATTTTCCAAAGTTAAATGCTGTTACCACTGTCTGCAACAGTATTGCAGCCGAATATAAAAAACAGTATTCCGTAGATCCTTTTGTAATTACAAATGCTGCTGAATATGAAAAGCTGAATCCGGGTACTGTAAAAGAAAAGATAAGGATAATTCATCACGGAGCTGCAATTCGATCAAGAAAGATCGAACTAATGATAGAAACAGCTTCGCTGCTTGACGAAAGATTTACTCTGGATCTCATGCTGATGCCCAATGAACCGGATTATTATTCTTATCTTAAGGAAATGATTTCGGGAATGGACAGGGTAAAGATGATCGAGCCGGTCGACTACAAAGATATTATTAGCTATTGCAACTCTTATGATATCGGAATGTTCATTCTACCGCCGGTTAATCTGAATTATAAATATGCTCTTCCAAATAAATTTTTTGAATTTGTAATGTCGAGACTTGCAGTCATAACCGGTCCATCGATTGAAATGTCTTATTATATTAATAAGTATAAACTTGGAATTTCAACTGACTCTTTTAATCCGTCGCAAATTGCAGAAGAAATAAATAAATTAAGTAATGAGCAGATTGAAAAATTTAAACTAAATTCGGATAAAAGTGCTTATGAACTTTCTGCTGAAACTAACAGAGATATACTTTTAAAACTTGTAAACAATTTAACAGAAAATTAAAATATGTGCGGAATTTGCGGTATAGTTACTTCTTCAGAAAATGTTGATTTCAATATTGTAAAAAGTATGAATGATACGATTGCTCACAGAGGTCCTGATGATGAAGGGTATCTTGTTTATAATTCTGAATCGCGTGAAGTGCTTGATATCAAAAGAGATCTCGCCGGTTCAGAAAAACTTTCTCAAAAAAATTATAATCTTCTGATCGGTCACAGACGTCTTTCTATTATTGATGTATCTGATCACGGACATCAGCCTTTTAAAGATCCATCCGGAAGATATTTTCTTATACTTAATGGTGAGATTTATAATTACATCGAGCTTAAAAAGATCTTAGTTGAAAAAGGTTATAAATTTACTTCCACTTCAGATACTGAAGTTTTACTTTATCTTTATCTCGAATACAAAGAGAAATGTCTTGAGATGTTGAATGGTATGTGGGCATTTGTAATTCTTGATACAGTTTCAAATACGCTTTTTGGCTCGCGTGACAGATTCGGTGTAAAACCTTTTTATTATTATCTGGATAATAAAAGTTTTATTTTTTCTTCTGAAATAAAGGGACTGATCAAAGCACCGCAGATCAGCAGAGAGATAAATAAAGAAGCTGCTTTTGATTATCTTACCAATGGAAGATTATCTGATAATGTCTCTACACTTTTTAAGAATGTCATTGAACTAGAACCTTCCTCTTACTTCAATCTTGATCTCGAAAATTTTAAATTTAATACCGGTACTTATTACAGCCTGAAATTTAACGCAAGCTGGGAAAAATTTGATAAATTGAAATCAGAAATTTATGTCAAAGAAATCAGAGAAAAGATTTTTAATGCTGTCAATCTCAGACTTCGTTCTGATGTAAAAGTAGGATCCTGTCTCAGCGGCGGAGTGGACAGTTCATCGATAGTCTGTGTAATAGATGAACTTCTTAAAAAAAATAAAATTTCACAGGTCGGTGATATTCAGAAAGTTTTCACATCATGTTATCCCGATTCTAGAATTGACGAAACAGGCTGGGCAGCGCTTGTTGCAGATTCTACTGCAAGTGAATGGTTTAAAACTTTTCCTACTTCTGCAGGACTTATGGAAGATCTTGAAAAATTAGTTTATGTTCAGGATGTTCCATTCGGATCGACAACTATTTATTCCCAGTATAAGGTAATGCAGCTTGCTTCTGAAAATGGAGTGAAAGTTTTGCTCGATGGTCAGGGCGGTGATGAACTTTTCACAGGTTACACATATTTTATGAGACCATTTTATAATGAGATGCTGAAGAATTTTGAATTCTCATCGCTTGTAAATGAATATAAGAGTATTGAAAATTCACCGATAAGCAAAAGAGATGTTATCAGAGCACTTACAATGACCACTGCAAAACTTGCTATGCCTGCATTTGTCAAAAGGAAATTGTTCAGTATGAAGGTCAGAGAAAATTATCTGTTGAATAAAAATTTTTACAAAGAATACGAACCAAGACTTGATCTAGGAAAACTTATTGAGATCACAGATTTGAATCATGCGTTGCATGACCAGTTTACAAAGACAAGTTTAAAAGAGCTTCTGAAGTATGAAGACAGAAATTCTATGAACTTTTCCATAGAAGCCAGGACACCATTTGCGGATGACTCTGATCTTGTTGACTATGTTTTCAGTATTCCCTCTTCATACAAGATTCATAACGGCTGGACAAAATATCTGCTGAGAGAATCTATGAAAGGAATAATTCCAGATGCGATCAGAAACAGAACGGATAAACTTGGATTTGCAACTCCTGAATATAACTGGCTGTCATCGATCAAAGACAATCTCAAAGATTATTTTACAGATGATCTGGATGAATACATGGAGACATCAAAGATCATTAGCAACTGGAACAGTATTTTTGATGGACAGTCAAAGACAGGATTTACAAACATCTGGCGGTTTATAAATTTTGCTGTCTGGAAAAAAGTTTACAATATGTAATATGCCAAAAGCAGTATTGATCACATCTCATTTTTTAAATTCCAAAAGGAAAGCGGGTTTTCATAACATTGCTTATTCACTTCTTGAGAAAGGATATACTGTACTTTTCCTGACTGGAAATGCAAGTTACATTCACCATATAAAAAAAGACTACAGAGCTTCACTTATAAATAATACCTCACTTAATAAAGTATTAAAAGAAAAAGATGATCTGTATCAGTTCATACGGTTCACAACTTTACATCCTGTGAATTTCAGATCAGATCTGTTAAACAAAATTTTTCTTCCCTCTGTAAAAAAATACACTGAAGCATTATCAGGATTTAATGAATTAAAAAATTTTATAAGTGAATCATCAATATTTATTTTTGAAAGTTTCCCCGGATTGCTTTGGTTTGATTATTTTAAAAGTTTGAATGATAAAGCAAAATATGTTTACCGAGTTTCTGATGATCTTAGGCAGTTGCGTAAGCATCCTTATATAATTGAACATGAGGGAAAAATTTCTGATAAGTTCGATCTGATATCTGTGCCGTCAAAATATATTTATGATGTTTTAAATGGGAAAGGAAATGTAAAGCTTCATCATCACGGAATTGACAAAGACATTTTTGACAAAGCTGTAATCAATCCTTACGAAAATAATAATTCATTTAAATTTGTTTTTACAGGAAATGCATATCTTGATTATGATTTTCTTGAAACAGCTTCTGGTTTGTTTCCCGAAGATGAATTTCACATACTCGGACCTTTTTCAGATAAATTAAAAAAGAAGAATGTTGTTTTTCATGGCGAGCTAAAATTTAACGATACAGTTCCATTCATAAAGTTTGCAAATGCCGGTCTTCATACACTTGTATATACTGGTGGTGCAGAATCTTTTTCCGATAGTCTCAAAGTGATTCAATATACTTACTGTCGGCTGCCTGTGATCGCACCTGAGTTTATAAAAAGCAGCAGGAAAAATTTTATATATTACAAACCTTTCGATAGTGAAAGTATAAAGAGATCAATTGAGTCGGCAAAAAATTTTGACAGAGAAAAAATTGATCTATCGGAAGTATCTGACTGGAAAGACTTAACAAATAAATTAATCAATGAGTAGCAGAACATGAAAAAATACGGAATATTCGGAGGTACATTTAACCCGCCACACATAGCTCATTCAATAGTAGCTGAGAATGTCAGGCAGCAGTTACATTTAGACAAAATTATTTTTATACCTTCAGGCAATCCGCCATTAAAAAACTCAATATCGGCGGAGCACAGATTGGATATGGCAAAGTTAGCATTCGGGGATAATAAGAATTTTGAAGTCAGTGAAATTGAAATGGAAAGACCTGATGAAAAATCATTTACTGTGAATACTTTACAGATGTTAAAGGAAAAGTATAGTAATGATCACGTTAAACTATTTTTAATAGTTGGTATTGATAATTTAATTGATTTTCCAAAATGGAAAGAGCCGGAAAAACTGTTTGAGCTTTCAGAAGTAATTGTGATTAATCGTCCAAATTTTTCTAGTAAAGATTCCGAAATTAAATATTCTTCAAAAGTAAATTTTATAACAGTTCCATTTCTGGAAATATCATCATCCAGGATCAGGCAGCTTGTTTCAGATAAAAGATCTGTGCGATATTTAGTAAATAGGGATGTAGAAAATTATATTGCAGAACACAAATTATATATTTAAAAAGCAGGAGAAGAAATGTTTGGAATCATATTCTAACTTTTACCTGTGCTTTTTAACTGAATTAAATTTCACAGAATAAAAACTATACACTACAAATAAATAAATCAATATCCACAGTGGCTGAAAAGATATTGTATATCTGTCACCCTGCCAAAATGCAATTCCTGTAATTAAAACCATATAATAAAACATCAGCAGGAGAAAGCTGAAATATGCAAATTTATTTGATTTGGTTTTTTTGAGATAAAAAATAAAAAGGATACATGGGATTAAAAATAAAAAATGTAACACAAGAAAAAAGTGGTTTTCCAATTTCATCATGCGAAATAAAAACATATTTTCATATCCGGTCGGATACACGAGAAAAGTAGCAGGACCTGTGATATTTTGAAATAGAATGTTATTAATAAAATTACCGGCAATTAATTTCTTGTTATCCAGCATAAAATCATAAATATAATCCTGTGGTAAATTTTTTGAGCTGTCCATTGCAGCTTCAATACTAATACTATTTAAATCAGCATAGCTTTGAGCAAAGAAGTAAGTTTTTAAAGTTACATTTCCTTTTGCTGAGATTGAAATTGAATTATGCTTAGCATACATTAGAGACAATTGAAAAATTACCGGTATAAGTGCAATGATGAGAATATATTTCCGATGACTATTTAAAAATTCTCTGAAATAGAAAATTGGAAATACTACTATTAAAAGTATTAACAGCAAAGGAAAAAATACCGGTTTAATAACTGACAGAACTGAAAAGAAAAGTATTACATTGCAGAACACACTCCATTTTCGAATCTCCGTATATTTTACAGACAAATAATAAATAAGCCAGCAAATTACAAAAGTTACTGTCACATCAGTAAGTGCATGCAGTGTCAGAGCTATGAAGGAAAAATTAAGTGAAAATATCACTACGCCAGTAAATGCCAGAATTTTGATTGTAAGCCGATTGATAGCCAGAAACAGTAAGTTCATAGATAGCAACCAGAAAACAAACTGCATAAACCATATTCCGTAAACACCTGAAATCTTCAGCACTAATTTTAGAATGAACGGATAAAGGATGGGATTATTTATAGTCTGATCAGTTTCAACATTGTCAAATATCCAGTTACCGACTTCAAGATAATCTTTCGAATCAGGAGTTGAAAACATTATGGTCTCATTAACTCCTGTTTTCAGATTAAGAAAAACAATAAAGTAGATCAGCAGAAGGTAAGTATTCAACTTGATCAGATCATTGAAATTTTTCTTAAATATATTTATCATTAATTGGAAGTTTTGAGAATAATCAGGTTTGTGTAATTGTCAGTACTTGAGTAACTTAAGTTAATAGTACAAATTCTGATAGAGCAGAACTTACAAAAATTTATATAAATTAGTAATAACTTTTTAAAAGTATATTTTGTAATTTTAAAAAAATTCTATTCCCCATTTAAATATTTGTATCATATCATATTAAAACATTTTACCATTATTGTAATAAATTAAAAAACCCTATAAGATGAATGAAGATAATCAAAGCAATTTAGAGGGAAATTATAATTCTCCTGAAGGATCAGAGCCACAATATCAGGAGGAATCTCTTTCAATTTCAGAAGCAATGTCAGGAGTTATTTCAGCACCGGGTGAAACATTCGAAACAATATCTGTAACGGAGAAAAAAAATTACTGGCTGATGCCGATTCTTATTGCTGTATTACTCGGGCTGATAACATCTTTTCTTTTTATGCAGGATAAAGAGCTGACTTCAAAGACAATGGAAAAACAGAAAGAGAAAATGATGGAACAGTTTGAACAAAATATTAAAGACGGAAAGATGACTCAGGAGCAGGCGGAGAATGCAATGGAGACAATGAATCCTGAAGGTACAATGTTTAAAGTGATCGGGTATGGATTCGCTGCGATCGGACCTTTTTTAATTTTATTGATACTCAGTGTAATATATTTTGTAATATTAAAGATAATGAAATCCGAAGCCCACATTACTGAAGTTATGAATGTGGTCGGACTTTCATATATAATCATTGCAATTGGAAATCTGATTGCAACAGTAGTGTCTATAGTTATGGGAGAACTGAGCAGCCTGAGTCTGGCAATGTTATTTACTGAAGAATCTGTTGGAACAAAAGTATTTACAATGATCTCAAAGGTTGATATATTCTCGATCTGGTTTTATACAGTAGTTGCGATCGGCATTACAAAGATCGGAAGGATCAGCATGGCAAAATCTGTATTATTCGTATTTGGAATCTGGATCGTATTTTATGTAGTAATAATTTCATTATTTTTCTGATGAAAGAAACTGATACATTAATTACAAACGAGATCTCAAAAGAAACTCAATCCAAAAACCGTACGGAGCTTGCAAAAAAGTATTCAAAAATAAATCAGATAATATCACTGTCCGAAACGGTGATATTTTTTGCAATAACAATTGTATTTGTTGCGGGAGGTTATTCAAAAGAACTGGAAGAATTTGCATTTGGTTTTACTGCAAATGATTACGTAGCAGTTCTGATTTTCTTTGGAATATTCGGTATTATACAATCTGCAATAACATTCCCACTAAGTTTTTATTCTGACTACACACTTGAGCATAAATACGGTCTATCAAATCAAACCATTCCAGGCTATTTCAAAGAAAAGCTGAAAGGAATATTGATCGGTCTGATTCTTGGAATTCCACTGCTGCTGATATTTTATTTTATCATAAAAAATTACAGTGAAAGCTGGTGGCTTATACTCGGAGCGGTGATACTCTTTTTTTCTGTAATAATCGGAAGACTTGCTCCGACACTAATCATGCCGTTGTTTTATAAATTCAAACCGCTTGAGAATGAAGAGATAAAGCAAAAGATATTATTACTTTGCCAAAAGACAGGAGTAAAAATTCAGGGAATATTCGAATTTGATATGAGCAAGAATACGAAGAAAGCAAATGCTGCATTCACAGGTATCGGAAAATCGAAACGCATTATACTTGGTGACACTCTTTTAAAAAATTTTTCACCTGAAGAAATTGAAACTGTCTTTGCTCACGAGATGGGGCATTATAAAAAGCGGCACATTATGAAGCTGATGTCGGTATCGGTAGTAATGACCTTTGTAGGTTTGTTTCTTACATCGCTTGCATATTCGAATTCACTTCAGACATTTGGATTTAGTTCAGTCTCAGAGATAGCAGCTTTACCTTTGCTGTTTATTTATCTGAGTTTATTTGGGCTGATCACTTCACCGATTTCAAATATACTTTCGCGAAAATTCGAATGGGAAGCTGACACATTTGCAATAGAAACAACGCGGGATAGAGAAGCATTTATTTCTTCAATGGAAAAACTTGCTGATCAGAATCTTGCTGACAAGACGCCAAATAAAATTATAGAATTTTTATTTCATTCGCATCCGTCAATAGATAAGCGGATAAAGTTTGCTGAGGAATTTAAGTTATAGAGATTTGGTATTTCGCAGAGTCCGATAATCGCGGGACTCTGCGAATACAATATGCGAATACAATAGTTATGGAAAAATTATTCTATTACAGCTCCATTATCAATCCAAGATTTTATTTTTTTTATATCACAGTCTGAAAGTTTATCACCTTTAAATGGCATTGCTGTTACTCCTTCTGAATGAGTAATTGCAAGATAGATATCTCCTGTAAGAGCAATTTCTTTAAACTTTTCTGGATTTGTAAAATCATATCCATTTTTAGGTTTGGGACCTCCGTGACAGCCGGTGCAATTTTCCTCTAGAATAGGCTTGATATCATTTTCGAATAACATATTTTCAAATACACAATCAGCTACGGAAACTTCACAACTGTTATTCAGCATTCCCTGATCTATCCATTTATAGATCACATTTTTTTGTTCATCAGTTAATTTTTTATTAGGAGATGGCGGCATTTTATTTCGACGAAGCATTTTCTCAAGTTTGTTTTTATATCTGTCATTGTTATCACCGCTTCCATTTAGAATAGACTTAAATTTATCACCACCTCTGTTCCTGCCTTTTCTATTGTCATCAAAGTCGTCATCGAAATCATCATCATCCTCCATTTCTACAGTATTTATAAGACTTTCATAACTTGAAAGAATGACGCCGTGCTTTTGAGATTCTTCATTGTGACACCCTGATTTTGCACAATTGGACTGAAGAATTGGAAGTACATCCTGTTTAAAATATACAATGTTGGGTTCACAATCAGATGTATCAATTTTTAAAACAGGATTTACAATAACTGACTCCGAAACAAAAGAATAAAAGCTTGTCACGAGTATTAGCAAAAGAGATATAGCGAAAATGCCATAGAAGTTTTTCATTGATCAGATATAATTTTTAGTTTTAAAAGAAAGCATAAAATAAAAAATGAATTAGGGTTTAGCAAGTTTATATATCTCTCATCCGTAGTATTGAAGTCAATAAATTCAGGATGTAATTTTTTATAATATATATATTGGTTCTAATTTGCATGCTTAAGGTTTAAACATGCATTGACAAAATTTTTAGAACAGCTTTCAAACTGCACATTAAAATTTACAGATTGAATTTAATTTGTAAAAACTTTTGCAGATTTTTGCAAATAGATAAAAATGACAAACAAAAAGAGTATTATGGGTCCGGAGAGGAATAAACCAATTCCAATAAAGTTGTTTAGTAAACTTATTAAATTTGAAGAGGATAATCCTTTTAAAATACTTGGTCCTCACTTGAATAAATCTGATCGCACTGTTCAGATAAATACTATACTTCCGTTTGCAAAAAAAGTATGGGTAAAAATAAAGGGAAGTGATAAGAAATATGAAATGGAATGTATTTCTGAAGAAGGGATTTTTCAAATTATTTTTGAGGACAGAGAGAATATTTTTTCTTATAAAATAATTTATCAGAACGTAGCTGATGAGCTGATTGAAATATTTGATCCTTATGCTTTTGATATTCAATTAAGTGATCTCGATATTCATCTTTTAGGTGAAGGAAATCATTTAAAAACATTTGATAAACTTGGTGCTAGAGTCTGTTCAATAAATAAAGTAAAAGGAGTTCATTTTTCTGTATGGGCACCGAATGCAAAGAGTGTCAGCATTGTAGGCGAATTCAATGACTGGAAACATGGTCATCATCCGATGCAGAAAGTCAATGGTTCGGGATTCTGGTGTCTTTTCATGCCTGATATGAAAGAGAATACGATGTATAAATTCACAGTCAAATCTAAAAAGGGAGATGTGATTTTTAAATCTGATCCTTACGCTTTTGAAGCTGAGCTCAGACCGGGCAATGCTTCCATTGTTTCATCATTTAAAAAACATAAATGGTCTGATGGTGAATGGATGAAGAAGCGTGCAAAGTCTCTGAAAGCAAAACCTGATTATAAATCTAAACCTATTTCAATTTACGAAGTCCATCCGGGTTCATGGAAAAAAGATTTTGAGAATTTAGATTTTCCAAATGACTGGGGATATAAGAATTACAGACAGCTTGCGCATGAACTTGTAGATTATGTACTGGAAATGAATTACACACACATTGAATTACTTCCGGTGATGGAACATCCGCTGGATATTTCATGGGGGTATCAGGTTGTAAATTATTTTGCGCCATCGAGCCGATATGGAAAGCCGGAAGACTTTCAGTACTTTGTTGATCATTGTCACAAAAACGGTATAGGTGTAATACTCGACTGGGTGCCGTCTCATTTTCCGACTGATGAACATGGTCTTGCAAAGTTTGACGGTACGCAATGTTATGCATATGAAGATCCGTTAAAAGGATTTCATAAAGACTGGGGAACGTATGTTTTTGATTACGGAAAAAATGAAGTTGTAAATTTTTTGATCTGTAATGCTTTGTTTTGGTTTGAGAAATATCATATAGACGGAATAAGAGTTGATGCAGTAGCTTCAATGCTTTATCTTGATTATTCCCGAAATGAAGGAGAATGGATTCCAAACATTCACGGAGGTAATGAGAATCTGGAGGCAATAGAATTTCTAAAAAAGCTAAACGACACAGTTCATAAAAAAATAAAAGGCGTGATGATGATCGCCGAAGAATCTTCGTCATGGCCCGGAGTAACAAGAGCTACACATCTCGGTGGATTAGGATTTGACATGAAATGGAATATGGGCTGGATGCATGATATACTTGCATATTTTTCAATGGATCCAATTTACAGAAAATTTCATCACGGTAAACTTACATTTGCGATATGGTATGCTTTTAATGAAAAATTTCTGCTGCCTATTTCACATGACGAAGTTGTTCATCTGAAAAAATCTGTTATAGAAAAAATGCCGGGAGATGAATGGCATAAGTTTGCGAATCTTAGACTGATGTTTGGATTTATGTTCAGTCATCCGGGGAAGAAACTTAATTTTATGGGAAATGATATTGCTCAATATAAGGAATGGAATTCTGAAACTTCGCTTGAATGGGAAGTACTCGACAATGAAATGAATAAAAAATATCATGATTATTTCCGTGAGCTGAACAGACTTTATAAAAAGTATCCGGCATTTCATGAAGATGACTTTGACAGTTCGGGATTTCAGTGGCTGGATTTTTCAGATGCGGATAAATGTGTGATCGCATATGTCAGATATAATATGGATAAGAGTGAGATGCTGCTTTTTACTTTTAATATGACACCTGTGGAGCGTGTTGATTATTTATTTGGTGTGCCAAAGTCCGGGTATTACAAAGAAATTCTTAACAGCAATGCAGCGGAATATGGCGGGACCGGATTGGGAAATTTGGGCGGAGTTCATTCAGAGCACATTCCGAGATATGAATTTCCTGACTCAGTGAAATTGACTCTTCCACCACTGGCGGTGAATGTTTATAAATATGAAAAAGATGTCGGAGAGAAAATTGAAAATGAGATAGAAGAATTAATAAAGACAGAAGAAAAAGTTAATGACGCTGAAGAAGAAATGTTTGAAAAAGAAAAAGAACCTGAAGCTAGAGATATTTCAGAAAAGGTATTAGATGAAAATCCGGTGGAAATTTCGAATGATAAAAATACAGATAAAGAGATTAAGAATAAATCTGATATGACAGAAGATGAGATGAATGAAAAGATAAAAGAGCTTATTAGTAAGATCAAGAAGTTTTAAATGATAAGATTTTTTGGTGCTAATTGATTTACTATGAATTTTTTTAATATATAAAATCCATATTTAGCAATACCTTAAACTTTTCTCCATGTCATTCCCGCATGCTCCTAGCGGGAATCCAGTCAAAAAGTTTAGTTGAAAAGTTAAGAGTATTTATTGTGCATAATCGTAAGTGTGTAAAATCGCACTATAAGAGCTAGAATTATTAATGATTTTCAATGCTATTAAATTGAAAGATCAGAAATATCAATTGAGTTTTCGTGATGATTAGATTCCCGCTAGGAGCATGCGGGAATGACAAAATTTGTCAGAAATTAAAAATTATTTATTTTACTATTTTCCACTTTAAACCATATAGCACCAATTTTTTTATTCAACTAAATTTAGTTTAAAAATCTAAACAAAAAATTAAATCATTTTTATTAAATCGTATAATTAATATTATAGAAGTCAGATTTAAAAAAATTGATCTCATTAATTTCTTATTAAAGAATTTAACACAATTAACCAAATGAAAAATATAAACTCATTACTAAATAATCTCAATATGTCTGTTGATGAGATCGGCGCAAAGGAGCGTGCAGCGTCACTTGCATCAAGGAGCATTAAGACTGCGAGTAAGGAGCAGGCACTCAGGACTGCAATTTCTATGATCGATCTTACGACATTAGAAGGAAAAGATTCTGACGGGAAAGTTCGTGCAATGTGTCAGAAAGCGATTCAACCAAAGCCAGGCGATGATACTATACCTCACGTTGCTGCTGTTTGTGTTTATCCGAACATGATAAAAACTGCGAAGGACGCTGTAAAAAATACGGGCATTCACATTGCTTCAGTCGCTACTGCATTTCCGTCCGGTCAATATCCGCTCAAGCTTAAATTAGAAGATGTAAGCCGCTGTATTAAAGATGGAGCTGATGAGATTGATATGGTAATTTCGAGAGGTGAGTTTTTGTCGGGTGATTATAATTATGTGTTTGATGAGATAAGACAGATTAAGGAGCAGTGTATAAAATCAAGTTTGGAGTACAATGAAAAGCACGGAATCGATCGTGATGTTCATCTGAAAGTAATTCTTGAGACAGGTGAGCTTGAAACTTATGACAATGTAAGAAAGGCTAGCTTTATAGGAATGATGGCGGGCGGTGATTTTATAAAGACTTCAACGGGGAAAGTTCAGCCGGCTGCTACTCTGCCTGTTACACTGGTAATGCTCGAAGCGATCAGGGATTTTTATCAAGAGACTGGAAAAAAAATCGGGATGAAACCTGCGGGAGGGATTAAGACTGCGAAGGATGCGATAGCTTATCTTGTACTTTTGAATGAGACACTTGGAGAAGAGTGGATGACTCCTGATCTTTACAGACTCGGCGCAAGCTCCGTGCTGAATGACATTCTCATGCAGCTTGATAAACAAAAGACAGGTTATTATCAGAGCGCTGATTATTATTCATTAGATTAAAAAAGATTTGATAAGATTAATTTAAATGAAAATATTTTATATAATTCTCTTTACACTAATCCTATATTCTACATCTTTGTATAGTCAGGAAGATACTACATTATTTTTCGAAAAAGATTTTAATGTTGACGATTATAAAATAATTCTTAGAGCAGATAATTCTGATTTCTTTTCGGGAAGTATTTCTGTGATTGATAAAAATAACGATACCGTATTTTTCAGAGAAGATATTTTTACCAGATATATTTCTGATACTCTGATAGATCTTGATAATAACGGATCAAATGAATTTATACTTGATCTTGGAACAGGCGTGAATGCTTATGATTTTAATATGCTAGTAATTTTTGATTTCAGTAAAAGTGATCAACCTTATTTTGAAATACATAATGCTGAAATAGTAGCCGGTACTGACAGCATTCCGAAAATTGTATCTCACATCAGATTCAGTCCGCTTTATCTCGGCACAGGTTATGATTATTCATTAAGATATAACGGAGACAGGTTAGTCCTTGAGACAGATCCGGATTCGAGTAAAGTACTTCAGAGTCTGGATATAATTGAGGAAGACTTTATTGAAAATCTTAACGGCTTTAAAGATGAGATGGATGAGTGTGACATATTAACAAATTACATTTCATTTTATGAACAGTATATTTTTCAGAAAATGCTTTTGGGTAAAGAGCAGAAGGGATGGGATTTTTTTAATAAATATTATACCTGCCCGAATAAAAATAGTGCA
Source organism: Ignavibacteria bacterium (assembly GCA_049293015.1). Taxonomy (GTDB): domain Bacteria; phylum Bacteroidota; class Ignavibacteria; order Tepidaquicellales; family Tepidaquicellaceae; genus UBA2330. The sequence continues at coordinate 28,110 of JBATSB010000111.1, forward strand.
AGAGATGAACTTAAAGAATCTATGAAATCTCTATACAAGTATCTTTCAGAAATGGATCATAGTTTTCAGTTTGATGGATAGAATATTTTTTAAAAAATTAAATATAGAATCATGCCTGAGATACAGGAATACAAAGGAAACAAGATACTCAATCTCAATCCCGAAAGTAAGTTTACTTTTTCATTCGGTCTTGCAAAAGCCAAGCTTATACTTGAGCATTTAGATGTGATAAAAAAGTTTGTAGAGTCTGAGGGAAAGGATATTGGTGATGTGGGAAGCAGTGAAAGTAAAGAAGATCAGCAGTCCTGAAAATATTGGATTTGCCTCGAAGACTCTAAGGCTCAAAGTTTTTAAAAAATAAAATTTTGTTCTTTAAACTTTGAAAGCAAATTTATTAATTTTATTTTCAGACAGGTAGGGGGCTTGAAAATGGAAAGAATTGAAGACTTGTGAAACGGAGTTTCAATTTCAAGTGTGCTATAAACTGAGTTTGGTAGGGAGCAATAAAAGTCTCGAAATTTGAAATCGCAACCTAAAGGTTGCGGCTACTTTCATTCATAAAGTTTTTTGGACAATTTGAAAGTTGGGGTCTATAATTATTAAATGATTTTTGATACTTTATTTCTTTTGATAAATTTTCCGTAACCTTTGTTGATGTTGAGTTTGCCTTTATCTACAACATTCTTTCCGCGGAGAAAAACTGTTTCAACCTTGCCAGTAACTTCCCATCCTTCATAAGCTGAATAGTCAACATTCATATGATGAGTCTTTACTGAAAGAGTATGTTTCTTTTCAGGATCGAAAATTATCAGATCGGCGTCACTGCCGATACCAATGGATCCTTTTTGCGGGAACATGCCAAAAATCTTTGCAGCGTTTGTCGAAGTTACTTCTACATATTTATTAAGACTGATCTTACCTTTATGTACTCCTTCTGAATAGAGTAATTCCATTCTGTGCTCGATGGCAGGATGTCCGTTTGGAATTTTCGAAAAATCTTTTTCGCCCATAAGTTTTTTCTCCCAGGTAAAAGGACAGTGGTCAGTACCGACGACCTGAACGAGTCCCTGATTGATGCCTGCCCAAAGTGCTTTCTGATCTTTCTTTTCTCTGAGTGGCGGAGACATTACCCATTTTGAACCTTCGAAATCTTTTTCATAAAGAGATGCATCAAGCAAAAGATACTGAATACATGTTTCCACAAAAACTTTTTGATCACGCTCTGTTGCTCTGCGGATCTGATTCAACGCGCCTTCGCAAGTCATGTGAACTATGTAAGCAGGGACACCGGTATAATAAGCCATATCTGCGAATCTACCGGAAGCTTCAGTTTCAGTTATTTCAGGCTGAGAGAGGTAATGATAAAGCGGTGAAAGTTTTCCCTCTTCCCTGTGCTTCGCGATGAGAAAATCTATCATGTCTCCGTGAGTAGCATGAACAGTAACGACTCCGCCTTTATCTCTGACTTCATTCATTAACCCGATCATCATTCTGTCATCAATCATGAGTGCGCCTTTGTAAGCCATGAAAGTTTTAAAAGAAGTAATGCCTTCTTTATTTATCATCTCGCTTATTTCTTTTTTTGTGTCATCATTAAAATCAGTGACAGCCATATGAAATGAATAATCACTTAACGCATTACCGTCGGATCTGCTTTGCCATTCTCCCAAAGCGGAATAAAGAGATTTACCCTGAGTTTGAAGTACAAAATCTATTACCATTGTCGTCCCACCGTGAAGTGCAGCGGTTGTGCCTGTTTCATAATTATCACTTGAGAATGTTCCCATGAACGGCATATCAAGATGAACATGCGGATCGATCCCGCCGGGAAAAATAAGTTTACCATTTGCATCGATCACTTCATCTGCCTGAATGTTTAGATCTTTTCCGATTGATGAAATTATTTCCCCATCAATAAAAATATCGGCGGTATAATCTTCTGATGATGTAATTACTCTTCCATTTTTTATTAAGACTGACATATTTTTTATTCTAAATTTTTAAAATTAATTTGTATTAAGTAAAGTAACTTCCTCTTTACCTTTATGATTTTTCATTAAAAATAAATAAACTGTAAATGATATACCGAAACCGACAAACCATGCATAGTGATAGAGATTATCAATGACCTGCGGGAAAGTATTTTCGCTGACCAGATGTACGGTTGTTAAAAACCCCGGAACATTCGGAATGATACCTGCAATCAAAGCTATTATCGCAGCTCTGTTGTATCCGTTAAAATAAGTATAAATTCCATTTGAGCTATAAAGATCATTTACCCTCAGAATTTTATTTCTTATAAAATAATAATCGGCAATCATAATTCCGCCAACCGGTCCGAGCAGACTGGAATATGCTATCAGCCATTTGAAGATATATCCATTCGGGTCAGCAATTAATTTCCAAGGAAAAATCAGAATACCTACAACACCTGTAATGTATCCGCCTTTTTTGAAATCAATTTTTGAAGGTGCGAGGTTGGCAAAATCGTTAGCAGGGCTGACAATATTTGCAGCTATGTTTGTAGCAAGAGTAGAGACAGCGATACATATCATTGCTACACCTACAATAATTTTATTTTCAAATTTACCGGCGAGGACTACAGGATCCCAGATAGTATTTCCATAAATAATGACAGTAGCAGAAGTAACAACCACTCCAATAAAAGAGAACAATGTCATCGATGGTGGAAGACCAATGATTTGACCCATGACCTGTGCTTTCTGACTTTTGGCATAACGAGTAAAATCGGGAATGTTAAGAGACAGAGTAGCCCAGAATCCGACCATACCTGTAAGAGCTGGGAAGAAGAAATTCCAGAACTCGGCAGAAGTTTGAAATTTATCCGGCTGAGATAAGATCGGTCCAAAACCATTTCCTTCTGATACAGCCCAGTATAACAATGCAAGAGCAGAGAGTGGCAGGAAGTATGCTTTGAATACCAGTAACTTTTTTATGCTGTCAACACCAAGATAAACTACATACATATTCAGCAGCCAGAAAAGAAAAAAGCAAATTGCCGGACCAGTTTCCAGTCCGAATGATTCAGGAAATATCCGTGGAAGCTGTGCAAGTGAAGGCATCCATGTTGCGATCATCAGATAAATCGCAAAGCCGCCTATCCATGTTTGAATACCAAACCATCCGCAGGCTACGATGGCTCTGAGAATTGCGGGAATGTTTGCACCTTTTGTACCAAAGCTTGATCTTGCAAAAACAGGGAATGGTATTCCATATTTCGCACCGGCATGACCATTGAGGATCATTGGAATCAGGACTACTGTATTTCCGAGAAAAATAGTCAGGATAGACTGCCACCAGTTCATACCGCCTTCAATCAGTGAACTTGCGAGCATGTAGGTCGGAATGCAAAGACTCATACTGATCCAGAGTGCTGCATAATTCCAGGTATTCCATGTGCGTTTGGATTCAGGGACTGGTGCGAGATCTTCGCTGTAAAGTGAAGCTGATGGAGAATTTACGAGTTCATTCGACTGATCTTTTATCATTTAAAGTATAAATTTTTTCTCTATTTAATTCAGTATTCTAATTAAATTTAGAGTCCGAAGAGTAAGTGACTCTGCGGGAAGAAAAGCTAATGGAAAATTTATGAGTTCATTAGACTGATATATATTCATTTAAAATATATCCCCCCCTTCTATTTAATTCATTATCCGCAGAATCCGAAGAGCACGTGACTCTGCGGGAACAGATGATTTTATGAAACTTCCTGATCTGCTATTTTCAGTGCTTCGGATATTATATCCATACCTTCGTCGATCTGTTCTTTTGTAATACAAAGCGGGGGGGCAACAAAGATCAGATTCCAGCGGCTGATAGTGTACATTCCAAGTTCAGATAATTTAGCCGTAACTTTTGGCATAACTCCCATTTCTGCAGGAGATGCATTCCATTTAGCCATAGGTTCTTTTGTTTCACGATTTTTAACAAGTTCAATACATCCAAGCAGACCTGTGTTTCTGAAATCTCCGATGGACGGATGTTTACCCATCATCTCACACATTTTCTGATTGACGTAAGTTCCCATTTCTGCTGCTTTATTAATTAGATCTTCTTCTTCATAAATTTCGAGGACAGCATTAGCTGCTGCGAGAGTTACGGGATGTGAAGAATAAGTAAGTCCAAGCGGGAGAGGTTTATCGTCAAAAGTTTTTGCAATTTCTTCAGAGATCATGATACCTCCAAGCGGCAGATAAGCGGATGTAATACCTTTTGCCATGCACATAATATCCGGTGCAGTATCATGATTATCAATGCCGAACCATTTTCCTGTTCTGCCGAATCCACTCATGACCTCATCATCAATAGTAAGAAATCCATATTTTTCTGCAATAGCTTTTACACCTTTCCAGTATCCGGGAGTTAATTTTATACAGCCGGAAGAACCGGACTCGCCTTCAAGAATAATGGCAGCAACATTCTGCGGTCCTTCATATTGAACAACTCTTTCAAGATGAGCCAATGCATTTTCGGTGCATTCCTGTGGAGTCTTACTGTTCCAGGGACATCTGTAAAAATATGGATTTTCCACATGAATAAAATTCGGAGCTTGTTGTGAATCGGCGGCATGTTTTCGGGGATCTCCGCCTGCTGAGAAAGCGGAATAGGTAGCACCGTGATAAGACTGATAAAGAGAAATTATTTTATGTCTACCAGTATAGAGCCGTGCAAGTTTGATCGCATTTTCTACTGCTTCTGCACCTCCGAGAGTAAAGAAAGTTCGGTTCAGATTACCGGGAGAGATGTCGGCAAGTTTTTTACCAAGTACAGCTCTGGCTTCAGTAGTCATGCCGGGATTAATGTAGCTGACCTGCTTCATTTGTTCGGAGACAGCATTCAGAACTTTCGGATGTCCGTGACCAATATTTACACAGATAAGCTGGGAAGAAAAGTCGAGATATTTTTTTCCGTCCATGTCATAGAAATAAACTCCATCGGCTTTGTTGATGACGGGTGGTGAGATTCCTTTTTGTTTAGACCATGAAGTGATGGTATGATTGAGACTGTAATTGATTATTTCGTTTCGTGAGAGGGTGGTTGAATTCATTGGGTTTTTTTTATAGTTAGAAATTTTTTAAAAACCGTTTTAACGGTTTATGGTTGAAAGAATTTATTTGTAAACAGAAAGTTCATTTTAATTTGTTGGTTCAGGTATAAATTTGATGAAAACCGTTTTAACGGTTTTTAGATACCAAAACGACCAAATTTTTTTAAGAATATATCGCATTCATCTTTGAATGAATATTGTTTATGAAACTCCTTTTGAATATCAATATATCTACTGATTTTTTCAATTTCATTTTCGCTTACGGAGTGAGCAAAATAACCTTTTTGCCATGAAAACTTTTCCTCTGTAAGTTCATGTTGATTTATCCAATGTGAAGTTTCTCCCTTTACATTTTTTAAAATGTCTGCAGGGCAATAGATTGGATTTAATAAAAATAAAATATGTGAATGATCTTTATTGCCATTGATGTTAATAACTCTTGATTTATATTCGGTAGTTATTTTTGATGCTATTTTTTCATATAATATTTTTTCAAATGATTCGTTGATCATTGGTAAACTATCTTTTGTTCCAAAAAAAGCATGAATACAAATGTTGATCTGTTGATAATTCATCGTTCTCCTTTCATTTTAAAAAACCGTTTAAACGGTTTTATTATATTATTCCATTAATAGAAAATACATTCCAATCTGTTTCTAGTACTTACCTGTTAATATAAAATGTTATTTTATATTATAAAAACACTTTAAATACTTTTCCGACAAAAACCGATAAATCGGTTTTTCCATAATATCCAAAATAATTCAAATATGCTCTAACTAAATTCCGTATTATTAATATTTCTTCTAAATCAGTTTATTAATTCATCGCTTCCACTACATTATATTTTCTAAAAAAACCGTTAAAACGGTTTTTCAAAAACCCCATCACGACATCCAGTTACTCTTCGCCTCAGGATTCCATTTCGTAGTCGTCTTCTTCTGTAATGTCCAAAATTCTATCGAACTCTTCCCGGTTATATCACAAACTCCAAACTTTGATTCATTCCATCCGCCGAATGAAAACGGCTCTCTCGGAACGGGCACTCCGATATTCACTCCGATCATTCCTGCACTTGCTTTATCCATTATATATCTTGCTGCTCCTCCGCTTTGTGTAAATACTGATGCAGCGTTTCCATACTCCGAACTGTTTTCGATCTTCAGCGCTTCATCAATATCTTTTGCTCTGATAATAGCTAGTACCGGTCCGAAGACTTCTTCTTTGGCTATTGCCATTTCAGGTTTTACAAAATCTATTACTGTAGGTCCGACATAAAATCCTTCTTCCATACCTTTGACCGAAGTCTTCCTTCCATCCACTAAAACTTTTGCACCTGCATTTTCAGCTTCTGTAATATATCTTTCAATTCTTTCTTTCGCTTCTTTACTTATGACCGAACCGAGATTCTCTCCAGGTATGATTTTCCTTGCTTCGTCACAAATTTTATCAACTATAAAATCAATGTCACCGACACCTACCATTGCTGAAGCAGCCATACATCTCTGACCGGCGCAGCCTGACATAGATGCAGCTACATTGTTTGCTGTCATTTCAGGATGTGCGTCAGGTAGTACTATTAAATGATTTTTCGCTCCCCCAAGGGCTATGCATCTTTTAAGATTAGATGTAGATCTTTTATAAACAATCTTTGCTACTTTTGTCGATCCGACAAATGACACAGCTTCAATTCCGGGATGATCACAGATCGCTTCTACAATTTCTCTGTCTCCGTTTACAATATTAAATACACCATCAGGCAGACCGGCTTCTTTCAGCATTTCGGCTATTCGATTTGCGCTGATCGGAACCAGTTCTGATGGTTTTAATATCATACAGTTACCAAGTGCAATTGCATTTGGAATAGTCCAGTGTGGTACCATGTGTGGAAAATTGAAAGGTGCGATCGATGCTACTACTCCGACAGGTTTATATTCAATGCGGCATTCCACTCCTGAGCTTACTTCCATAATTTCTCCACCTATCAGTTGTGGCAATGAACAAGCGAATTCTGTCAGCTCTATACTCTTTTCTACTTCGGCAATAGACTCAGCCAAAGTTTTTCCGTTTTCAATTTGAGTAAGTTCGGCAAGCTCTTTCAGATTTTTTTCAAGTAAGGATTTATATCTGTAAAACACCTGAACTCTTTCTTTTATCGGAATTCCTGACCAACCCCGAAATGCTTCTTTGGCTGAATTTACTGCTTCGTCAAGATCTTTCATTGTTGACATTGGTACAGTGGAAATTATTTTTCCGTCTGAGGGACAGATTACATCCATTGTCCTGTGTCCGTTCTTTGTAAATTTTCCCGCTATATAGTTTTTTACTTCAGATATCTGCTGATTCATTTTGTTTTTATATTATTTAAAATTTTATCTTTTGTGAAAATAGATTTTTAGCTTTATAAATAAAAGGAAGATTAGTTATTGTAAAATTTTTTTCAATTCTATCTAAATAAAACTTGAATATTAATATCTCTATTAATATGTTATTAAAAATCTAAGTATGTCTAAAGTTACAAAACATTATTTCGTTTTTTTTCTTTTAATATTTTTAATTTCTTCTGAAAATATATTAACACAGAATCTTCCTCCTAAAATTCTTGTCGTAACTGCTCATCCGGATGACGATGCACTTTTTGCAGGTGCTAACTATAAAATAATTCACGATCTGGATGGCATAGTCGATCTGGCGCTTATCACAAACGGTGAAGGCGGGTACAAATATTCAACTTTGGCGGAAGATTATTACGGTATCGAACTTACTATAGAAGATACAGGAAGATTGTATCTTCCCGAAATTAGAAAAAAAGAACTCGAATCCGGCGGTGCAATCATCGGCATAAGAAATTATTTTTATTTCGATCAAAAAGATCACCGTTATATTACTACAGAAAATATTAGTGAAATTCTTGATAGTAACATCTGGGATCTGAACTACATTAGATCAAAGTTAAAAGACATATTGATAAAAGAAAAATATGACTTTGTATTTATTATGACTCCGACCGAAGGAACGCATGCACATCACAGTTCTTCAGCAATTCTTGCACTTCAGACAATTCAGTCAATTGACGAAAGTGAAAGACCAATTGTACTTGCAGGTTCTGGATCTTCGTTAAGCGATACAGTTAAATATATTTACAAAGGTCTGAAAAGTTTTCCAGTTACAAATGTAAGTGACAGCATTTCATTTCAGTTTGACCGGACACAAAAGTTCGGGTACAGGGAAGTTCTGGATTATAAAATAATAGTCAACTGGCTTATAGCCGAACATAAATCTCAGGGTACTATGCAGTTGCTGATGAACCGTGGGGATATCGAAAATTACTGGTATCTTGACATGAATCCTGAAAGTGGAAAAATTAAGACCAAAGAACTTTTTGAAAAATTGAAAATAAATTATTATCCGAAAAAAGAATATAATTAATATATGAAGAAATTATCACCGTTTGTAATCCTTATTTGTATGTGGGTTTTATCAGGCTGCAGTAATGATACAAGGAAAAAAATTACTGTTTATTCTCCTCATGGTAAAGAAATGTTAACGGAATTTGAACAACGTTTTGAAGCTTTACATACCAACACTGACATTCAATGGCTTGATATGGGATCTCAGGAGATCTTTGACAGGATCAAAACTGAAAAGGAAAATCCAATATGTGATATCTGGTGGGGAGCTCCTGCTACAATTTTTATGCGGGCTGAAAAAGATGGTTTATTAGAGAAATATATTCCATCCTGGGCAGAAAGCATTCCCACATCAAGTAAAAGTAAAGACAGTTACTGGTTCGGTACTTATCTTACTCCACAAGTGATTGCATTTAATGACAAAACTCTAACTAATGAAAAAGCACCTAAAGACTGGGACGATCTTATTACTCCTGAATGGAAAGATAAGATCATCATTAGAAATCCAATGGCATCAGGTACAATGCGTGTGATCTTCTCAGCCGCAATCGCAAATTCCATTAAGACAACAGGTAATGACAAAGAAGGTTGGGATTGGTTGAAAAAGCTAGATGAAAATACTACTGACTATGCAGCCGATCCGACTCAGATGTATATAAAACTTTCGGGAGAAAAAGAAGCTGTTACTCTCTGGAATATGCCTGATATAATTTTGCAGAAGACATTATACAATTATCCTTTTGGATATAATTTCCCGGCGGAAGGTACGGTCGTACTAACCGACGGTATTGCGATTATAAAAGGAACAAAAAATCCTGAGGGTGCAAAAGAATTTTATGAGTTTGTCACAAATCAGGAAAATCTGATTATTCAGTCAGAAAAGTTTTTCAGGATTCCAGCAAGAAACAACATTCCAAAAGAAAAACTTCCTGAATGGGTAAGACAGGCGGATTATAAAACCATGGATCTTGACTGGGAACTCATCTCGGAGAATGAATCCAACTGGATGAAACTATGGGATACTGAGATCAAAGGAAAATCAAAATAATTTCAAACTCTTACAAATTATTATTTGAAAAATTAACAAATGGCAAATCTCGAGATCCGTGGTATTACCAAAAAATTTAACAACACAGAAGTTTTATCGGACATGAATATAGTTGTCCGGCAGGGAGAATTTTTTTCAATAGTCGGACCAAGTGGATGCGGCAAAACTACTCTGTTGAGAATTATAGGCGGACTTGAGTTTCCTGATACAGGAAAAATTATCGTAAACGGAAATGATATTTCTTCCCTTCCTCCGCAAAAAAGAAAGATCGGCATCGTCTTCCAGAATTATGCTCTCTTTCCAAATATGACTGTCTACCAAAACATCGCCTACGGTCTCGAAATACTAAAAACCGATAAATCGGTTTTAAAAAACAAAATAAACTCCGTCCTCGAGATTGTCTCACTCTCCCACAAAGCAAACAACAGCGTTACTTCTCTCAGCGGAGGTGAGCAGCAGCGTGTCTCACTCGCACGTGTAATCGTGACTGAACCTGAACTCATTCTATTCGACGAACCATTATCAAATCTTGATTACGCTCTGCGAATCGAAACACGTAACGAACTCAAACGCCTGCAGAGAGATGTCGGTATTACTTCAGTCTATGTAACTCACGATCAGACTGAAGCACTTACCCTTTCGGACAGGATCGCTGTTTTAAATAAAGGTGTTGTGCAGCAGACAGGTTCGCCGTATGAAGTTTATTATAACCCGCAGAACATTTTCACAGCTTCGTTTATCGGACATGCTAATTTGTTTGATGAAAAAATTTCTAAACATATATTTAATATTAATACAGGTAAAAATAAAATACTGGCGCTTCTGCCTGAAGAAATAATACTGGCAAAAGATGATCAGAATTTCAAAGGAAAAATTACCGATGTCCAGTTCACTGGATTCTCGATTGAATATTCAGTTCAGATAGATAATTCTGAAAGGATAGTTAAAACTCTTTGTACTACTGCCTCCGAAACCGAACATTTGAAAACAGAGGACCGGGTTTCATTGAATATTTCCGAAAACAACAAAAGTGTTAATTTGAGAATATTTGATAAATAATGAAAAAACTTTCATCGGTAAATAAATTTTTACTGGCAGTTGTAATTTTTTTCACAGTCGGATACATTGTATATCCGATGATCTCACTTGTCAGAGAAAGTTTTATGCTAACTGACGGCACGTTTGCACCTGCTGCTTTTCTTAATGCATTTTCCCCGTCCTCTGTATCTGCAACTTTAAATTCAATTTCACTCTCTGTTATAACAGTCATAGGCAGTGCATTTATTGGAATTTTGTTTGCATACATTTTTCAATATCACCGAATACCTTTTAAATCATTTTTTTCATCTCTCATCATAGTTCCCCTTGCGACTCCCCCGCTTATTGGCGTCGTTGCTTTTCTTTTCTTACTTAGTGAAAACGGACTTGTATCAAAGTTACTTACATTTGTTTTTGGAATGAACGGTTCTTTTTTTAAATTCGATGGGTGGGCGGCAATAATAATTATACACATTTATTCTTTCTACCCGCTCTTTTATTTGTTCGTGTCATCTTCATTAAAAAAGATCGACGGTAATACTATTGATGCTTCATATTCTCTAGGTGCTTCGAAGACGAAAACTTTTTTTAATGTCATTATTCCACAGCTTATTCCGTCCATGATAGGTGCATCGCTGATCGTTTTTATGGCGAGCATGGCGTCTTTCTCAGCACCATTTATTTTCGGCGGGTCGGAAAGATTTCTGACTACGGAGATTTATTCAGCAAAAATAAACGGAGACAATACAGCCGCATCTTCACTTGCAGTAATGTTGACTATAATTTCATTGCTGTTTCTTTTATTGTTAAGATGGTACAGATCACAAAAAACTTACGAGGTCAGATATAAAGGAACTCCCAGGACTGTTCTGACAGGTCACAAAAAGGGATTCAACAATTTAAGTACATCTTTTACAATTATTTTTTCAGTGTTTTTAGTTCTGCCGATTTTAACTTTGCTATTCCTTTCATTTATACCTGAAGGATCTCTGATGAGAAATTTCTTTGCCGAGCCGTTTACATTTGGAAATTATTCAAAGATTTTTGGTGAAGCACAATTTTTCGAACCGTTTATAAATAGTCTCCAAATGTCGGTCATTGCTGTTGCAATAACAGTTGTCATTGGTGTCGGTACAGCTTTTTTGATAGTAAAGAAAAATGTAAAAGGAGGAAATTATCTCGAGAGTATTTTGTCACTGCCATACGGCATTCCTGGAACAGTCATTGCACTTGCGTTCATTCTCTCTTTTAATTTTCCAAGTGTATTTACCGGATTCATTGCACTCGTCGGAACATTCTGGATACTTCCGCTTGCTTATGCCGTCAGAAATCTGCCGATACTGACGCAATCTTCTATATCAGGATTTCATTCCATTGATCCTTCGCTTGAAGAAGCATCCTTTTCATTAGGCGCAACAGGTGTCCGCACATTCAGAAAGATAACAGGTCCGCTGATATTTCCGGCAGTCCTTAACGGAGCATTACTTGTATTTATAAATTCGATCGGCGAGTTCGTTTCTACAATTCTTCTCTATACTTATTCCACAAAAACTATTTCAATAGAAATTTATTCACAGCTCAGAATGTACAACACAGGTGCTGCTGCTTCTTACGGCATCATATTATTTCTTATCGTTATGATAGTTGTTTATTTTTCAAGAAAGACTCTTGATAAGTCAGTTGGTGTCGGATAATTTTTTTGGGAAAGCTATATAAGGATTAACATAATTCATTACTGCAGAATTAAGAATTTCATTACATGATTACCTATCACTAAATACTCTGGTTGAAAATATTAATTGATAAACCCGGATTTTCTCAATGCTTGCAAAGTTATTTTTGAACGTATACCTGCAAATTTTTCCATATCAAAATTTTCTTTTGGCTCTACATTAGCTGCAAAGTAATAAACCTTTCCGTCTGTCTCAACATATCCAACAAACCACCCCAGATTTTTTTCACCTCTCACAGCCCATCCGGTTTTACCACTGAGTTTGTATGAATCATTTTCATCTAATATCATAATTCTTTTCATTATCTCTGAAGTCCGTTCTGAAATTGGCAACTCTGAATTATAAAACTTTTTTAAAAAACCGATCTGCTGTAACTGTGAGATCTTTGAATCACCTTCAAGCCAGAATTTATCAATATTACTGCTGTCAACTATCATATTTCCATAATCCAATTTTTTTAAATACTCTTTCATTTTCAAAGTACCAATTTCCCGTGCGATTTGCTGATAGCATGGAACACATGAAAACTGAAATGCGTCTTTTAAGATCAGATCCTGTTCCCACTGCGGAAGAAATTTTTTCTTACCATCCCATTTGTATATTGTGCTGTCATCTTTAGCGACACCTGTCTCAAGTGCGATTATTGAATTTGGTATTTTAAAAGTAGATGCCGGAATAAAACCGGTTGAGCATCTTTTGAAATCATTTGAATAATAAACTTTCGACTGAGGATCAAAAATTAAAATGCTTCCTGTTAAACCTGCACTGTCAATGATGTTCTGAATGTCATCCCGGAACTCCTCTGTAGTTTTGTCAACCTGTGTTTTTTCAGATCCGGTGTTTTCATTTATGTTTTCACTGGAATTATTTTCAGAGTTTTCTTTTGAATTTTGATTTGAATTTTGATTTGAATTTTTTTGAGGAGAACATGATACAAACAGACAGATGCTTATAAAAAATAAAATGATTTTCATTTTTAAGGTTGGTGATGTGAATTTTGAATTAAAATGGATTTTTGGAATTAATCTATTTTCTTTGAAAAAAAATTACTGTTTATAGTTTATTCAAACTATTTATAAATAAAAACCTTGAAGTAAAAATTATTATAACGAATAACTTCGAATTTCTTTTTCAGTTTCTATGATCTCTTTTATTTGTTCAATAAACCATTTATCTATTTTTGTTGCCTGAAATATTTCTTCAGTAGTTGCATCGAGTAGGATTGCATATCTGATATAAAAAATATTATCAGATCTGGGAGTCTGGAGTTTGGTAAGTGTTTTGGATCGGAGAGAAAATTTTTCCTCAGTGCTGAGATTCATGATCTGGTCAAATTCATATTCATCTTTACCATCGGCACCAAGTCCCGCTCTTCCTGTTTCAAGAGATCGGATTGCTTTTTGAAAAGCTTCCTTGAAATTTCTTCCAAAAGACATCACTTCACCAACTGATTTCATCTGTACACCGAGCACGTCATTCTCAGGATTAGTAGATCTGAATTTATCAAAATCCCATCTCGGAATTTTAACAACTACATAATCGATCACCGGCTCAAAGCAGGAAGGTGTTGTCTTTGTAATATCGTTTGGAATTTCATCTAGTGTATAACCGACTGCCAGCTTTGCAGCTATTTTTGCAATTGGAAAACCGGTAGCTTTTGATGCAAGTGCTGAACTTCTTGATACACGTGGGTTCATTTCAATCACAATCACTTTCCCATTATCCGGATTTACTGCAAACTGAATATTTGATCCGCCTGTCTCCACACCGATCTCTGAAATAATTTTTTTTGCGGCATCTCTAAGCTCCTGATACTGTCTGTCACTTAATGTTTGTGAAGGTGCAACTGTAATAGAATCTCCTGTGTGTACTCCCATCGGATCCATATTTTCAATAGTGCAAATTACAACAAAGTTATCATTCACATCACGCATGACTTCAAGTTCAAATTCTTTCCATCCTATCATAGATTCTTCTACTAACACTTCATGAGTCGGAGAAGCATCGAGCCCTTTATTTACAATAGTTTCAAATTCTTCTACGTTATAAGCAATACCTCCGCCTGTCCCGCCAAGTGTAAATGAAGGTCTTATGATCAAAGGAAATCCGGTGTTATTGGCAAACTCTTTTGCATCATCAAAATTTTTTACAAACTTTCCATTGGAAACATTCAGTCCGATCTTCTTCATAGCATTATGAAAAAGTTCGCGTGATTCGGCTTTGTTTATGGAATCGACTTTTGCACCAATAAGCTCAACATTATATTTTTTCAAGATGCCTTTTTCATGAAGATCCATTGCTGCATTAAGAGCAGTTTGCCCTCCCATAGTCGGAAGTATGGCATCGGGTTTTTCTTTTCGGATGATCATTTCAATATATTTACTATTGATAGGTTCTATATATGTTGCATCTGCAATTTCCGGATCGGTCATGATAGTCGCAGGATTTGAATTTATCAGAACTACTCTGTAACCTTCTTCCTTCAATGCTTTGACTGCCTGTGTCCCTGAATAATCAAATTCACAGGCTTGACCTATCACTATCGGTCCGCTGCCGATTATCAGAATTGTTTTGATGTCAGTCCTTTTTGGCATCAGGATTTTTATTAAAATATTTTAAATAATTTGAACAGCATTTCACTTAATTGTTTCCTTCTTTTTATGAACACCGTTTTGAATAACTTTTTTTCTTAAAGATTCTTTCAACTCCTTTTCAGTTTTTATTACGGCTTTCTTTAATAAAAATTCCTGAATATTCTTTTTCTCAAACTGAATATCATTCAATTTAAGAAAATCTTCTTTGCGGATATAAGAACCGTCATCAAGCATTACCCAAGTTTTTGCAGTGTCTGTAAGATATAATTTGAGAATATCGATAGCATCCTGTTTAATTCTTTTATCTTCAATAGGAAAAAATATCTCGACTCTCCTGTCAAAATTTCTCTGCATAATATCAGCACTGCCGAAGTAAAGTTTTGGCTCACCGTTGTTATGGAAATAATATGCGCGGCTGTGCTCGAGGAATCTTCCCACTATACTATAAACATTAATGTTGTCGCTTAACCCTTCAACCTGCGGACGTAGCCTGCAGATACCTCTTGTAATCAGATCAATCTTTACACCTGCTTTTGAAGCCTGATAAAGTTTTAAAATAACTTCTTCATCAACAACTGAATTATTTTTAAATAAAATATATCCGTTATTATTTTCTTTATGCGATTTTATTTCATCATCAATAAGTTTCAGCACTTTCCTTCTTAGGGTGATAGGTGCAACAAGTAATTTGTTAAATGACTTTTGTTTGGAATAACCGGTCAGGTAATTAAATAGATTTGAAGCATCTTTACAAAAATCCTGATCAGTAGTAAAAAGACCAAAGTCTGTATATATCCTGGACGTAACCGAGTTGTAATTTCCTGTACTTAAATGCAGATATCTTTTCATTCCTTTTTTTTCTTTTCTTACAACAAGTGCCATTTTACAGTGAGTCTTAAGACCAACAAGACCATAGACCACGTGAACGCCTGCATTTTCTAATTCTCTTGCCCAGATAATATTATTCTCTTCATCAAATCTGGCTTTGAGTTCGACTACGGCTGTTACCTGAATACCGTTTTCTGCAGCTTCAATAAGTGATTTGATAATTAATGAATCACCGCTGGTCCTGTAAAGTGTAAGCTTGATAGCATATACATTAGGGTCTTCAGCAGACTGTGCAATGAATTCACTGACTGATGAAAAGGAATAAAAAGGATGATGAAGCATTATGTCATTTTCGGAAATTGCTTTAAAAAAATCTTCTTCCTGTCTGAAGTATGAAGAAATTCTTGGAGTAAAACCTTCGTACTTTAATTCTCTTATATCGATCTTATAAAGTGACATAAGATCGCCAAGATTGAGCATTCCGTCTATTTTATAAATTTCATTATTCTCAGCCTTTAAAATGTTTTTCAGATATGTAAGAAGTTTATCGGGCATTTTGTTATCTACTTCAAGTCTTACCAAAATCCCCAGTCTTCTTTTTTTTACTTCTTCTTCAATAAGAGTAAGCAGGTCTGCAGCTTCTTCTTCTTCAAGTTCCAGATCAGCATTTCTTGTAATACGAAAAGCATATGACTCAATTACATTCATTCCAGGGAAAAGCTTAACTGCATTAGCTTTAATTATATTTTCAAGTAAAATAAAATGATGTTCCTTTCCATTATTAATCAGATAGAACCTGGAAATATTATTTGGTATCTGAATTACACAGACTTTTTCCTCGACGATCTCAGTATCAGGATCATCAAGTATAATTGCAAGAGCAAGGCTTCTGTTTATTAAATTAGGAAAAGGGTGTACGTTGTCAATTGCAAGCGGTGTTAGAACAGGAAATAACTCCTGGTCAAAATATTTGTCTAATATTGATTTTTTTTCTTCATTAAGCTTTTCATAATTCAGGAATTCAATTTTATTGGATTTCAGCAGCGGTTTAATCTCATCATTAAATATCCTGTGCAGATCTTCAACTTGCGGAGTAAGAACTTCAAACACCTTATCCTGTTGTTCCTGTGCTGTCATACCGTCAGTGGAAAGATCATTCACATGGCTTGTGACCTGCCTTTTTAGTCCGGCAAATCTGATCATAAAAAACTCATCCAGATTTGTACTGAAGATCGAAAGGAATTTAAGTCTTTCAAGTAAAGGTTGAGAAGCATCTTTTGCTTCTTCTAAAACTCTTTTGTTGAATTCAATCCAGCTTAATTCCCTGTTTAAAAAATATTCTGATTTTTTCTTTGACATGGAAATAAATTTAATTTTAATAGCTAAGATTTTCTATGTAAATTTTTTTATTTTATATGACTTGTTTAAAAACATAAACATTCCGAATTTGTGATGCCCCGACATTTAAAAATTAAACCTATTTTATGGGGAAAAAAATATTTAATTTAGTAAGGTTTACAACATATCTTTCTTGCACTTTCCTGTTTCTTTCTTTTGCTTCAAACTCCAATGCTGTTACAATTACCGATGACTTAGATCCTGAGACTTCACTTTGGCTTCAACGTGTTAGTGCAGCAGGTGGAACAGTTTCTGACAGTATAATTTCTGCAGTTGATGATTATATTAAAGAGATAAAGGGTTTAAAATATCAGACCTTAAATATCAGGGACAGGATATTTCGTGAGAATTGGTTTTGCGGAAATTTTAATGCTGCTTTTGTACCGATAATTGTAAATCCAACTGGTTCTCCGGTAGCTATGGGAAATACAACAGATATTAATAGAAATTTTACTTCTTCAAATTATAAAGATACCGGGAAATACAGCGGATTAAAAGGGAACGGAGTAAACCAGTATATTGAAACAGGATTTACACCTTCACTGATAAATGAATTCCCGTTAAATGATGTATATTTTTTATTCTATTGCCTTACAGATTCAGTAGATTACGGAAGATCGGGCAGCAGGGGAACTTCGGGAAGCGGATTTTATGCTTATCCAAAATTTGTTACAGGAAATTCACATTTTGTATTAAATTCCAGTACAGGAGGGGTTGTAGTATTTCAGTCTATTAAAGGTTACACTCTTCATCAAAGATCAAACAGTCAGGAAATAAAATCATATTATTCATTGGGTCAGGTTGGTTCATCCCAGATAGTTTCTACTTCAAAGCCGGATAAACAAATTTATATAGGTGCTTTTAATAATAACGGCGTAACTGACACATATTCCACTACAAGATACGGCGGATATTCATTGGGTAAAAGTTTTTCTGATCAGGCGAGAGTTGTACATTTCAATGCTGTTCAAAGATTAATGTCCAGACTTGGAAGAAAATTGCCTGAGTCAGTACAGACTGATTTGAAATCAAATCTCATTACATTTTCGGGTAAAAATCTTATAGTAAATTATGAAACTCGAAATAACGGAAATATCAAGTTTGGTCTTAGTGATATTAATGGAAATGTAATAAGTGGCTATTCTGTAGATAACTGTATTCCATTATCTGGAAATGAATTTACAAAAACAGTTTCATGGAATTCAGGAAATGATCTTAGCTCTCTGGTAAATACACCATTATATTTAAATATAAGAATGACAGATGCTGATCTTTATAGTATTCAATTTCAAAATAAAATCGTCCAAACTGACAGTTCAAAGCAAGGATTCAAGATAGGTACTTATAAACAATTCTTTGCTGACACATTATTTATAGGGAGTTTTCCAAGTGTTACGAGAAAGATGCATAATCCTGTAAAAGAAACGCAGCCTGTAGTGAGACCGGAGCAAGAATGGGAAGAAAACCGTCTGTTTACAACTTATAGCAATGTAACATATTCGAAAAGTATAGAGCAAAACAGAATGGTATTCAAAATGTGGCTAAGGGCTGTTACTAGCACATATAGACTACCGGTATATTATGAATCAATAGATGGTGTAAACTGGACCAGACCTGTACTTGAGCAGTTTAAATTTAATAACAGCATGGAAAATAATATCATGTCTGATGCTCCTTATCCCGGAGGTTTATACACAGTAATTGATGATTCACTTTATAATCAATCAGATTCAACAAGAAGATATAAATCTATGTACAACACACACTCTAATGGTTTAAGCTATCTTAATGTTTCATTTTCATATGATGGTATAACCTGGATACCTTATGCAGATAATCCAGTAGGATATACTGGAGAAGATCTGACATCAAGTGGTTGGAATCCTGTAGTTGGAAAATACTTAGGATATTTCAGAGATTCACTAGGAATAAGAAACGTTTCAAGATACGTAAGCAATGACTGGATAAACTGGACGAAAACGGGAAAAGTATTAGTGCCGGATGCAAATGACCAACCAGTTACAGGATACTATAATTTGCATGTATTATTCAAAGACAGTGTTTACTGGGGATTTCTGGGACACTTACAGCTTAATGCAAACGGGGAAGAAAATCCTTCGAATCCATCACGAACGGATAACACAGTTCATATTGAATTGGTGTTTTCAAGAGACGGAATAAATTTCACCAGATGCGGTAATAGAATGCCGTTTCTAGATATAGGAACACTTGCTGCATGGGATGATCAATGTATTTATTCTATAGGTGTACCTATAGTTGTTGGCAATGAATATTATTATTATTATAATGGATTTAACACAAAACATATGTGGACAGCACCTCCACCTGCAAATGGTCAGCCAAAGACTGCACAGGTTGGATTGGCGAAAATAGGAATAGACAGATTTGTTTCTTTGTCAACATATTAAGTTTTAAAACAAATATGTAATAAGATATGAATAATGAGCTCAGAACTTTATTTGGTTTTAATGAAATCACAATGAAACTGAATATGTCAGATATCACACAGGCGGAGAGTCT
The DNA here is from genome assembly GCA_049293015.1 of Ignavibacteria bacterium. Lineage (GTDB taxonomy): Bacteria > Bacteroidota > Ignavibacteria > Tepidaquicellales > Tepidaquicellaceae > UBA2330. The sequence goes on from JBATSB010000111.1 coordinate 47,768, forward strand.
CAGGTATCCAGAAAAAGGAGGAAATTGTATAAACTGGATACTTGGGCATATAGTTTTAACAAGAGATCTAATACTTGAGATGACAGGAAATAAAAAACTTTGTAGTGAAGAAAGCCAGAAGAAATATAAAAAGGGATCTGTAGCAATTGATTCAAACGAAGCAGAAGAAATATCTGAGCTTCTGAATAAATATAATAAGTCACAGGAAATACTTCTTAGGACGCTTAATGAAAAGGATTTCAGTTTTGAAACGGAAGTTAATGAAAATTTGATAGGGTTGGGATTTCATGAAGCGTATCATTTAGGTCAGATAGGGTTGTTAAGGAGGATGACAGGTAGAAAAAGTCTGATAGGGTAATATCTAAAAAAACCGTTAAAACGGTTTTTTACCTGCATAAACTAAGATTACAATTACAGTAACAATTTAATTTTCTATCATTATTCACTCTGAAAGAAACATTCACATCTTCTATTGACTTAGATTATTTCTAACATAAACCGTTAAAACGGTTTTTACCCAATCCTCACCTCTCAACAAATTTCAAAGATACCGAATTTATACAATATCGTAATCCCGTTGGTGCAGGTCCGTCATCAAATACATGACCTAAATGACCGCCGCATCGGCTGCATAATACTTCATCCCGTGTCATGCCTTTTGAATTATCCAACCCTACTATTATGTTCTTTTCACTATAAGGTTCGTAAAAACTCGGCCAGCCCGTTCCTGAATCAAACTTTGATCCAGATTCAAATAACTCCTGCCCGCAACCAATACATAGATATTTTCCTGATCTTTTATTTTTATCATATTCTCCTGTAAATGCACGTTCAGTTCCTTTTTGTCTGGTCACCCGATATTCTTCTTCTGTCAATGTTCTACGCCACTCTTCTTCTGTCTTCGTAACTTCAAACTCAGAAATACTCTCCTCTTTTACCTGTGACTTTATCGAATCCTGAATATTGCCAAGTGTTATTTCTTCTTTTTCCGAACATGAAACTAATGTTATTAACATTAATATTATTGTTAACATAATTGATTTTATAATCATTTTTATTTTAAAAATTTTATGTGTGTGCTTTAACCTATATATTTTCTGACAAGTTCATCCCCAAAAAAATTATCAAACAAGATATTCACTATATAACTCTAAAATTCTTCTGTATTCTTTTACCGCTTCATCTTTATTATAGCCCTCCTGTTGTATAGTAAAGGAAAGCGATTTTAATTTTCCTGCACATTCTAATGACTTTGTCAGATGATCACTAACAGAAAGCTGCTTGTGCATACCTGTAAATATAGTTGCTGTTGCTGTAAATACTGCTACTATTCCGCAGGTCCATTTCCAGGCAACAGCTCCTTCTCCTGCAACAGGTCCGGTAAAAGCTGTTAATCCTGCTAAAAGAGTTGCAAGTACACTGGCGATCAAACTTATCATTATATATCTGGAATTTGTTTTCCTTAGCTTTATATAATTTTTCTCCGACTTTAAAAGACTTTCCCGAATTTCGTTTGTCATTTTATTTCTCCTGTGAATTTAGTTTTAACAAATATAATAAAAATAATTTTTTGAATTTTTGTTTATTTTTATATTCAGTGTTGTCCAATACGTTTTGAAAAATAAATAATTAGTCTGATTTAAATATATTTGAAAATGCAGTTTATTGCTTTTAAAAAAATTAATTCTCATTCTAAATTTATCAAAAAAAATATATCTCGACATTTACAGACTCAAGTTTGGGAAAACTCTTAAAATTGAAACTCAATTTAAAGCTCACTTCCGGCAATTTATCACCAATCATTTCTTTAATCCGAAAAAGAAAAATATTATAGTCGAAAATCATTTAATAATTTAATACTTTAGAAAAACGTTTTATAAACTTTAAACTAATGTATCATGGCAGCACTAAGATTAGGCGACACAGCACCGGATTTTACAGCAATGACTACCGAAGGTGAAATCATGTTTCATAAATGGCTTGGAGATAAATGGGGTGTTCTTTTTTCCCATCCAGCTGACTTTACACCTGTATGTACAACTGAACTAGGTATGGTTTCTAAACTCAAAGATGAATTTGATAAACGAAATGTAAAAGTAATTGGACTAAGCGTAGATCCGCTTGACTCACATTTGAAATGGATCAGTGACATAAATGAAACTCAGAATACAAATGTCAACTTTCCGATGATCGCTGATGAAGATAAGTATGTTGCTAATCTTTATGATATGATACATCCAAATGCAGATAATACTTTAACTGTAAGATCTGTTTTTATTATCGGACCGGATAAAAAAATTAAACTTTCTCTTACTTATCCGGCTTCTACCGGTAGAGACTTTTTTGAAATTTTAAGAGCAATAGATTCTCTTCAGCTAACTGCAAATTATTCAGTGGCTACACCTGTCAACTGGAAAGACGGCGATGATTGCATTATCGTTAATTCTATTTCTAATGAAGATGCTGTAAATAAATTTCCAAAAGGCTTTATAGAAGTAAAACCTTACCTGAGAGTAACTCCTCAGCCAAATAAGTAATTAATTCATTTTGATTTATCATAACAGACAAATTTTTTACTTTGTCTGTTATGGTTTATTAAAATCTTCGCAACCATTATAGTAATACACCGTTTTAACTTCTGTTATTTTTACTGATCTATATCTTTTCACAGTATATTTTACATCTGTGCATTTTTAAGAATAATTATTTTAGCTAAATTAGTTAACACAAATTCAATTATCGTTAAGAGTTTTTAATCTACTTTTTTTTTAGAATAAATGAAATATTTTTTAATAGCCATATTATGTGTCATTTTTTTAAATGACGGTATATCTCAAACTGACGGTGTCAGTAAAAACTCATCGCCATTTAAAATTGCAAGACTGAAATACTCAGGCGGAGGGGATTGGTATAATGACCCGTCTGCAGAAATCAATATGATGGATTATCTAAAAAAAAATACTGTCATTGATGTAGATGAACCTAAATTCTATTCTGTTGATGTCGCCTCTGATGATATCTTTAATTATCCATTCATTTTAATTACCGGTCACGGAAACATAGAGTTCTCTCAGTCTGAAGCAGCACGTCTCCGAAAGTATCTTGAATCAGGCGGTTTTTTATATGCAGATGATGATTACGGAATGAATGAATCATTTAGAATAGAACTTAAAAAAATATTTCCAGATGATGAGCTACAGGAACTTCCATTCACTCATGAGATCTATAATTCACATTTTTCCTTTCCAGGCGGATTGCCTAAGATACATGAGCATGACCAAAAACCCCCGCAGGGATTTGGTATATATAAAAATGGAAGACTTTGCGTTTACTATACTTTTGAAACAAATATATCTGACGGATGGGCTGATACAAAAGAACATCAGGATCCTCCCGAAAAAAAAGAAGAGTCTTTTAAAATGGGTACTAACATTATTGTTTATTCACTGATGAATTAGTTATTTCAATTTTAATGTTAATTTTATTTTAATTATAAAATGATCTTAAAAAAATATCCGGATTCGATACCTAATGTCAAAGATAATTTCATTGTACATTTTACTTCGCATTCTTCAGAACTCGGCAGGCATATAACGCCTCTTACTGTCAAATGCTCTATGAAGGGACTTGAAAAATTTCACACATCAGAAAGTTCATACGGTGTAAGTCCAGCTAGTTTTCTGATCTTGAATGAAGGACAAGAATGTGAAAGCTCTATAAAAAATGAATCCGAATCTTTCTCGATTTATTTTAAACCCGAGTTTGCAAATTCAGCTTTGAAAAGTCTAATTACTCCAAGTGATAAAATGCTGAATCATTCATTTAAACCTGTAAGTCAGCCGGTACATTTTTTTGAAAAATTGTATCCGCATAATCAATATCTCTCTCCTGTAATAATGAAAATGAGGCTTGCTTCGAAAGTGAATTATGATGATGAAAACTGGCTGAAAGAAAGATATTTTGAATTGCTCTATGGTCTTCTGAAAGTTCACAGAGATTTATATAAAGAAATTGAAAGACTTCCACCGGTAAAACTTTCCACTAAAACTGAACTTTACAGACGAGTCAGTATTGCAAAGGAATACATTGATATGGAATTTACTAATGATCTTACACTTGATAAAATTTCAAAAAAAGCATGTCTGTCACAATTTCATTTCCTCAGAATTTTTAAATCCGTTTATAAACAAACTCCGCATCAGTATCTCACTAAAAAAAGAATTGATAGTGCCATAGATCTTTTAAGAAAATCTGACATGTCTGTAACAGAAATCTGCTTTGAGATCGGCTTTGAAAGTGTTAGTTCATTTAGCTGGCTATTTAAAAACAAATTTGGTTTATCTCCCGAGACATTCAGAGAAAGCTACCGCAGAAATATGATGAAATTCAAACTGCTAAAATAGTTCATCTTTATTCTATATAAACCCTGTTTTATTTTTCCGCTTCAAAAACTTCGAATTCATTTACACCTCAAATTTCATATTCAAAATTAGCAATAATCAAGAAGTATTCGGTTATTGAAATTCATATATTTATTAAAATTTTTAAAATCTAAAAATAGGAGATAGAAATGGCAAACTCAATCAACTGGTTCGAGATCCCTGTAACGGATTTCGGCAGAGCAAAAAAGTTCTACAGTGAAATTTTCGGAATTGAAATGCATGAAGAAATGATGGGTCCGCATCAGATGGGATTCTTTCCGGGTGAAGGTGTAAGCGGTGCGATCGTTAAAGCTGAAGGATATAAACCGTCAATGGATGGAGCTCTTGTTTATCTTTCTGGAGGTGAAGACCTTACAGGTGTTATGAATAAAATTGAAGGCGCAGGTGGTAAAATTCTACAGCCAAAATCTAAAGTTACTGATGAGATAGGATTCATTGCTATCTTTTCAGACTCTGAAGGAAATAAAGTAGCGCTTCATTCACCGAAATAATTTTCAAATTTTATATGCATTTATAAACCCGGCTGTATTAAACCGGGTTTTTTATTAAGTTTTTTTAAAAATATTAAATTTTCACAACTGTAAAATTAGTTGTTTATTTTGAATTTTCATCTAAATTTACATGACGTATATTAAAATATTTTAAGTGTGTTTTTACTTTTTAATATTGATTATTTTATAAAAAAAATTTGAAATAATTTGAATAAAATGAAACCAACAATAATATTCTTATTGATTTCATTAGCTGGAATCTTTTCACAAAATGAAATTTTATTTTCACAGTCTGATGATGGTATGAGATCCGGGATCGATGCGGAAAACCTTAACAATTCTATAGATCCAAATTCTGATTTCTACAGCTTTGCCTGCTCAAACTGGTTTGATAAAAATCCAATCCCCGGTGAAAGCAGCAGATGGGGAACATGGGATGTTATAATTGAAAAAAATAATGAAGTATTAAGATCCATTCTCGAAAAAGCTGCTGCTAATACTTCAGCACCAAAAGGAAGTCTTGAACAAAAACTCGGTGATCTGTATTATACTGCAATGGATACTGTGAAAATTGAAAAAGATGGTATCGCACCACTTGCAAAATATCTCGCTATGATAGACGGGATTTCCAATAAAGATGAATTTCAGAAAGTACTTGCATATTTAAAATCGATTGGTACAGGCGGAGTGTTCAGCTTTCGTGCAGGACAGGATGATAAGAACAGTAATAATGTAATTCTTAATTTATATCAAAGCGGACTTGGACTTCCGGGTAAAGAGTATTACACAAAGGATGATGAAAATTCAATTAAGACCCGTGAAAAGTATATGGAGTTTATGAATACCATTTTTACTTTTATGGGAAATGATATTTCCACTGCTGCAAATATTTCCCGAAGAATTATGGACATTGAAAAACGTATGGCTGATGCTTCAATGACCAGACTCGAAATGAGACCTGCAGAAGCAACATATCATCTTATGTCTCTGCAGGAAGTCAGAGATCTTATGCCTGATTATAATTTTGATGTTTTGTTTACGGAAATCGGATTAGACGATTTAAGAAAATTTGATAAAGGAATAAACGTAGGTCAGCCCGAATTTTTTAAAGAAATAAACCAAATGATTACTGATGTTAGTATCGATGACTGGAAAAATTATCTGAAATGGAATCTCGTTAGAAATAATGTCGACAAACTCAGTTCGGATTTTGAGAATGCTAATTTTGAATTTTATGGAAAGACTCTTAGAGGCAATGAAGTACAAAAGCCGAGATGGAAAAAAAGTATCAGCTTTGTTGAATCTGCAATGGGTGAACCGCTTGGTCAGCTTTTTGTAGAATTGAGATTCAAACCTGAAACAAAAGCTAAAGCACTTGAGATGGTAAATAATATTAAAGAATCATTTAAAGACAGGATCAATCAAAATGAATGGATGAGCGATGCTACTAAAAAAGAAGCATTAAAAAAATTAAGTACATTTATTGTAAAGATCGGATATACTGATGAATGGAAAGATTATTCAGGACTTGAGATTGACAGGGTTTCATTTGTAGATAATATGATCAGAGCTTCTGAATACAGGATGAAGCTTAATCTTGATAAGATAGGAAAACCCGTTGACAAGAATGAATGGTATATGTATCCGCAGACTGTGAACGCTTATTACAGTGCATCAAACAATGAGATCGTATTTCCCGCAGGCATTATGCAGCCGCCGTTTTTTGATCCGGAAGTCGAGGATGCTGTAAATTACGGCGGCATCGGTGCAGTAATTGGTCATGAGATATCTCACGGTTTTGATGATCAGGGAAGAAAATATGACGGTGATGGAAATCTTAAAGACTGGTGGACAGAAGAAGATGCTGATAAATTCAAAGAGCGTGCTGATATGCTCGCAAAACAATACAGCGGTTATCAGGCTGTCGATTCCTATTACGTTGACGGAAATTTAACTTTGGGTGAAAATATTGCAGACCTGGGTGGACTTATTACAGCATACCATGCTTACATGAAAACAATCGGTTATAATGATGATGTTAAAATAGACGGATTTACTCCTTCGCAAAGATTCTTTATTGGATTTGCACAAATGTGGAAGAGTAATTACAGACCTGAAATGCTGACTATGCTTGTTAAAACTGATTCACACTCTCCTCCAAAATTCAGAGTGAATGGTACTATTTATAATATTCCTGAATTCATGAAAGCTTTCGGTGGAAAAGAAGGTGATCAGATGATCAATTCAAAAAATAAAATTGTTGTGATATGGTAAGAGTTATAGTAAACTGTATCTGTTAAAAAAATATTTTAAAGTTAATGCGATTTTAAATTTCTTACTTCTCAGCTATATATAAAAAATTCCGGATACAATAATTTTGTATCCGGAATTTTTGTAAAAGAATCTCAGTAACCTTTAATCAGAAGAAATTATATTTAAAAAATCAGAAAGCTCTTTCTGAAATGTTACCGTCCTGTCTTTTGCATACCAAAGCTGAATTTCTTTTGTCGCTTCTTCATGAGAATAATCTTTTTTTAATTTAGCTTCCCTCATTATCTCTTGAGCAGGATCAGGCCTTGGTCCCCATCTTCCAATTACCTCGAAAGTTTCTTTTTTAATCAGAAGAAATACAGGGATCGATCTCGTACCATTTGTCAGGAACTGATCCATCACCTCGGGATTTTCATCTCGGAAAATTATTTTTACTTCCACATTTTGATTATAATCACTTATAACTTTCAAAGGCGGAAGATTCTGAGCTACATCGCCGCACCATGATTCGGCTATAACAAGAATGATAAGAGGACTTACTATTTTATCAAGCTGTATTTTTAATTCTTCATTTAATACTGTAGTCTTTTCAATCCGCTTTACTCTTTCAGCATTAAGCTTTGTAAAATATATGTTGCTTTCTGATTGATTGTTGCCTGAAGCCCTGTTATTTACAATTAATTTGCTAACAAGCTCTTTGTAGGTATCATATGAAAATGCGTTTTCAATCAGCTCTTTGGTTAAAATGTTTTTCATGAATATATAAATTTATATTGTATACAATTTACCTCGATAAACTTTAAAATAAAATTCATTTTTAAATAAAAAACCCGGTCAGATCTCTCCGCCCGGATTTAATAATTTATATTAGATCTTATTTTTAGATTATAAGCAATGCATCGCCATAACTGTAAAATCTGTATTTCTCTTTTATAGCTTTTTTGTATGCTTTCATAACCAGATCTCTGTCAGCAATCGAACAGGTAAGCATCAGTAATGTACTCTGAGGCAAATGAAAGTTTGTGACAAATTTATCTATCACCCTGACTGACTGTGGCGGATGAATGAATTTATCAGTCCAGCCCTTTCCGTATCTGACATGCTTGCTGGTGACTACGTTACTTTCCAGCACTCTTGCAACTGATGTACCGACTGCAATTACTTTTCTTCCTTTCTTCTGAATTGCAGCATTTATAATGTCAGCCGAATCTTTTGAAAGCTCATAATACTCTGAATCCATTCTGTGCTTAGAAAGATCTTCCACTTCTACAAGTCTGAATGTTCCAAGTCCGATATGTAAAGTAATAAATGCTATCTTAATCCCTTTAGCTTCTATTTTTTTCAGCAGTTCTTTTGTAAAATGCAGACCTGAAGTAGGCGCTGCTACTGAACCAATATTCTTTGCATATACTGTCTGATAATCTTCTTTGTCTTTTTCAGTGGATTCTCTTTTGATGTAAGGCGGAAGCGGTGTCCTGCCGAGCTTTTCTATATACTTTGAAAAATCTCCGTTATAATTAAATCTAACGATTCTGCCTCTTGAAGTTGTATTGTCTATTACTTCACAGTAAAGATTTTTTGTAAAAAATATTCTGTTTCCGATCCTTACTTTTCTCGCCGGATCTACTACGACATCCCAGATATTTTCATCTTCAGATAATTGTCTCAAAAGAAAAACTTCGATCTTTGCCTTGGTCTTTTCCTTTGTCCCGTATAATCTCGCATTGAAAACCTTAGAGTCATTTAATACAAGTACGTCGCCGGATTCCATGTAATTGATTATATCCTTAAATTTCTTTGTTTCAATATCACCAGTTTCCTTATTGATAACCATTAACTTACAGGCATCTCTGGGAGACTTTGGGTTCTTTGCAATCAGGTTCTTTGGAATCGCGTATTTAAATTGTGAAAGTTTCATTTTTTATAAGTGTTATAATTGTTCTGATTAATATTATTTTATATTGTAAAAAGCATTAATGCCCGGATAGACTGCTGTAGAAGACAGCTCTTCTTCAATTCTCAGTAGTCTGTTATATTTTGCAACTCTGTCCGTTCGTGATAAAGATCCCGTCTTGATCTGTCCTGCATTTGTCGCAACTGCAAGATCAGCAATTGTAGTATCCTCTGTCTCGCCGCTTCTGTGACTGATCACTGCAGTGTAATTGTGAATCTTTGCAAGCTCAATGGCATTCAGCGTTTCAGTGAGTGTGCCAATCTGATTTACTTTTACGAGAATGGAATTTCCAATTTTCTTCTCAATTCCTTTTTGAAGAATTTCAGTATTTGTAACAAAAAGATCATCACCTACGATCTGAACTTTTTTACCAAGCGCATCTGTCAAAAGCTTCCATCCCGCCCAGTCATTTTCAGCCATACCGTCTTCAATGCTTATGATCGGATAATCTTTTACAAGCTTTTCATAAAGCTTTACCATCTGTTCGGAAGTCTTATCAGGAATATGTGATTTATAAAAATTGTATTTACCATTTTTCCACATCTCACTGGAAGCAACATCGAGTCCGAGATATATATCTTTACCGGCTTTATATCCGGCTTTAGTGATCGCTTCCATGATGACTTCGATCGCTTCTTCATTGGACTTCAGATTCGGAGCAAATCCGCCTTCGTCACCTACGTTTGTATTGTAATTTTTTTTGTGAAGTACATTTCTCAGTGAATGAAAAACTTCCGTTCCGTATCTCAGCGCTTCGGAAAAACTTTTTGCCCCTGCGGGAATGATCATGAACTCCTGAAAATCAACTGTATTGTCGGCATGCTTTCCTCCGTTTATAATATTCATCATCGGAACCGGAAGTGTCTTTGCATTCACTCCGCCGATATATTTATAAAGAGGCATTTTCAGATAATTTGCAGATGCATGTGCTGCAGCAAGTGAAACGCCGAGTAATGCATTAGCTCCGAGCTTTGATTTATTTTTAGTGTTATCAAGTTTTATTAGGACTTCATCGATCAAATTCTGATCGAGACAGTTCATCCCGTTAATTTTTTTCGCAATCGTATTTTTAATATTTCCGACTGCTTTCGAAACTCCTTTTCCGAGGTAACGTTTTTTATCGCCGTCGCGAAGTTCTACGGCTTCTCTTTCACCGGTGGAAGCGCCGGAAGGTACAGCAGCTCTGCCGATTGTACCGTCTTTTAATATTACTTCCGCTTCTAATGTTGGGTTACCTCTTGAGTCTAATATCTCTCTTGCGTGGACTTTATGTATTACGGGCATGTATTGTTAAGGTGGTTTTTAAAAAGTCGTTTAAAATAAACTATATATGCTGTGAAAGCAATTCAAAAACCAGTGTCATTTCAGTGCTGTCCAAAAACAATTTTGAAAAGATAATAAAGTTTAATAATATCTTTTTTTGGAAAGATTATTATGTCGTTTAAATCTAATCCTAAATAATTGTAACATTCATAAACATTGAAGTTTTTTGTTATAAAAAATCCCGCCTGTAATACATTGCCGTTAAGAATTCTTAAGAAATTGAAAAAATAAAATATCCTTGTCTGAGAAATTTGCGAAGCAAATTTTGAGTTGGATATTTTATTTCAATTTCGAAATGAATTTAGGCAATTTATTACCAGCGGGCGACTTTTTTTGTTACTTTTGGAGCCTGTCCCCTCATGCTTTTAGAGGGGAGTCGTTCAAAAAAAGTAAGTAGAATATAATGAATCTTGAATATTGTAATGAAACGATTTGTAAAGATGTAGTGAAGTTTATCAATTTCTATTCACAACTCTCTTTCAAAAAAAAATCATTCTCATTACATTCTCAAAAATCTAAATTAAAAAAATGGCTAAAGAAAAATTTGCAGAATCTTCTGAAAAAGGAAGACATTTTAAACTCATGCAGCTTACAGGCAAATGGGAAGGTTCAGTTAAGACTTGGTTCGAACCCGATAAACTGGCTGACGAATCAAAGATCTCAGGTGAGTTCAGACCAATTCTCAGCGGTAGATTTATTATGCATGAATATAAATATGAACTCGAAGGTAAAAGTCATGATGCAATTGCCATTATCGGATTCAGCATTCCCGAACAGAAATATCAGATCGCTTATATGGATACTTTCCACTCAGGTACAAGTATAATGTTCTCAGAAGGTCAAGATATTGGTAAAGGAATTTCAGTGCTCGGCAGTTATGGTGATACAGATTATGATGAAAGATGGGGATGGAAAACTGACATCGATCTAAAAGACTATGACAACCTCATTATTACTGCTTACAATGTAACTCCTGAAGGTGAAGAGGCAAAAGCTGTGGAGATAAGTTATAAGAGGACTGCCTGAACTCAGCGCTTTTCAAAATATTTTTAAATTTAAAATAAACCTCTATATCGTTTCCGTTGAGTCACGTGCTCTTCGGACTCAGTGGTTTGCCGAAATCAGAAACTCACATCACAAGAATATTATTTATGACTCTCTTAAACTCTTCCTTTGTCATAATACTATCACAACCTGATTTAAAAAATTCATCTCGGTCAATTTCATCTGAAAAAACCGTCATAACTTTTTTCGAAGAGGATTCTTTATGAGAACGTATTTCATTAATAAGCTTTAAAGCATTTAAATTTTTATTATCAGCATCGATTATTATCATATCTAAATTTTCTTCCTTTGATAAATTCAGTGTATCTTCAAATTCAAAAGACTCACCAATTTCAACCTGACAATTCAGCTTGGTCAGAGTAAGAGCTGATATTTTTACAATACCCGAAAGTTCTTTGTCAGATGTTACAAGCAATATTTTTTTTGTGTTCATATTTTTCCGCCTCAAAGACTCAAAGACAAATAGTTAATAGTTAGTAGTTAATAATTTAGGATTAATTGTTAAAAATTTAAAAAGGTTTTTCTTCGAGCCTTTGAGTCTTCGAGGCTTTGAGTCTTTGAGGCAAACCCAAAAACAGCCTCAGTTCTTTTTCAAGAAAAATTTAAAAAGGTTTTTCTTTGAACTTTAGAGACAAACTCAAAACAGTCTCAGTTCTTTTTTAAAAAAAATTTAAAAAGACTTTTCTTCGAGGCTTTGAGTCTTCGAGTCTTTGAGGCAAACCCAAAACAGCTGCGAATTAAAGAACTTCAAATTGTGAAATAAACTGAATTGAAAAAAGATAAAAATAGAAGTAATTTAAAACCTAAATTTTTCCATTCACCGAAATTAATTATGCCTAAATTATTAATAGACGAAAAAGAAGTTGAATTTTCTGCAGGAGAAACCATCATACAGGCGGCTCTGAGAGCCGGCAATGACATTCCTCATTTTTGCTATCATCCGTCACTGTCTGTCTCGGGTAACTGCCGTACATGTCTCGTCGAACTTGAAAACATTCCCAAGCTTGTAATAGCCTGCTCCACATTGGCTACGGAAGGTATGAAAGTTCATACTAAATCTGAAAAAGTCGTCCATGCGCAAAACGCTGTGATGGAATTTCTGCTTATAAATCATCCTCTCGACTGTCCGATCTGTGACGAAGCGGGTGAATGTAAACTTCAGGATTATGCATATCAGTACGGTGTCGGTATATCACGTTTTGATGAAAGTAAAAATCAAAAAGATAAAAGGGTCAAGCTCGGTCCTGAAGTCATGTTCGATCAGGAAAGATGTATCAGTTGTTCTAGGTGTATAAGATTCTGTGAAGAGATCGCAAAAGATCCCGAACTTACATTTGTTGACAGAGGTGATCATGTAACGATCGAAACATTTCCGGGGGAAGAACTAGACAATCCTTATTCAATGAATGTAATAGAGATCTGTCCTGTCGGTGCGCTGACATCTGAAGAATTCAGATTCAAATCACGCGTCTGGGAAATGTCATTTACAGATACTATTTGTCCGGGCTGCTCAAGAGGCTGCAATACAATTATGGGAGTCAGAAATAATGAGATCCTTCGAATTGAACCAAGAGAAAATCTTGCTGTAAATGACTACTGGCTCTGTGACTGGGGAAGACTCAATACGATCAAACAGGTCAACGATGAAGAACTTCGTTTTAAATCTCCAGCTATAAAACTAAATGAAGGCACTACTGAAAATATAGGACTACTTGATGTAAACTGGGATGAAGCAATTTCCAAATCTGTATCTCATCTGAAAAATCACAGCGGCTCTGACATTATGTTTATAGCTTCAGCTCATTCTACTCTCGAAGATAATTATGCTCTAAAGAAATTTGCAAAGGAAATTTTTGACAGTGAAAATATTTTCTATATACCTCATACTGATGAAAACTTTGGTGATGATATTTTGAGGAAGTCGGATAAGACACCTAATTCCAATGGCTTGAAAATACTGGGTATAGAACCTTACAACGACAAAGCAGTGGATATGCTCAGTTCAGGAAAAATAAAAATGCTTTTTGTTTTAAATGAAGATGTAAAAGGTATCAGAGGCTCTGATGTATTTATGAAAAATATTGAGACTACAGTTCATCTTATTTCATATAAAAATTCTACTTCTTCTACAGCAAATGTGATACTTCCCGTTTCTACTTATGCTGAGATCAATGGTACATTTGTAAATTTTCAAAACAGAGTACAGAGACTTAAGCCTGCTGTGACGACACTTGAGCAGGAAAGACTTATCGGGGAATTTTCAATGTCGAGACTTGATAAATTCGGAGCACATAATGACAGATGGACACGAGGTACAAAGTTCAACGCCAGACCGGGCTGGAAGATCATTAAGCTGATCGCAAAAGCAATGGGGCATGAATTTGCTTTTGATAATTCCGAAGAAGTATTCACTGAACTCTCAGGCACTATACCTGATATGAACGGATATGATTATGATACACTTGGAAAGAGCGGTATTATCATTGGTGAAAAACCGATGGTCGAAGCATAAAAATTATTATTAAAAACTAAACACTAAGGATAAAAAATGTTAACCAAAAAACTTCAGGATGCTTTAAACGAACAGATAAACAAAGAATTTTTTTCAGAATACATGTACCTTTCTATGTCAGCATGTTTAGAATGCATTGAGATGGAAGGGTTTGCAAATTATTTTAATGTACAGGCACAGGAAGAGCATTTTCATGCTATGAAGATGTTTAACTTCGTTCATGACAAAGGTGGAAGAGTTATTCTGAAATCACTTGCCGAGCCAAAGGCAAATTTTAAATCTGTATTAGAAGTAATAGAGGAAGCTCTTGATCATGAAAGATATATTACAAAAAGCATCAACGAACTGATGGACGTAGCGATCAAAGAAAATGACCACTCTGTGAAAAGTTTTCTCGACTGGTATGTAGATGAACAGGTGGAAGAGGAAGCTACGATGGGAAGATTAATTGCAAAACTTAAGCTTATAAATGGAGAAGGTCTTGGACTTCTGACCATTGACAATGAACTTCTATCAAGGAAGTTTACTCCTGCAGAATAATTAAATTTTTTTAATTCACCACTGGCAGAATCTTTCTGGTATATTGAAGACTCTGCCGGAGTTTTTAAAATTTTTTTAATTAAAAAATTAGTTTTAAAGGGAAATATTATGAAGACTATAATATTAATTCTATTAGCTATTTGCTTTTCAGGAAAGGATATCTGTGCTCAGAATGCATGGTATCATCAGCAAAGTAATGTTAACACTTCTCTTCTTTCAATATGTTTTACAGATATTAATAACGGCTGGATAGCAGGTGACAGCGGAGTGATCCTGCATACTTCCAACGGTGGTGCAGACTGGATAAGACAGGTCAGCAACACAAATAAATTATTGACCCATATCGTATTTACCGATTCTCTTAATGGAATTGCCGGCGGCAGCAGTTATGAATATAATCCATTTTTTTGTAAAGACAGACTTTTAATTCTTTCAACAACTAATGGAGGAAATAACTGGGTGGTCATAAGAGATGAGCTTGCATCAAAACTTTTGAAACTTGAACAAAGTTCGGGAGCTGTTTATGCTGCATATTCAGGCTCAGATTGTTACACAACCACTGGAGTTGTTACTAAAACTATGAATAACGGAATTAACTGGTTCTACTCGACTCCGGGTTCTTATGCTTATAATTCCGTCAGTTTTATTGATTCGTTGACAGGTTGGGTTTTGGGAAGATACCAGACAGACGGGGGATTCAGAGTTCAGAATTTTTTAAAAACTTCAAATGCAGGTGTAAGCTGGGATATAGTCAGGAGCGATACAATGTTTACAGAATCCGGTTATCAGATGGAATTTGTAAATAATTCTATTGGATACAGGACAGGATTATCACTTAAAAAAACTACTGACGGCGGATATAACTGGTTCAATACTGATAGTATTATGACAAATAATATTAAATCATATACTTTCATAAATCCTGACACAGGGTGGTGTATCGGTTCAGGCGGTAAAGTTATAAGGACAAATGATGGCGGGAATAGCTGGACTCTTCAGACCAGTAATACCGGAAATTCACTGAATGATGTATTTTTTGTAAATAATGAAACTGGCTATATTGTTGGAACTCAGGGTACAATTTTAAAAACAATCACCGGCGGTCTGACAAGTGTGACTTCAATTGAAAATCAAATTCCTGAATCACATATTCTTTATCAGAATTATCCAAACCCGTTTAATCCAAGAACAATTATAAATTACGAATTACGAGTTACGAGTAATGCTAAGCTAAAAGTATTTGATGTGCTGGGGAATGAAGTCGCTGAGTTGGTCAATGAGAAACAGAATGCCGGCAGCTACTCTGTCACCTTTGACGGAAGTGGTTTTGCGAGCGGGGTTTATTTTTATAAATTGGATTTAGGTGCTGGTGAGTCTGTTGAGACAAAGCGTATGATCTTATTAAAATAAAATTACAAATTTCAAATTACGAATTACAAATTACAAATAGAAAACACAGATAGAATGACTTTGCGAGCGAAGCGAAGCAATCTCCGAATCTACGACAAAATATTCTTAGCTTCACTCACTTGTATTTTGGAGATTGCTTCACAATTCTGAATCTGATTTCTTTTAAATAAATGAAACTACTTTTTTAAATTGACTACTTTAAAAAAACATTTTTTACTTTTTAAAAAACACAAATAAATGGAAAAAACTAAAAAGAGACCTAACATTATTTATTATCATATTGATAATTTGGGATATGGTGAATTAGGATGTTACGGAGGCGGTATACTCCGCGGTGCTGAAACGAAAAGAATCGATCAGTTTGCCAAAGATGGTTTTCAATTATTAAACTTTGCACCTGAAGCTCAGTGCAGTCCTACACGATCAGCCGTTATGACCGGGCGGTATTCTATCCGTTCAGGGAATACCAAAGCAACTGTTCCGGGTGTCCCGGGAGGTTTGACTTCATGGGAGAGGACAATGGGAGATCTGTTTTCAGATGCAGGATATTCAACTTCCTGTTTAGGCAAATGGCACATTGGAGAAGAGGATGGACGTTGGCCGACTGACCATGGCTTTGACGAATGGTATGGTCCTCCGGGATCTTATGACTGTGCTCTGTGGGAAACAGATCCATGGTATGACCCTTCGCGTGATCCGGTTTCTTATATGATGGAAAGTAAGAAAGGTGAAAAAGCTGTACAGAAAGAATTAATTACAATGGATCTGAAAATAAATCTTGACAAAGAATATGAACGCCGTGCTTTCGAATTTTTGGAAAAAAATGTAAATTCTGAAAAACCATTTTTACTTTATTATAATTATACATTAATGCATATGCCTGTTATTCCCCGTGAAGAGTATAAAGGAAAAAGTGGTCATGGTGACTGGGCGGACTGCCTGATACAGCTCGATACTGACTTTGGCAGAATGCTTGACAAACTCGAAACGCTTGGCTTAAAAGATGACACAATTGTGATATTTGCAGGTGATAATGGAAATGAAGAAGCACTTATGGACCGCGGCACAGCAGGATTCTGGGAGGGTTCTTATTTTACAGGAATGGAAGGTTCACTCCGAACTCCTTGCCTTGTCCAGTGGCCCGGAAAAATTGCAGGCGGAGTACAGAGTAATGAAATCATGCATTGTGTTGACTGGTTTGTAACACTCGCCGCTATGGCTGGAATAACAGTTCCGGATGATCGGGAGATGGATGGAATAGACCAGTCGGAGTGGCTCTATGGAAAACAAAAGGAATCTAACCGCGAAGGATTTTTGTACTGGAATGCTGATGAACTCTACGGAATTAAATGGCGGAACTTTAAATGTGTACTCAAAAAACAAATGTATCTCACTGATCCTGTTGTGAGTCTTCCTACTCCGAATATCATTAATTTAGATACCGATCCAAAGGAACGCGAGCCAATGAATTTTAAATATCTTCATACATGGACAGTTTTCCATTTTGCAAATATGCTGAAAGCTTTTGTGGAAAGTACAATGAAGGAAGAACTTACAAAACCCGGTGCTCCAATTGATTTTGTTCCAAAGTCTGCTAAGTTTGCATCTCATGAAAAAGAACTGCATAAGATAAGTCCGGGATAAACTTCGGCAGTGGTTCAAAATAAAATTTCAAATTACGAATTACAAATAAAAAACAAAAAATATTGATAGAATGACTTTGCGAGCGAAGCGAAGCAATCTCCGAATCTACGACAAGATATTCTTAGCATTGCATATCTTAAATACGGAGATTGCTTCACCCGAAAAGCACGGGTTCGTAAAGGCATATTGACAGATTGTATTACCCAAAAAGCATGTGTTCACAAAGACATAGTCATTAACAAACTTTTCCTTTCTTTAACAAATTTTTACTTTCTCAAACTTCAGCACAATTTTCATTTATAATCAAATTCTCAATTGCTATTTTACACACATCAATTTTATCAAACAAAACTTACTTACTTACTAATGGAATCACAGGTCACGACTGAAATAAAAAGACGCGTTATGAATTTTGACAGGAAAGAATATGACGATGAAACACTTCTTTCATTATACAAAGCAATTCTCCTTCCGAGAATGATAGAAGAAAAAATGCTGCTGCTGCTGAGAAAAGGAAAGATATCAAAATGGTTTTCGGGTATCGGTCAGGAAGCAATATCCGTAGGTGTTGGTATGGCATTGGACAAAGATGAATACATTTTACCAATGCACAGAAATCTCGGAGTCTTTACTACCAAAGGTCTTCCGCTTGCAAAACTTTTCAAACAGCTTCAGGGAAAATATGACGGCTTCTCAAAAGGCAGGGAAAGATCTTTTCACTTCGGTACAAATGAATATCACATTATCGGAATGATCTCGCATCTCGGTCCGCAGATGGCAATTGCTGACGGAATCGGTCTTGCTACTTTATTAAAAAATGAAAAAAAAGTCACGGCAGTTTTTACAGGTGACGGCGGTACGAGCGAAGGCGACTTTCATGAATCGCTGAATGTCGCAGCAGTTTGGAATTTACCTGTCATATTTGTGATCGAAAATAACGGTTACGGACTTTCCACTCCGCTCAATGAGCAGTACAAATGCGGCGACCTATCCGACAAAGGTGTCGGCTACGGAATGGAAGCTTTGCAAATAGACGGAAATAATATTCTCGCAGTCTATGATACAATTAAGACCTATGCTGAATCCATGAAGAATGATCCGCGTCCGCTGCTGCTCGAATGTAAGACTTTCAGAATGAGAGGTCATGAGGAAGCATCAGGCGTGAAGTACGTTCCAAAAGAATTAATAGAAGAGTGGGCGAAAAAAGATCCGGTCTCGAATTATGAAAATTACCTTTTGGAAGAAGGAATTTTAAATGACGAAGAAATTGAAAATATAAGATCCGGATATAAACAGGAAATTGACTCAGCTCTGAATGAAGCACTGAATGATCCTGAAGTGATCCCAGAAACGGCGGCTGAACTCAAAGATGTATATGCTCCTTACATTCAAAAAGTAATTCATCCTGAATCAGATGAAACTTCTCCAAAAAGATTTGTCGATGCGATCTCTGACGGATTGAAATTGTCTTTGAGAAAATACAATAACCTAATAATAATGGGACAGGACATAGCTGAATATGGCGGTGTATTCAAAGTTACTGAAAATTTTTATAAAGAATTCGGAAAGGAAAGGATTCGCAATACTCCAATTTGTGAATCCGCTATCATCGGAGCCGCTTTAGGTTTATCAATAAAAGGAATTAAGTCAGTAGTGGAAATGCAGTTCGCAGATTTTATCACAAGCGGATTTAATCCTGTTGTAAATAATCTTGCAAAGATACATTACCGCTGGGGACAAAATGCTGATGTCGTAATTAGAATGCCGTGTGGTGCAGGTGTCGGAGCGGGACCATTTCATTCGCAGTCAAACGAAGCATGGTTCTTTCATACTCCCGGTCTGAAAATTTTCTATCCGTCAAATCCTTATGATGCGAAGGGAATGCTTGCGGCTGCCATTGAAGATCCGAACCCTGTTTTATTTTTTGAACATAAAGCATTGTACAGAAAAATTACTGAAGATATTCCTGATGATTATTATACAGTCGAGACAGGAAAGGCAAAGCTTGTCAGAGAAGGTGAAGATGTCACGATCGTTACTTACGGAATGGGTGTTCACTGGTCTGAAAAATTACTTGATGAAAATAAAAACATCTCTGCAGATCTTATTGATCTCAGGACACTGCTTCCGTGGGATAAAGAGACGGTTGAAGAAAGTGTAAAGAAGACAGGGAAAGTTTTGATAGTTCATGAAGATACATTAACAGGTGGTATCGGAGCTGAGATAGCTGCTTATATTTCCGAACATTTATTCAAATATTTAGACGCACCTGTAATGCGTAGCGGAAGTCTTGATACACCTGTACCGTTTTCTTCAGCATTGGAAGAGAATTTTTTTCAAAAAGATGTATTTGAAAAAAAGCTAAAGGATCTTGTTGATTATTAATTGCTTGAAATTAATTTTAAATAAAAAATTTTAAATACTAAATTAAAACAGATTTTTATTATGCAGAAAATTTTATTAATATTAACAGCAGTATTTATTATGTCAAATATTTCAACCAAAGGATATTCACAGAAGGCAGAGTTTGATTCACTGCGTGCGGCAGAGCTTGGTGCTGATGATTACGGAATGAAGCAGTATGTACTTGCATTTCTAAAAGCAGGAAAAGTAAAATCTGAAAGTCATGAAAAAGCTCAGGAGCTTCAGCTTGAACATTTGAGGAATATTACAAAAATGGCGGAAGAAGGAGTACTTGTTCTGGCAGGTCCGTTCATGGATGATACAGAGATCAGGGGAATTTATATATTTGATGTAAAGACAATTGAGGAAGCGCAAAGACTTACTGAAACAGATCCTGCCATAAAAGCCGGCATTCTCGAAATGGAACTGCATCCGTGGTATGGCTCGGCTGCATTGATGGAGCTGACCAAACTTCATGGTACAATTCAGAAGAAGAGTATTACGGATTGATCTTTTAAATTCTTCTCTAATTAATTGATATTTTCTGCTCGTTCCCAAACTCCCAGCATTTCTGAACACACATGAGTTTTTTTACCACAAAGACACGAAGTCACAAAGATATATTATTTCTTAGCTCTTTACCTTTGAGTCTTTGAGTCTTCGAGGCAAGTCCAATGTTCCCGTTTTACTTCTTCCTGTTCCAAAAAATATAAAAAGGAATTCCGCTAAGCACAAGCAATAATCCGAGACCTGCATCACGCGGATTCTGAATGATCGTTACGACAACTAAAGTGATACAAAACAAAACAAAGATCATCGGCAATATTGGATAACCAAAAGTTTTATAAGGTCTGTGATGATCCTTCATTTTTCTTCTCAACACAAACACGCCGAAAGCTCCTGCCCCATAAAAAATAAATGATGCAAAAATTACCATGTCAGTGAGCTGATCGAATGTTCCTGAAAGAACTAATAAGCAAGCCCAGACGCCTTGTATTATAAGCGAAGTGTATGGAGTTTTAAAAGTCGGATGGACATTCCCTGCGGATTTGAAAAATAATTTGTCTCGTGACATTGCAAAATAGATCCGTGATGATGCGAGGATAGTGCCGTTTGTAGTTCCGAAAGTAGAGACCATTATAAGAATTGATATAAAAAATGCACCACCGAATCCGAGAAATTTCCTCATCACCTCGACAGCAATTATCGTATTTTCTTTCTGAGCAATCTCAATAATTTCATTAACCGGCATTACATAAAGAAAGACAAAATTTGTAAGCAGATAAACTCCGATGACAACCAATACTCCTGTACAAAGTGCTATTGGAATATTCTTTTTAGGATTCTTAACTTCGCCGCCGAGATACCCGATATTATTCCATCCGTCATAAGCCCAGAAAGCACCAAGCATTGCAGCAAACATCGCACCAAAGAGACCAAGCGAAGTGCCATATTCCGCAGAAGGATTTACTCCGAGCGGAGCGACATTATCCACAGATCCGCCGCTTAATGTCAGTCCTAAAAAAATTATTGTAAGTATTCCGAGTACTTTCAGAGTTGTGAAAATATTATTAATGTAACCTCCGAAAATAACTCCGAGATAATTGGCGACTGTAAGAAAAATGATTGTAGCAATGGTCAGTGCCTTTACACCAAAGCTCGCGAATGGGTAGAATATTCCGAGTATGTTAAAACTTTCCATAGAAGCACTGAGATGTGGCAGCGGCAGAACTGCATTTACGGATTCGGCAAACACATAAGCGATCGATGCAATGGATGCAGACTGAATGACAGAGAAGCATGACCATCCGTATATGAATGCAAATGCTTTACCGTACATTTCTTTAAAATAAACATACTGTCCGCCCGGTGCTGCGATAAGTCCGGCTATCTCTGCATTTGTGACGGCTCCGATTAAAGTTATGAGTCCTGCAATCACCCAGCATGCAAGAAGTAATCCGCCTGACTGCAGATCCATTGCCATAGGTGCGGCTTTCTTGAATATCCCTGAGCCGATCATGGAACTGATGACTATTAAAATTGCTGTCATCAGTCCAAGTCGTGTAAGTAATCCGCTTGAATGAACTTCGGATGGATTTTTATCAGTCATTTTTTATATTTTTAAATAAAATATTTTATTTAAAGAAAACCTGTGCTACATCGTATAGATCTTTGTCAACAGTCTTCAACTTTCCGATAGCTTCAGTGATAGGAATATCAACCATCTCATTTGCCTGCAGCGCAGCCATCCTTCCGAATTTTTTTTCATTCACCATTTCGACTGCATAGATACCAAGTCTAGTTCCAAGTACTCTGTCAAAAGCAGACGGCACTCCTCCTCTCTGTACATGACCAAGTATTGTAGCTCTGCATTCAAATCCTGTCCTTCTTTCAATTTCATCTGCAAGAAAATTACTGATACCTCCAAGTCTTTCTCTTCCAAAGTCATCCAGCTTTGCAGTCCCTTTTTTCTTAGCCATGCTTTTATCGTCGAACTTAGCACCTTCAGCAATTACTATTATTGAAAAAAGTTTTCCTCTTTTATATCTGCTTTTTAGAATTTTTATCACATCAGAGATTTTCGTTTTGACTTCAGGAATAATAACTGCATCAGCTCCGCCTGCTATTCCACTGTAAAGAGCAATCCATCCTGCATGTCTTCCCATTACTTCAAGTATCATGATCCTGTGGTGAGACTCAGCAGTTGTATGCAAACGGTCTATAGCTTCAGTTGCAATTCCGACTGCAGTATCAAAACCAAAAGTATAATCCGTCCCGCTTATATCATTGTCAATCGTCTTTGGTACTCCGACAATATTTATACCGGCTTCATATGCCATCTGAGCAATATGCATTGAACCTTCTCCTCCAATTGCAATGATTGCATCAAATCTTTCGCGTGAAATTTTATGAAGAAGTGTATCCTTCCCGTTCCTCTTTTCAAACGGGCTGAATCTTGATGTTCCTAAAATTGTACCGCCTTTGTTTATAATCCCTGCTACACTGTTGAGATCTAATCTTAAATAACTTTCATCAAAGATCCCTTTCCATCCGTTCTTTATTCCAATAGTCTCAAAACCCAGATGATCAGATTTTCTGACTATAGCCCTTATCACTGCATTCAGACCTGGACAGTCACCACCACTTGTAAGTATTCCTATTTTCAATTAATTGTTTTTTGATTTATCATCTTCTGCCGGTTTATTTTTTACCAGTGGATCATTTACAAGATATTTAAATTTTTCAATGAACTCTTCTGTTTTCATATTTCCTATCAGCGCAAGGCGGGCAATATTTTTTAATTCATCAAAATCAGACTTTTCTAATCTTATCATATATTTTCTTGCAACCTGATAACTGTCAGAATCCACATCGACTTCACGCGTGCTGATCTTATCTTCATCATTTATTATATCTTCAAACTTGATCGGAATAAGCTGTCCTTTATCCACTGTGACTATAGCACCTGAGTTGTCATTTAAAAGATATCGGACCGCTGCATAGCCGAGATCCTGTGTATATTCGCAGTCAAACGGAATCGGATCTGCGCATCTTAGTTCATAGCCTATATCTTTGTTTACAATAGTAACATTCATACCTCTTTCCCTGAGCCTTCTCCTTACTTCATCTTTAGTGATCCTTCCGATATCAACTTCAGAGAGACGGATATTGCCATGAAGATCTTTTTCAAGATTTACATAAGGGTGATTCATTAATTCCTTATGATCGATCTTTGTAATGATACCTTCTGCAAGAATTGCAACTCCGTAAGGATTTCCCTGTGACATTCTTTTTATGATGGAAGCTTCAAGAATATCACATACTGTTTCAAAACTGATTGTAGTATTTCTGAATTCTTCTCCTATTATAGTAAGAGTAGCACCTGCTGCTTTTCCTATTCCCAAAGCAAGATGTCCGGCTTTACGACCCATTGAAACTACATAATACCATCTGCGTGTAGTGGCAGCATCGAGCATCAGAGACTGCACAACTCTGAATCCAAAATCTCTAGCAGTCTGATATCCGAATGTCGGCATGTTACCAGGCAGCGGCAAGTCATTATCTATTGTCTTCGGAACATGTGCAACCTGGATCTGTCCCTTCGCAAGCTTATCAATTTTATATGCACTTGTTGCAGTATCATCACCTCCGATAGTAATGAGATAATCCACTGACATCTGCGTCAGAGATTTTAAAGTAGCGTCAAGCATCTCTTTGCTTTTAGCGGGATTAACTCTTGATGTATAAAGAATACTTCCTCCTGTAAAATGAATTCGGGAAACATCTTCGATTTTTAATTCTCTGAAATGTGTAGAGTCGCCTTTGCTTATATGTTCAAATCCTTCAAGGATCCCGTACACAGTCAGTCCTGAATTTATTGCTTCAATAGTTACAGACCTGATCACTCCGTTTATACCCGGAGCCGGTCCGCCACCTACTAAAATTGCTAAAGATTTTTTTCTGTAATGATCATCCATGTTAATAAAAATAATTAAAAATTAAAAATTACGAGTTACGAATTACGAGTTACGAGTTATGAGTTATGAGTTATGCCAAATTAAATTCAAGCTGTTTTAAATTTCATAGCTTTATTTCTAAAAATTATCTGTCCTCGCAGAGTCTCGTGCTCTTCGGACTCTGCGGAATGCTGAATTGATTTCAAGCTGTTTTAAATTTCATAGCTTTGTTTCTGAAAATTATCATAAGCATTGCAATAAGATAACAGACCGATACGAATATAAAAACAAATCTGAATCCCATTGTCATAGCAAAAATTATAGCAATGACCGAGCCAATGACAGAGAAAAATCCGTTGATCGCCCATGAAAATGCAGCAAGACTTTTTTCTGAATTATCGATCTTTTCCATACCCATCGGAAACGGCATTCCCATAAAAAATCCTAACGGAGCTATTATCAGTATTGAGATCAAAACCCTGTAAATAAGATCAAACCTTGCCATTGCACTAAACAGATACGAATTAAAAACTCCCATCAGTATCGCAATTAATGCTATTAGAAAAAATATTATCTGAAATTTATATTTATTGTTCTTAAGAAATGAATCCGAATATCTGCTGCCAATCCCTGAGAAAATAAGCATAGATGAGATCACTGTTAAAATTGTATATACAGGTTGTCCAAGTAGTAATGTGAATTTTTGTATCAAAGAAATTTGTATCATAATATATCCAAGTCCGATCGCCGCAAAATATATCAGAAATGTTTTTCCTGTGGCTTTGCTTTCTAATTTCTTTTTTGCGAGAATGAGAGGGAGAATTAAAAATGCAAATGCTGTAAGAAGAGTTTGAATTAAAATTACTATTAATGAAGTTTCAGCTACAGGCTTGTCTTTCAGTGCAAGTATTGCTTTGTCATCCTGTGAGAACGTTTCCGAAATTCCTTTCATAGTAAGATTTCCAAATCCGATATTCTGATCGAAAAAAGGTTTGTCATCTGTAGCAGGTTCAAGTGTAGCTTCCGTAATGCCTTCTTCACTTCCTGCGAGACTTCTGAAATTTTCTGATTCTATAAGAGTTTTATAAAAACTTTCTCGCTCGGATAGCGGGTCATACATCAGATCAAGACTAAGTGAACTCGATTCTTCCCTGATCTTTAAAATATCTTCTGCTGAAAAGCCATCCTTTTTATACAATACACCTGCAAGAAAACTTTTCTCACCTTCGAAATCATTCGGCGGTCTTCTGAATATTATAAAACAATTCTTACTGTCTTCAAGTCCGCCGCTGTTCTCAAGTCTTGCTTCTTTTAATGTTGTAATTAATTTCGGTAACTGAGTTTCAGGTCTTGAGATGTAAAGCATGCCTCCTTTATTATTGAGATGATGAAGATATTCTTTGACTGCCTCCTTTGTGAGAATATAATTTTCTACCATACTCATTGCACCGCTGGACATTGCAGATGCTGAAATAGTATGAGCTGAAATTATCACATCATAAACTATTCTTTTGGAATTTAAAATATTCCTCGCATCATCAGTAATGAGATTTACACTTTTATTATTTTTTACAAGCGGACCTGTCCAGTACTGAAGAGAGTTTTCTATATAGTCATTTAAGATTCCGTTGATCTCTACTGCTTTAATATTTTTTGCATTATGATAAAGTCCTGCTAAAATTTCTCCGCCTCCTGCTGAACCTATTATAAAAACTTTTTCCGCTGAGTCTTTAAGAACGTATGCAAGATTTGATGCATCAGCCGGTTTTGTTTTAGGCGGCAGCGAAGTGACATTAGGAATATTTGTTGTAGCATTTCCCGCGTCAATAATTGCAAGATAAATATCATAACCATCCTGTGATTTATCTTCATCCTTCATGACGTCAATCTTTGAAAAAATATTCCAGTCAGTTCTTACTTTTAGATCAGGTCTGTCCTTAACATAATTCCCATAAATTTTATTTTCAGTAATGCTGATCGGAAGTCTCTCGTCTGAATTTATCAGAAATGTCAGAGACAGTGCCATTAAGATCACCGAAATAAGTGAAATGGTTTTATATTTTTCATATGAAAATAAAACTGCAGCAAGAAATCCCATCGCTGCAACTACAGCAACAGCACCGCTTCCGCCGGTTATTGGTATCAGAATAATAAATAGAATGCATGAAATACCTGCACCTGTCAGATCATAAAAATATAATTTCGAAACATCTTTTTTATATCTTACAAGCAGTACTGAGATCACAAGTCCTGCAAAAAAGAAAGGCAGTGTGATCAGGAGATAATAGACAGGCAAATATAAAAACTGAACAGATTCCGTCAACAGACTAAACGGATCGAATGGAATTTTATTCATCGAGATAAAAGAAAACAATACACTTATGCCATACAAAATTGATAATATGCTGAGGAGCTTATCGGATTCTATCTTCTCTATCCTGCTGCTGAGTGCAAGCACTACACCGCTGATCCCGAATCCAAGCAGTGCAACACTGATGATCATAAATGCAAAGTGATACCAGAGAGAAACTGATAATACGCGTGTAAGTGTAAATTCTAATAACAATGTCGACATTGCAACAATGAAAATTCCTGCGTAGTAAGCCGGTTTTGTAGTGCCGTGATTGGTACGGTTTAAATTTGTTTTTTTTGCCAAACTTATTTTAAAGTTTAAAATTTAGTTTATGAATAGAGATAAGTTCTTTTAAAAGACTTTCCATTTTATCTAATTTCAACATGCTGTCAGCATCACTTAGAGCTTTTTTTGGATCGGGATGAGTTTCAATAAAAAATCCGTCCACACCTGCCGCTGCTGCAGCTCTTGACAGAGGAGCTATGAATTCAGGATTTCCACCGCTTACTCCTTTATTACCCGAAGGCATCTGTACAGAATGTGTCGCATCAAAGATCACAGGATAACCCGTCTTTTTCATAATGACAAGACTTCTCATATCCACTACTAAATTATTATATCCGAATGTAGTACCTCTTTCTGTGAGCAATATTTTTTTGTTACCTGTTGCTTCAACTTTTTTTGCCTGAAAGATCATGTCAGCCGGTGCCATGAACTGACCCTTCTTAATATTCACGATCTTTCCTGTCTCGCCTGCTGCTTCGAGAAGTTCGGTCTGCCTGCAGAGAAATGCAGGTATTTGTAAAACATCTGCGACCTCTGCTGCTAATTCTGCATCGAGTTCGGAATGAATGTCAGTCAATATCGGTACGTCAAATTCTTTTTTCGCAAGTGCAAGAATATTCAGTGACTCATCTATTCCAAGAGTTCTGAAAGACGATGTAGAAGTTCTGTTTGCTTTTATAAAAGAAGATTTGAAAATAAAAGGAAGATTATACTTTTCTGAAAGCTTTTTCAAAGTTTCGCAGGTTTTGAAAATAATCTGTTTCGATTCTACCACACAGGGTCCTGATATCAGAAGAAAGTTTTCAGGGTATTTTAGTTTTAATTCTTTTTTAAAATATGATGGGAGCATTTAATTTATCTGTTTAAATAATCTGTTAATTTTTCTTTAAGTTCAGTTTTTGTGTATCCGGATTTTTCATACATACCTTTTTGAAGTCTCTGTCTGAGTGCTTCATATACACAGACTGCAGCAGCTACTGAGACATTCAGCGATTGAATAAGCCCAAACATTGGAATTAAAAAATTTTTATCCGACAATTCTTTCACTTCATCTGATACTCCTGAATGTTCATTGCCAAGGACGATCGCCACTTTTTTTGTCAGATCAAGATCATAAAGATTAAGATCCTTTTTTTTGTTTTCACTCATGTGAGTGGAGTATATGTGGAACTTATTTTTCCTCAGCTCATCAAAACAATCTTTCACATTCTCAAACTTTTCCGTAGTGATCCATTTTTTAGCACTTGCTGAAGAAGTCTTTCCGATCTTTGGAAATTTAGTTGTATTATAGACCAGAAAAATTTTATCAATACCGGCAGCTTCTGCACTCCTGAAAATAGCACTGACATTATGAGGATCATGAATATTCTCTAATACGAGCGTTAAAAACTTCTGCCGTTTACTGATCACATGACTGAACTTATTAAATCTTTTTGGAGTCAACTATGTTTGGAATTTTAAATCAAAAATTAATTAATTAACTTTCTTTAAACAATTAACAAATCATGTTATTATGAAAAAATTATCTATTCCTATAATTACAATATTTATACTTACAATAATATTCACCTCTGTTTCAAATTCCCAGATCAAATATACCAAACCCGAACCCAGAAACATATGGGGCATAGGATTTTCTTATTCAGAAAGAGGATTCGGACCTTCAGCAAGCTTTTTTTTACCTACAGGGAAAACTACAGATGTTTTTATTAATGTTCTTTTTTCAAATGTTACTGATTCCAGGGAGATAGAAAGGACTGATCTATTCGGGAATACATATGTAGCAAATAAATTAAACAGAGTTTTTATGATGCCCGTAAGTATTGGATTAAGGAAGGAATTATTTAAGGATGATATTGAAGGTGAATTTGTACCGATATTTAATATAGGTATTTCACCGACTTTAATTTTTCTCAATCCTTATGACAGGGATTTCTTTTCAGCGCTGGGTTATACTACCACTCAATTCGGACTCGGCGGGTTTACGGGTCTAGGTGTGAGTTTCAGACAAAGTCAGAGTATGTCGTTAAACTTCAATCTGAGTTACTATTATATTTCTGCTCTGGGTGATCCAGTTCAAAGTCTTGAAGGAAGTAATATTTATAATGTCGGAGGATTGCAGCTGGGATTTGCAATTAACTTTATGAAATGATCCGGATATGAATTTTCATCTCTGTTACAAACCTTTACATTTTAAAAACATCTCTGTAATAAATACTTCGTATTTTTGTAATGAATTTATTTACTAAATTATAATAATAAGGAGATAAGAAATGTCAGATCAATTTAAACAACCGACATCAGCAACAGCAAAGAAAACTTTTTTAAAAAGAACCGGGGTAAGGATTGCACTTTTAATAATGCTGATATTATTTGGAGTGATCACTGTTAAAGGAATAGCAATTGCAAAGAACATTCACAAATTGGCAGACGGTCCGGAAGGATTCATTATTGACAAGATCTCAGAAAAGCTCGACCTCAACTCTTCACAAAAAGCTCAGGTGGAAAGAATAAAAGATCAGATAAAAGAGAAAATGGAATCAAATAAACCTGATCGTGAAAATATGATGAAAGAATTTTCTGAAGAATTTACAAAAAGCACTCTTGATAAAAACAGCATACTGGATCATATGAAAAAAAATGAAAGTAAGAGAGAAGAAATGAAAACTTTTATGATTGACAAGCTTGTGGAGTTTCATGCAATACTTACTCCTGAGCAGAGAGTAAAAGCTGTTGAGCTGATGATTGAAATGAAAGATAAACATCCGCCAAGAGGACCAGGAAATTTTCAGGACAAAGGGAATTGAAATTAATCTAAATTAATCTAAATGAAGAGGGGGTATTGCCCCTTCTTTTTATTATGAAAAAAATTCTTATAATTGACGATGACAAAAAATTGTCAGATCTTCTTAAAGATTATCTGACAAAATACAGTTTTGATCCTTTTTCAGTTGAGAATCCATTAGACGGATTATCAGAACTGGATAAAAACGATTATGACTTTGTGATTCTCGATATTATGATGCCTGATTTGGACGGGTTTGAAACGTTAAAAGAGATACGGAAAACTAAAGACATTCCTGTCATTATGCTCACAGCGAGGGGTGAAACTACAGATAAAATTGTCGGACTCGAACTTGGTGCCGATGATTATTTATCCAAACCATTTGAGCCGCGTGAACTTCTTGCAAGGATACAATCTGTAATTCGAAGAACTGAAAATAAAAGAAACAGTAATTCTATTTTTGATTTTAAAGAACTGCATATAGATCCGTCTTCAAGGAAAACCCTTCTTCAGGGAAAGGCATTAGATCTGACATCAATGGAATTTGATATATTAATGCTGTTTGCGGAAAATAACGGTAAAGTTCTTTCAAGAGATTATCTTATGCAAAAAGTAAAAGGCACTGTCTGGAATTACAATGACAGAAGCATAGATGTAATGGTCTCGAGACTCCGCAGCAAACTGCATAAGAAAAAACTTGAATTCATTAAGACTGTTCAGTCGGTCGGTTATACATTTTTTGCGGAAGATGAAGAAGATTAAATTTCCGATATTTCTTAAATTACTGCTGCTGTTTGCAGTATTCATTATAATAGTTAATCTGACAGCCGGGTTTATTGCAAAGATGAGTCTGGGAACTGATCCGGTTATAATGATAAACAATTATATCATGTCTCTGAATGAATACATAATTAAAGATATTGGAAATCCAATTGATCTGAAAAGAGCTGAAGAAATTGCAAAGGATAAAAATCTTGACATCAGAATTGAAACTGATGAACTAAACTGGTCAAATTCAGACAGGATTCCGGATCTGAAAGAGCTGAGAACTTTCCCTGAATTCCGAGAAGGTGCTCAAAATTTCCCTATGAGATTTAAAGGCGGTCCTCTTTTTTTTACAAAGATCAATAATGGATATATTATTATCTCTCCTGCCAAACATATAGTATTCATTGAAAGAGAAAAAGCTATACTACTAATTATATTAGCTATATCAATTCTCACACTGGTATTATACTTTGCACTTCGCTGGATATTCGGACCGATAAAATCCATTTCAAAAGATATTGAAGAAATTTCTAAGGGAAATCTTAACACGAGAATAATTCTAAACCGAAGTGACGAGCTGGGGAGACTTGCTGATTCTATTAATGAGATGAAGGAAAAAATTTCCAACATGATAAATTCAAAAGAGTCTCTACTCATAGACGTTTCTCACGAGCTAAGAAGTCCGCTTACGAGGATCAAGCTCGCCTGTGAATTTATAGATGACGAAAAGCTAAGAAAGAAGATCAATGAAGATGTGAATGAACTTGAGTCTATGATCAAAGGATTATTGGATACTTACAGAAATGAAAATGCAGGTGTAGAAATTAACAGAGAAGATTTAAATCTATCAGAACTTTTGAATAATGTTGCTATAAAATTCAACTCAGACAGACTGATTAATATAAATGAATCAGGGGATTTTTTTATAAATGCTGATAAAGTCGGAATGGAAACTGTTTTAAGAAATGTAATTGACAATGCTTTGAAATATTCCGAAGACAAACCGGTGACAGTGAAATTATCGGGTAACAAAGATACTGCAAAGCTTTCTATAATGGATGATGGCAAAGGAATTGAAAAAGACGAACTTGTAAAAATATTCGAGCCATTTTACAGAACGGATAAATCAAGAAATAAAAAAATACAGGGATATGGATTAGGGCTGAGTTTGGTGAAAAAAATTCTCGACGGTCATGGATTACAACATGAAATTAAAAGTGAATCCGGCGTTGGTTCTGAGTTTATAATTCATTTTCCTCTGATCAGATAATTTTAAAAAGCAGTTATAAACTTCCAGTTTCCAAAGAGTCACGTACTTTTCAGACTCTGCGGATCTCCGATTTTAATAATCGCTGTCAAACCAACTTTTCTAAAGTCATTTTCTCATTTAACGGTATAATAGAATTATAAAACCACTATTTTGATAAATATAAAAACATATGTGGAAATTTATAGTTTAGTTTTTTATTTTAACCTACAGATTATAAACCCTCGCATATAAATTTTCTTAATGTAATTTAAATTTAAGCCATCGTGTTAAGAGAATATTAAATTTTCTGAAATCATATCCCGCTAAAAGCAGAGTCTTAAATGAGAAATTATTTAAAAATTGCGCTTGGTATTCTTATCATCTTTATTTCAACCGGAGATTCATATTCTCAGTTTGTGAATTTCGGCAGGAATAAAGTTCAGTATGCAGATTTTGAATGGAGTATTCTTTCGACAGAACACTTTAAGATATACTATTATCAGGATGCAAAAGAGCTTGCTGAGATCGGAGCTAATTACGCTGAAGAAAGTTACAGAGAGCATCAGGAAAAATTTAAGCACTCACTCGTCGATACAGTTCCAATGATTTTCTATACATCTCCTCTACATTTCAAACAGACAAATACAACTCCAGGATTAATTCCTGATGGTGTCGGAGGATTTTTTGAGTTTATAAAAGGAAGAGTTGTAATTCCTTTTGAGGGATCGCTTTCACAGTTCAGGCATGTCATAAAACATGAACTTGTCCATGTATTTATGATGAGTAAAATAGGTAATGTGCAGAAGACTCACAGAAAATCTGTTGGCGCAGCACCGCCTTTGTGGTTTACAGAAGGTCTTGCAGAATTCTGGTCCACGCAATGGGATACACAGGCTGACATGGTTTTAAAAGATGCTGTACTTACCGGATATCTTCCGGGACTTAACAACTGGGAAAGAGTTTACGGGACATATCTGATGTATAAACTTGGTCAGAAAGTACTTGAATACATTGCTTTAAATTTTGGTGAAGATAAGATACTTCAGCTTATCGATAATTTCTGGATCGATGAGAATTTTTCAAATGTAATGCAATATACGCTTGGGTTTGATTATGCTCAGTTTGATAAGAATTTTCTTTACTGGCTGGAAAAGCAATATTATCCTGAATATAAAGATCTGGATGATCCTTCAGCGGTGTCAGAAAATATTTACACGGAATCATTTGCGCATAAGCCGACATATTCAAATGCTAACGGCAAACAGGAAGTTTTTTTTATTGGAAATAAAACGGGTTTTACAAGTATTTTTAAACTTAACTTACGAAAGCTCAGTGACGGCGCTGATCTTGTTATCGGCGGGGAGTCAAGTGATGAATTCGAACAGTTCCATTTTTTCAGGACGGGCATTGATGTTTCATCAACAGGAAATCTTGCATTCATTACTCAAAAAGGAAATGCAGACGCACTTCACATTCTTAATACCAGGACAAATGAAGTAACAGCCGATTATTCCTTTCCGGATATTGTAAGTATTGGTTCACCTTCATGGAGTCGTGACGGTAATAAAATTGTATTTCCTGCAACGGATTTTGGAGGTATAAATGATCTGTACATTCTGGACCTTTTGACAAATGAAATCACAAGACTTACAAATGATTATTATGATGACAGAGATCCTGATTTTTCTCCCGATGGATCTCACATTGTTTTTTCCTCAGACAGGACTACCTTTGGTAAAAAGAAAGCATATAATTTATTTCTATATGAAATAAAAACAGGCAGGATAGATTATCTGACTATCGGTGACCAAATCGACTATGCACCTAATTTTTCAGAGGACGGTACTAAGATCATTTTTACTTCTGACATTAACGGACCGCAGAATATCTGGATGATAGATCTGAAAAAATCTATTACATCAGAAAAATCCGAATCAGGTACAAACAATATTGAAGACAATAGGGGTTTAAATTATGATGATCTGGAAATGAGACAGATCACATATTTTATTTCTGCAGCCTATGATCCTAAATGGAGCGGTAAGGACAGAATTGTATTTTCTTCATTTGAAAAAGGTTCTATCAGTATAAAAATGTTAAGGCACATTCAGGAGAGATATGACAGCAGTATGAATGTTGTAAAAACCAATATTAAGGAGAAAGGTGAAAACTGGACAGCCGATAAAATAAAAAGTTATAAAAGTAAAAATAATGTTCCCTATAAAAAAGATTTTTCTTTAGATATTGCTACTACTGCTTTGACTGTAGATCCTGTATTCGGAGCAAACACCGGCGGTATCATTTCACTAAGTGATCTTTTAGGAAATGAAAAATATTATTTTCTGATATTTAATAATTCAAATGGAAGCGAAGATTTCTGGAACAGTTTTAATATTGCAATATCAAAAATTTCTATTGAGAACAGATTAAATTATGCATACGGAATCTATCATCTGTCAGGAAGAAGGTATGATCTGGGTGAATATAATTCGTCATTTTATGAAAGACAATACGGCGGGTATCTTAGTCTGGCATATCCATTATCATTTTTCAGAAGACTTGAAATGACTACAAGTCTTTCTCAATCTACAAGAAGTTATGATCTTTTTGATAATACACGATCACTTCTTCTTTCAAATTTTATCAGTTACGTAAAAGACAATACTCTCTGGAATTATACCGGTCCGATGGACGGTGAAAGAGTTAACCTCACACTTGGATATACTACAGATATTGCAAATTCAAATATAAATTATTATTCAATATTTTTTGATTTCAGAAAATATTTCAGACTTGGAGGACCGACAGCTCTCGCATTAAGAACACAATTTTTTATGAACGAAGGTAAGGAAGAAAGAAGATTTTTCATGGGCGGCAGTTGGTCTCTCAGAGGATGGCCGTTAAATTCTATAAGAGGAAGTAAGCTGTGGCAGACAAATCTTGAATTAAGATTCCCACTTCTGAACGTAATAGCTCTGAGATTCCCACTGGGAATAGGATTTGATTTTCCGGGAATTCAAGGCGCAGTTTATTTTGATGCAGGAAATGCGTGGGATCGAAACTATACAAATGTTTATACAAACACTTACACCCGCGGCAGTATAGGAGCAGGGATCAGATTAAATGCACTCGGGCTTGTCGTTCTCAGATATGATTTTGGAAAAAGGATTGAAGAAAATTTTACAAAGCTGCAGGGTGATCTTTATCAAAATTTTTATTTCGGATATAATTTTTAAATAAACGTTTTATCCTTTTTTACTCATCTGGTCACCCTAATATTTTTGAAGGAATAATTTCTTATTAACGTTAGAAGTAATTTTTTTTAAAATTCCCGCCTGTAATACATTGCCGTTAAGAATTCTTAAGAAATTGAAAAAATAAAATATCCTTGTCTGAGAAATTTGCGGAGCAAATTTTGAGTTGGATATTTTATTTCAATTTCGAAAAGAATTTAGGCAATTTATTACCAGCGGGCGACTTTTCTTTGTTACTTTTGGAGCCTGTCCCCTCATGCTCTTAGAGGGGAGTCGTTCAAAAGAAAGTAAGTAGAAAAAAACGAATCTTGAATTTTGTAATTAAAACGCTTTTGGAAAGATGTAAAATTAATACTTTTTTAAAATAGAAATGGGACACTCAATCAACAAATCAATTGTCAGTGTTTACAGGGGTTTGAATACATATTTACTCAGTTCTTGAAAAAGTGCGGAAATCAGGTCACGTTTTTATCTTTTATGCAGGCGGATGGCTGTTCATATTTAAAATGTCCATAACTTTTCCTGCGATGTGATCAGCCAGATCATTAAAATCACCAGGACTGTATTCAAAACTTGGCATCGCCGGTACAATCTTTCCTCCCGCTTCAATAACTTTTATCATATTGCTTAGATGGATCTTGTTTAATGGAGTTTCTCTCGGAACTATCACAAGAGGTTTGGAATATGACAAACCGTAATCTGCAGACTTTTCCATTAGTGTTTTACACTCTCCGTTTGCAATACCGGCAAGTATTCCCATTGAGCAGGGGGCGATTACCATTCCGTGACAATTAAACTTATTCGTAAATATTTCTGATTTTAGATCAAGGTTATTATGAAATGTAACGGTAGATTTTAATATCATGATCTCCGGAAATAAAGTCTGAATCACATTCGGCTTAAGATCGATCCCGCATTCTCTGAACATTGTGTATGCTGCATATTCAGATAAAATAAGATCTACATTGAAATCATTAATAAGAAGAGCTCTTAAAATCCTGAGTCCGTAAATTGCACCGCTTGTCCCTGTCATTGCAAGAATGATGTTCTTCCCTTCTCCGTCATAAGTCTTTATTAAAGATGATGTTTCTGTCTGAGTAACTCCGGATATTTTCTCGTCCGCCATAGTTGAATTTAGTTTCGGTTTAATAAATATGAGACTGCTACAAATAATACTGTCGCAGCTATTACAAATATAATATTTTGAAATATAAAAATCTGAATTAAAAACACTGCTACTCCGATGACCATCGATAGTATCACTTCGAGAAACCGTGTTGCAGAATTATATTTTGAACTCTCCAAAGTGAAAGGTATTGTCTTGTCAAAAAATGAAGCAACTGAAATCACAAAATAAACAGAACTTGATATATAAATAAAATTAAGGAATATTGTCAGCATATCTGCTTTGATTAAAAGCATTAAAAAAATAAATACAAGCATCGGAAGGATCATTGCAAAATATATAAATGAATTTACACCTCTAATATAAGATGAAATATTTCCGGATGGCAGAGAATCAAATATCCAGATGGTATCTGACGAACTGTCATCGAGAATTTTTGTATTTGATATCAGCATCCGTGCACACAGAAGAACAGTGAGCGACACGGTAGGACTGACTACTAAAAATGCTTTTTTTAAAAAACCTGATTTGCTTTCAAAAAATAAATATTCAACAGAGTCTGAAAAAAACCCGATCATTACTACAATGACAGGTATTATCAAGAGCGGAATATATTTTAATCTCAGATAGCGGGAATTTTTTATATGATCTTTTACCAGACGGAAAGAAGCCAGTTCGATATTGCCGCCTGGTAGCAGCCGTGTAAGAAATTCAGATGCATTTTTAAATTGAGGGAAATTGAATTTTGATGTTTTATTTCTTTTGAGAGACAAAGAATTTTCTAAAAGAATATTATATCTGCCGGAAATAAATTTATACAGCATAAAAAATACAACCGAACATACCGTCAGTAATAATAAAAATATTAAAGGTTCATATACTGATCCTGAAAAAAATGATTGAGGAAGATATTTAATAAACTCGTTTGAAAGTATATCCTGCTTCTGAATTATCTGAGAATCGAAGGTAGAAGGTCTGCTGCCTTTTGAAGTGGAATAGAATACGAAAATAAAAAATAAGAACTGGAATAAGTTTAAAAAAATAGTAGAGTATTTTTTTAGATAGATCAGTATCAGACAATAGATCAGTGTAACGGATCCAATTGATAAATAGCAAAACAAAATATTTGTAAAGAAGAAAGAAACAGAAAGTGCTGCACTTTCAGAAATGAAATAAAAAAAAATTATCTGCGGTACAGAAGCTGTGATAATAAATATTAAAAGATAAACAACTGCGGATAAAAACTTAGCGGAAAACACCTGTCCGATTCTAATGGGAAGAGATCTGAGAATATCTATGCTACCGGTTGCAAGAAACAGATTATTAAAATCATTAATCACGATCATTGTCAGCAGAAACAGGTTTGAAGTAAGAGACATGATCACAAAACTTCTCTCGTCATACACCAGACTAAAACTGAATGAGAGCATGGTATTTGAAAAAAGATAAGCTATAACAATGCCTGCAAGTTTTTTAAAACCTGAATTATCCTTATCTCTGTAATCAAGTTTTTGAAATAATAAAAAAAGAGATACAGTATTTCCCTTCATATTATTTCCCTGAATTTTTTTTAGCTTTATTTTCCCTGAGTTTTTTCTTGTACTCTTTTATTGCATTAAGATGCTGATCATAAGTTTCAGAAAAATTATGACCGCCATCGCCTGTTGCCACAAAAAAAATGAACTTATTGTCATCTGGATTCAAAGCAGCGAGTATAGCTTTCAAACCCGGATTGTTAATGGGTCCCGGAGGCAGACCTTTATTCTGATAGGTATTATAAGGAGATTTAAATTTCAGATCTTCGAAAAGAAGTCTTGGCTTTGGACCGCCGGGTATTACATACTGAACTGTCGGGTCAGCTTCAAGCCGCATATTTTTTCTTAGGCGGTTGTGATATACACCTGATATTATTGGCTTCTCTTCTGCAATGTTAGTCTCACCTTCGATGATAGATGCAAGAGTAATTATTGAAAGCAATGTATCTTTGTTATTCTGTATCACAGATTCTACTTCTTCATTATCTAAAACTTTTTCACGAAATTTATCAAAAAGGATTTCTACTAATTCTTTTTCAGTGACCTGCAAAGAGACTTCATATGTATCAGGAAATAAAAACCCTTCAAGATTTTTGATCCTGTTTTTTAAACCCAAAATATTTATCAGTGAATCATTTGATGCTTCCAGTAAAAACTTTTTCTCAGAAAGCATAAACTTTTTTTCAGCAAAAGTTGCAATTTTTTTTAAGGTATAACCTTCGGGAATAATGATCTTCGCAAGCTGAACTGTATTGTCTGTTAAGATTCTGATAAGATCAATATTGCTCATACCGTTTTGAAGAATGTAGTTCTTTGAGATTATGTTACCGTCGTTTTGAGTAAGCATTACGGCAATTTTGAACAGCAGTTTGTCAGCGATAATATCATTTTTTTCAAGATCATCAATAATACTGTTGAGACTTGAGCCCTGTGTTATAGAAAATTTCTTTTCTGCAGAGCCGTCCCAGAAATATTTAAAAAAAAAGATCTGATAAACGGAAAAAGATATCAAAATTATATTCAGAATGAGAATATAAATGTAATATCTTTTAATTTTAGATATTAAAAATTCCAATTAAATTATTTGGATTTTTTGGATATTTAAGTACTTTGTAAGCCCAAAGTAATATCAAGATTTAAATTACTTGAACTGATTAAAACTTCCCTCCTGAGAAATGCGGGCATTTAGGGAATCATTCACGATTGCCAGATGATCCTTTGCGATTTTATTTAAAGGCTCCATCGTAATCACTTTATCAAGTAGAATCTTTGCTTCTTCAAACCGTCCTTTGTTGCTAAGATATATTCCATAATACAAATTAGCATCCTTGAAATTTGGCATAATTGTCAGTGCTGTATTTAAATCCTTTTCATAATTGGCATCATCATTTAAAATAGAATATCCATAAGCTCTCAGATAATAAGCGTATGCATAATCAGGTTCTAATACTAAAAGACGATTCATAAAATAAATCAACTGCTGTGCTGCTTTCTGGTTTACTAATTTCAATCCATACATGACAAGTTCATTTGCTTCTCGGGAAAGTACATGTGTCTCATCCGGATTGAATTTATATATATCCATTATTTCAGGTGAAACATTGTCAGGAGTAGTATATAAAGGAGTTTGATTAGCAACCCGGTACCATTCTCTTAAAAATGCAAGATAAGTAACGTTATGCTCTTTGAGATACTCGGACATGTATTGAACATAATCTTTGTCATTAATTTTTGAAATTAATTCAGGTGTAACGAGTCCTGCTACGTCAACGACTTTCCTCCCGCTGTAAAAACCAATTGCACCCACATCATGAGTTGCAATAATATCTCCTTCTTTGGAATATTTCTGGAACCAGTAAGCTGCATTAACCTGTCTGTCATGAATGAAACGGCATTCTACGGCATATGCTACTCTTGTTTCATCATAATTTTTTATACCATTAAAATAAGTGATGCCGATCAATATGTAAAATATACTTCTTGAAAATAATGGGTTATTTGAAAATTTGTTTATTATTCTTGCCATATCTCTGAATCCAATCGTTCCTACAAGAATAAAAAAAGGAATAATCGGCATCATATATCTTCCAAATCTGTGAGCATAAGGAAGTTTATACCAGTAAATAAAAACCATTATCAGAGCGAAAGCTATATATAAAGTGTTTTGATTGTAATTCTTTTTATAAATGTCATAAATTAATTTACCAAACGAAAATAGAAATCCGATCATAATAAAATAATATGACCCGCCAATTGAAACAGGATAGAAAGAACCTTCTTTAAAATAATTCCAGACCTCTAAGCTCAAAAAATCCCAGCGGCTTCTGAATTCAGGTGAGTAATAAGTAAGCTTGGCATTGTAGGTGTTTGGAAGTAACGTACCTGAAAGAAAATAATTCATCCCGAAATATGCAGCTATAATAACGCCAAAAATTATTCCGATCGTTTTAATATCTTTAGATGTAAATAATTTTAAATTTAACTGATCTTTCGAATAATGTTTTACTAATAAATAATCAATAACTAAAGCAGCAATAAAAGCTACTCCGTCGGGTCTTGTCCATATTACAAGTCCGAGAAAAACTGCAAGCGGTATGGCACTCCTTATCCGGTAAAAATATGCACATCCCAGAAGTAAAAAAATGAACATTGTAGTTTCCATTCCCGATAACGAAATGAAATTCATCCATTTATCAATAATAAAAATTAATGTACAGAGAAGAGCAAATAAATTTTCTTTATCGAATTCGAAAGAGCTGAGTCTGTAAAAAGCAAGTGAGGAAAGTACAAAAAAACCAACTCCAAGTGCATAGCTCAGGATCATTTCATTCGAAATAATTAAAAATCCAATGGCAACTAAAAAGGTATATAGGGGGGAAGTAGAACCGGCAGTTACCATCTCTCCTTTAAAAAAAGAAAAGCTGAAATATTCTATAAGATTCTTTCCGAATGTGAGATGGATCCACGGATCATCTAACGGGAAGCTCATATACTTATTTGTATTTACTGCAAATCTCAGATAAATAAAAGCGAGAAAAATAGGCAGTAGAATAATTATTGCATAAAAAACTATTTTTAATACTTTACCGGGCTTGAAAGGTTCTTCAAAACTGTATTTTCCATAGTCTTCCTTATTAGTCCTTTTTTTCTTAACAGGAATTTTTATTTTTTTCATATAGAACAAAATAATTATTTGAATATGTAAATTCAATTTTTAAATTGCTGTGGTGTTTGTGAATCATTATTCCTGTACAAAAAGAAATGGCGTCTCAAATATTATTTTTAGTCAATAAAAAATGGTGTAACATTGAAAGTAATATGAAAGATTAATACGAGATCCAGTAACACAAACCTGAACTCCCGGTAATTATTGATGATCTCACTTCGGGATTTTTTTATAATGTATGTCTTTGCGAACCTGAATTTATTCGGGTGAAGCAATCCGAATTTTATACTTATCTTTAATTAAAAAGAATACTGGCTCCAAAATAAAATTATTATTCTCCTCTTGTAATTTTGGCATAACACGCGGAGATTTTCGCCGTCGGTAAATTAACAAAAGGGCTCACTTTCAATTTGAGTTAGTACGAATTATTTTCGTAGTAATACGAAATCTTTCGTAGCATATGAACTTCTTAACCGAAAGGAACCCTTATGAAACAAA
>JBATSB010000112.1:0-43995 GCA_049293015.1 Ignavibacteria bacterium
CCTAAATTCTTTTCGAAATTGAAATAAAATATCCAACTCAAAATTTGCTTCGCAAATTTCTCAGACAAGGATATTTTATTTTTACAATTTCTCAAGAATTCTTAACGGCAATATATTACAGGCGGGATTTTTTTTACAAAACACTTCTAAAGATATTAAAAAATTATTCCTTTAAATATAATTAGGTGTCCAGATGCTTAATACATAGGATTATTGAAGATCTGGAATGAAATTATATCTTAATTTTATTCTTACCTTTTCAGATTGAACTCAAATTTAGTTCCATCATTCTCATTACTCTCTACTGTGATACGGCTAGAATGAGCTTCAAGTATATGTTTGACAATAGACAAACCCAGACCGCTTCCGCCCACATCTCTTGATCTCGTTTTATCTACTCTATAAAATCTTTCAAAGATTCTCGGGAGATCTTTTTCAGGAATTCCAATACCGCTGTCTTTTACTTTCACTATCACTTCTTTTTCAAATACATCAACATCAATTTTTATAACACCATCTTCAGGTGTATATTTTATAGCATTATCTATCAGATTGATCAGCACTTGTTTAAGTCTTTCCTCGTCTCCGAAAACCTGTATTCCATTTAATGAAACAGGATCAAATTCTAAACGAATCTTTTTGCTTTCAGCTATTTCTTCAAGCTCTTCCAGTGTTTTGGAAATGACATTCGAAATTCCGAAATATCTTTTACTCATCTTCAGACCGGTTTCAAATTTAGCAATACTGATCAGATCTTCGACCAGCTCTTTTAATCTTTTTGTCTGATTGAATGCTCTGTTCAGAAAATCTATGTTTACTTTTTCATCATTGACTGCTCCATCTAATAGTGTCTCCAATGAGAGCTGTATAGCAAAGATCGGTGTCCTTAATTCATGTGCTACATTTCCCATAAATTCATTTCTGTTTACCTTAAATACTTTTGCAAGTTCAAGCTCCTTCAGAATTCTTTCTGCGATGAGATGTATTTCACTTATAAGTTGATGAACTTCCCTGTTTCCGATTGTATTATTTCTTACTTCACTTATTTTGTTAAGTATCTCCTTAAGATCAGTTATCTTAAGTTCAAAATTATTAAATTTATCAGAGTCTTTTCCTGATTTAAGTTTATCAGAAATACTTAGGATATTTTTCAATGGTCTGGAAATCTCAACATACAAAAATATCGTGCTAACCAAAAACATTATGAGTCCGAATATTCCTGAAATAAAAATTACATCTGTCTTGAGATCAAGCAGATTGGAAAAAAGGATCAGAAGAATTATCAGAGAAGAGAAATATATCAAAGAATATTTCGTAAGAAGATTTACT
This sequence comes from Ignavibacteria bacterium, assembly GCA_049293015.1. Taxonomy (GTDB): domain Bacteria; phylum Bacteroidota; class Ignavibacteria; order Tepidaquicellales; family Tepidaquicellaceae; genus UBA2330. The sequence goes on from JBATSB010000112.1 coordinate 1,330, forward strand.
TTTTTCATGAATAAAATAAAGTGCGGGAATTAATTATCTTTGAATCTGTATCCAAGTCCTTTAATAGTTTCAATATAATCAGAATATTCACCAAGCTTTTCACGGACCTTTGCTACGTGTACGTCGACAGTTCTGTCCACTACATAAATATTTTCTCCCCAAAGCTGATTCAGAAGAATTTCTCTTGAGTAAACCCTTCCTCTGTTTGAAATAAGAAAATGCAGCAATTGGAATTCTTTTTTAGGGAAGAAAATATCTTTCTGATCTATCTTTACACTATGACTCTGACTGTCTATTTCAAGATTTTGAAAAGTTATCTTTTGATCGGATTTGAATAATTTTTCTGAATCTATAGAAGTTCTTCGGATAACTGATTTTATACGGGCTATTACTTTTCTTGGAGAAATTGGTTTTGGGATATAATCATCTGCTCCAATTTCCAGACCAATGATCTCATCGATTTCATTTTCTTTTGCAGTTAAAAATATTACAGGTATTCCTGAAGTTTCAGGATTGCTTTTCAATTTTTTGCAGACTTCATAACCATTAAGCTCAGGCATCATAATGTCGAGTATTATCAGGTCAGGAATATTTGCGGCAAGTTCTAAAGCATCTTTTCCATTATAAGCAGGGATGACTTCAAATTCATTTTCTCTTTCGAGATTGTATTTAAGTATATCAACGATATCTTTCTCATCGTCTACTACAAGTATTTTTAATTTCATTTGTTTATTTTTCATAAAAATAGACAACCAATGTTAATTAATCTTAAACAAATTATTTAAAAATTATTTCCTTTCCGGACTTTGCTGATTTATAAACTGCATCAGCAATCTGCATTACTTTCAGTGCATCCTTACCACTTGAGATAAGATCATTATTGCCCTGAACAGCTCCAATAAAATTCTGCAACTCATATTCATAACTCTTCTTGAACTGGTTAGAAGGCAGAGGTAATTTTTTTGGAGTAATATTATACAAATTATCTTCCATCTTTTTAAATATCCTGAATGGATTAATAGAAGAGCTGCCGGACTTTCCATAAGCATTGCAGTAAAAGAGTTCACCTTCCCTTTGAATACCCCAGCTCACTTCGACTGTCAGTGTTGCTTTATTTTTAAAACTAACAACTACTATACTGGAGTCTTCCACTGATTTAGTCGAGTGATAATAATTTGTAGCAAAAACTCTTTTGACATCAGGGAAACCTAGTATCCACAGTCCAAGGTCGAGCATTGCAATTCCGTTATCAAGAAATACTCCGCCACCCGAAAGTACTTTCTGAAGCATCCAGTTCTGATCAGAACTTTTCGGCTTTATCCATCCTGTCTTTACATAAAAGATCTCACCAATCTCACCAGCTTTTGTAAAAGTCCTCTGAAGCATCATATCATTCCTGAATCTGTTATTCATCCCGACCATAATCTTCTTTTTCATTTTTGCTGCAATATCAACTATAGTTTTTGCTTCCTTATAATTTCGGGCGATAGGTTTTTCTATCAGAATATCCTTGCCGGCTTCCAGACATTTTTTTGCAATATCTTTGTGAACACTTGTCTGAGTAGCTATTATTACAGCAGAAATATCCTCACACTCTTCAAGCATTTTTTCTACATCTTTGAAATATTTATTTACATTATATTTTGAAGAAATGCTTTTACATTTGGAAATATTACTGTCGCAGACTGCACTGATCTCGACATCCTCCATTTTTGATAATATAGGCAGGTGAATTACCTGTGATATTCCGCCGAGTCCTACAATTCCGATTTTCAATTTACTCATATTAATTTTTGGGTAATTGGATTTGAAGTATAAAAAAAATTGTCAAGACACCCAAATCACATATAAAGGTTACTTACCGTTGCTTTCTTCCGAACCTGGCGGAGTTGGGTAATTTTATATTGTTCGGGGCTTGACAATTAAACTTGATTGTAAACTGTTGTAATATAATTAAGATGATTTAAACATTAAATACAAACCTAAGCATCCTATAATAATATTTGCGATCCACATTCCCATGAAAGGGGTCACTAACGCCCTGTCAGCAAGCTTTTCACCGCCTATAAGGCATGCCCAATACAATAGAAAAAATAATAAAGATAATCCCGCTGCAATGCCGAATCCACCCTTTTTTACTCTGTATCCGAGTGGTGCACCTACCAGTATGAATACTACACAGGCAAACGGGATGGAATATTTTTTATATATCTCTACTTCGTATGAGTCTATCTGCTTATCTATCTGATTTGAAAATGCTATTGTATTTTTATATTCAGAAGATTTTTCTGTTATGAGCTTTTGCAGATTTTTAAGACTGTCGTATTTTGATAATACAATTTCTTTTGGAATGTTTAAATTTTCAGTGTTCGTTTTTTGTATCGGTACACTTCCGGGCTTTATGAAAACTGTATCTTTGTAATCTAATTCAGCCAGTCGTCTAATATCTTTTAACAGTGATGTAATAAACTTATCATCAAGTCCGTTCTTTAATATCATCAAACTGTCAACAACCACATTCATTGCATCAGCAGACAGCTCTCTGTCCCCTCTTGAAAAAGTATTTTCATTTGAATTCTGAAAGCCAAAACCTTCAGCTTTAAACATCAGTCGGTGCTTCTCGAATTTAATTTTTCTGTAATCCTGTGTAGGATCTTTCTGACTGAGCTGATGTATCTCTCCGTCATTCAGATTCATTATTATGTTTTTAAAATCACTTGAGAATCCAATGTCTCCGGATTTTGCTGTCAAAAGATTTTTATACTGCGGATCTGAATAATCATAAATAAAAACACCTTCTATATTATTACTGTTTGGGAATGTCTTCTTTACTAATATTCTGACACCCTGCAGATCATCGGAAAATTTACCCGCTTCTAAAAGAAATGTCGGCTTGGTTTTTGAAATGTCATATAACAATATCCTGGCTTTGTGATTTGCTTCAGGCAGTACGTCATTGTTGAATTTTATCATGAGATAAAACATGACAAATGAAATAAGAATTATAGGCAGCATTAATCTCTGCAGACTTATACCTGATGCTTTTATAATAGTGATCTCATTCTCGGATGACATCGATCCGAATGCCATTAGTGAGGCGACCAGCATTGCCATTGGTACGGCGAGTGTCAGCATCCATGCGAGATTGAGTGAGATGAGCTGAATGATGATCCACATACTCAGACCTTTCCCGAGGAACTGATCAAGCGATTTTATAAAAAACTGAAATAAGAAAATGAATATAACAGTAAACAATCCGAAGAAAAACGGACCTATATGTTTTTTTAATGTGTACCTGTCTATTAAATTCATTATTTCAAAAAATTCAAATTATTCAAATGTTTCAAATGTTTCAAATGTTTCAATTGTTTCAATTGTTTCAATTGTTTCAAAAATTTCATTGGTTAATAAAATATATCATAAGGATGTAATATTCAATTGGTATCAAATTTCATTTGTAAAACAAATTCTTTGAATCCGTATTTTTTATAAGCGTTGATTGCAGTTTTATTACATGAATAAGTTTCGAGAATGATATGTGAAATATTTTTTTTATTTAACCACCCGGTTAGATTTTCAATGATAAGTTTACCGGTATTGTTTCTTCTATATTCTTCCCTCACAACCATCAGCCCTATATAACCAAGCTTTTTTTCAATTGCCCAATTTAGATTGTCCCTGATCTGAGCGAATCCGCAACCTATAATTTTTCCCTCCATTTCAGCTACAACAAAATAAGTAAAGTCATCATTTAATAATCCGTTAATGTCATAATAATTTACATCACCTTCAGCAGGTATTCCGTCATCAAATGGTCTTTCAAAATTTACAAGACTCTGCTGAAGTTCTTTCAGTTCAGTAAGGTCTTTTAATTCAGCTTCACGAATTACTAAATTCATTTTATATATTTATAATAATTTATTATCTCTGCTTCTTACAGTCCCACCAATCACAAGTGCTGCTGAAATGATCAGAAGATTTTTGATAATGTACTGACCTTCGATAGTCGGAGCATAAGGTATTCTTCCAGTTTGAAAAGTTACTTCGGGAAGTAGTACAAGCGGCATGAACGTCCCTGCCATTTGCATAGCAAGTAATGCTATTGCAATCCGGATGGTTTTTTTAAAAAGAAAACACACTCCGATTACCACTTCCCACCAACCGATTATTTTTACCCAGCCATCCGGATCAAAGAACGGCATCCAGTTCACTGTAGATCTGACAAGTGGTGCAGCAGCAGAAATGCCAAGCGGCTTTAATATTCCAAACCAAATAAAAATAATTGCAAGCGATATTTGCATTGCCTGAACACCGTGACGGTTCATGAATCCGGAAATGCTTCTGTCTATTTTGTCAGAGTCTATATTCATTTTTGAAAAATTGTTAGACATGAAAATGAATGGAAGTTAAAATTAATGTTTTTATTCAAACTTTAATCCTGATGCAATTGAATAGCCTTCATAATTTTTATCAGTTGTAATTTCCCTCGAAATAAAATCAGGCAGTTTTAATAAACTGAGTTTTTCTTCAGTCTGAGCTTCCGCTTCAGTTAATATCAGATCTTTTACAGGGAATGAAAAAAATTCTATAAGAAATATGCTGCCGAAATATGGATAGCGGTATAAAGTTTTTTTTAGCCCATATCCATTAATTTTGTTATACAAATCAAATTCATTCTTCGACAGATAAATGGTAGTAAGCGGTTCGGAATTCAATGTGATCTTTCCGTACTTTTTTGTAAGCTTATAAACAGTTTCACCTTTCTGAATGTCGGTCATTTCACGAAGTCTCATTCTTGTATCAGGAAAATATTTATCTGTAACTTGAATTTTCTCAAGACCTGAAATGTCCGGTAACAATTCAATATTTACAAGCCATCTTCTTTCAAATTCGATCAGTGAATATTTTGGTCTGTCAATCAATTTATTAATTATGATCCGAATTGTTTTAAATGATGATCCATGTGCTTCCACATAAGCCGTCCCCAGTCTTCATTTGAAATGTCACCGAAAATCGGATGAATTGTAAAACTGATCTCTTCTGATTTGTTAACAAATTTATTTATTACTTCATGAAGTGTTTTCAGATCATTTTCAAAGTCAAGCAGTTCTGAACCCGTCTCTCCTCTTTTAAACTCAGGAGAGGTAGGAGAATTCTGCGGCCACTCCAGATCATAAATTATCTTATGGCGAAGTCCTGATTCAGAATATTCTGACTTCAAAAATTCTGCATGCTTCTCACCAATCGCAACCCTGAGCGGGTCAGCGAGATGAACTATCATTTCGTTGACATTCATTTTACCCCAGACAGCTTTTGAATTTTCGTCTAACTTAGAAATCCTTTCTAAAATTAATTCCCTGTCTTCTGTATTTAATATATTTTCCAAAATCTCATTTTTATTTTAAAATTATTTCAGCACGTCAAGCTCTTTACCAACTTTAATAAAAGCCGCTATGCACTTATCAATATCTTCTCTCGAATGAGCAGCAGAAAGCTGAACTCTGATTCTCGCCTGTCCATTTGCGACCACAGGGTAGAAAAATCCGATGACGTAAATTCCTTCATCAAGTAATTTTGCTGCCATGTCCTGTGCGAGGTTTGCGTCATACAGCATGATCGGAACTATCGGATGAATGCCGGGCTTAATATCAAAACCCGCTTCAGTCATTTTTTCACGGAAATAATTTGTATTCTCTTCGAGCTTATCTCTTAATTCAGTAGTTTCACTTAAAAGTTCGAGTACTTTCAGAGATGCACCGACTATCGCAGGAGCGAGTGAATTTGAAAACAGATACGGACGGCTTCTCTGTCTGAGCATTTCAATGATCTCTTTTCTTCCGCTTGTAAATCCTCCCATCGCACCGCCGAGTGCTTTGCCAAGAGTTCCTGTAATAATATCAACTCTTCCGATAACATCATTGACTTCAATGGAACCTCTCCCAGTCTTTCCGAGAAATCCTGTGCAGTGACATTCATCTGTCATTACCATTGCCTCGTATTTATCAGCAAGATCACAGATTCCTTTAAGATTTGCGATCACGCCGTCCATTGAAAAAGCTCCGTCGGTACAGATCAGAATTTGCTTGGCACCTTTTTCTTTTGCCTCTTTCAATTTTTCTTCAAGGTCAGCCATGTCATTATTTTCATAACGGTATCTCATAGCTTTGCAAAGACGAACTCCGTCAATTATACTTGCATGATTTAACTTGTCAGAAATAATTGCATCCGATGCTCCGAGCAGCGGTTCGAATACACCACCGTTTGCATCAAAGCAGGCAGCATAAAGTATAGTATCTTCCGTCCCCAGAAATTCACTGATCTTTTTTTCGAGTTCTTTATGAATGGTCTGTGTACCGCAGATAAATCTAACTGAAGACATACCGTATCCGTATTTGTCGAGAGTTTCGTGTGCAGCTTTGATGACTTCCGGATGTGAAGAAAGTCCGAGATAATTATTTGCGCAGAAGTTCAAAACTTCTTTTCCGTTTGCATTTATCTCAGCTCCCTGCGGAGTTTCAATAATTCTTTCCTTTTTAAAAAGTCCCTGCTCTTTAATTGACTCTAATTCTTTTTGCAGCTCAGGTTGAAATTGTGTGAACATGTAAGTGATTTATATTAAGTAAAAAATATGATTGTAAAAATTTATATCTGTAAAATAAGTTTTTTTTAGAAAGAGTTTGATACAATATTTAGGTTGATTTTATTAAGCTGGAGTTTTTTAAGCAGCGGGTTTAGTTGATGATGTCCAAAAAGTTTGAGCGAATTGTGTAGTAAACTAAGAATCATTATTGTAACTATTTGGGATAACATCATCAGCTTAATCCCAAACCTCTATTACTTGACAAGGTTGTAAATAGTGGAAGAAGCCACCTTTTTGAATAATTGGTATATAAAATAATGCATCCATAGTTTCACGTAACAATTTAATAATTGTCATTACATAAGTTCCTGAAGAGTCAGGGATTTTGCTTATTAAATAAATCGTATCAATTTTTGCATTAATACTAGTTAAGAAATTATTGACGTTAGCCATATAAGTAGTATTATTAATTGAATCAATATTTAACCCACACTGTATTAAGTTTTTTTCATACTTGAAATTCGTGCCATTATATTCCCCTTCCTCGATAATTTGAGAATAAAGTTGGTTTGAAGCACACAGCAAGAATAGTGTATTTAGAAACACAAAAAATATTTTTTTCATGATTGTGTTTATTTAAAGTTAATAAATTTTTATCCTTACTGAGTCTTACAATAGGAAAGTATAATGCCAAGTTGATAGAGCTACCAGCAAATCAACTCTGCTTCATCCTCTTCTCAACTTTACTTTATAAAATTCAATCCATACGGTACAAACCATTGCAGTAAAGAAACAAATTATTATCTGCATAAAAGTTAATTCAGTCAATTGAAACAAAGCAACTGCCGGCGGGAAATAAAGTGCTCCTGCAAGTACAATAAGTGAGATTCCTATTATCAGAAATATCAGATTGTTTTTATATTTTAAAGTTGTAAATACAGAATAGTAAAATGACCTGTTCACCAGAGTGAGGAAAAGATTACTGAATATCAGTGTCGAAAATACTATCGTCCTTCCAAGATCCTGATCACCGCTCATGTCAAAAAAATATTTACCTGCTGCAAGACATCCGGCAGTGATCACCATTCCTTGTATTGAGCTGATAAGTAATTCTTTTTTGGAAAGGAAATTTCCGGACATTTTCCTCGGCGGTCTTTTCATTGAATTTGCTTCGATAGGTTCATTCTCATAAATGATCGAGCAGGTAGGTCCCATGATAAGTTCTAGAAAGATCACATGTACCGGCGAAAAAATATTTCTAAAATCCCAAAAGAATATCAGCGGTAATGTCACAATAAGAATGATCGGGATATGTATAGAAATAATATACTGAACTGCTTTTTTGAAATTCTCATATATCCTCCTTCCGATTGCAATAGCTGTAACCATACTGCTCAGATCATCATCGATCAGGATCATTGAAGCAGTTTTTTTTGTGATCTCACTTCCTCTGTCTCCCATTGCAATGCCGATATGTGAAGCTTTAATGGCAGGTGCATCATTTACTCCGTCACCTGTCATTGCTACAATTTCATCATTTGCCTTCAGCGCATTTACAACTTTTAATTTAGCTTCAGGAAACATTCTCGCAAAGATATTTTTCTTTTCGGAAATAATTTTAAGCTCATCTTCACTTAATTCAAGTATTTCTTTTCCGGTAATTATTTCATCATAACCTCTGAATTCAATTTGTTTAGCCAAAGCCTGTGCAGTTTCAGAATAATCACCTGTGATCATTTTAACTTTTATACCGGCTTTGTAAAAATCATTAAGAATGTTTTTAATATTACTTTTAGGCGGGTCATAAAATGCTGTCAATCCTAAGAATTCAAATTCAAATTCACTTTGAGATTCAGGAAAATTCAGATCCTGATAATTAGATTTTGCAACTGCTAAAACTCTGTAACCTTTTTTTGCAAATTCATCCGATATACTAATGATCTTATTCTTTTCAATGTCAGATAAATTACAATTTGCCAGTATCGACTCTGCTCCGCCTTTTGCTGCTATAATAATATCATTATCATCACTCTTACCCTGAAAAATATGAGTCATCATTGGGGGACTACCTGACAATGGATATTCATGAATAAATTTATAATCTACCTTTTTATTATTAGTTGCTAATTTATCATAATACTGATGTATCGAAATTTCCATCGGATCAAACGGATGCGGCTCGGAAGACCACATTGCATATTCTAATACTTCGTTAAAAGGCATTTGATCATTCAGCAGATCATAGGATTTCTCTTTTGAATAATCATAAACAGCCGCAAGTTTCATTTTATTTTCTGTGATGGTACCGGTTTTATCAATGCAAATAACAGTAGCAGTACCCAGGGTTTCCACAGTCTGCGGAAATTTTGTAATTACTCTTTCCCTGTAAAGCTTATATGCGCCGAGTGCCATGAACGTGCTGAACGCAACAGGTATTTCCTCAGGCAGAACTGACATAGCAAGTGTAAGACCCTGAAGAAGACTATGCATTATATCACCTGTGAGAATGAAATTTATTCCCCATACGATAAGAAAAGCAGCAGATCCCAAAATCACCATTATCTTTACAAATTTATTTATCTGTAATTGTAAAGGAGTTTTTTCTGTGCTTATATCTGACAGGGAAGTACCGATCTTACCGTAAACTGTATTTGATCCGATCTCTGTTACTTCAGCAATTGAAGAACCGGACATGACCATTGTACCTTTATAAATTTTGTTTCCCTTTTCGGTAAGATCTTTAAATACAGGAGCGGATTCACCGGTGATCATACTTTCGCTTACAGAATAGTCATGAACTTCTATGATCCGTGCATCAGCCGGAACCATACTTCCCTCTTCCGTGATGATGAGATCTCCTATGACAATTTCTTCAGACGGAATTTCTATAATATTATTATCTCTGATAACTTTTGCAGAAGAAGCCGATATTTTTTTCAAAGCATCAATAGCATTCCGGCTTCTGTTTTCCTGAAAAAGAGATATACCTGCTACAATGGTTAATGCAATCAGCATAATAATACCTTCACTCGTTTCCCCGAGTAAGAAGTATATCAGCGCTGCTGCAACGAGTAAAATAAACATCGGCTCGGAAACGATATCCATTGCAGATTGAAGTAATATATTTTTGTGTTGAGTTTCAGGAATGTTTTTACCGAACTTCTTTGCAGATTCGAGAACTTCTTTTTGTGTGAGACCTTTGTAGGAAATTGATGACATTAGAGAATTAAATTATTTAAACCAAACAAACTGATTCTAATAATGAAAAGGAAACTCTGATAAAATAAATAAAAACGAATATTATATTAAGTTATAAAAAAATCGGGGGAAATAAGATGTTAATAAACATTTTGTATACAATAGAATTAAAAAAATTTTAAAAAATCATTTTATTTAGTTTTACTTTATTTTATTTTAGTCAAACTAATAAACGAAAGGATTAGAAATGAAAAAATTTACAAACACAATTTTATTTTTATTTATTTTCACTGCCTGCAATGTATTTGCACAGTCAGCTGAAGAACAAAAAGCGTGGATGGATTACATGACACCCGGTAGTGTCCACGAAATGCTTGCTCAAAGTAACGGCACATGGACGGGAGAAAATACATTCTGGATGGCACCCGGTGCACCACCAATGACCACTACAAGCGAAGCATCAAACAGCATGGTTATGGGTGGAAGATATCAGCAGGGACTGCATGTCGGTGATATGATGGGAATGCCTTTTGAAGGAATGAGTCTCATCGGATATGATAATGCAAAGAAACAACTGCAGTCTGTCTGGATAGACAATTTTGGAACAGGTATGATGTATCTGACAGGTACGTGGGATGAAAGTTCACAGACAGCAACATTGACAGGAACTTCAGTCGATCCGGCTACAGGAAAAGATGTAAAGGTCAGAGAGATATTTTCAATATTAAGTCCGACAAGTCAGCTACTCGAAATGTTTATGGATAAAGACGGAACAGAGTTTAAGACAATGGAAATAAAATATACGAAAAAGTAGTATACCGTTTTTTAAGTAAATTTAATCCTCTGTAAATTAGTTTACAGAGGATTTTTTTTGTAAAATTCATATCAGATATATGCTACTCAATAAATATTAATAAATAAATTTTAACTATTACACAGGCATAGCAAGAACCAAAAAAAATCATTAAACAGAAATTGCTCCCGCCCTCGGCAACAACCCCCTTCGCTCCCCCTTTTTTGAAAGTGTCTCAAAACATAATTGTAATGATTACCACGAAGGCACCAAGGCACAAAGCATTCTGTTTTCAATGTTTTTTTCTTAGTGTCTTTGAGACTTCTATATAAGTCATTTATTATAGGCAAAATCTAGAAGAAAATGACTTATTTTTTTCAAAACATAGTGCAAGCCCTATCTGGATACTTGGTGGTAAAAATGATGTTTTGAGACAGTCTCTTTTAAGGGGGAGTCATTTATGAATTATTCTGAATCGTGCTATTATAAATTTTTAAAATTATCTCAATAAAAAACATGGAAAATTTCCTTACTCTATTGCGATTAATTTAGGTAATATTAAACTAACTACAAATTACTAACTATTAACTAATAACTATTAACTACTAATGATTGAACGGTCTCTTTTTAATAATGCCTCCCTTAGTATCCTTTACGCTGCTGTTAACAATAAATGCATGCGGATCAATCTTCTGAATTTCCGAATAAAGTTTACTTACTTCCAGTCGCGTAATCACAGTATAAATGACATCTATATCTTTTAGCTCCCCTGTCTTTCCATATCCCCGTTTGCCCGAATAAATAGTAACACCTCTTCCAAGATCATTTATAATCATACTTCTCACTTCATTAGAATGTCTGGAAATTATTGTAATACCCATATACTCTTCTATTCCTTCAATAATAAAATCGACTGTCTTTGAAGCAGAAAGATATGTAATGATAGAATAGAGTGCCGTTTCAATTGAGAAAAAATATGCAGCGGATGAAAAGACAAGTAAATTTATCATAAAAATAATATCTCCGATGGATGTACCAAATTTTCTGCTCATAAAAATTGCCAGGACTTCTGTCCCATCGAGAACTGCACCGCTTCTGACTGTAAAGCCGATTCCTGCTCCAACAAAAAAACCTCCGAAGACAGCTACAAGTAATTTATCACTCGTGATCTGCGGAAAAGTAAACACCGCCATTGCCAGAGCAAGTGCGCCAATAACAATTGCAGTCTTTATGACAAATTGCTTTCCCATTACATTATAGCCCATTATTATAAATGGCAGATTAATGACAATTATAAGAATGGATAAAGAAACTGTACTGAGTTCGGAAATTAGAATTGCAATTCCCATAGCTCCGCCGTCAAGAAAATTATTTGGGAGCAAAAAACTTTTTAAACCAAATGCAGCACTTGATATACCAAGAATCGCCAGTACAAAATTTTTAATACCTGCAATAAAAGAAATTCTGAGATTTCTGAATCCTCTTGCAATTTCAAAAGCGGAAAAGGTCGATCCTGAGTTTCCGTTTAGTCTGTTTTTGCGGATGGATTCAATTACTATATTTCTCCAGAATTTTTTCAATAGTAAAAAGGTAAATTTGATTAGGTTTTGAGTTATAACATAGCAATTTTTTTTCTTAATAAAAAATAAAATATTAAATCTGTAAAATAAAACTTCTCTGTAATTTTACTTATATATTTCTTGGACAGATGTGAAAACTTCAAAAAATAAATATGTTGAATTTTTCAATAGTAACAATCTATTCATATTTTTATATTTACGCCTAAATAGAAAAGTTTTTTTGGGAAACTTATTCAGTCCTACATATATAGTTTGTGACATAGAGACCACAGGTCTTTCTCCTTTTAGTAACAGGATCACGGAGATAGCCATGATCAGGCTCAGAGACGGTGAGATCACGGATAAATTCGTAAGATTAATCAATCCGGGTCAGCACATTCCATATCACATTACAAAATTAACAGGCATTACGGATCCGGATGTTTTTAACGAGCCTTCATTTGAAATGCTCGCACGTGACATTATGAACTTTCTGAATCCTGAAAGAGAAGCTGATACAGAAGTATTTTTTGTTGGGCATAATGTAGGGTTTGATTACAAATTCCTGCAGCATTCTTTTCAGAGAGCAGGTATGAATTTTGAAATGAAAACCCTTTGTACTTGCAAACTTTCCAACAGACTTCTAAAAAGACTTCAGAGTAAATCTCTCAGCAATGTAGCCGCTCATCTTGAAATTAAGATCAAAAAAAATCACCGCGCATATGATGACACACTTGCAACTGCAAAGATCTTTCAGTATTTCCTGAGTCAGCTTTCGGATAAATATGAATATGAAGATGTAAATGAAGTGGTGAAATTTCAGAATTCCAAAATTTATGGAAATGAAAATCTTTCACCCGCTTTAAAAAGGACAAAGATCTCACTTAAGGAATTACCGAATAAGCCGGGTGTATATTATATGAAAAGTAAGGACGGTGAAATTTTATATATTGGCAAGGCGAAAGATATAAGGGAAAGGGTTTCGGGATATTTCAGACATAATTCAGAATTTCCTGTAAAGCTTAGAAAGCTGTTGAGAAATATAGCTTCATTAGAATATGAAATTACAAATTCGGAATTATCCGCACTGATACTTGAATCCAAAATGATAAAGTACCATAAGCCGAGATTTAATTCAGCATTGAAAAGATACAGACATCATCCATTCTTAAAAATTGATGTGCAGAATGACTATCCTAAGATTGAGAAGGTTTATGAAATAGAAAATGACGGTGCATTTTATTACGGACCTTTCAGAAGTGGTATGACGGTCAATGAACTATTGAAGGAAATTGACGGTGAATTTTTATTAAGGAAATGTGAGAATAAAAAGATCAAAGCATCTAAGGATCATTCTGTCTGTATGTATCACGAGATCGGCAGATGCAGTGCTCCGTGTAATTTTACTCAGAGTAAATCTGAATATGACAGCGAAGTTATGAAAGTACATGAATTCATAACCGAATCTGAAAATAATTCTGTACAGAATCTTTATGAAATGAGGATGATTGAATTTTCCGAAAGCATGGATTATGAAAGTGCAGCATTTATCAGAGACAGATTAAAGGATATAAGAAAAGTAATGAGCTATCAGAAAGTAATTACTTCGGCAATAAACGGAAAGAAGTTAATTATAAAATGTGAGAATGAATCTGCAAGGGAATTCTTTTTTATACATAACGGGAAGCTTGCAAAGACATACACTTTTACAAATGAAGATCAGACAGATAAGAACGAGATATTGGAAGAGCTTTCAGAATCCACTGAATATTTGTTTTTTTCCCTGAGTAAATTTGTAAAACACAAATTCAATCCGGTCGAATTGGACGAAATAAAAGTAATTTCAAACTGGCTGGCATTGAATAAAGACAGAAACAGTGTTTTTGAAATCAGGGAAAACCATTCTCTTAAAGATGTAATGAAATTTTTAACCGCATAAAAAAAACCTGCTTCTTTTGGGAGGAAGCAGGTTTTATATAACTATGTCTGATACAATTACAATTTATTATTTTTTATCTTCATCTTTTTTATCTTCATCTACAACTTCAAAGTCAGCATTCTCTACATTTCCATCATCAGTTTTTGTTTCTTCACTGCCGGGCTGCGAACCCGCCTCACCGGTTTGCTGACCATCTGCACCTGTCGACTGAGAATACATTTGTGTTGAAGCTTCGTTCCATACAGTATTATATTCTTCAATTGCAGTAGTCAGAGTGCTAAGGTTATCACTCTTAGCAGCTTCTTTTAATCTGTCAAGAGACATCTGGATCTTTGATTTGGTAGCAGCGTCAAGTTTCTCTTCAAATTCCTTAAGCTGTTTTTCACCCTGGAATACCATGGCATCTGCCTGATTTTTCATTTCGATCAGTTCTTTTTTCTTTGCATCGTCACCTTCATGTTCTTTAGCATCAGTTTTCATTTTTTCAATTTCCGAATCAGAAAGACCTGAAGAATGTGTAATCTTTATTTGTTGTTGTTTACCGGTTCCTTTATCAGTAGCCGAAACATTCAGAATACCGTTGGCATCAATATCAAATGTAACTTCGATCTGAGGTGTACCTCTTGGTGCTCTTGGAATTCCGGCGAGATGGAATCTTCCGATAGTTCTGTTGTCAGTAGCCATAGCTCTTTCACCCTGAAGGACATGAATTTCAACCGACGGCTGATTATCAGCAGCAGTTGAGAATATCTGTGACTTCTTGGTTGGAATAGTAGCATTAGCTTCGATAAGCTTTGTCATAACTCCACCGAGTGTTTCAATTCCGAGTGAAAGCGGTGTAACGTCAAGCAGTAATACATCCTGTACGTCACCTGAAAGGACTCCACCCTGAATCGCAGCTCCAATAGCAACTACTTCATCAGGATTCACGCTTTTATTCGGCTCTTTTCCAAAAAGCTTCTTTACAGTTTCCTGAACAAGCGGGATCCTTGTTGATCCACCGACAAGAATAACTTCATCGATATCATTCATGCTGTATCCTGAATCCTCAAGAGCTTTCTTACAAGGACCTTCTGTCTTTGCTACCAGGTCACCTATCAGAGATTCAAATTTTGCTCTTGTAATATTTTCAAGAAGGAATTTTGGACCTTCTGCAGTAGCTGTAATGTAAGGAAGATTTATTTCTGTTTGTGAACTTGAAGACAATGCTTTCTTTGCATTCTCAGCGGCTTCTTTTAATCTTTGCAGAGCCATTGGATCTGTTCTGAGATCAATGCCTTCTTTCTTTTTGAATTCATCTGCAAGATAGTCTATCAATACCTGATCGAAGTCATCACCACCGAGGTGAGTATCACCATGAGTAGATTTAACTTCAAATACACCATCACCTAATTCAAGGATCGAAACGTCAAAAGTTCCGCCGCCTAGATCATACACAACCACTTTTTCATTTGCTTTCTTTTTATCAAGACCGTAAGCAAGTGCTGCTGCAGTCGGCTCATTGATAATTCTCTTTACTTCAAGACCAGCGATCTTACCTGCGTCTTTGGTTGCCTGTCTCTGTGCATCATTAAAATATGCAGGAACAGTAATTACAGCTTCTGTAACCGGCTGACCAAGATAATCTTCAGCAGTCTTTTTCATTTTCTGAAGTATCATTGATGAGATCTCAGGTGGAGAATAAATTCTTTTCTGTCCTGAATTTTTATCATCTATCTCAACTCTTGCAGTATCACCTTCACCTTTTATAACTTTGTATGGTACTTTTTTTATTTCTTCTGTCACCTCATCAAATCTTCTTCCCATAAATCTTTTTATGGAGAATATTGTATTCTGAGGATTTGTAACAGCCTGTCTTTTTGCAGGATCGCCAACTAATCTGTCTCCTGTCTTTGCAAAAGCAACGGCAGATGGTGTTGTTCTTGCGCCTTCTGCATTCGGGATCACTACAGGATCGTTTCCTTCCATCACAGCTACACAGGAATTAGTCGTTCCTAAATCTATACCAATGATTTTACCCATAATATTATTTTACCTTTTTTAAAATTTTAATGTAACAGTCAAAGTGACTTTACATAGAAAAAAATAAAGGGCGAGCTTTTCTCACCCTTTATTTATTGTTAGTTAAAATATTGTTTTATTTATTTAATGTTAATTTCTTTTACAACTGGTTTTGCTTCCTCTACTTTTGGTAAAGTGATGTTAAGCAATCCGTCTTTGTATTCAGCATCGATCAAATCAATTTTTATTTCTTTTGAGAGATTAAAGCTTCTGCTGAATTCACCAAAAAAAATTTCATTTGTGATCAGATTTGTTTCTTCAGTTTTCTTTTCCTGTTTTCTTGTACCATTCACACTTAACACATTATCTTCAAGTGAGATCTTAACATCTTCTCTTTTCATTCCGGGGATTTCCATATTGATAAAGAAATTGTCTTTATCTTCTGAAATTCTTACTTTTGGAATAAAATTTGTGTTTGGATTAAAATTTTCCATTCGTCCGAATAAAGGACTGTTGAAAACTGATCTAAATGTATCATTTAATAAATCTGAGTCTTTTTTGAATTTAACTATGTTCATTTTTTTTTCTCCTGTATTTTAATTTATTAATACACTTCGTATTAATTCAATTATCGTGCCATGACAAATAATACTATTTTGGCAATAAAATGCAGGTTCTATGTAATAGTTAAGAGAATATAAATTCAGCAAATTGAAAAATTGCGTATAACTATGAAAGATAATTCAATAAATTGAAAAATCCGAACCCTTGAAAAACAGGATCCGGATTTTCTGATTACACCAACACCACTTAAAAACTTACATATTTATAGTTAAAGTATTATTTTCAGAATCATAAGTTGTTTTATAACTTGTGAGGTTCTTTTTTGCTGGTCCGCCTAAAACTTTTCCTGACTGGGAATAAGTAGATCCATGACACGGACATTCAAACCCTTCTGCTCCAAGATAATCGACATCACATTTTTTATGTGTACATATAGTTTTTAAAGCAATAAATTTTGTACTTCCGGTTCTTATTACTATTGTAGAATTATTAATCATAGCGTTACCCCCGGTGCTTTCAAGAGCCGGATATTCTGAAAGATTTACTACTTTTGCCTGAGTGGAACTGATTTCAGCCGGCGCGGATGCGATCAGTTTTTTTATGTCAATTGCATTTAAAGCAAGACCGCCGATTGCTATTGTTTTGACTGAGTTTTTTAAAAAATCTCTTCTGTTTAAATTTTCTTTGCTCATTATTATAATATTAGAATTATTTGATTTTAAAAATTGTATTTATAAAATTGAAGTTATAGTATTTTAAAATGTGTACAGTTTATCTTATCAGCATCATTTTTTTTGTTTCAGTGAAGTTTTCTGTCCTTAAAGTATAAAAATAAACTCCGCTTGTAACATCTGATGCATTCCAGTTTACATTGTATGAACCTGATGATAATCTTTGATTTACGAGCGAAGCTACATTCTGACCTGCTGCATTATAAACTTTCAGATCGACTAGACCTGAAGATGGAATCGAGAAATTTATTTTTGTTTCGGGATTAAATGGATTTGGAAAATTTTGTGAAAGTTTATATCCCGTTGCAATTTCATTTATTTGTGAAATTGAAGAAACCGTGGCAACGATCAAACCTGTCATATCAGGTATATGCGGAACACAGATATACAGATATTTTCCAGGAACGGTCACTACATACATAAAAGTCGGGTTTCCGCTGTTCAGATCAGAATTCCAGGGTAAAGCTCCGGGTGGACGTGAAGTTCCCGGCAGACCATTACAAGAAGTCGTGTGGCTGCCGCTTATCCAAGTCCATTTAACAGTATCTCCGACTGTAACGTTTATCAATCCGGGAGTAAAAGTAAAATTTGAAGCATTTACATTAACTATTGTAGCATTAGAATCTACTGATGTGAAGCTTATTAAAAGCATAAACATTAGTGCAAAAAGCAAATTTGAATTTTTCATTTTTTTTATTTTTTAGTTTATTTATTTAAAATCATTTTATTGAATTTACTGAACACAGATCTGCCGCCGTTATATATCACACGGGTTCTGAAGAAATAAACACCGCTTGCAAATTCAGATGCATTCCAGATCACTTCGTAAGTACCTGCAGGCAATTCACCGTTTACAAGTGTTTCAAGTTTCTTACCGGAAATGTTGTAAATTTCCATAAATACTTCTGAATTTTCTGCAATTGCGAATTTAATTTTTGTTTCGGGGTTAAACGGATTAGGATAATTATCACTTATATAAAAACCTTCAGGTATTTCAGAAAAAGTATTAATTATATTTGTACTTTTATTTGTTCTGGCTGAAACTGTATTTGTGAAATCTGACAGACCGAATGAATTGTAGGAACAGACTTTATATAAATAAACATTGTCCGGTGTCAGACCTACTTCCTGGTAAGTAAGTACATCAGTCTGAACAGTATCTATATATCTGAATAATAATTCATTGATCTCTCTCCTGGCAATAATGAAACCTGATTCATTATAGGAATTATCCTGCCATGAAATAGTGACAGTAGTTTCTGTAATTTCATTTATAAGCAGATCAGAAGGTGCCCGTGGAATTATTGATGTATCAATTTCTGCAATTGTAGAAGCAATATTTGAATAAGCTGATCTGATGTTACCCGCATAAGCATACACTCTGTAAAAATACTCTACTCCGTTTGTTACCCAGTAATCTGCAAAGATCCTGTTATTCTGACCTGTGCTTCCTATTGTTTCCCATGCTACACTGGTATCTGAGGTCAGAGATCTTTCTACATAAAACCCTTCTTCATTATTTGAATTGTCATCCCATTTTACTTTTATATAGCTTGAATCCTCAGGTTCGGCTTCAAGATCTCCAGGAGTATTTATAGTTTGAGAAAATACATAACCCGAAATAAGTACAAGACTAAGTGTTAAAGTGATAAGGTAAATTGGAAATTTATTGGTGTAAATCATTTTCAGTAAAATTAGTTATTCAAAAATATAATATATGTATATCAAATACAAACAAAAATAAGGATATCCGTAGGATTCTAAATTAGATTAAAATACAGGTTTATTTTCCTTATTTTAAATCCTTTGAAATTAATGTAAAATTAAACAAACGGGAAATTATTCTTGAAAGTTACCGACGATCTTTTCCAGCTTATTAAATCGCTTGAGCAATCCGAAAAGAGATACTTCAAAATTTTTGCATCAATGCACATAAAAGATACTGATAATAATCAGTACCTGAAACTTTTTGATGCTATAGATAAACAGGAAAATTATGATGAAGACGATATCAAAAAAAAATTTGCGAAAGAGAAATTCATTAATCAGATACATGTTGCAAAAAATTATCTATACAATAATATATTAAAAAGTCTGAGACTGTATCATTCTGACAGATCCAAAGTCAACGAACTAATGGATATTCTCAGAGATGTGCAGATCCTTTATGATAAATCTCTTTATAAGCAATGCAGGAAACTTCTTGAGAAAGCTAAGAAAATAGCATACACTTATGAAAAACATGCTCAGATACTTGCAGTGATAGACTGGGAAAAAACTCTTGCCAGAACAAGCTCTTACTCAAATACAGATGAGGATGAACTTATTTCATATTATAATGAACATAATGCTGCCACAGAAAAACTTATTAACTTAAATGAATATTGGAATCTTGCTACAAAGGCTTTTATGTTCAGAAAAAAACAGGGTGATTTTAGAGACAGAAATGAATTAAAAAAATTCAACAGTATCTTTGATAACGAGCTGTTGACATCTGAAAAATTTGCTACTTCATTTCTTTCAAAGACATTTTATTACAATCTAAAAGGATTATATTATCTGACAAATAAGGACAATAAAAATCTTTTGATCCATTGTGAAAAAATAGTCGGACTGCTTGAAGAAAATCCGGTGCTTTTAAAAGAAGATAATTATATTGCATCACTGTATAATCTTCTACTGGTTGAGATTGAATTAAAGAAATTTAATGATGCATTGAAAACTATTAATAAGATAAGAAGTATCAAGACTGACTCTTCGACTTTACAGGCGAGAATATTTGTGACTTCCTATGATACTGAAATAAATTTATACATGAAATCCGGAGAGTTCCGCAAAGGCGAAAAATTGGTTGCTGAAATAGATGAAGGTCTTGTAAAAATGAAAAGTAAGATCAACAAAGAATCCAAGATATTATTTGCCTATAACATTGCATACATATATTTCGGATTAAAAAAATATGATGAATCTCTGATAAGAATCAATGAGATCATAAACGACAAAGAGTTAAAAATCAGAGAAGATATTCAATGTTTTGCAAGAATTATAAATCTGCTTATACATTATGAACTAGGGAATTACGATTTGATAGAATACATTATTAAATCAACCAAAAGGTATCTTTCAAGTAAAAACAAATTTAATAAATTTGAATCCATTACTTTAGGTCAGATCAGAAAACTTATCAGTGAAAAGACAGAAGATAAAAATTATGTGTTCACAGAATGGAAAAAAGAATTAAATAAAATATCTGATGACATAATGGAAATAAATGCACTTGAATATTTCGATCTTGTATCATGGATAGACAGTAAGCTTTCGGGTGAATCCTTTATTGATTTATTAAAAAGAAAAAATACATAAAAGAGATTTTTGAGTTTACTTTTTAAAATAGGAATAAAAAGGTGATACTTTATTAATATATTTTAATGAACAGAATTTTTATTTTGATAAAAAATTTTAAGTAAATGTAAATGATGGGCAGAAACATAAAAGCTCCAACGGGTAATCAATTGTCCTGTAAAAACTGGACTACCGAGGCAGCTATGAGAATGCTGATGAATAATCTTGATGCAGAAGTAGCTGAAAGACCTGAAGATCTTATCGTATATGGCGGCAGCGGAAAAGCTGCAAGGAATTGGGAGTGTTATTATAAAATTATCGAATCGTTAAAAGTACTTAATGAAGATGAAACTCTCTTAGTACAATCCGGAAAACCTGTTGCAGTTTTTAAAACACATAAGGATGCTCCAAGGGTAATGATCTCAAATTCACAGATAGTGCCTGCATGGGCTGACTGGGATGAGTTCCGAAGGCTTGAAGCACTCGGACTTACGATGTATGGTCAGATGACTGCAGGTTCATGGATATACATCGGTACACAGGGAATTTTACAGGGAACTTATGAGACATTTGCATCATGTGCGGACAAACATTTCGGTGGAACACTAGCCGGACGATTTATACTCACTTGCGGACTCGGCGGTATGGGCGGAGCTCAGCCGCTGGCAGCTACACTTAACGGAGCTGCTTTCCTCGGTGTGGATGTGGACGAAAGCCGGATTCAAAAACGAATTGATACCGGATACTGCGATGTCATGACACATGATCTGGATGAAGCACTGCAATTAGTCCTTGAGGCTAAGCAGACAAAAACCGATAAATCGGTTGGTCTCGTCGGAAACGCCGCCGAAATACTTCCCGAAATTCTCAAAAGAGGCATCATCCCTGACGTCGTCACTGACCAAACTTCTGCTCATGACATGCTGAACGGTTACGTACCCATGGACATGTCTTTTGAAACTGCACTCGCACTCAGAAAATCTGATCCTCAAAAATATCAGGAACTTGCTCGAAAGACAGTAGTAATTCACTGCAAAACTATGTGGGAGTTCATGCAAAAAGGTTCTGTCGTTTTTGATTACGGAAATAATCTGCGCGGCGAAGCTTATAATAATTGTTTTAAATCAGCTTTTGAAATTCCCGGATTTGTCCCCGAATATATCAGACCATTATTCTGTGAAGGAAAAGGTCCTTTCAGATGGGTTGCTTTGTCGGGAGATCCTGAAGATATTTACAAAACTGATGAAGCAATTATGAAAGCATTTCCAGACAATAAACCTTTGCATAAATGGCTGAAAGCTGCCAAAGAAAAAGTTCATTTTCAGGGACTGCCATCGAGAATTTGCTGGCTTGGTTACGGAGACAGAGCTAAAGCAGGAAAAATATTTAATGATCTGGTTAGAGACGGAATTGTCTCAGCGCCTATAGTTATTGGCAGAGATCATCTTGACTGCGGAAGTGTTGCATCTCCAAACCGTGAGACGGAAAAAATGAAAGATGGGTCTGATGCTATTGCCGACTGGCCAATTTTGAATTTTGGACTTCACTGTATTGGCGGAGCAAGCTGGGTTTCACTTCATCATGGAGGAGGAGTCGGGATTGGCAATTCAATTCATTCGGGAATGGTGATCGTTGCAGACGGAAGTAAAGACGCCGAAGTCCGGCTTGAGAGATGTCTTACTTATGATCCGGGTATGGGAATTGTAAGACATGCCGATGCTGGATACGAACTGGCAATAGAAGAAAAAGATAAGTTTGGAATTAATATGCCAATGCTTTAAATGTAAATACAATGATTCAAACTTGAAATGATGTACTATAATAATTAATTTAATACGAAAAACTTTAACAAGACTGGAAAATAATTAATGAAACTATCTAAACCGGGTGCACTGAATTTTTTTAATATTGTATTGCTTGCAGTTGCAGCTATTCAATATTATCTGCTTACTCCCCTTAATGAATATAGCGAAAGTTATTTAAAAACTGTACTGGACTTTGATTACAAGTTCAAACTCATTCCCGGATTCCTGATTTTTTATATGTCCATTTATGTTTTACTTTTTATGGTAATTTTTTTGATAATAAGAAAAAAAGAAAGCAGTGATCTGACAATTTTTTTGCTGGCTGTAATATTTTTATGGAGTCTCGTGAATTTTATGCACGGATATTTTCCGATAATGAATGTACTCAGACCAAAAGTAGAAGGAGCTGGATTTTTCTTTAATGCATTAAGCAGTCTTTATACAAATGTAAAACCGTTTAACACACTTCCAAGCTGGCATGTCGCTACTGCATTGCTGCTGTGTATTGCGTATGTTAAGAATAAATTTAAAAGACAAATTATTATTTACATCTGGGCACTTTTAATAATCGTATCACCACTGTTTCTGAAGATGACTTTTATTATTGATGTAATAGTTGCTATACCGCTTCCTTTCCTGTGTTATTATCTTGCTGAAAAAATCTCTACAGTGAAACTCCGAACTGAGAAAGTTCAGGAAATTGTAAAAACTTTTTCACTGGAATCTTTAGTACAGTCAGTTGCAATTGGAATTCGTGATGAATCTACTTTAACATCCCTTATAGACGGACTTACTAGGATCGAAAAAAGCATGAATGAAAAGGATAAGACTGAATTGAATAATATTCTTTCGGGTTTTGATCCTCCACTTAATTCTCTTAAACAGGTTATTAATAAAATGATAGAATCAATTTCTGCTGAAAAACATTTGTCAAAAGCTCAGGAAATTTATGGTGAAAGCAGCAAATCTTATTCTCCTTCAGATACGGAAATGAAACGTGTAACGGATGATATGATCTCAGATGCATGTAAACCGTTTGACAATTCAAAGTTCAGACATGAACTCCTCGAATTAAAAAGAAGAAACACAGGAAAGATCAATACTACCTCAATTGAAGAGCTGGCAAAAGACAGATCAAATGATATTATCTTCCGCTTTAAAAGTTTTGTAGAATCTCATAAAAAAGATATACCTGTTATAAATAAAATTTCCGGACCGACTGAAGGATTTTCAGAAATTTCATTTGATGACATAAAATTATTTTCAAAGGAATTAAGAAAACCACCGTATGAGATTTCTCCTGATGAAGTATGGAATGCATTTTATAGAGTCGAACCAGACCGTGTAAAACCGCTGTCCGATCTGAATAATTCAGTTAATGTAATTTCTCTTACTCAATTTGTTACAGGTAAAATTGAAATGCTGGAACCATTCGGTGACATTGTAGACAGGAAATTTAAAAACTGGCTGGTCGAAAATGAATCTGCAGGAAAGAAATATTCAGAGGAACAGATGGAATGGCTTAATATGATGAAAACATATGTATCCACTTTTCTTAAAATTGACATGATGAGTTTTAATGATCCGCCGTTTGTAAATAAAGGCGGTGCTGCCAGGGCTTATAATTTGTTCAGTACTGATCTGAATAAGATCCTTTCGGATATAAATGAGAGACTTATCTGATATTGTAATATTTATTTCCCTGTTGATTCCGGTGCATTAAGTTTATCCTGCTGCTTTACTTGTTTTCTGTAATCGGAATAAATAAAAGTAATATTTTACCTGTTCCCGCTCATTACCAGGCTCTTTTACTCTTTAGCTGGCAGACTGTCCGAAAACAAAAATATTAAGTTTACTACAAAGGCACAAATACTCAGAGAATTATATTTTTATCGTTTTTAACTTTGAGTCTTTGTGTCTTCGTTTTAAATCCATTGTTTTCGAACAGACATTGGGGTTTGGTCAACAGGATGAAAACCATTAAATCTCTCAGCAGCAAGTTTTCTCTTGATGAAGGGATGGAAGAATCACTAACATTATTGAAAATTGAAATGTCCTGGAAATTCAAAACATCTTTAAGTACAACAAACTGTATAGAGAGTTTGAATTCACAACCTGGAGATATATCCATAAAGTAAAGTACCGGAAGAATTCAGATCAGATATTCAGGTAGATAACATGCAGATTAAAGGAAGCAGAGAGAATAATGAAAAGATAAGGAATTATAAAAGTTTAAGTTTACTCACCCGAAAAAATAATGAAATCATTAAAAATAATAACATCTTAAAAAACTTATATTAAAGCTGCATTAGTCTCTAAAAAATTTCAACTAAAAATGACAATACACTCAGTGAAAGAGAAATGTTTAATTTAATTTAATTTAATAGAAAATAATTAAAATATTTAATAAATATAAGAGTAGCTTTACATTAGCAATATTGCCGGTACTTTTTATTATTTCCACATATATTTTAAAGGATTCACTTGGTGATTATTATTTAAATCTGTATGACCCGGCATATGTATATTTGATAAACTCTTTGAATCTGGCTCAGATAAGCGGATATGGCGTTGGTCATATTGATCATCCAGGTACACCTGTTCAGATAATCGGAGCAGTAATTTTA
Source organism: Ignavibacteria bacterium (assembly GCA_049293015.1). GTDB lineage: Bacteria > Bacteroidota > Ignavibacteria > Tepidaquicellales > Tepidaquicellaceae > UBA2330. The sequence continues at coordinate 26,469 of JBATSB010000112.1, forward strand.
AAGATTTATTACTTAAACAGCAATACATCTCAGAATATTGTACAAGATGTATTCAACAGACCTGAAGATTATCTTTCATTAATAAATACATGTTTTATAATAATTAATGCATGCGTACTTTTTGTTTTTGGAAAATTAATATTCAAATTTTCAAAGAGTTTATTAACAGCAATAATTATAGGGTTTTCACCTTTTGTCAGCAATGTTATACTATATGGTATTATAGATGTATCACCTGATAATTTTTTAGTGCTTTCTTCAATGTTAATAACTTTAATATTGTTTTTATATTTGTTCACTGAAAAATATTGGTATGCTGATTCCATTAAAATTGTACTTATGTATTCAATTGTCTGTGGGTTTGGTATTTCCTGTAAACTTAATTTTTTTCCCATACTTTTCATTCCGCTATTTCTGCTTAATAGTTTTAAATCCAAAATAAAATTAATATTTCTAATTACAATGTTTTTTTTAATATTTACATTACCCGCTTTGGAAAATTATCAGTATTTCATGAGATGGATTGGAAATTTATTTATTCACAGTGATATATACGGTAAAGGCAGTGAAAGCATAATAGATTTTCCTGTATTTATTGAAAATATCGGAAAAATATTTTTCTTAAATAAATTCTTTGGGATAATATATTTGCTTTCTATTACGACTTTGATCTTTAATCATATTAAACTTAATAAATTTATTTCTACCGTCCGATCACATAAAAAAATACCCGAAATTAAAATCCTGACGGCAATTTTAATATCATCTACAATTCAGATAATCATCATTGCAAAACATTATCATCCTTATAGTCAAAAATATATGATCCCTGTTTTAATGCTATCTGTTACAGCAATATATCTTTGCATTCGAATTTACAAACATTACTTTAAAAATCTTAACCTGACCCAGGTATATGTGATTCTGATTATATTCCTATCCATTATAAGTGCATCACAATTTTATATTCTGAATAATGAGTTGATCTTTCAACATTCAGAATCTGTTAAAATTGAAAATTATTTAATGAACAATTATTCAAAAAATCTGATAATTTCTGATTTAGAGAGTTCAGACAGTGAAAAAGCACTGGCATTTAATATTTTTTATGCCGGAAGTCAAACGGATAAATATTTCGAAATACTTTCAAAAAATTTCAATTCGAATATTTTCTATAGCGGCTGGGCTGATCAATTTATTTATACTTCAGATTCGATTAGTATTAAAAATGAAATATTGAAAGAAGAAAAAATAATTATTCAAAATAGTAAATATTCATCTATTGAAAAAATAATTGCAAGACTGAAAGAACTAAGCGGAACTGAAAATATTCAGGTTAAAAAAATATTTGAAAATAATAATGGAGAATCTATCAGTGAAATAATGATATTAAAACAGGATACATTACACTAAATCATTTTCAATTTCGATCTGATAATTATTACTTTGTCTGTGTTAAGTTCAAATTGAAAGTGAGAATTTTTGTTAAATTACCGACGGCTCAAAAAAAAAAATGTCATCAGTTTTAATGTTCTGATGACCTTTTAATTATATATTATGATTTATTTTCAGTTTTAAGGTTTCATAACTACTACAAAATTATCCGCATTATTTGATGCTACTCCAAGATCCGTCAGATCTGCTACATTGAGCTAACGTTAGTGTTTCAAAAAGATTTGATACAGATTTTGAATATGAAAATTTATTCAATAAAACTTTTTGAAAATCAACAGCGGCTCGAAAATATTTTTTCTGCAAAAAATTTTGGACGGGTGTTTAATCAATCACAAAATTTCAAATTTAAACTTTGAATAGTTTTGATTTGAAATTTGAAATTTGAAATTTGAAATTTGAAATTGAGTATGCTACTCTTCAGGTTCTTCCGGAAGATTTCTCAAGTTTCTTTTTAATCTTTCGGGATCAGATTCTTTTCCTTCCTGTATTATAAGAAAAGTTTCAAGTGCGATGCATTGCCCAATAAGTTGCTTTGATTCAAACTCCGAATAACCCTGCTCATTAAGTCTTTTCAAAGCCTCTGCAGTTTCGGGTGGATCATTTGCTTTTATCTGATTATCAATAACTTCAAAAAAAGCATCTCTGAGTTTTGTGTTTGGTTTCATTTGAGTTAGTATATTATTTTAAAAAAAATTAAAGAATTTCATGCACAACTCTAACAATAAAAGTCCATTTATTTAATTTTACTCAGTGCATCTAATATATCAACCGGTTCTGCTCTGTTTCTGTAATCAGCATCGAGGAAAGTATAGATAATTTCTTTGTTAGTGCCGATCACATAAGTAGCTGCGAGAGGGAGCTGATCGCTTTCATCTCCGTTATAAGCGTGAAGATCAAAACCTTTCTGATAGGAATCTGCCACATCATTTGTCAGCTTGAATACAATTCCGTATTGTCCGGCTACTTTGTTTCCGGGATCACTTAATACTTCAAATTCAAGATCTATTTTTTCTGAAGTGGATAGTGAACTGTCTGGAAGCTCGGGAGTGAGCGCAATTAAATTCGCACCGTGTGATTGAAAATTTGGAAGTTCCTGCTGAAGTCTTCTCAAAGTAATATTGCAGTAAGGACACCATCCGCCTCTGTACCATGTCAGGACAACCGGTCCTTTTTCCAGATATGAATAAAGCGTGACGTCTTCACCTGCTGCATTTTTTAATAAAAAGTCAGGAGCTGTATCTCCGTTATTAAGTGCATTTTCAAGGACGCCGCTGTTTACCACTGCCTGAGTTCCTTCTGCATAGATCTTTTTCTTTTCATCACTTGCCTTTAATTCAAATCCGGCTTTTTTTTCATCAAGTAAACTTTGTAAGGTTGGCAATGATTCAGTCGTTGCATTATCTTCTTTTTCTGTCTGTGCGAAATTATTTTTAACAGGGAGTAAAATTATACCTGTTAGAAATATTGTCATGAGAAATGTTTTCATTGTTATATTTAATTTTAAAAAATTTTTATCTTGCCTCTAAGGCTCGAAGACTCTAAGACTCTAAGGGTTTTAATTTTAAATTTTTTCCAATAGTCTGCTTCTCCAATTTCATAAAACTAATCATCTCATTGATGATTGGATTCCCGCTAAAAACACGCGGGAATGACAGTTGGAGAGATACACAGGAATATTAGTGAAAATGACATTCAGAAAACTTATCATTAAACTTATCTTTAAATCTATCTCAACTAAGCAATGAATAACTAATAAGTAATTTCCCGTCAGCTCTCCACTTTATCCAGCCCTTATCTACTACTTTATAACTGTCATCATAAAGTTCTACCTGCATCCATTCATTCTGTATAAGGATTGGTCTCATTAATTCATATTTAGTAATAACTTCGCTACCATGATCGACATTATTATGAAGGACTTTTTGATTTACCGGATCTATAAATTCTACTGAATTTATTCTGAGAAAAAACTCTGGCCAGAAAATAATTTCACCTGCATTTCTGTCCATGTAACCTGTTTGACCATTAGTTTTATTTACAACCACTTCGATAAGATCTCTTCCCAAACTGATAACTTTAAAATACAAAATATCATAATCCATTTTCAAATGTTCGGGCACAAGCCATGGCGGAGCATTTGTAATTTGAAAACCGCCCAGTTCCGCCTGTGCAGTTACAATGCTATCTGCCGGTGTATGTTCCTGAATTGATTTTTCAAGGTTCGGCTGACCATAAAAATAAATGACAGGCTTTTCAAAAAAGTTTGGTTTAAAAAATCCTAGACCCATTTGAGTTTCTTCATCTTTAAATTTATTAGAACCAACAGTCTGAATTTCAGCTTCATAAAAATTGTAATTGTAATTCTTCTGCTCTGATTTCCTATCTATTTCACGTTGTCTTTCATCACTGTTATATTTCATAAGTCCTGCGATAATAATTATTAATCCAAGCAAAGACCAGTTAATGATTTTAACAACTTTGTCAGTTGCATAATAACAGCAGATAAGTGCAAATACAAATGCAATTCCAGCAGCTATAACTCCGTAAAACAAAACAATAGCACCGCCGGCAAGACCCTGACCTTTTGCTGCACCGGTAAGAGCAGCCATTGTCATTCCTCCAAAAAAGAACGCTACTAAAGTAAGAAAATATAGTAAAAGACAGGCGGGTCTGAAAAGATTTTTCATAATTAATTTATAGTTTAAATGTGTTTAAAAGTTAACAATTTTTTCAATTGTTTCGCCTTCTTTTACAGTTATTGTAAAAGTTTCCTTCTTACCGGCATAATCACCAAGAGCATTTATAGTAACTTCGTAAGTACCAGGACTTAATACAAATTTTGAAGGATTGGAAGTCTCTTTAGTATAAGTTCTGCTGCTTGCGACATTTATATTTGAATTAACTTCAATAAATTTTACAGTAGCATCCACAAGTTTGTCACCACTTTTTGCTCCAATTAAAACTATTCCTGATTTGAAATTATGTTCTATATTTTTCCCTTCAGTACCGGTTATTTCAACATTTTCAATACGATGTACATTTTCAATTCCTTCTATTATAAGAGCTTTTAATTCTATGTCATATGTGCCCGGATTTAATTCAAATGATTCTGTCTTTCCGTAAGTTCTGGCACTTGCTACAGATTTAGTGTTACCTTTTTCATATATGCTGACTACAGCATCCCAGCCTTTTCCGTTGTTTAACGTATTTACAGTTAGTTTACTTCCGTCAAAGCTTATAGTTTTATGTGTGATTTTTTCTTCAAATACTTCAAGTCCTTTTACAGAAATTATATTCAGATCGCTGTTGTCAAGTGGTTTGACTTCTATATCATAGGAACCTGCAGGTAAATAAACAAAAGCTGTATCTTTATATGTTCGAACGGCTTTAATTGAATTAGTCGATCCGGAATTATAGAACTTAATATATGCTTCTATGGGATTTCCGTTAGTTATAGTAAATAAGGATAAATTTCCGGGAGGATCATCGACTGTTGTATTGGTCGCCTGATCTAAAACTTCACTTAATCCGGCAGCATTCGCAGCGTCAAAATACTGACCATCTCCAGATGTAGCAGAACACTGAAGCTGCTCTGTGTCGCCTTCTTTTAATCCAAAACCAATTATATGAAGTTTGAAATCTATACCGTCTTTCTTTGCAGCTTTTACTACATCACAAAGATTTCCGTTACATGATTCATTACCGTCAGTCAATAAAATTATAGTTGCTTTAGTATTTGTGCTGCGAAGTTTTTCTATGACCTGCAATACTGAAAATGCAAGAGGTGTACTTCCGAGCGGTTTGATCTTTGTGATAGACTGAGTAACAAGATCTTTACTTCCGTTTTCTATATCTACTAAAAATTCTACATCTTCACAGTCGCCTTTTGTCCTGTGACCGTATGCAACAAAGCCGATCTTTTGATCATCGGAGAGTTTATTAACGGAACCGGTTAATACTTCTGAAGCAATATCCATTTTAGTTTTTCCGTCGATCTGATCCCACATTGATCCGCTGGCATCATAAATAAAAATTATAGGGGAAGGGGTTTCGGAAATCTCTGATTTAGAATTTGTATTACCTGATACATTTAGAGTTTCACCTGCAGTAGCTTGTTGTTCGTTGGATTTTGATTCTGTATCCTGAGATTTGCAGCTTCCTGAAAAAATTGTCGTAAATAGAAGACAAAAAATAATTGTAAATTTTTTCATTAATAATAAATTTAATTAGTTAGTCTATAAATATACTTAAAATATTAAGTTATTGGAATAGTTAGAAATAAAAAACTGATTTTATTTATGTTAAGAATATTCTTTTTTTACAAAACTTTGACCATAACCGAGTTTACAAATTCAATATTATTTACTTTGTTAATTTTCTTTCCTTTTTTAATATAGCCGTACTTTTCAAAAAATGGTCTGGCAGTTTTGCTCACATGACTGTAGATTTTTTTAATGTCAGAAATCTTTGCTTGTGATTCAATTTCTTTTAACAAAGCCATTGCAACACCCTTACGCTGATAATCTTTGTGAACATACATAAAATCAAGATAACCGTCATTTGCTATAGAGCTGAAACCGGTAATTACTTTGTCAATTTCCGCCACAATAAAATATTGTTCTGTGATCTTTCTTTTAAGTCCTTCTGTATTTTTAAAGTTATCTGACCAGGCTTTGATTTCTTCAGCAGAATAGTCAGCGGAATTAATGTGAATAACGGTGTCACGGTATAAGAATCGTAAATCATCAACATCTTTTTCTGCTGCACGACGGATATTAATTTCTGACAATCTTAATTATTTGTTTTGGGAATTGAATATTAAATTATATAAATTTTGACCAATTCGCAATTTATTACTTTGATAAAAAATTAATAATAATTTTAACTGAAAAGGAAAACAGATATTTTACGAATCAAAAGTACTTTCCAATTGATTTATCGTTCATTAAAGTTTATTTTTATTATATCTTAAAGAAGACAATAAATAAAGATAATTAAGTAATAGAGAAGATTTGATCTTTTTAATATCTGATTACAAATCTAAATTAACCGGTCATTAATTGTTTTATTTTTAAAATTAATTTCATGCCTTATGCCTGCTAAAAAAAAATCGATAAAGATCCTTAAAAAGCCCATAAAAAAGAAGACCGTTTTAAATAAAAAAACAGTTTCAAAAGGCAGAGCAGATTCAAAGAATAAAATTACTACAATAAAAGCTCAAACCAAAAAAGAACCTGTAGTTAAAAAAATTTTTAAAAAACAGACTGCAAAAATCAGACATTACAAATTGGAACCTGACAAAGCATTCAAAATCGGTTCAAATAAAATCAGGAAAGAAATATTAAAAAAGATCAAGGGTGCTCCCGAAGATATTGAAATAACACTTGAGCCGGTGGAAGATAATTTTATAGTTTATCATCAGACACCCGGTTTTACAAGTCTTGAAAAACCACTTGCTCAGCTTTCTGTAAGAATAGTAATTTACAATACCGGTTCGAAACCGGTTGATCTTGATAAGGTAGTATTTGAATATAATCAAGAGTCAAAAATTATAGAGAAAAAAATATCTCTTCCTTCTGATCAGCTTGTAATTGATCCGGATTATGCGTGGGCATGGCAAAACAGCAGAGATTATCATAAGAGCGGAGATGTATTATATCTGGAATTTCCATTCCCTGAAAAGCTGACATTTAAATTATATTTCAAAAAGTTTTCAATTCCTCTCACAATAACTAAAGATCTAAAACCATATTCAGTAAATCTTGAAATTCCTTTTAAGTCAATCGATTTTTCCAAAGAAGAATATCTGACAGGTTATTCCATGCATGGAGGAGGCGAGCAGGTATTTGCATATGATGTTGGCGTGAAAGCTTTTGAGAAAAATGACTGGAGAGAACTGTATCCGGGAAAGGACGGAAAAGAAAATAAACATTTCAGGATATGGGGTAAGCCGGTTTATGCAATGGCTGACGGAAAGGTTTTACATTATGAAAATAAAATTCCGAATAACTGGAAACCTGACGGAAGCAAAGAGGGATTATTGAAACAGGAAAACGAGCTTTGGGGATCATTTGATTTCGGCGGATCAGGAAATCATTTTTATATAAAGCATGGGAAAGTAGTTGCACTTTACGCACATCTTCAGAAAGGATCATTGAATAAAAAATTCCTGAAGAAAGGAAATAAAGTAAAGAAAGGTGATCTGCTTGGCATGGCGGGGAATTCAGGAAATTCAACTGCACCTCATTTTCATTTTCATATTAAAACATTCACAAAGGATTCAGAACCTGAAGGTGGAATATTCAGACCGCTGATATTCAGCAACGGTTATGTAATAGGTCAAAAATACTATCTGACTCCAAAGTCAAATATTAACTGGGCAAAATTAGATGAAAAAGGAATTCCCGGTCTGAAAGACAAAGTATGTTTTATTTTTCCTTCTGAGAGACATCCTTATTGTGAATATCCAAACATATGGGGTGAAGTTTGCAAATTTGGAATTCCTGAAAAAAACTATCAGGAAGAATTTGATAAGATCTGGACATGCGGCTATTATCCTGTGTGGGTGGACGCATACGATGTAAAAGGAATTACATATTTTAATGTAATATTCAGACCTTCAAAAAAAATTGACTGGATAGCAAGACATAACTTGGATGGGACTAAATTTCAAAAGGAATTTGATAAATGGGTCAAAGAAAAGTACCGGCTTATAAATATCAATTCATATTTACTCAAAGGAAAAGTGAAATATGCTGCTGTCTGGATTAAAGATAAAAGTATTGAATGGTTTGCATATCACGGAAAGACTTTATCATGGCATGAAAATAATTTTAAAAAATATAGTAAAGCAGGATGGGTACCGGTAAATGTGTCCTGCCTGCATAAAGGCAGTAAGACTTATTTTTCTGCTCTTTGGGAAAAGAAAAACACAGGTGGATTTTATCTAAGACCTGAAATGAAATTAGAAGAATTTATTAATGCATTTAAACAATACACAGATAAAGAAAAATTCAAGCTTGTATATCTAGACGGATATATTAAAAATGGAAAGCCGAGACTCAGCGGGATTTGGTACAAGAATGCACCGGACTATAATTCATGGTGGGAAAAGCATCACAAAACTGCAAGTCAGTTTCAGACAGAATATAATAACATGCTGAAAAACGGATATCTTACAAGCTGCATCGCAGGATACAGTCATAAAGGTGAATCTATTTTTGAAGGGATCTGGTCAAAGTAAACTGATTTTCAATATTTTTTAAACAAACAAAAAGAGGCTTACATTTTACATAAGCCTCTTTTTGTTTATAGATAAATAAATCTACTCAAGCAGTCTCTACTCCAAGCTGTTTAAGTCTTTTAACATGCGATACAAGTGCATTCATGAAACTTGGTTTGAGATTATAATCAAAGCCAAATTCTTTTGCTGTTTCTTCAACAATCGGAGATATCTTTCTGTAATGAATATGACAGATATTCGGGAACAGGTGATGCTCGATCTGAAAATTCAATCCGCCGATATACCAGTTTAGGAAAAGATTATTTCTTGCAAAGTTAGAAGTAGTTCTTAATTCGTGAACGACCCAGTCATTTTCAATATTTCCATCTATATTAGGATTTAACTGCTCTGCACCTTCCACGACATGTGCCATTTGAAATATTGTGCTAAGGACACAGCCGCCGGTGAAGTGCATTATAAAAAACCCGAATATAACCTGATACCATGTAAATTCAGTAAAGATAATAGGAAGACCGACAAAGACAATTAAATACAAAATCTTAAAGATCACCATTTTTACATATTCCATAGTAGGATTATGTGCATGCTGTTTTGTTAATCCTAATTTTGTAAACTCTATTAACTGTGAAAAATCTTTAATGAGTTTTGAAATAGTTATGAATCCGTAAAGAAAAAAAGCATGAATATACTGATACTTATGTATTTTGTGAAGCGGAGCATTTTCTGATAATCTTAAAGGTCCTCTTGAATCAATATCATGATCATAGCCTTCAATATTAGTATAGGCATGATGAAGTACATTATGCTGAATTTTCCAGTTGAATACATTGCTCCCTAAAATATACATCGTCCATCCGAGAATTTTATTCACCCATTCATTATGCGAATAGGAACCGTGCAAAGCATCATGCATCACACACATTCCAACGCCTGCCATGCCTAGTCCCATTATTGCCGACAATAACATTGCTATCCATCCATTCATCGGAATTAACAAGATCAGTATAAATGGAAGAAGATAAATTGTCAGCATTGCAGAAGTCTGAATAAACAACGCAATGTTACCTTTGGGTGAAATTTCGTTTTCTTTAAAATAATCGTTTACTTTTTTTCGGACAGTAGATGAGAATTCTTTTTGCTGATTGTTATTGCTGATAAATTTTATTCTTTTCATGCAAGAAATTATGAGTAAGAATTACTCTTTAATAATATATTGGTTTGTAAAATTGGAGTTAAAATATAGGAACTAAAATACTGTTTTCAATTGATTTGTTAAAGTCTTTAGTATTTGCCAAAAAGATTCTTTCAAATTCTATCGAAATGGTTGTAAGGAATGAAATTGGTCACTAAATTTATTAAACAAGAAGTTCTTCTTTTAGAATTTTTTTTTTTAACCACAAGTGATATGAATTGATGATTTTTTCTTAATTATTAACACCAATTTTTCTTTGCATGATCTGAGCTATGTTTTTAGCTTTCGAAACAGCCTGATCCGCCATACTGCCATCAAAGTATTCATGGACAGTCGATTCCCATAATTCCGTCCATCTGTCAAAATGAATTTTCTTTAATGGTACTAATTTGTTAAGCTCAATATGTTTTATCATGGGATTTCCTGAATAAGTTGTTTCTCCCAATAAAATAGAATTCCAAAATGAATTCATTATCGGAATATGCTTTTCCCAGGACAGCTCTATGACATCGGTAAAAATGAATCCTATAACCGGATCAACAATTATCTGTTCATAAAATTTATCAATCAGAACTTTTATATCTTCGGAAGTTTCAATGTCTTTTTTAATTATCAATATGCTTTTTAAAATTATTATAAATTAATAGATATGATTCCATTTATTATTAAAAGTAAATCAATTTATTATCCAGGGATGTCCGTCAGGATCGCGTATCAGATATTGAATCTTCCCTTCACCAAAATCACATTCCTTTAATTCAAATCCATTTTCAACTGCTGAGTTTTTAAATTTATCAAAGTCCTTAATATGAATATGAAATTGGTGAACACCTTCCTGATCTTTTTCAGTATTTGAAGTTTCATTTGGAACCAGATGAAATTTTATACCTCCGAGATTTCCTAAATACCTCTTCCAATTTTCTTTATCCATCTCAAAAACTATCTCTTCAAATTCAATTCCAAACAGACCGTTATAAAACTTAACCATTTCATCAAGTCTGCCTGTGGCAATATCGATCTTCTCGAACACAATTTTATTTACTGATTTTTTTTTCAATTTAGATGCCTGATTATTTATGTTTTGGATATTTATACGGATTGGAATTTTTTGTCCAGGTAAGAATTGTTTCATCTCTTACTGTGGAAGGTTCATCATCCGGTAAAGTATAATATGGTTCACCTTTATCAAATCCTTTTGAGATCAGTTGAACATCACCGCTGCTCATTATATTAATAATGGAATAACCAAAAAACTCTGCAGGTCCCTGGCTGCCGCCGTTACCGGCAATAATCTGATAAGTCCCTTCATCACCCGGCTGCATTCTCAGATAATTATGAACATGTGCAGACAGCATAGCAACGACGTGAAATTTATTAAGCTCAGGCCATAGTACCGGACCTTCGGGAAGACCATCGTGTCCTGTACTGGGTTTGTCATAAGAGTAATATGGTTTGTGACCTAAAATAAAAATGTGTTCGATTTCAGGATTGTCCCTGTACTCTTTTATTTTTTTAAATATCCATCCGGTCGGAATGATCCCCTCAATTCCATAAGGATCAATCTCTGTAGGTTCATTATAAGTATCTGTATTCATCACTATGAAACCCACATTTTGTCTGATAAATGAAAATGTCATCTGTTCGATAATACTGTCAGAGCCTGTAATTCTTTCACGGTCTTCAGGTAAATACGGGTGCAAATGTTTTATCCAGATTTCAGTCGCACCTTTCAAAGGCCATTCATCATGGTCTTTTATTTTCTTATGAGTTTTTTTATAGAGCATTTCGTGATTACCGGGGACAGCTACAAGTTCAATATCAGCTTTACTTATCTTGCTGAATGAAGTATCTTCCATAAGTTTTACCCAAGCCTCAAGCTGTTCATCAAGCTCTGTTGTGTTCGTCTCTCCCAGCACAAGATCTCCAAGGAAAAAGAACAGGTCAGGTTTTCGTTGAATACCGGATATCTCGTTATATATTTTTTTAAGTACAGCTAAGTTTGCAGTAGATGCGTCAGTGGCTGAGGGGTTATTCTGTTCGCTATTATCCACACGGTTACAACCAAAGAAAACGAAACTGAAAATTATTGAATCGCTTTCATTAACTTTTGTAATTATTTCTTCTGAATTTTTTTCCTTTGTAATTTTTTTCTGAGTTCCCTTACAGGACGTATTTACAATTAACACAACAAAACTCATCACAAATAATAGCGCGGATATTAATATTTTCATACTTTTGATATATTAAAATTTCTTTTCAGTTATAAATTTTTAATTTTTTTATTTATCAAATTAAAAAAGTTATTCTCTGATAAAATAAACTTTACAGATACAATCTTCCTTAATTTTATAAACTGCTATCACATTTGCAATACTGCCGTCAGCTCTGCCTGTAACATGTTCTTTATCTATTACAGTATTGCCCAAACTAATTCTTTCTATTACTTCAGCTTTCTGATTGGGATTTTGCTGCCATGCTGTTTTATATTTTTCCCGCATAATTTCTTTTCCCTTATAAAGTAATTCATATGGGAAATTATATACTTCTACATCCTCAGAATAAAATTTTAAAAAATCTTCAATATCCTGATCGTTGTATGCATCTAATTGCCCCTGTGCAATTTTATTTACATCCATAATTTACAGATTAGCTTAAATTTATTTTACAAATTAACCATATTTATTTTCAATTTCATTAAGTATTTCTGACCAGGCTTTATTTTTAGCATCTGCTGCTTCTATATACTTAATCCCGCTGTGTTCCAAATTAAGACTGCATTTATCATCATTTTGTAATAATGATATTTTTAAATTAGTATTTATTTCACAAGGTCTATTAAACCCTTCTACATTCCAGTCAAGTATCAGTTCATCTTTAGTTATTTTTATAAAGCTGCCAAAGATCTTTCCTCTGTTATTGAAATTAAGCAGAAATTTCCCTCTCTCAGAATAGTCAAATTTTATTTTGTCAGCACCTGTAAGATTAAAAATAGTTCCATCTTTAAATAAGTTAAGTATAGTATTTGCATTTGCATTATAAGACTTTGATAAAATAATTTTATAAAAATTATCTTTATTCTCAATACTCATTGTGATTATTTATATATCTTTTTAAAAAAGGAATAAGGCTTTCTATTTTACAAACATGAACTGCTTTTACAAACAAAATTAAAAATTGTGCAGCACGAGTATATGGATTTATTACAATTGTTCTTCAGAAACTAAAAATAACCCGTTAAAACTTTTTATAGAAATTAAAATCAAAGCTGCAAGAATTCCCATCCCCGCACCTGCTATCACATCAATATTATAATGAACGCCGATTATCACTCTCGACACAGACACAAGGAATGCCCATAATAATGGTATCACTGATAAATAAATTTTATTTTTCTTTACAGTGCATGAGATCACAAATGCAAAAATCACTGCAATAAAAAATGAAGACTGTGAATGACCTGAAGGAAATGAATTTTCCGATTCACTTATCCAGTCTGAAAGCAAAGGCGGATAAATGTCCGAATATCTTTTAGGTTCAGCATTAGTTTTTTCCTTGAGAAAATTTTTCTTTTCTTCAGGCAGCATACCATAAAATAATATTTCATCCTTATCAATATTTTCAGTACCGGTAATGTAATGCTGCGAAGGTCTCATTTTATTATATGAGCCTTTGAAAATATAATAAGTAGATCCTGCATTAATTAACTGTACAAGGAAAACTATTATTAAAAAAAATAATACAGATCTTTTGTTTAAATGATGTTTTTTGGACTGAAATAATACAAATGCAGCGAAAATTAAAAACGAAATGAAAATTCCATAAACACCTCCGCCTTCCGTTATAAATAACCATACCGGTGCCAGTCTGTCCGTGATCTTGCTGCCGCTGAACTGTAGATCAAACAGATTCAAAATGAGAATGAGAAGAATAAATATTGATAAAACTGAATTAAAAAAATATTTGTGAGATGTGTATAGATCCTTAAAATAATTCATATTCGGAAAATTATAAAATCGAATTTTAATCAATTCTTTGTTCCCGCAGAGTCATGTGCTCTTCGGATTCTGCGGATACTGAACTAAAACATTGTCTCTGAGATAACTTCTGCAACAGGACTGATAAGGTATTTCCTGCCGGTTCCGATCTGAGTACAGAGAAATCTCTTTCTTAGTTTTTTACCTTTAATGAATCTGCCCGAATTTTTCAAAGTAAAGATCTGATTTTCATTAAGTTCATCGAGATGAACATAGTCTGAGACATCATCATATTTTTTCAGATGCTTAATTAATTTCTCGTCACTGCAGCTAGCTGCAGACGGGTCAGAGGAATATTCTTTCAGATATTTATTAAGTTCCTCAGGAAAAATATTCATTTCAACAAAAACATTCAGATGATTCCCAAATTCCGATTTCCATTCCCTGCCGTGAGGTGCAACCTTACCGGTATATTTCAGATAGCATGTGAGATGAGCGATCTCATGGACGAGTATTATAAGAAAGAAATATTTATTGAGATTATGATTTACAGTTATCTTGTGGGGTTTGCCTTTGTAGGGATGTGTGTAATCGCCGAGCTTAGTATTCCTTGCTTTCGTTATCTTCAAAAGGAATTTGTATTCATCGATCCAATTTAAAATAAGATCTACTGATCCCTCGGGAATGTATTTACTTAAGATTATTCTATTACTTTCGGAAATAAAATTTTTATTTTAATTTTTTAACTTCTTTATATCTGTAACATTTTTTTAAATGATCATTAACCATTCCAGCTGCCTGCATGTACGCATAACAAATTGTCGAGCCGACAAAATTAAATCCGCGCTTCTTCAGGTCTTTACTCATTGCATCGGATTCTTTGGAAGTCGGTTGTACGTGCTTCATTTCTTCCCAGTCATTATGAATCGTTTTGCCGCCGGTAAATTGCCAGATATATTTATCAAAGCTGCCAAACTCTTTCTGTACAGACATAAAAGCTTTTGCATTATCTACCGATGAATGGATCTTAAGTTTATTCCGAATAATACCTTCGTCATTAAGTAATTCATTTATCTTCTTTTCATTATAATTCGCAATTTTTTTATAATCAAAATTATCAAATGCCTTCTTAAAATTTTTTCTCTTGTTAATAATAGTTGACCAACTAAGTCCTGCCTGAAATCCGTCTAATAAAATAAATTCAAAATGTTTTCTGTCATTATGAACAGGATTACCCCATTCTTCATCATGATATTTTACCATCAGGTCAGAAGAGAGACACCATCCGCAGCGGACTTTTTTATCTTTTACTTTAAATTCAGTTTTCATTTTTTTTATTCATTCCTGCCATTCTCATAAGCATAAATATTTGTCCTCTGTGATGAGCTTCATGTTCGATAAGATGATAGATTATCCATTTTTTTGAAAATGATTTTTCTCCCGAACCTGTTTTAAAAGAAACCATTTTTTCGAGATCACTGTCCTTCATAGTAGCCATATAGTCAAGAAGATTTTTTCTTGCTTCACTCATTACTTCATGATAATCGGAGATCTCAGGTGCAGATAAAGGCGGAGAAGCATCTTTAAAAGCGTCATACCATACATCATAATATGACTTCTTTTTTAATTCTTCTGGTTGAGTTATACCCGATAAAACTTCCAGCCAGAATATTTCACATTCTGCCAGATGCATAAGATAAGAACCTATTGGATATTCACCTTTAACAGGAGCTTCAAACAACTGCTCCTTACTTAAATGATTAACACCTGAAAAAGTAACTTTCCTGACATCTTCCAGCATGTATTCAAGGAGTTTAATGTTATCATTCATAAAAATTTATTCAGCAAATTATTCAAGTTCAGACAGTTCAGTTTTCAGATTATTAATAATATCGGTAATCTGATCTAAAGTACACGTACCGACTGCAACTCTGTACCAGACTGAATCGGCAGAAGATCCAAATGAAGAGAATGGCACTAATGCAATCTTTGCATTACCGATAAGAAAATCCTTTACATGCGAAGAATTTTCGAGCACTTTACCATTCTTAAGTTTTTTACCAATGAGATCAATTTTCACAGTCATAAATATAGAAGCCTGCGGGGCAATTGCATCAACATTAAATCCTTCACCTTTAAGCATTTTAAATCCGTCATAAAAAGCTTTTAGTCTGTCAAAAATTTGCTTCTTGATAAATTCGAGGAAAGAATCCACGAGATCATAGTCAGCATAAAATTTAGCAAGAGCAACCTGTTCAGCTTTCGGCGCCCAGGCACCCATATGTGAAACAATTGATTTCATTTTATTGATCACTCTTTTCGGTCCAAAGCCCCAGCCTACTCTAACGCCTGTTGCACAGAATGCTTTACTGATTCCGTCTATGAAAATAGTATAATCTTTCATTGCAGGATTTATCAGAACAGGATTACAATGCTTTGTATCACCGAATGTAAGCTGCCAGTAGATCTGATCAAAAAGAAGATAGAAAGGTTTTTCATTTTCACCTCGTCTGTTATTTTCTGCAACGATAAGATCACAGATCTTAGAAAGTTCATTCTCGGTAAATACTGTACCGGTCGGATTAAGCGGAGAGCAAAGAGAAAGAAGCGAAGCATCTTTTACAAACGGCTCAAGTTCTTCAGCAGTCGGCATAAAGTTATTTTCAGGCTTGGTTTCAATTTCAATTGCTTTTGACCTGGTAAGGTGTGTGTAATGATTATTATTCCATGACGGGACGGGATAAATTACAGTATCATTCACGTCAAGAATTGTATTGTAAGCAGAATAAATTACAGGTCTTGCACCGCTTGTAATGATAATTTCATCCTTACTGTATTCCAAACCGGATTTATCATACAAATACTGAGATACAACTTCTCTCAATTCAGTTACTCCGTCGCCCGGAGGATAATTGGTTTCATTATTATCATAAGCCAGCTTTATACCTTCTTTTAAAGCTTCAGGTATCGGAAAAATATCCGGATCAAAATCACCGATAGTCAGATTCATTATATCATGACCTTCGGCGATCATGTCATTTATTTGCCATGCAAGTTTTATGATCTCAGAACCAACAAGATTCTCTGCCATCTTAGAAACAGTAAGTTCCTTTACTTTTATTTCGGTAATCTCATTTGACATAATTACAAATTAATTTTAGGAATATTTAGAATATAGTTAATTGAAATTGTAAATTTGATGAAATTTTTATTTCCTGAAAAGAACACTAAAATATAAGTTAAATTTATAATAGACAGGAAATGGTAATTTTGGAAACCACATCCGTCCAAAACGTTTAGTAACAAAAATCAAGATTCATTATTTTCTACTTACTTTTTTTTAACGACAAAAAAAAGTCATCCCAAATACTCGGGATGATAAATTGCCGGATTATTCTGTATAAGTTACTAACTAAAATTAAACTGGGTGTTAGTTTTTTATTTTAATTAATAGACAGCGTTTTTAAATATATATATATAAAACTATTTTTTGCATTTAGAAATTGTTTTGGACGCTATTGGTTTGGAAACCACTACTGTCCAAAACATTTTTAAAAAGGCAATAAAGTTTTAAAATACTTCTGTTTTGGACAGATTATTTTTATTTTTTAAAACTACCTCTTGCTAATTTTATTTTGCAAATAGCATTTCTTGTTTGCCATC
>JBATSB010000113.1:0-43571 GCA_049293015.1 Ignavibacteria bacterium
CGGCTACGGTCTATTTCATATCCGCAGAGTCCGAAGAGCACGAGACTCTGCGGGAACAGCGAAGTTGGTTTGAAACGGAGTTTCATTTTCAAGTGCGTTCCCAAATTGGAATTTGGGAACGAGCGGAATAGATGTTGACTTTTTAAAATTTTAAAACTTTGTGCCTTAGAGTCTTAGTGGCAACTACATCACCAACCGACAGGCTTCTTCCAATGTCATCTTCTTTCCTTTTTCCCAGTAAGTATTAAACTCTTCTTCGCTGAATTTTTTGCGGAGGTTTTTTAGGGCATTGTCGTAAACGGTTTGTTCGAATCTTTCAAACACTATGCCCATTGACTGAATTGTAGTTTCGATTGATGAAAGTATTGATATAATAGATTCAATAGATACAAGTGATTCAAGAGATTCAAGAGATTCAAGAGAGACTTTATTCAAAGGATTATCCTTTTCCTCCGAAAGCATACCCGCAAAATTATTCAGATGCTCGGCTGTGCTGTATTTGTCTTCGAGTTCAATACTCATTTGCAGACTCTCCTTGAATAATTTCTTAGCATGTTCATTATCACCAAGTCTGTGAGTGACTGTGCCAAGATAATTCAGTGACCGGGCAATTAAATTTTTATATCCATTCTCTTTTGAGATTACAAGACTTTCCTCAATATACTTTTTTGCTTTTTCAAAATTTTTTTGAATCAGTTCAGTCTCACCAAGATTATTTAACGCAATTGCAGTTCCTCTCTTATCTCCAATTAAAGAAATAATCTCATAACATTCTTCTATATACTTTCTTTCCTCATCATACTCACCCAGATTGCGGGCTACGATACTGAGATAATTCAATGTCCTTGAGATACCTCTTTGATCTCCGATCTCTCTCAGCATCTCAAGACTTTCTTCATATAAATTTTTTGCAGAATTATAATCTCCTTTGATATTTGAAAGTATGGCAAGATTACCAAGAGATCTCGCAAGTCCGCGGACATCACTTATCTCTCTGAGCAGCGTAAGACATTCTTCCAGATATTTCTGCGCCTGATCAAAATCACCTTTATCACCAATATCACAAAGGATCACTCCAAGATTATTCAGATCGGTAGCAATATCCTGCCTGTTTCCAAGTTCTCGTTTTAATGCTAGACTTTCTTCAAATAAAATCCGGGCTTTATCATTATTTCCCTGCGCACTTTCTATAAAACCCATAGCTCCAATGGAAGAAGCAATTTTTGATTTATCATTAAGCTCTTTAGAAAGAGTCAGACATTCAGTAAATAATTTCTGCGCGTAATCAAGATTTCCCTGAATGTTAGCTAATGAACCGGCAGTAATAAGAACGTCTGCAAGTGAAGACTTGTCTAACTTTTCTCTGTTGATTAAAAACTTTTCCAGCAGCAGTTTTTCATTGAAATAATATCCGCGCATCCTCCAGAATTCAAACAAAGAATTCACAAGTGAAACTCCATCTTCAATTTCCCCTTCATCAAGTGACCATTCGACAGCAGACTTAATATTCGGATATTCAGCTTCGAGCTTGTCTAACCAGTACTTTGAATTTTTGCCTCTGAGCTCCGGCTCAGCAGATCCTGCAAGCTCCTTAAAGTAATGAAGATGTTTTGATAAAATAATTTCTGACCCGGTGAGTTTCTCTTTTCCGTACTGCTTAATAGTCTCGAGGATATTATATCTTTCATTGATTTCGTCAAATAATATTATAGATTTTTCGGCAAGATTGCTAAGCAGATCTATAATTTCATATTTGTCAACTGTATCATCCGAACAAATTTCCTCAGCCTCCTCCAATGTCCACCCATCAGAAAAAACTGAAAGTCTGCTCCATAATATTTTTTCATTATTTTCCAACAGGTCATAACTGTAATCTATCAAAGCTCTTAGAGTCTGCTGTCTCGGTAAAGCAGTTCTCTTACCACCTGTAAGCAGACTAAATCTGTCATCAAGTCTTTCATGAATTTTTTCTAACGATAAAATTTTAGTTCTCGCCGCAGCGAGTTCAATTGCTAAAGGAATTCCGTCAAGCCTGGAGCATATTGCAGCAAGTGCGGGAGCATTATCATTGTTCACTCTGAATGCGGGATTCAGCGAAAGTGCTCTCTCTATAAAAAGGCGTACTGATTCATATTGACTAAGCTGTTCGGGAGTTTCATCTGAATCAGGTTCGGGATGTGACAGTGTGGGAATTCTGAATAAATGTTCACCTCTGCATTTTAAAGCTTCACGACTGGTTGCAAGAATCTTTAGCATCGGACAGTAAGTTAGTAAGTTCTCTGTAAGTGCTGCACAAGCATCAATTAAATGTTCACAGTTATCAAGTATGATAAGAATTTCTTTGTCTTTCAAAAAACCTATTAATATTTTCTCAGGTGTTTCATTTGGTTCTTCTTTAATGCCAAGCGATTCAATAATCGTCTGAGGAATTAACTCAGGATCTGATACAGAAGCAAGCTCAGTCAGCCATACACCGTTTACAAAATCATCAATCAGATCAGCACCTGTTTGTAAAGCTAATCTTGATTTTCCTGATCCGCCCGAGCCGGTAATTGTTAATAAATGAGAATCGGCAAAGATCTTTTTTACCTGCGTAAGTTCATTCTCTCTTCCGATAAAATTTGTAAGCTGCAGAGGAAGATTATTTGGTCTGGCATCAAGTGTTTTCAAAGGAGGAAATTCTTCTCTGAGACCGGGTGCAATTACCTGATAAAGTCTTATAGGTTTTATTACATCTTTAAGTCTCCGCTCGCCAAGATCCCGAATAGCATAATTGTTACTTACTAATTCTGACTCCGGAATCTGATCAAATACATCTACAGAAATAATTATCTGTTCACCATAAGAAGATGACATCACTCTTGCAGTTCTGGCAAGTGTGATATATCCCGAGTAATTATTTTCAATCCATTCAGCCTGACCGCTGTGAATTCCAATTCTAACTTTGATCACAGCATCTTTCCATTCCGCAGATGCAAGTCCGGTCTGAATACTGACAGCAGCTTTTACAGCATCACCAGCATTTTGAAATGCGGCACAGAAAGCATCTCCAATGGTTTTGAAAATAAATCCGTTATGAGATTCGATTGCTTCAGTTAAAATTTTATTATGAATTCTGAGAGTGAACTGATGAGAATCAGGAAATTCCTGAGCAAGCTGAGTACTGCTTTCGATGTCTGTGAATAGGAATGTTACATTACCTGTCGGATTATTTTTCATGAAGGATTGGACATAATAATGGAAAATTATTTTTACATTTATTAATCATGTTCATAGGATCTCTAAAAAAAAAGTGAATGATTTGTATGACTTTTTGAAAGTGTAAATTACAAAATATTGAGGAAAGAATAATGTGAATTAGAGAATGCGTGGGATTATATAATCCTGCATCTATCCAAAACTTTTCGTTTAGATTTTCAATTACAAAAATTTTGTCATTCCCACATGCTGCACAATTTGTCATTCCTTTATTCCAAAGTAAGTTGCCGGAACTATCAGTTTTAATTATAAAACCATAATAAAATCCTCTTCCGCATATGTAATATTCGTTATCTAAAAATAAGAACGAGTTATTTCCGGATTCTGGACCTGGATAAGATTTATTCCAAATTAAATTTCCACTGGTATCCATTTTCGTTATTGATGTTAATGAGCTGGATTGGGTATAAGTTGTACTCAGAAATACAAAATTCTTAAAATCATTTGTAAATGATACACCTCTTAGAATTACAATATCTGAATAACTCTTATCCCATAGAATATTTCCCAGAGCATCTAATTTCATTAAATGGGCATTTGAAGTATAGTATAGTAAATAAATATTACCTTCTTTATCTTCAATAGCAGAAACTGCAGAATTGGAGAATACAGTATCACCTATAATCTTTTGCCATAAGATATTTCCAAATGGATCTAATTTTACAATGTAAGACTGTAGAATTAAAATATTCGTCCTTTGTCTCAGAACCTGTTTAAGTCCTACCATTAAATATCCTTTATCTCTTAATTCAATAACATTTCTTCCAATTTCATCATATTGTTCACCAATCACCTGTTTCCAAATAACAGATTGCCTAAATAAAACAGTTGATTTTTTTAAAAGCAAATAAACAAAACCGATAAGCAGATCAGTAATTTAAAATTCATAATGCTATTTCTAATATTTCATATATTAAAGTTGCAAAAGTTAGATTCATATTTGTTGATGTTTATGTTTAAAATCCAACGCAAATTATTAACTACTAACTATTAACTACTAACTATTTTATCAACGTCATTTTCTTACTCTGCACAATCCCATCCGACTCAAGCCGGTAAATATAAATCCCGCTCGACAGCCCGCTGCCGTCAAACTCCACCGAATAATTCCCAGCCGGCTGCTTTTCATTTACAAGTGTCATCACTTCCTTTCCCAATATATCAAAGACCTTTAATGAAATTTCATTGTACATTGAACATTGATATTTAATAATTGTACTTGGGTTGAAGGGGTTTGGGTAGTTTTGAGATAATTCAAAAGAACTCCAAATTTCTGAATGGCTATCATTTATATTAATTACCACAGAATTTCCCGAACTATCAGTTTTAGTTATGAGAATATTATTATATCCAAAATTGATAGGGTTAATACCTCCAACAGTAACATATCCATTATCAAAACACTTTCTTATTGATGAAAAATAGGAAGGTCTCAAATCATTTATATATTCATTATAAGAATTGACTTCCATATCCTGGTCTATTTCCATAATAAAACCACCGATTCTATTTTCAATATCTGTATTTGCTATACCGCATATTGTAAAACCATTATTTCCAAGTATGAAATCTTCAGTTCTTAAAACTCTCAATAAAATTTTAATATTTCTTTCTCCCAATAAATTAAAATTTGAATCCGTTTTTGTAACATGAATTACCCTATAGTCATTTGAATCAATAATGTCTTTAACAAATATAAATGAATTATCTTTAAGATTAACTAACCCTCTACCCAAATCCGTAATTTCAGAATACCTGATAACCTTTCCTTTCATGTCTGTAATGAAAGGTCTCTTAGCACTTATAAAAATCCTATTCTCATTTATAAAAGAGATAGTTCCATAGCCTCCTAATGAACTGTCATAATAAATTTGATTAATTTGTTCACCGGATTGATTAACTTTTAAGAGAAATATTTTTCCGGAAACTGGAAAAGTGTTAAATACTGTACCGCCTGAACATAATAGATTATTGTCATCTAATTCAATTATATCAGAAATAGAATTTGTTGACGAGTCTCCGAATTTTTTTTTCCATATTTGATTTCCATTCGGCGAAATTTTCTGAATAAATCCGGCTGTACCACTTGTAGCTGAAGCCTGACCGACAAATATAAAACTGCTGTCACGAATTTGAATTACATCATGAGGATTTCTATCATAAAATAATTTAGTCCATAATGTGTCTCCATATTTATCAGTTCTGATCACATAATATCCCCCATGTATATATAATCCGCTGGCAACAAACCCACTGTCAAAAGTCTGACAAATAATTTCACCTTCTGTTTTGGCAACATATTGATATTCTTTCTGCCATATAATAGACTGCGCCACCGCTCCCTCAAAGCAAATAAACAAAACCGATAAGCAGATCAGTAATTTTAATTTCATTCTGATTTCAAATTTTTTAAATGATCAATTTTCTTTGATTAAAAATAAATGTATGCAAATGTGTTTAAATCCGGCTTAATAATCAAAGAAATCTTTTTGAGTTTTGAGTAATATTTTTTTGAAATTTTTTGAGAATTTTGACTCGAAAGTGTAAATCCAGACTTTATTCAATGTTTTTCTTCGGAAAGGATTGTTGATTTGTGGGAAAATCCGTTCGTTCCATTCGTCTAAATTTGCCTCGAAGGCTCTAAGGCTCGAAGAAAAATATTTGTTTTTTTCCGCTCGTTCCCAAATTCTATTTGGGAATGAGATTGAAAATGAAACTCTGTTTCAGATCAAAATTTTTTTCAAAAATTCTAAAATATAAAGATCGCAACCTAAAGGATGCGGCTACGATCTTTCAAAGCTGCCGAGTCAGGTTTCCGTTTGTTGTTGGTCACGCTCGCTCCGCTCTCTTAAGACCAACAACGGCTCAAACTCTTAGTTTACCTCAAAGGCTCTAAGACTCTAAGGCACAAAGAAAAATTATTCTTTTTTTTTAACTTTTTGTCTTTGAGTCTTCGAGCCTTCTAGGCAATTCAATGTTCAGTATTTGTAATTTGAAATTTGTAATCTGAAATTGATTCAGTCTTTTATGTCAGCGAAGTCTATATCACCAATATCTTCAATATATATCTCCTCTTCAGTCGCAGGTACAACATTCCTTGAAAGATATGAATACATAGCAGGTACAATAAACAAAGTAAGGAACGTCGCGAAAATTAGTCCGCCTACTACAGCTATACCGAGTGAAGTTCTGCTGCCTGCACCTGCACCGATTGCGATCGGCATTATCCCAAGAATCGTTGTAAGACTTGTCATTACGATCGGTCTGAATCTTGACACTGATGCACTCTTTACTGCTTCGAGTACATTCAGCCCGGATTCCTTTCTCTGATTCGCAAACTCAACTATTAGAATGGCATTCTTTGTCACAAGTCCTACAAGCATTATGATACCGATCTGTGAAAAGATATTCAGCGTCATGTCAAATAACCATAATGAAAGAAGTGCTCCAGTAAGTGCCAGCGGAACTGTAAGGAGAATTATGAACGGGTCTATAAAACTTTCGAACTGTGCCGACAATACTAAAAAGATTATTAATATTGCAAAAATAAATGTGAATATCAGACTCGACGAACTTTCAGCAAAATCCTTTGACTCTCCTGCAAGTGAAGTAGAAAAGGTCTTATCGAGAAATGGTGCAGCTATCCTGTCCATTTCTTCAATAGCATCTCCAAGCGCAACACCCGGTGCA
The DNA here is from genome assembly GCA_049293015.1 of Ignavibacteria bacterium. GTDB lineage: Bacteria > Bacteroidota > Ignavibacteria > Tepidaquicellales > Tepidaquicellaceae > UBA2330. The sequence goes on from JBATSB010000113.1 coordinate 6,949, forward strand.
AGTCCGCTGCCGATAGTTGCCGAGACATATCTGTTATATCTAAGTCTTGAAGTCGGACTGATATTTTCTTCGACTGTAACAAGATTGTCAAGCTGAACCAATTCACCTTTATTATTTCTGACGTAAAGATAACTCAGATCATAAGGATCATCTCTGTATTCCCTGTCCACCTGCGCAATGACCTGATACTGCTTTCCGCCTTTTAGAAAATAACTTATTTGCTGACCGCCGAGAGCAATCTGAAGAGTCCTTGCAATATCTCTTGTGGAGACTCCGACTGTAGAAGCTTTCTCCCTGTTAATGGTGACAGTAAGTTCAGGTTTATTTACTTTAATATCTGCATCGACAAACTGCAGCTTCGGACTTTTCTTTGCTTCTTCTAAAATCTTTGGCAGCACTTCCATCAGCTTATCAAAATTCGGTGCCTGTATTACAAACTGCAGCGGCTGTCTTCCAAATCTCGAACCGATAGTAGGCGGCATTGTCGGAAATCCTCTGATGCCTGTAAAAGTATTCAGATCTCTTGCAAGACTTTTATAAATTTCCTGCTGAGTCCTTGTTCTTTCTTCAGGCGGTACAAGAAATAAATTTACGATACCAAAATTTGTAGCACCAGGTGAACCAAAGCTCGGGGCAATAATTGTTATCGGACTTATAGCTTCGGGAATTGAATCCATGACATATTGTGAAAGCTCATCCATATATTTCTCAGTATATTCAAATGTAGAACCTTCAGGTCCAAGTGCCTGAATACGCACGTTAGATCTGTCCTCAAGTGGGGCAAGTTCGGTCTGCAGATTGGATTTCAGAATATATATAAAGACTCCCATCAGCAATATTATTATGATTGACATCCATCTTACTTTCATAAATCCGAAAAGCATTCTCTCATACAAATTAGTCATGCCGGCAAAGAATGGTTCTGTGGCATTATAAAATTTATTTGATTTATCATGCTTTTTCAGAAGTCTTGAAGAAAGCATTGGTGTAAGTGTCAGTGCAACAAATGCAGATATAATTACAGTGGATGCAACTACCACACCAAATTCCTTGAACAGCTTTCCCGTAAGTCCTTCCAAATAAAGAAGCGGCAGAAATACCGCTGCTAATGTAATGGTAGTAGAAATAACTGCAAAATAAATTTCTTTCGATCCCTTTCTTGCTGCTTCCATTGGGCTCATTCCCTCTTCTATCTTGGTATAAATATTTTCCAACACTACTATGGCATCATCGACTACAAGTCCGATGGCAAGGATAACTGCAACTAATGTCAAAACATTTATAGAATATCCAACAAGATAGATCACAAAAAATCCGGCAATTATAGAAACTGGAATTGCAACTACAGGGATCAGCGTAGATCTCCAGTCACGGAGGAAGACGAATATAACTACAAGCACAAGAATAAATGCAATGAGAATTGTCTCTTCCACTTCCAGAATGGTCGAGCGGACAAATGTAGAGAAATCAAATCCAACTTCTAATCTGTATTCAGGAGGGATCTCTTCTTTAAGTACCTCAAATCTTTTTTTGAATTCATCTGAGATCTCTATTATATTCGATCCGGGTATTGCCTGTACAGAAATTCCAATTCCATTGATTCCGCCTCTTTTGACAGCAGTCCTTTCATTCTCAGCACCAATAACTGAATAACCGACATCTTTCAGCTTTACAGTGTTTTCACCGCTTTGGACAATTACCAGTTCATTAAATTCTTCAGCATTCTTAAATCTTCCGAGTGTCCGGACAGACAATTCCGTATTATCACCTTCTATCCTTCCGGATGGCAGTTCTACATTTTCCCGCTCAAGAGCGATCTGTACATCAAGCGGTGTAAGCTTATAAGCAGCAAGTCTCTGCGGATCGAGCCATATTCTCATCGAATATTTTTTCTCTCCGAAAATATTTACTGAGCTGACTCCTTCTATGGTCTGTACTCTTTCCTTGATCACATTGGTTGCATAATCACTTACCTCCAAAATACTTTTTGTATCGCTTTGCAAAAACATGAATATGATAGGTGTCGCATCTGCATCTGCTTTCTGAACGATCGGATTATCTATATCAGGAGGTAGATTCCTCTGAGCTCTTGAAACTCTGTCTCTTACATCATTTGCTGCATCCTCAAGATTTCTGCTGAGTTCGAATTCAAGTGTTATTCTGCTTGACTGCTCACGGCTTTCAGAGGTCAGAGTTTTAATTCCCTCGATTCCGTTAAGTGACTGCTCAAGCGGTTCGGTGATCTGAGATTCAATGACTTCGGAATTTGCTCCCGGGTATATTGTAGTAACATTTACAATTGGCGGATCGACACTTGGATATTCCCTGACCTCAAGATAGACAATTGATACAAGTCCAAATATAATTAGTATCAGCGACATTACGATCGCAAGCACAGGACGGTTTATGGAAGTATTTGATAAAGACATATTATACTTTTATAAAAAATTGAATATGATTAAAAATTTTATTGTGAATCCATTTTGTCAATGACCACAGGCATACCGGTTTTAAGTCTCAGAATATTTGTAGTAAGTATTGTATCACCTGCATTTATACCTGACAGGATCTGAATTTGGTTTTCAGTTCTCACTCCTGTTACCACATCAATGAGAAGTGCTGAGCCATTCTTCAAAACAAATACATCGTGACCTTTTAGCTTTGGAATAAGTGCCTGAGTCGGGATCATGATTGCATCTTTAATACTATTCAGATTCAGATTTACATTCGCAAAAGTGCCTGGTAAAAGTTTTCTTCCCGGATTCTGACAAATTGCTCTCACAGTCAGTGACCTTGTAGTGCCGTCAAGTTTTGGTTCGAATGCTGAGATAGTTCCTGTAAACTCTTCACTTTCACCTTCGACATTAAAAGTAATTGTCTGACCTTTATCAAATGCAGTCACATATTTTTCAGGTACGGAAAAATCTAATTTAACTTTACCTGTCTCTTGAATATTTGCCAGTACAACTGCAGGTGTGACATAGCTTCCGGTGCTGACATTTTTAAATCCTATAATGCCTGAAAACGGAGCGCGGATATTTGTCTTATCAATTTGAATTGCGAGAATTTCCATCTCGGCATTTATTCTGTCAGATTCATTCTGAAGGTTATCAAGCTCTTCACTCGTTGACAGATTTTTATCATAAAGCTGTTGAATTCTGTTAAGATTTTTTTCAACGATCTCATTTTGAATTTCAAGCTTATTCATTTGTGCATCCAGATCAGAATCATCTAATTTAAAAAGGAGTTTGCCTCTCGATACATAAGATCCCTCTTTAAAGTAAATGCCCGTTACTTTTTTTGAAAGTTCACTTCGCAGCTCTACTTCCTCATTTGCAACTATAGAGCCAATGACCTTAATAGAATTATCAAGCTCTACTGCATTTACTATAAACCCGTTGGCTGGAGTAGGCATGTTCTTTGAATCCGGACCTGACTTATTTCCTGAATCTTTTTTATCTCCTGACAATAGCTTGGGCAATATAACAGCCGCAGCTATCAGAATAATTATTAAAATTACTGAAATGTATTTGACTTTTTTACTCAATTGATATTAGATTATAGATTATTTGGATTAATTGGAATACCTGGAATTTATGGATTTAATTGTAATTAATTTACTTGTTAAAAATTTTAAATTAAATGTATATTCTTAAATAGTTTACTAACAACTAAATATGAAAGCTGACAAAACAAACTCTGATTAGGTTTAATTGAATTTTAACTGAATCAACTGTAAAGAATTTTGAATAATTTAATTCCATTGTATACAAAAAAACAGTTAATAGTTAATAGTTAATAGTTAATATTTAATAGTTAATATTGAAAAGTGAAAAGTGAAAGTGAATATTTAAAAATTTAATATTTAAAATTTAATATTTAAAATTAATCATTGATTCCTACATATAAAGATTTTTTAATTTCGGATTAATAAAATATTAAGTTAATTTTGTAATACAAATTATTCATTTATATCAATAAAGAAATTGTATATTTTAAACTTAAAGTAATTTTAAATTTTCGGAAAAGGAGACTAAGTAAATTATGAATGCTGCACATTTACATTTAATTTTAAATCACATTCCTGTTATAGGTTCTTTGATAGCAATATTTATTTTAGTGATTGGCATAATGAAAAATAGTGATGACGTAAAAAAAGTATGTATGCTTGTAATCATATTTACTTCATTGCTCACAATTCCCGTTTATCTTACAGGCGACAAAGCCGAAGGCAAGATAGAAGGAAATTATGAAGATGTAGATGAAGAATTTATTCATGCTCATGAAGATTTTGCATTATACAGTTTTATAGCAATGAACATTACAGGTGCAATTGCACTTATCTCAATGTTCCTTTATAAGAAACCAAAACTTCTTCCAAATCCATTTGCTTATTTTATGCTTGTACTTCTCTTTATTATAAATGCTATGATGGGCTATACAGGAAATCTGGGAGGGAAAATTCATCACCCTGAAATCCGCGAGGATAAACTGCCATGGGAGTCTTCTGCAATTGAAAATAATGCAGGTAACAATAAATCTGAGAAATTGAAGAGTGATGATGATAAAAATAATGAAAATGATTCTGATGATGAATAAAAAGAAGATTATTTAAATACTTATTTCAGAAATAACATTTTTCATATCATCAGGCAGCTCCGACTCAAATCTGATCTTTTCATTTGTAATTGGATGAACAAACCCAAGCACTCTTGCATGCAATGCCTGTCTGTCAATTTTTTCCAATAGATTTTTTATACGGGCTTTTAGATTTGATGAGAGATTTACAGAATGAGGTTCTCTGCCGCCGTAAGTTTCATCGCCGAATACGGGATGTGCTATGTCAGCCATATGAACTCTGATCTGATGCGTTCTGCCTGTCTTTAAATTTAATTTAATCAGTGAAAGAAAATCAAATTCACCTGTCACTTCATAATTGGTAATTGCTAATTTACCTGATGCATCATCATCTTTTAAAACTGTAACTTTTTTTCTGTCTCTTTTATCCCTGCCGAGACGGTTTGAGATCTCACCTTTTTTCTTTTTTAATTTTCCCCAGATTATCGCAGCATATTCTCTTTCAATAGTATGATGAAAAAACTGCTCTGACAATTTCCTGTGAGTCAGTTCATCTTTGGCAATTACGATCAGTCCTGAAGTATCTTTATCAAGTCTGTGAACAATACCTGCTCGTTCAAAACCATTGAGATTAGATAAACTGCCTTTGGTCTTTTCAGCATAATAAAGAATTGCATTTACCAGTGTACCGGTATAATTTTTATATGCAGGATGAACGACCATACCCGGCGGTTTATTTATGATCATCAGATATTCATCTTCAAATACAATATCAAGCGGAATGTCTTCAGGCAGAATGTCCTGCTTTTCGGGATAATCAAGTTCGATCTCAATTTCATCTTCCGGCTTTACAATATAATTAGACTTTACCGGATCTCCGTTCACAGTTACAAATCCAAGATCAATAGCTTTTTTTACTTTTGTACGCGAAGCGTTTTCAATAAAATTTGCGATATACTTGTCTATCCTCTGTTTCGTTTTTACTTCAGGTACAATGAATGTATAATTTCTTTCCAAACTTTTTTTTTAATAAAACAAATATATACTCTTGAATTTAAGTATCAACTGTAAAAATTCTTAAATTAAAGTTTACACTGAATTTTAAAAAAACTTTATTTATTTTATAAACAGTTAAAACTTAACTTTACTTAAAATATCTAAGCTATTTATTTTTATGAAATTTAAATATTAGAATCATGCAAAACAAATTCATTATAAATGCAGCAAAATCTTCATATCTCACATTCCTTATATTAATTTTATTTTCAGTTTCTGTTTATATGTCGGGCTGTTCATCATCTGAGGATGAAGAAGTAGTAACTCAGAGGATGATCGATTCGATGGATGTGTACAGTCAGATCGATAAATCATTTGCTATTTATCAAAAAGCACTAAATTACAATCAAAGCGCAAAAAGTAAAGAGGCAGGAGAATCATTTGAGTCCTCACTAAAAATCTTAAACAATATTAACAATAAGCTTATTAACAATCCTGAGAATTATACCTGGAAAAGTGATTATGATGAACTTGCTGTCAGCATTGTACAGGATTATATTTCTACTCAGAGTGAGATCAGTGCAAACAGCCTTGCATTTGATTTTGCAAAAAAGAATGCTATAAAATATGAAAAAGTAGAAGAGGTCAGCGGTGACCGTGCTGAGCTTCCTGACGGAAGTGATCTTCCACTTGACAAAAATTCTGCGGTAGATGGATATATAGAATTTTTTACTAACACAGACAGAGGTAAAAGTTTTATTGACAAGACTCTGTATCGTTCTGGAAAATTCTTCCCGATAATGCGAAAGATTTTAAAATTCAATAATGCACCTGAAGAGCTGATCTATCTATCTGTTCAGGAGTCTGGTCTTTCTCCAACCATTATGTCAAAGGCAGGCGCAGTAGGTCTCTGGCAGTTTATGCCGGCTACAGGTTATGCTTATGGTTTAGGACAGGATGAATACCGTGATGACAGAATGGATATGGAAAAATCCACAGATGCAGCAGCGAGACATCTTAAGGATCTTTACAGATCTCTCGGCGACTGGTATCTGGCTTTTGCTGCATATAATGCAGGACCCGGCAGAGTTACAAAAGCGATTAAAAAAAGCGGATCGAGGGACTTCTGGACATTGAGAGGTTTTCTACCAGGGGAAACAAAAAATTATGTGCCTTCAATCCTTGCACTTTCTTTTGTTTTCAGAGATCCCGAAGGATATGGATTTAAAAATGTTGAGTATGGAACACCGATTTCTTTTGACAGGGTAAATGTCAATACATCTATGACTCTGCAGCAGGTTGCAGATATGTGTGAAGCTGATATTGAAACAATCAGGGAATTGAATTCAGAACTGACTCAGGATATGGTTCCCGATTATCAGGATTATTATCAGCTCAGGATCCCTCATAAGACTTATGATAAATTTATTGCCAATTATAATAATGCAACATACCTGAACAAAAGCGGCAGCAAAAGCCCGGAATTTGCCGGTACAGAAAAAGGCGGTTATGAACAAATGATAGAACTAGCCTATTATAAAGTCAAAGATTATGATCCGGGTAATATACAAAACATTGGCAGCACTGTCGGAAAAAAGAAGATGACATATCAGTTCAAGAAAACAGATGCAATTGATGCCATTGCTGTTTTCTATGATGTCAGACCGGTCGAGATCAGAATTTGGAATAACATTCCTTATGGTTCACCTATAAAGCAACAACAGAACCTAAACATTTATGTCACAGAAGAAAAGTATAACCTTCTTAACGGATTAAATCATAACGGAATAGACAAGTCTAAAAAGATCGATAAAAAAGATATCAATCAAACAGACAAAAACTCTGTTGCGGAAGAAGTCGAAAAGGATAATTATAAAGATAAACAATATACAGAAAGCAAAAATACAACTGATGACAAAAATAGTGATTCCCAAAGCAGCAGTAATAAACGTTATGTAAAAAAGAAAAAAAATACTGAAAATACCGAATCTAAAAATAATGATTCTAAAAGTGACGATAATAAAAATACAGTTAACAAAGTAGATCTTCCAAAGAAAAGCAATGATACTGAAGAAGTGAATAATAATGATAATAATTCTGATGAAGAATCAGAAAATATAAGTAAGGCAGAGGAGAATGAAGATAAAAAATCTTCTGACAAGAATAACAATAGTAATAACAGTGAAAGTAATAATGATAACGAAGCAACTGAAGAAACAGTCGAAGTACAAAAGTCAGAACAGGATATTGCAAGAGACAGCTTTTTAAGTTCAAATAATCCATCGAATGTAATGGTAACAAATTATACAACTGAAAGAAGCACCGTAAATGAAGAGCAGGATGAAAACACAAGCAGTTACACTTACAGTAATACCGAAAATGTTAAAGCTCCTGAAGAAAAAAAAGTAACCGAAACAAAAAAGAAAACTAATACCAAATCAAAAGATAAGACAACATATTATACAGTTTCCGAAGGTGATAATCTGACAGATATTGCAGATGATCATGGTGTTTCAGTAAATGACCTGAAAGAATGGAATGATCTCGATTCTGATAAAATACTTGTTGGTCAGAAACTGAAACTGCAGGGAGGATCTTCTTCAAAGTCAAAATCAAAAACTTCTACCCATACCGTAGCATCTGGGGAAAATCTTACAATGATCGCTGACGAATATAACATGTCCGTTTCCGATCTTAAAGAAATAAATGATCTGAACAGTGATGTTATTATGACCGGACAGAAATTAAAAGTAAAGGGTAGTAAATCAGGAAAGAATACTAACTCAGGTAAAAAGTCTTCACACAAAGTAAAAAGCGGGGAAACGCTTGCTTCTATATCTGATAAGTACAATGTCTCCATCTCCAATCTCAGAAAATGGAATAAACTTAAAAATGATAAGATATTAGTAGGGCAGGTATTAAAAATAAATCCTTGAATTTAAAGATAATTTTCAGCTTAAAAAAAATTTAAAGAATCTTTAAACTGAATTGAAAGAAATATATATAAGATATATATTGCATTCGTTTAAAAGATAACAAATTAAATAAGTAACAAAAAAATGCTGGCATAGCTCAATTGGTAGAGCAGCTGATTTGTAATCAGCAGGTTGGGGGTTCAAGTCCCTTTGCCAGCTCAAAAAGACAACCCTGTAAAGAGAAATACTTTACAGGGTTTTTTATTAATTCTGTTTTTTTTAATAAACCTTAACGTAAAACTGCTCTTCTTGTAGTTCTTCGAGCTACACCACCTACGGACACAGGAGATCTTGGCATACCAACAGGGTCGATAAATAATGAAGCATAACCGGTATAATCTGGAATATTACCATCAAGAATATTTATATCATATATAAAATTATCACCTACCATTTTAGGATTTTTCAATTCCATAACAATATCAGTAATTTCTTTTTCTCCAAATATAGAAAGTGTTGCATTTGGAGGATCGACAGAAAGTTTATCTTTTCCTTCTTCCCATATTGTTAAAACATCCTCAGTATATATATGACCGGTTATTCTTTCAGGTCTGTCGGAAAACATTATTGTTGTAGGACTTACACCAATAAGAGTTAATGAGGTCGGTGTAATTTTTACATCTTTGGAATTTTGAACGAGTAAATATTCGATCTCACCGGTTTTGCTGGTATCCTGAGCTGTACTCTCATTAGAATTTTTAGAATTGTTAATTGAAGTATCTTCTGAATCTTTTGACTGGCAACCGGTAAATAGAATAAAAAGAGTTATTACATAATAAGATATGATTTTCATTTTATGAGTTATTAATTAATTTTTTTTAGGGAATAGATTCAATGGTTTATAGAAAATTTGTTTTTCAATATATCTATTAAAGTATTCAAATAAAATTTCAATTTAGATATTCCTGTGTCAATAGTGTAAAGCGCATTGCAATTTTAAAGCGAAACTCCGTTTAGCAAAAGCTCTTTTAAAAGTAATCCGCAAAAAAATTTAAATGCGTAACTTCAGTTACTAATTTAAAACAATGAATTGAATCCCGACACCTGCGCTTTCCTTAATACGAAACGGGTATAAGTTCCAGCTTACTTTTTTCTGTTCAGGCTTTTGTTTACTAAGAAGTGCAATTGTACTTAATATGACTGAAGATGCGCCAATACCTATGTTAACTGCCGAAAGTACTTTCTCACTTTCACTGTTATTTCTTTTATTGGGATAATTATATGCACCATAAATAATCTGTGCAGTTCCGACAGTCAATCCTACGATTGGAATATCAATACTCTTAGTTTCTTTCGAAATATTTACTGCATTCAACATACTAAATGTAAGACTTGAAGCAATAAATGCTGATGAAAAAATTATATAAGAAGTCGATATCGGATTATTATCATAGCCATATTCGTAACCTGGCTGAATCATTGCGCATTCAGCTTTTGTAAGCCCGCTTCTTTCGATCCATTCATTTACCGATTCATCATTCATTTCCATTATTAGATCATACTTGTGCCGTAAATTGATATCCTCAGCAACTCCTCTCCCTGCACTCTTTTCTATCAGATATCCGACAGCGCAGATCTTTCCATTCTTATCTATAAAACAGGGAAGTCTTTGTCCTTCATAATCATAATTCGATGGAAAGTTTTCTTCCACTATATATTGATGAAGAATGTTCAAAAGATTATTCCTGTTTTCAATGAGCGTTGCTGATATTCCTTCTGTTTTTTTATTTCTTAAAAATTGTTCTACATATTCAAGATGTGTTTTGATTCTCAAGACTTCATCAGTTTCGGCTGTTGGTAAGAATCCGAATTTTGAAACAAAGCTTTTGTCTTTGATTATCTGATTTACCGGTTGAGTGGGTTTTGAGAAAAGATTTGTGAATGTGGAAAATATTGTAAGGAAAGATAAAACTACTGTTAATGCTTTCATAATTTTTAAAGTTTGGTTTTTAAAAAAAAGTAGTTTTATTTTTCTATATTAAAGTCTGGGTTTAGTTATCGAATTTGATTGAGTAAGATAACTAAAACTATTGAAACTAAAAAGATTTTAAATCCTTTGCTGTAGCGTGTTTGTTTGATCTTTGTTTAATGTAAATATTTAATCTGTAAGCCATTTCATTTTTTTCTTTAATGAAGTAATGTGAGCAAGATGATGATCACAATGCCAAGCATAAATTCCAATGTTTTCATCGAGGCGAAAATTCTTTCCGTGTTCGGGATGAATAAAATTTTTGTTGAGCTGTTGCTTAGTCAGTGACTTGAGAAGGACAGTCCATCTCAGATGAATTCCTTCCAGCATTTTTAAAGCAGGTTCAATAGAAATACTTTTACTGTCAGCAAGTTCCGCCCACCTGTCTTCAAAGTAAGGTCTGATCGCTGGTTCAACTTCTGTCAGCGCAAGCTTAAATCTCATTAAACTATTCATGTGACTGTCAGCACAGTGATTTACAACCTGCCTGATAGTCCATCCTTCCGGTCTGTACTGAGTATCGAGCTGCGAATCAGTTAAATGTTCAGTTTCCACTCTGATCTTTGCCGGAAAGTTTTCTATGACAGAGATATAATCATTAAGTATCTTATCTGTAATTACTTCAGGTTTTTGGAATTCACCAATCGGATATCGTAAATTGTAATCAATCATTTTTAAAAATTTTTTTGAATTAAAATAAAAATCTAATAAATCTGAAAATCAATTTCAATTTTAATACTGAAGCTATTGAAGATTATTACAGCTTTGATAACTGTTATTTATAAATTGTTTGAAAATTTTCATGAAATATATTAATCAACAAATTAACTTTAAAAAAATCTAAACACAAAAAAATTATTAACTACTAACTACTAACTATTAACTATTAACTGTAAGGGTATTCATGTTTAAATTGATACTTCTTTTTAATAAAGTTATTTTGGCAAATGTATAACAAAATTGACAAAGAAATAATCAAATCCCTTGCAGATATTTCAGGAAATGAAAATGTAATTTATGATAATGATAATCTTGAACTTTATTCCAGGGACTACACAGAAAATCTTTCTTTCCTGCCTGAAGTAATTGTGAAGCCGGCTGATGCAAAGGAAATTTCAGAAATACTAAAGCTTGCAAATAAACATTTGATACCGGTTGTACCCAGAGGAGGAGGCACAGGTCTTTCAGGAGGAGCTTTGCCATTGTACGGAGGCATTTGTCTTTCTATGGAGAGATTTAAAAAGATTATAGAAATTGACTGCGAAAATTATCAGGCTACTGTAGAGCCGGGCGTTATCACACAGATTTTTCAGGAAAAATGTGAAGAGCTTGGTTTGTATTATCCACCTGATCCTGCATCAAGAGGAAGTTCCTTCCTTGGCGGGAATCTTGCTGAATGTTCAGGCGGTCCGCGAGCTGTAAAATACGGTGTAACAAAAGATTATGTACTCGGTCTTGAAGTCGTATTACCAACAGGGGAAATTATAAATACAGGTGCAAAAGTTTTGAAAAATGTTTCGGGATATAATCTCACACAGCTAATGGTCGGAAGTGAAGGTACACTTGGGATAATCACGAAAATTTATTTTAAGCTTGTTCCTTTGCCAAAATTCAGGAAAGTAATCTTAGTTGCTTTCAACAGTATAGAAGATTCAGCAAAAACAGTTTCCAAAATATTTCAGTCAGGAATAACTCCTGCAGCACTTGAACTTATGGAAAGATCTGCTATCAAAGCAGCTGAAGATCAGCTTGGGAAAAAATTTCCAAACACAGAAGCAGCAGCTCAGCTTCTTATCGAAGTGGACGGTAATTATGAAGAGTCACTCGATAAGGATATTGAATCCATTGCAGAGACTGTGATGGAGAACGGAGCTTACGATGTAATACTTGCCGAAGATAATCAGAAAATGAATGACCTGTGGGCCTTAAGAAGATGTATAGGTGAAGCTGTAAAATCGATTTCTGAATATAAGGAAGAAGATACTGTAGTCCCCAGGGCAAAGATTCCTGAACTTATAAAAGGCGTAAAAGAGATCTCAGAAAAATTTGGTATTACTACGATATGTTATGGGCATGCTGGTGACGGAAATGTCCACGTAAATATTCTCAAAGATAAGATGAATGAAACGGAATGGAATGAAAATCTTGAAACTGCTATCAGAGAAATATTTACTCATACTGTATCACTCGGTGGTACTATCTCAGGCGAGCACGGAATCGGCTATTCACAGAAATCTTATCTGCCAATTGCGCTTGGAGAAAGTGAAATTGCTCTTATGAAAAGTATTAAGAAAACTCTTGACCCAAATAATATTATGAATCCGGGAAAAATCTTTGTGGAGTAAAAATTTATTCTATTCTCCAAAAGAAATTTTTATAATTATATAAATTGATAAATACTGAAACTGACCTGCGTGTATTATATGCTCATACTGATAAAATGGGTGTAGTAAATAATGTCAGATATCTTGAATACTTTGAAGCAGGAAGGAATGACTTTTTAAGGAAATTAGGTTTTCCATATACGGAGCTTGAAAAAATAAATATTGGTTTGCCGGTGATTGAAGTTTTTGCAAAATTTATTTCTTCTGCTAAATACGATGATGTTATAATTATAAAAACTATTCTTAAAAAAATTCCGACAGTAAGATTTACAATAGATTATGAAATTTATTGTGAAGATAAATTAATTGTCACAGGATATACAACTCATTCATTTGTCAATCTTGAAAAAATGAAACCGGTAAGACCTCCTGAAAATTTTATGGAGCTGCTCAAATCAAAATTCAATTAAGGAAATTTTAAATTATTATTTAAATTAATTTTTATGAAAAAGTTATCAGATAACTATTCAGATTTCAATTTTAAAAAAGCAGTCAAACTCATAAAGCTTGCTATAAAAGAAGACATAGGTGATGGTGATGTAACTTCTGAATTACTTATTAAAAGTAGTTCAATTTCATCTGCTGAAATACTTGTAAAAGAAAATGGAATAGCTGCCGGAATAAATATATTTAATCTTGTTTTCAATATTATAGATAAGAACGTTAAAACAGGATTTACAGTGAATGAAGGTGACAGGATTAAGAAAGGGACAGTCATTGGATATCTGAAAGGGAATACTGCATCAATTTTAAAAGGTGAAAGAATTGCTTTGAATATATTACAGAGGATGTGCGGTATTGCTACTTACACAAACCGCCTTGTGAGACTTTTGAACAATGAAAACATAAAGATCATTGATACAAGAAAGACCACTCCGAATTTTAGATTGTTTGAAAAGCTTGCGGTAAGAATAGGCGGTGGAGAAAATAACAGGTCAGGATTATATGATATGATACTTATAAAAGATAACCATATCGAAGCCTGCGGAGGAATTTCAGGTACTTTAAAAAAACTTGAGAAGTCAAAAAAAAATAAGGAACTCAAAATAGAGATTGAAGTAAAAGACCTCGCTGAATTTAATACTATAATGAAATCAGGTACAAAAAAAATAGATAGAATAATGCTTGATAATTTTTCCGTAAAAAATGTGATAGAGGCCTCAAGTCTGAATAAGGGTAAATATGAAATTGAGATCTCAGGAGGAGTGAATGAAAGCAACATCAGAAAATATAAAAATATACAAAATGTAAATTTTATTTCGGTAGGTTCATTAACACATTCTTCAAAGGCATTAGATATTTCGTTAAATTTTATTACTTGAAAATCTATATTGATAATCATAAATTTGGAAAATCATTAATTAAACAATAATAACATGACTAATTTTACAAACAGGTTTGGATTTATTTTTGCTTTATTGGTTTCAGTAATTATTGTCTTTGCATGCGGAGACAAAAAAGAGTCTGAAGTGAAAAAGGAAAGTACAAAAGAAGAAACGACAACTACTTCAAAAGAAAACACAAAAACTTCCGGCAGCAACCAGCTTTATTTTGTAGAGGAATATTCTAAAGAAGGAGAAGAAATTGGAAAGAGTGAAAAGTTTTATATAAATAGTAAAGGCGGATATATCACTGCAATGCTTAGAACATCTGAGCCAATCGGTGTAGGTGCTGTTGATGTTAGATTAGAAAGAGAATCTCTGGAGGGAACGGAGATCATTGACACAAAACCTTATGATGTATTTCCTGAAAAAAGTTATTTCTTTTTTGATAAGATCACTTTTTATAAATCAGGTGATTATAAAGTGACCGTATTTAAAAAGGACGGTTCACCTATTGCTTCAGGAAATGTCAGAATTGATTTCAAATAAAATATTAATATTCCATAAATTAAAAAATAAAAAAATGAAAGCCTTAAAACCATTGTTTTTTGTTTTTGTACTACTAGTTTTATTTGCAGCAAAATCTGAGTCTTATGCTCAGCAGTATCCTATACTTTATTTCTGTGAATATTACGGAGATAACGGTGAAGTAGGAGTCAGTGACAGATTTACAACAGGATATTTAACTGTTATGGTCAAAGCAGATGGTCCACTCGGACTAAGAGACTGTTCCATTCAGCTTGATAAATATGACCGTACAACCGGTAAATTCAGTTATTACAAGAAATTTCCTTATTCTGTATCTCCTGATATGAAATATGTTTATTTTACAAAGAATGATGAAAGCGATATGAATTTTGAAGATCCGGGTATCTACAGGGTATTTTTACTTGATCAGAATGACAGGACTGTAGCAAGCGGACTTGTTGAGATCATTTCAAAGTATTAACACATTTACTATTTCAATTTCATTTAAATTATTATAATGAAAAAATTATTCTTCATCACTGTATTATTATCTGTTTTATTTTTATCAGGTATTTACAGTGAAGTAAAGTCGCAGTCACTTTATTTCTGTGAAAGTGTTGACAGCGAAGGTTATCCGGTTTCAGAAAGTACAGTATTCAATATCAGCTCAAATGGCGGATATCTTAAATTTCTTGTCAGACTTCCATATAAAATATCTACAAGTTCTGTAAGCTATGTTATTTATAAGGTCGATGAAGATGGAAATGAAAATTACGAATCTACTATTTATCAGGATGTTGAAAATACTTGGTCTTGGTTTTGGAAAGAAATAACTTTCTATAATTCTGGAGTATTTAATATTGCTGTATATGACGGAGATAATAATTATTTAACTTCAGGTCAGATAAGTATTCAATATTATTGAGATAGTTAATTCATAACTGAAATTTTATTTGAAGGTTATTCCGGTTTTCGGAATAACCTTTCTTTTTTAAAAATTGTAATTCATTTAATTAGTTTAAATTGTTATGATAGAAAAAATAAAAAGTCTTTCAAAAGATACTCTCATATATGGTACTAATACCATTGTAGGAAGATTTCTTGGATTTTTTCTTGTACCTTTTTATACAAATAAATTCCTTCCGGATGAATATGGTATAATAACAATTATCTATTCTTATATCGCAATCTTAAACGTATTCTTTTCAATCGGACTTGAGTCAGGCTATATGAAATTCTCTTCCACTTTAGAAGTCGGTTCAAAAAAAGAGAATTTTTCCAACCCGTATTTTATTGTAATTGCAAATTCTTTTTTTCTCTCTGCATTGATATTTTTGTTTGCACAGGAACTTACTGGAATTTTTCAGGTAAGCGCAGATTATGCATATTTGATACGCTATTCTGCTTTGATTTTATTTTTTGATACAATAGTATTAATACCTTTTGCATTTCTCAGATTAAATAATAAAGCAAAATCTTTTGCCGGAATAAAAATTGTAAATATTTCTTTAAATGTAATTCTGAATATTGTTTTAATACTTTATTATAATTTTGGTATTGAAGCAGTGTTCATTAGTAATCTCATTTCATCGGCAGTTACATTCCTGATGCTGCTGCCTGTATTGAAGGGAAATATTACTTTTAAGTTCAGTGAGGATCTTGTAAAAGAATTATTCCTTTTTTCTATTCCGTACATCCCTGCAGGAATAGCAGCAAATATTGTACAGATCATTGACAGACCGATTTTGAAATATCTTACTAACGATAAAACTGTTGGAATTTATACTGCGAATTATAAGCTTGGAATATTCATGATGCTGATTGTATCAATGTTTGAATTTGCATGGAAACCGTTCTTTCTGAATAATGCAAATGACCCTGATGCTAAAAAACTTTTTTCAAAAATTTTAACCGTCTTTATTGCTTTTGCATCTGCAATATTTATATTTCTCACGGTATTTATTGATAATATTGTAAAGTTTGATCTTCCGTTCGGAAGTCATCTGATAGGGGAGGCATACTGGTCCGGACTTGAGATAGTCCCTGTTATTCTTTTCGGTTATCTGTTTTACGGAATGTATGTAAATTTCATGGCTGGAATTTATATCGAAAAAAAGACAAAGTATCTTCCGTTGATAACTGGTCTCGGAGCCGGTGTAAATATAATTTCAAATTTCATTCTCATTCCAAAACTTTCTTTAATGGGAGCTGCCATTTCAACTTTGATAAGTTATTTTGTAATGATGATTGGTATTTATCTTGTTTCGCAAAAATTTTATAAAGTTAATTATGAATATAAAAAGATCGGGATAATATTTACTGCTTTAATTTCCATTACCGCTATATACTTCATGATTAATTCTTATTCAGAAATAAACTGGATTGTGAAAATTATCTTCCCATTAATATTTATCATCACTTTATACTTCACAGGAATTTTCAATAAGAATATTGTAAAAAATTTTTTATAATTTAAATTGCAATGATCATTCTTTACTGAGCTTTTTTGCAAATCATTTTGGATAAGAATTTTCTATTGACACTATTAAATAATTATGCCATATTAATCTATGCATAAATTAACTTCCAAACAGAAAAAGATCCTTGAGTTTATCGAAAAATTCGGCAGTGAGTATTCTTATCCTCCTACTTTAAAAGAAATAGGAGAAAAGTTTAACATTACAATTGGTACTGTTCAGGATCACATTAAAGCCCTTCAGAATAAAGGCTGGCTCGAAAGAAGAAAAGACATCGCCCGCGGATTTAAAGTTGTAAAATCTGAAGAAGAAAATAATATAGAAAGACTCAGATCTGAAATGAACATAATTCCACTATACGGAAGTGTCGCTGCAGGAGAACCAATATTTGCTGATGATAATGTCCAGGGTTATGTCACTATGGAAAAAAATGTGAAGGGTCATAAGATTCATTTTGCTTTGAAGGTAAAAGGAGATAGTATGATTGATTCAGGAATCTACGACGGGGACATTGTGATAGTCAGAAAACAGGATACTGCTGAAGACGGTGAAATTGTAATTGCTCTTCTTGAAGACGAAGCGACTGTGAAGACTCTAAGAAATAAAAGGATCAAAGCTTATTTAGAAGCTTCCAATTCCAAATATAAATCAATAATAAATAAACCTTTTAAAATAATAGGAAAAGTCATAGAGCTTAGAAGAGAATATAATCTGATCAATTAAATTTTTGCTTTAAAAAATATTATTTAAAATTTAAAATTTAAAATTTTAAAGCCCTGTTCTTTTAAAAATAAAATCCACATTTTTTTTGGATTTGTCATAATTAAATATTTCAGCAAGCTCTTTATTATTTAAATATTTTAATACTTCCTTATCCTCCTTAAGCAATTCAAGAAAACTCTTTTTCTCTTTCCAGCATTTCATTGCCACAGTTTGTACAATTTTATATGCCTGCTCTCTTTTCATTTTTTTATCAATAAGTTTCAGCAGTACTGTCTGAGAGAATACAAGTCCATTTGTAAGTTCAAGATTTCTGCTTATGTTTTCTTTATTTACTACTAAGGTATCTATCAGCTTCTTAAACTGAAATAGCATGTAATCCATTAGAATTGTAGAGTCGGGAATAATCACTCTTTCGACAGATGAATGACTTATATCTCTTTCATGCCAAAGTGGAATATTTTCAAAAGCTGCAATTGCATTCCCGCGAAATATCCTCGCCATACCGGATAAACGTTCACATGTGATAGGGTTTTTTTTATGCGGCATTGCTGATGATCCTTTTTGACCGGATGAAAAAAATTCTTCCAGCTCAAGTGTTTCAGTCTTTTGTAAATGTCTTATCTCACTTGTAAATTTTTCTATTGATGAAGCGATGATGGCAAGTACTGACATATATTCAGCATGTCTGTCTCTCTGCAATATCTGAGTGGAAATTTTAGTTGTTTTCAAACCAAGCTGTTTGCAAACAAATTGCTCTACTCTCGGAGATATGTGTTCGTAAGTTCCTACTGCTCCGGAAATCTGACCAACAGAAATTACTTCAATAGCTCTTTTCCAGCGCTCAATGTTTCTGTTCATCTCATCATACCATAATGCAAACTTTAAGCCTAATGTGATCGGTTCAGCATGAACTCCGTGTGTCCTGCCGATCATAGTAAGATATTTATATTTCTTTGCAACAACTGCAAGAGATTTTTTTACAGAGATAAGTCCATTCATAATTATCTCTCCAGCCTGTTTCATTTGTACGGATAAAGCAGTGTCAATCACATCAGAGCTTGTCATTCCCATATGAATAAATCTGGAATCCATTCCTGTTGATTCGGCTACATTTGTTAGAAAAGCTATTACATCATGCTTAACCTCTTCTTCGATCTTTAGAATTTTGTCTGTATTGAATTTTGCATTCTTCTTAATATTTTTTAGTGAACTTACAGGAACATTTCCTAATTTAGACTGAGCTTCAGTTGCAAGTATTTCAATATCCAGCCAAATCCTGAATTTATTTTCATCAGACCATATTTCTGACATTTCTTTACGCGAATATCTTGGTATCATTATTAATTTGAATTAGATGAGGTATAAAATTTTATTGACTTAAAATAATGGATGGTGAGTTTGATATAAAGTTACTTTTTCAGGATCTTTGTAATTACTAAAGTTATGTCATCATTCTGTTCAGCACTTCCTCTGAAAGTATCCACTGATGAAATGATCTTGTCCTGTATTAAATCACAGTTACTGTCTCTGTTAAACTGAATAATATCCAGAATTTTTTCCGTACCAAACTCTTCACGGCTTAAGTTCATTGCTTCTGTCAAACCGTCAGAATAAAATACAAACATATTATCAGGAGCTATTTTGATCTCTGATTCCTCAAGGTTTTTGTCAAATAATTTTTCACTCTCAAGACCAAGTCCCATTCCTTTATTTTTAAGAAGTTCGAATTTCCCGTTAATAGAATATATTACAGGGTTATGACCTGCACGGCAGATGTTGACAGTCATTTTTTCCAGATCAAACATTGCTATTACCGAAGTGATAAATGATTTCTTATCTATTTTCTGATGTATCTGTTTGTTTACTTCAACTAATATTTCTTTAGGTGAAGGAAATATCTTAGCTGCAAACTGTATCATTGCCTGCACTTTCGACATGTAGAGTGCGGCAGGAATTCCTTTTCCCGAAACATCTGCGACTACTACAAGCATTTTTGTATCGCTTATTTTAATTACATCATAAAAGTCACCACCGATGATCTTAGCGGGATTATAAAATCCTGACACCTCTATTCCGTTGACACTATTGATAGTCTGCGGCAGAAGTCCCATCTGTATCTTTCTGGCAATCTGAAGTTCCTCTTCTATTACCTGCTTGGAAATTTTTTCCTCCTGCAGTCTGGAATTCTCAAAAGCAATTGCTGCCTGCGAAGCAAGTGTCTTCAGAAGATCAATGTCCTCTTCGGAATAAGCTTTACCGGATGGTTTCTCTCCGAAATTAATTGCGCCTATCAGCTTATCTTTAATATAAATTGGAACAGATAAAATGAAATTCTCTTTTTTTATGATTGCTCTGTATTCTTCAGGTACATTCATTTCCTGAAGATATACTTCGCTTAAAAATTTTGGCTCTTTATTTATTTTGAAAAGAAATGAGAATGCTTCATCATAAATTTCATCATTATTGAAAACCTCTTTTTTTCCTTCAAAGGATTCAATTTCCGATTCCATAGATTTATAATAATCAACGTCCAGAAACCAAACGTAAAGATTATTTATTCCCATAGTTTCTTTTACAGAAAATGCAATCTTCTCAATGATCTGTCTGATGTTAGTCAGATATGGAAGTTCTTCTGAAAAAAGAAGTAGTGATTTTCTGTAATTATATCTTTCTCTGTAAAACTGTTTGTCAACAAGATCTTTAGCTTTTTTATTTACAAAATCAAAACTGAAAGTTACAATTATAATAAGAGCAATTGTAAGAAGTTGTTTATTCTCAGGAAGAAGCTGGCTGAGAATATTATCAACGAAGAGAACAAGAAGTAAATAAATTCCAACTATGAAAGCTGTTATAATACCAAAAACCAGACCTTTTTTAATGATGAATTCTGTATCGAGTATTCTGTATTTTATTATAGAGAATCCGAAAGATAAAGGAACTGCCAATACTAAAATTGTTGGAAGATAGATCCAGGTGTTAATTAAAAAATTTGGTTTTTTTATAAATATAGGTATCAAACCGGTATAAGCAAATCCGATTAATCCTAAGATAAAACCATAGAAAATTACTTTCAGTGGCTTTCGCTGTTTATCCTTTTCTAGCTTAAAATATGATACAAAGAATAATGATATACCTGCTGTGAAATAACTTGCTATTACTATAAATTGAAAAGTCGATATGAAAATACTGTATTGACCTCTTGATACTGACATGGAATTAATCATGGCAAAAACTAAAACTATCAGATATAATAAAAATACCAAATATTTCCTGTTCTTGAATTCATATTTTACAGGATATGTAAGAAAGAAATGAACAAAGAGCGGATAAAACAGAGTTAGACCAATTACTGAATTGAGATAAAATTTATTACTGAAAATAAATGAATTATTTAAACCAATAAGATTAAAGCCAAGAGAAGCTGAGCATCCAAG
Source organism: Ignavibacteria bacterium (assembly GCA_049293015.1). Classification (GTDB taxonomy): domain Bacteria; phylum Bacteroidota; class Ignavibacteria; order Tepidaquicellales; family Tepidaquicellaceae; genus UBA2330. The sequence goes on from JBATSB010000113.1 coordinate 28,335, forward strand.
AAAGAAAAACAGTTGTGAAGTGAGCTCTTTTGGTTTTGAATATCCTACCATAAAACTTATAAGAATAAATCCAAGACCTAAGAGTGAAAATATGAGATAAAGAAAATTAAATACTTTATAAACTTTTACATTTGTTGTTATTGTCTTACCTTCTCTTAACACAGTATATTCTACTAACTGATTTGGCTCGTAACTGTTAAGAATTTCCTGCGCTTCCTGACTTCCTTTGAATTTTTGACCATCTAATGCTATAAGGACATCTCCATCTTTAATACCTGCTTTGTCAGTTACACCGTCTTTCATTACCTGAACAATGAGCAGACCTTCTTTCAATTCCTTATTCATATTTTCATTTACCCAAAGACAATCATCCGTAGTCATCCTGTCTGTAAACATTGTATTTACAAATACGATTGCTGAATACGCTATGCAATAAATAGCAATAAAGGTAAAGACGAATCTTAAGGTACCGTCACTGAACCGGTTTAAAAACTTCAATTTAAAAATTGATTAATAAAAAATTGGATACTTCAAAATTACGCAAATAAAACATTATAAGTTACTTTGAAAAATATTAAATATCAAAACCCAATGTGTAATAAAAATCATAAGGACCAAAAATAAATGAGTCCTTATTAAAACCGCTGGTGATCTGAAAACTTCTTCCAACGGAAAATACTGCTTCTCCTAAAGGTGTGTCAAATGATGCTGAAAGTCCTAATCCATGTCTGAGATCTTTGAATCTGATATCGGTAGTATTTTCCCATACATTTCCGAGATCGTATCTTATGCTGAGGTATGTATCAAAAAACAATCTGTATGGAAATTCATATCTGTATTCTGCGGAAGCAATAAGTATCTGTCTTCCAACAAGTTCATTTTCCACCATTCCAAAAAAATTCTTTTGACCTCCCATGGAAAACTGCTCTGAAAGCGGAGTAGTCTTGTCACCAAAACCAAAAGTGAATCTTGGTTTTATAGTACTAACAGTAGATAACGGAATAAACTGATCATAATTAAAAAAAAGCTTTGTGTAGCTTTGGTTTCCGTCATTAATATTTTTTGCAGTTTCATAATAAAAATTTAACAGAACTCCTTTGTTTGGAAAAGGTATTTTATCTTCAGTATCAATTACTCCACCAAGTCTTAGTTTAAAAACATTTGCATTTGAAGATTTATCTTCATTATTAGATTTATTTATAATTTCAAGATTTTCAACAATTCCCTGAATATAAAAAGTACCGTATCTTTCAAGCTGTGTTCCAAAAAGAAAACTTGAACCGGTTTTTAAATTACGATATTCACCGGTTCTGATAACTGAATACTCATTTTCATTTGTATCATTAACCTGAATATAAGTGTAAATGTCATTGAATATATAAAAAGCGTTGAGATTAAAAGTAAGTGGTAGTGAAAAAAACTGATTTGATTTAACTTCAATTTCATAGATCCTGTTTCTGAGTCCGCCAGCAGCCAATATACCTGCTTCGATTGCACTGCCCAAAATGTTCTCATCTCTCAAATCAAATAATAGCTGTAGATTTTTTTCATTATCTGCCTTCAAAGAAAATCTCAGAGCTTTGGTATTTTTTTCAATAACCCTGATAAACAGATCCGGATTCTCTTTGTTTTGTTTGTATAAATAATCAAAACTAACCTGCTGAAATAGATTTGTACTCATTACATTTTTTAAACTGAGATTTACTTCATTTCTCTTTATAGGCTTTGAAATATCAGTCTTCATTTCTCTTAGTATCACATTGTCCTTTGTTACTTTATTTCCTTTAAGTTTGTAAGTATTGATTTTTCCTTCATCAACTTTTATCTCAAGAATTCCTGTACTATGTTCAAAATAAAACTTTGTAATATCTTTTAAGGAATATCCTTCATCCCGTAAATTTCCGAGAAGTACATTCCTGAAGTTATCTGCAGTAAGTACATTAAAATATTTACCTGAATTTTCAATTATGAAATTTTCAACATCTTTATTAATATTCAGATCGGATACATTTATTGTTACATTCCGAAATATCGGATAGGGTATAAAATGATAATGAATTTTTACAGTATTATTTTCACGCGAAATGACAGCAAATGCATCTTCAAAATATCCGGTACTGAAAACATCCTTAATATCTTTTTCAATTTCAGTGTATTTTACAAAATTTTGTGGAGATCTTTTCAAAACTGAATCTATCATAGGTATCAGATCATCCGGTGTATTAATTATAATTTCAGGATTGGTTACAAAGTTGTTAAAGTATTTTGATTTAGCAAGTTCAAGAGAATCAATTCCGTTTAAAATTGATTCAATATTTTCCATAACTGATTCATATCCTTTTCTAATCAGGTAGTCAAAATTTGAATATGAATTTGATGAAAAATCTTTAATGTCAGGTGTAAGTATTGTATTGGCATCCTTAAGCTGCAGATTACTTAGCTGCATCATAGTGATCGAAAGAATCTGATCTGCAGTTTTCAAAGGATCATCAAGGTCTTTGTTTGATTTTAAAGGACTTGTAGAATTTACAATAAGAGTATAATCAGCTCCCTGTTCTTTAGCAATGTCTGTCGGAATATTTGCAGAGAGACCACCGTCAACTAATTTTCTACCGTTAATATTAATTGGTGTATATAATAATGGAAATGTAATGGAAGCTTTTATAGATTCGGATAGATTACCTTTTTTTAAAACTACTTTTTCACCTGTTGTAAGATCAGTTGCAACAGCTACAAATGGTATTTTCAGATCATTGAAACTGCTCTTAACGTGATAACGGGCGTTCAAAATCAGAGTGTTTATTTTCTCACTTAGATACTGACCATTTGAAAATGATGAAGGAAGAATTTCAGGATTAATTCCATCTAAAGGAATTGTAAGCAGACTCCTGTCCTGAATTTTTTTCTGCTCAAGAAAAAGTGAAGTTCTTTGATATTTATTGGTAAGACTCAATGCTCTGTCCCAGTTAAATTCCTTTATTATTTTTTCTATTTCATATGTATTATAACCGGAAGCATAAAGCCCGCCGATGACAGTTCCGATACTTGTTCCGACAATTATATCTACGCCTACTTTATATTCTTCCAATGCTCTGATCACTCCCAGTTGTGCAATCCCTCTTGCGCCGCCGCCGCTTAAAACAAGTGCAAGCTTAAGTGAATTGGCATTTTTTGGAAAAATGTTGAAATAATTTGTATCTGCTTTAACTGTATTTTTCAATGATAGCTTGATAGTATCAGAAGTATTGACAGAAGACAGGGATGAATCATTTAAATTTACAAATGATATTATTTCTTTACCCTGTATATTTTCCAAAGGTAAATGAAATAAAAAAAGCAGAATTAAGAAACAGATTTTTATCATAAGTCTTTTGAAAATCAAATATCCGAAAATGATAAAAGTGATCTAATCAGTAACGGTTTTTAAATACTTTCTGTTTTTATAACCGATCAAATATATAATTATTCCGACAATCAGACCCGGATACATGGGTTCCAGTAAAAAAGGATATACTGCAATACCATTTACGGAATTTAAATTTCCAATAACAAAAGATAAGAATGATACGCTGAATGAACTTACCATAGCTAAAAAAATATATTTTGAATGAACCTGATATTTTACAAAGTATGAACTTAATACACTAATCAGCAGCGCAGGAATTATCATCGTTCCAATAGTATACCAGATCTCAACCACTGATGGAATCAGATATGCTATAAGATAAGCAAACAAAGCGCTGACTATCATTCCTATTTTATTATAAGAATTATTTTCACTCGTACTGTCCTTAAGTCTGGATAAAATATCTTTACTGAACGTTGTCGCCGAAATAAAAATATATGAATGTAAAGAAGACATTACTGTTGCAATCATTCCAATAAAGAAAAATCCCTTTGCTATTGGAGGTAATATATGTTCAGCAAGCGCAGGATAAGAATACAATGGACTTGGAATGTCTTCAATATTTATATATGCTCTGGCGTATAAACCTGCTGCTGTTGTCAAAAAATCAAAAATGATCCAGAATACTAAAGATATCAGAATTCCGCGTTTAGGAGTTTTTTTATTTTTAACTGCATAACATCTTTGATGAAATACAGGATCTATCAAAACCCATGAACCAATAAAAAACCAAACGAAAAATAACTGGATCGATAATCCGCCTGTAAGTGTCAAGAAATTTTCAGGTAGTCTTGATTCTAAAAACTCTGTTCCACCGAGTGTATTAAAACAAAACGGAAGTATAATTCCAAATCCTACAAACATTAGTATGAATTCAAAAATATTGACCCTTACATCAGCTCTGAATCCACCATTGAATAAATATAGAACAGAAAGAAGAAGAGCTATGATCATTGCATAAATTATATTAAACCCGAAAATAAGTTTGATCAATATTCCAAGCATGAATAAAAAAGGTGCAGGAGTTGCAAGCAAAAAAATCAATACTCCTCCAAGGATGCTTACTTTTTTTCCATAAACTTTGAAGAGTTGATCCGGAATTGTATATAAATGTGTTTTCCTGATTTTATCTGCGAGAAAAAATGCAAAGAATGTTATAAATATATAAAAGGGAAATGCATACAGAAGCCAGCCTGAAATACCATATGTATATGTAAACTCTCCTATGCCAAGTACACCTCCATAAAATGAGGCAACGAGCGTTGCAACAAATGCTGGCAATGTTAACATTCTGCCGCCTACTATATAATCTTTTACAGAACTATCAGATTTTTTTGTTTTGAATCCGATTATAAGTACAATTATAAAATACGCGATGATTATTAGATAATCATTTGTAGATAATATTATTTTCAAATCTTTGGGTTGTGAATAAAATGTTTTTTAAATAATAGAAGATCTCCTTTTCTAAAACTAATCTTTACTTTCTCAGCATTTGATACATTAAGTGAACCTTCCCGCTTTCCTAAAATAAGATCTTCTTCGAAAAGTTTATATTTAAGTCCTTCTGTTATTATAGATATTGCTTTTGGGAATGGCATTAACGAAACTGTACTATTTTTTTTATATTTGAAATCAGTGTACCGGTCTATAAAACAGATCTCAAATTCATTTGAATACAGAGTTACATCTATAGATTTATAATATCTTTTTAAGATACTAAAATTATTTAATGTATGATCAGGTCTTTCACTGACTGCTCCAAATACGTTTAATTTTTTGATCTTTTTACTAATACAAAAATTTATTGCTTTTTCAAAATCAGTAGTTTCCTGTTCGGAAAGTTTAATGATTTCTTTATTTAATTTTTTATAATATTTCAAAACCTTTAAACTGACAGAATCCAGATCACCTATAATTACATCCGGGTCTATGCCGTTTTCAGGAAGCTGATTTGCACCTCCGTCAGCAGCAATTATACAGTTTTGTGTGCTTTTATACAATTTATGATAAACATGGAATGGTATATCTCCGTTAAGGAAAAGAAGGTTTTTCATAAATTTTTTAGACTGTGACAATATTGGAATAATAATTTAAAAATTATAGATAAATTTTTATTAGAAACAGGAACAGTTTTTTTAAAATAAATCAATAGTGTAATATTATTTCATTGGATCTAATTATTATTTTAAAAAATTTAAATTTTTACGAATAATCTTGCATCAAAAAATCAATTCTGTATCCTCATAAGTGCATTTAGATAAAACTTAATTAAAATTATCTTGTACACTGTCTAAAATTACTATATGAATTTTCTAAATCCCGCTGCACTGATTGCATTATTTGCTGTTTCAATTCCCATACTCATTCATTTGCTGAATTTGAGAAAATTAAAGAAAATTGATTTCAGTACATTAATGTTTCTCAAGGAAATTCAAAAATCCAAAATGAGAAGGATTAAACTGAAACAACTTCTGCTTCTCGCATTAAGAATCGGCATTATCACATTACTTGTTCTGACTTTTGCTAAACCTGTATATGAAGGCTATTCTTTCAATAACGATGCCGGCGGTAAATCAACAGTTCTCATTTTTCTTGATGATTCTTTCAGTATGGATGCCAGTGATGTATCCGGTCAGTATTTTTCTCAGGCAAAAAATTCAGTAAAGGAAATACTAAACAATTATAAAGAGTCTGATGAGATAATCCTCATCCCTGCATCGTTTACAGGTTTTAAAAATTCAATTGGTATTACCGGAGGAAGAAAGGAGATCTCTGATTCTCTTGAACAGCTAAAGCTTTCTAATAAACCATTTTATTTTAATGACGCTGTGATTAAAGCTGGACAGATATTGGATAATTCAGTTAATTCCAATAAAGATGTCTTTGTAATATCTGATTTTCAAAGAATAAATGGCGGTGTATCAGAATCTGAAATTAAAACAGAAAATTATGAAGATGTAAATTTTATTCTGATAAATACAGGTGAGCGGTCTTCGGTAAATCTTTCCTTAGACAGTTTCAAAGTAAATACAAAGATACCTGCAAAATTTGGAAATATCAGAGTATCTGTTAATCTGTCAAATCACTCACCGGATCCGGTCTCTGATATTTCTTTGAAACTTTTTTTAAATGATAAACTGATCGAGGAAACATCAGTAGACTTAAGTGCAAACAGCAGTAACAGAAAGGAGTTTTCATTTATTGCAGAGAAGGCAGGAGATCTTCATGGTTTCATTGAGCTTTCTGGCAACAATTTACTGAATGATGAATTTGATCAGGATAACAGGATCTACTTTGATGTTTACATTCCTGAAAAGATAAATGTTGGAATGATCGGAAATTCAAATAATTTCAGATTCATTAATACTGTTTTGAATTCTGCTCAGGATCTGTCTGGTGATAATGCTGAAAATAATGACAATAAATTATTTGAAGTAAACATTTCCAACAAAATAGATGAAAGCATTTTTTCAAATGATGTACTATTAATATCTTCTGATAATGATTATTCTGACAGAGAGTCAGAACTGCTATCAGAATTTCTGTCAGCAGGGAAAGGGATCTTTATTTTTCCAAATGATTATACCAACATACAAAATTTCAATTCTGAAATTTCATCAAAGCTGAACATCCCGCAGATCGGATCTTTTAATACAGACGAATTGGCAAACAAAAATATTAAATTCGGAAAAATTGATTTTGAAAATCCACTTATGTCTGAGATATTCAGGAACAATCAATTAAATATCACATCAGACTCATTCCTTGATTCACCTGGTATAAGAAAGTTTTATGAACTGTTATTGAATGATAAGAGCATTCCTGTTATAATGTTGTCAGACGGAAAACCTTTCATAACTGAAACTGATCTGCCTAAAGGAAAAATCCTTCTCAGCGCAGTATCATCTGAAACTGGATTTTCTGAATTCCCTTTAAACAATATTTTCCCTCCTTTGATCATCAGAAGTATCTTCTTTCTAAACAGTGACTTTGGTTATTCAAATGAAAATTATATAGGTGCATCAAATATAATTCCTGTAAAAGGTCTGAATAATATTTTTTCAATTTCTACTCCCGAAAATAATCCAGTTGAATTGAATGCTAAACTTACAGGATCTTCGAATGACTTTTATATATTACCTTATACCGAAATTACAAAGGACAATGGACTTTATATTTTAAAAGACTCTTCAGGAAATCAATTTGGTGTGTCTCTTAATATTGATTCAAGAGAAAGTGATCCGGGCAGGATGAATGATGAAGAAATAGTGAAATATTTTAATAGTGCAGGAATTACAAATGCTGAAATTATTAGTAATACTAATGGAATATCTGATCTGATAAATAATAAAAGAACGGGAACTTCACTTTGGAAATTCTTTTTGATAGCTTCATTGATATTACTTGCTGCGGAAATATTCTATTCTAAAAAATTAGAAGAGTAAATTTTTCAAATAAATTTTAACTAAGAATTGATTAAGCTAAAATCAGCTCTCTGGCAATTCTGTAAGTCGGACATCCCAAAGACACTATCATATCATGAAAATCCTTTAGAGATTTACTTTCACCAAATTTATCAAAATAATCCTCTTTGAATTTTTTTATAAGAATTTTTCCTAGAGTATAATTTAGATAACCTGGATCGAATGCACCTCTTTCTGACTCTTGTAAAGCTGTAGTTTCTAACATAAAAGCATTCTTCATAAAATATTCCTTTGCCTCATCTATCGTCATACCTTCGCAGTGAATTCCGATTGCAACATTATATCTGCAGCATCTGATCAGAGCTTCAAGCAGCATTCCTATCTTTGCTTTGAAATCTCCTTTGGAATATCCCTGATCTATCATCATCTCTTCTGTGTAATGAGCCCATCCCTCTACATAAGAATAACTCATAAATAGTTTTGAAATATCTGACGAAAATAAATTTGAATTAAGAAAATGTGTATAGTGCCCCGGATATGCTTCGTGAATTGAAATAAGTTTTAATATCGGATAATTAAATTGTGTAAGCCATTCTTCTTTTTTCTTGTCATCCCATTCCTTTTCAGGAAGATTTACATAATAAAAAGATTCATTTGATTTTTCATAAGGACCTGCAGTATTCATTGCTGCAAATCCAAAATTCATATATCTCGGCATTTCAGTAACAATACAATTCAGCTCATCCGGTAAATTAACTATTTCATTTTTTCTGATGAACTCAATCAATTCATTAAGAGTATTCTCAGTGTCTGAAACTAAGGAACTCTCGGAAGGGTGATCATGCTCAAGTGAATCAAGTTTATCATGAAAATCATTTTCATCAAGGATCTTTTTAAGTTCTGTCTGAAGTCGCTCAAGTTCAATTTGTCCATTTGATTTTAATTCTTCAAAACTGAAATCAATATGCTCTTTCACTTTCAGCATATCCATAAATTTCTCTTTGCCAAAAATAAAAGATTTATCTTCATCCGAACTGGCTTTATCTAAAAATTCAATATAACGGCTAAATGCTTTCACAGCATTTTCACCTGCATGTACATATTCTTTTTTTAGCATATCATCATTACATCTTTCATTGACAACATTAAGTAACTCAACATTAAAAAAATCTTCATAACCCTGAGAAAAATGCTTCGCATAACTGCACAAAACTTTTGGCAAAACTTTATCAAGATTTGTTTCAGCATTTTTTAAAACTTCCGGAATCTTTTTCATAATTTTGACAACTGACCTTAATCTGTCATCAAACGGAGCATACTCACGACTTATATAATTATCTAGCCCGCTGAAAGTAAAAGCATAGTGCATAGGATTTTTTTTGTGAGACTGAATCTTCTCAATCTCAAATAGTGCTGCATCAATTGACCAAATGGATGCATCTAATTCATATTTATCTTCAGGCGAAAGCTCATCTCCTTTAACTAAATGAAACCGCTCCAAAAAATCATTTAAAGTCTTTACATAAATATCATATTCCTCAAGTGACTCATTACCCATTAAACCGTCATATTCATGAAGCCCAAGTGATGATCCGTGTCCGGGATTCAGCTCAAGACATTTTTTTATATATTCTGATTTTAATTTGTTGAATTCGTTTACTGTGTTGTTTTCCATTTTATGATTTAAATTCTGAATTATTTCCCATGCTGATTTTATGAATATCTCTTTTTATTATTGCCCCTTCTCCTATAATTGATTCCTGTATGATACAGTTTTCAATCGAAACGTCTTTTTCAAGAATGCTGTCCTTTATAATACTGTTACTGATTTTACAATTATCATTTACAGTTGTAAAAGGTCCAATGATCGAATCTGTTATTTCTACATTTTTACCTATATGAACCGGGTAGATGATTTTTGAATTAGGAAATTCCTTTCTGATCTTTTTATTTCTTTTGTTTAAAATGTATCTGTTAGTCTCAAGCAACGTCTCAGGTTTTCCGCAGTCAAGCCAACCGTGTACGTTGAATGTTTTCATTTTCTCATTATTGTTTATCATATTTTCAAGTGCGTCCGTAAGCTGAAATTCATTCTTAACGGTAATGTTATTTTCCATAATGTATTCAAGAGATTTGAATAGACTTATAGAATTTTTCAGATAATACAAACCAACTATAGCTTCATTGGAAGGGGAGACTTCTTTGGAAGATGGCTTTTCGACAAATCTTGTAATGTAACCGTTATTGTCTTTTTCCACTACTCCGAATCTTCTCGGATCATCAACTTTCTTAACACCGATGACAGAGTCTTTTCCTCCGGTCATTTTTTTAAGCTGCACATCAAAAAGTGTATCGCCTAAAATTATAAGTGTATCTTCTTTTTTATTTTTGAAGACAGGCTTAGCGCAATATACAGCATGACCTAAACCCTTTGGTTCATCCTGAACTATGTAATCAAATTTAAAATCAAAAGTATTATCAAGATAATTTTTTATTTTATCACCGAGAAATCCTGTTATCAGAATAATAGAAGTTGCAATCTTGTCTTTGATAAGCTGATCTATAATATAATGTATCATCGGCTTTCCGCCTACATTAAGCAGTACTTTTGGATTTGTAAGTGTATGCGGTCTGAGTCTTGTACCAAATCCTGCTACTGGAATTATTACTTTCATGTATTAATTAATTTTCTAAAAATTTTATTTTATATAATCCTAAAAACAATTTTTAGTAAAATGGATCTGAATATAAAAGACTTTTAATAAATATTAGTTATTCAGATATGATTCTATTTTACTGAGAACTTCCGGAAGCTTTTCAATATCACGCGCACCTGCTGTAGCAAGATGCGGCTTACCGCCACCGCCACCTCCAAGCTCTTTTGCTATTTGGGAAATTATCTTTCCTGCGTTAAAACCTTTTTCTTTAATCAGATTATCACTTACTGTGCAGACTAAATTTACTTTACCATCAATGACAGAAGCTATTACTGTAACTCCGTTAGTTACTTTATTTCTAAGATAATCACCGATCTCTTTGAACTCATCTGCGTTTCCGGCATTTACTTTTCCGGTTAACAATTTATATCCATTTACTTCTTTTGAGTTCGAAATGATTTTATCTATTTCATCAAAAAGTACTTGTACATTCTGTTTCAGTAATTCTTTATCAGCAAGCTTTTTCTCTTCAGAATATTTTTCTCTAAGCTCCATTAAAGATGCAGAAGATTCATCCTGAAAATTCAGAAGTTTTTTCATTAAAGCTGCATCTCTGAAATCAGCAGCAGTTAATTCTTCTTTAAACATCGTTACAGAGTTTCCAATTTTAGATGAATAATTTTCAGGCAGTTCATAGAGTATCTTATCTATATCTGAAATTCTTTCATTAAGAAAATGTAAGATCCCGTTGCCAGTCCTTGCAAAGATCCTTCTGGTACCGGCTGCAATGCTTTCTTCTTTCGTAATTTTGAATAATCCAATATCAAAAGTATTTTTCAGATGTGTACCGCCGCAGAACTCTACGCTGAAGTTATCATCAATATGTACAACTCTTACTTTATCTCCGTATTTTTCACCAAATAATTTTTTTACATTAGGAATCTTATTCGCCTGTTCGATTGAAATGTCAACGTCAGTATAAATTTCAATTTCTTCATTCACTTTGGAATTTACCAACTCTTCTATCTCATGAATTTGTTCATCAGTCACTTTGTGGAAATGCGGAAAGTCAAATCGGAGATATTCGTCAGATACAAGAGAGCCGTGTTGTTTTATATGATCACCGAGAATTCTTTTTAATGCTTCATGAAGTATATGAGTAGCAGAATGATTTCTTTCAATTGATTTACGTCTCTCAAGGTCAATAGCAACTTTAACTTTACCATTGCCAACGTTATACAGATCTTTATTTTTAGTAATCAGAAAATTCTTTTTAGAATCTGCTATATAAATTTTTAATCCGTTATCAGTTTCAATAAATCCTGTGTCACTTATCTGTCCGCCTGATTCAGAAAAGAAAGGATTTTTCTTTAACAGAATAACATTTTTTTCAATGTCGGGGACAGTCATTTCAGTGAAAATATTTTCATCTATATTAGAATAAGGATCATATTCAGTTTCAAAATTTTCAAAAAGATCATCAGTAATTTCAGAAGTATTATATTCAGTTTCTTTCCTCGATGACTTTCCTCTCTCTTTTTGTTTTTCCATTTCTTCTTCGAACTTCAGCAGATCCACTTTAAATCCGTTTTCTTTTGCCATCACCTGAGTCAGATCCAGTGGAAATCCGTATGTATCATAAAGTTTGAATGCCTCATCACCCGGAAAAATCTTTGTATTTTTTTCTTTAAGAGAGTCTGCGATTTCCTGAAATAATTTTATCCCTCTCTCAAGTGTAAGATGAAAACTTTCCTCTTCAGCTTTTATAACTTCTTTTACAAAATCCTTTTTTGATATGATCTCAGGAAATACTTCACCAAAATTTTCAGTCAAAGTATCTACAAGATTAAATAATATCGGCTCATGATAATCTAATTTACTTGCATGATTCGAAGCACGCCTTAGAATTCTTCTCAGCACATAACCGCGTCCTTCATTAGAAGGAATTGCCCCGTCACTTATCGCAAATGTCAAAGCTCTGATGTGATCTGCAATTGCGTTGATTGACGGAATGTTGATTCCCGAATATTCTTTTTTTGTAATCTCGCAGATCTTATTAATTATGGGAAGGAAAACATCTGTTTCATAATTGGATTTTTTATTTTGCAGAACTCTAACTATTCTTTCAAATCCCATTCCCGTATCGACATGTTTTTTTGGAAGCAGTTCAAGCTCTCTGTCCTTTTTTCTGTTGTATTGAATAAAAACAAGATTCCATATCTCAACAACTTCTTCCAGTCCTGCATTTACGTCTTCAGGCTTACATCCGTTTTCAGTATTGTCATAATGAATTTCAGAGCAGGGTCCGCAGGGACCGGTGTCACCCATTTCCCAGAAATTATCCTTCTCGCCGAATCTGAGAATATGTGACGGATCGACATCAGTTTCATTTTTCCAAAAATCATATGCTTCTTCGTCAGTTTCAAATACAGAGATCCAAAGTCGCTTTTTGTCAAGTTTCCAGACGTCAGTCAGTAATTCCCATGCCCAAATGATTGCTTCTTTTTTATAATAATCTCCGAATGACCAGTTGCCGAGCATTTCAAAAAAGGTATGATGATAACCGTCAGCTCCAACTTCTTCGAGATCATTATGCTTTCCGCCTGCTCTGATACATTTTTGTGTATCGGCAGCACGGGTGTAGTCTCTTTTACCTGAGCCGAGGAATACATCCTTAAACTGATTCATCCCGGCATTTGTAAATAATAATGTAGGGTCATTCAGCGGAACGACAGGGGAGGAAGGCACAATTGTATGCCCCTTTGCCTTGAAAAAATCGAGAAACGATTGTCTGACTTCTTTAGATTTCAAATAAGTATCAAAAATTTTTTAAGTTTCTAAAATAAGTTTAATGAATGATATATTAAATGGTATTTACCTGACTTTTTAAGAAAATTTGAAAAGAGGCAGATGAGAAAAATATTAAATGGGTTTTATATAATTGGATGAATTATTTGGGAGCAGTTTTAATTGCCAGAAGATGCCAGGTCACTCCAATTCCTATTACAGCTAAAAGAATTCTGACATATGTTAATTCTGTCAGCCATACAGCGGAAATTATCATACCGATCCAGAGCATTGTAATTGACATTATTTTTGAATTAAGTGTCATTCCGTTGCCTGAAGTATAGTTTCTCAGATATTTTCCGAATAACTTATTATTGTGAAGCCATACGTGGAATTTCTCAGAGCTTCTCGCAAAACACCATGCAGCAAGAATAAAAAATATTGTCGCAGGCAGTAAAGGAAGAAAAATTCCAAGTATCCCAACAGCAGTAAGAAGAATCCCCGAGATCAGCAATATCCATCGTAAAGCCGGATTTGAGCTGATCTGCAGTTCAAAAGAATTGTTTTTGTTTTTATTCATTAAAAAATAGTACGAAAATGTTTTGACAAAATTCGTAATTTTAAATATTATATTAAAGTGCATTATTGCTTTTTATTTATCGCTTGAATTGAATTTCTTTGTTCAAAAATAATTTGCTTTAGACATGTTTTAAATTCTATCTAACTAAAATTAAAAAATAATTAGAATGATTTGATTCTTTAAGAATTTTTATAAATTAATTTTTTCTTAATTGTTTCTTAATTTTTTCTGAGATTAAATCTAAATTATCGAAACAAATTTAATACTATTGCTTGATATTTGAATGTTTTGGGCAGTTGTGTAATAATTTGTATACAAAATTAAAAAAAGTATTGGAAATTACTGATTCAAATGCTTATTTTTATAAAATTTTTTTCTCAATTAACGATCTTTATATAATGAAAAAATACTTTCTAAGTATTTTTGCAGTATTTTTTATTGCAAATTTTTCCTACTCTCAGTTACCAAATCAAAACACTTATCTTTTTGCTCAGGTAGATCAATATACAAGTTATTCAGCTTTATGGGGATACAAAGCTCCTGACGGCAGGGAATATGCTATTCTTGGATGTCAGAATGGTACATCTTTTATTGATATTACAGATTCAGGTAATGTTCATGAAGTAGATTTTGTATCCGGATTAAACAGCAACTGGAGAGAAATGAAAACTTATTCTCATTATGCTTATGTTGTATCTGAGGCAACAAACAGCAAACTTCAGATAATCGATCTTCAGTATCTGCCGGATTCTGTGGTCTTGGTTAACACCTGGTCCTATGCAGGATATACTAAAACGCATTCAATTCAGCAGACAGGTCAGTATCTTTATTTAAATGGAGGTAATGCTGCGACATCAGTAGGTGGAGTTTCAGTAATTGACGTAACAAATCCAACTTCCCCGGTGAAACTTGGTGAATGGTCATCAGAGTATGTGCATGACTGCAGAATACTTAATGATACTATATGGGCTTCAAATATTTATTCCGGAAGAATTTCCATAATCAATGCTACAAATAAAAGCAGTCTGCAGTTTGTCAGAAATTTTCAGGCATACCCGACTCAGGAAGTATCAGCTCATAATGCAGCATTTACAACAGACAGAAAATATATATACAGCACGAATGAAATCTCATCACCAAACGGAAGATTGTTTATTTATAATATAGAAGACATAAATAATATTACATATGTCAGAGATTGGCAGCCTACAGGAATTACAACTGCAATAGTGCACAATGTAGAGATTTACGGTAACCTTGCTGTCATTGCACATTACAGAGCCGGTATCAGAATTCTTGATATTACAAACGGAGGTAATCCGACAGAGGTCGCATGGTATGATACATATCCTCAAAGTAACAGTGCAAGCTATAGCGGAT
>JBATSB010000114.1:0-65820 GCA_049293015.1 Ignavibacteria bacterium
TTTCAAATAAAAAAATTAATTAATAAATATTTATTAGAATTTTTCATCTACAAAGTCTCCTTTTTATTTAGTCCTATAAAGCCCCCTCCTTGCAAAGGAGGGGGTTGGGGGAGGTTCGCCGAAACTATTAGAAAAAAACTTCACTTCCTTTTTGCAGCTTAAATTATTTAAAAAATTTTTATTGCAAATTTCAATTACATCTATGGTGAGAAGATGGGTTTGGGGGAGGTTCGCCGAAACTATTAGAAAAAAACTTCACTTCCTTTTTGCAGCTTAAATTATTTTTAAAAAATATTTATTACCAAAATCAAATACATCTATTTGAACAAGAAGGATTTGGGGAGGTTCGCGGAAATTTTGGGAATACAAACAACAGCTCGAGTATTTCCAAAAGTTCAATTGGTTAATTATTTAACATTTATTATATTTAGTCAATCTTAAACAGTTTGGAAATGACAATAAATAATTTTAAAGATAATATATCGGAAGTAATTTTAGAAAGAGGTTTACGTTATTTTGAAAATGGAAGAGTAAGCTATATTGAGGAAATTGAAGACGGGTCATGGGATGCGGAAGTGATGGGGACAGAGAATTATCAAGTCAACGTTGTTTGCAATGACACCTCAATAAGTAATTGGGATTGTGATTGTCCTTATGAAGACGGTCCGGTTTGCAAGCATGTAGTTGCTGTACTTTATGCTATTTCAGAAAAGTCAAAACTTACAAAGCAAACATCTAAAGCAAAGTCAAATAAACGTAAAACATTCAGTAAAAAAATTGAAGCAGTTTTCGGCAAGATTTCTAAAGAAGATCTTCAGAAATTTCTTTTAACTCAATTTTCAAAAGACAGAAATTTAAGAAATTCATTTATTGCAAACTTTGCCGAACTGATAGATGAAAAAAATCCGGCAGAAAAATATCAAACAATTATAGATAATATTTACAACTCTGCACTGGACAGAAGCGGTTGGGTAGATTATAGAAATTCATGCATCTTGGGTGGTGCGTTGATCGAATTAGCAGAAAAAGCTGATAATTGTCTGGCTAAAAATAACAGAACCGAATGCATTATTATCTGTAAAGTTCTGATCGAGAATGTTACTGAATTTCTTAATTCAGTTGATGATAGTTCAGGGCTTTTATCAGAAGCTCTTAACAATTCCTTCGCTACTCTGGGTGATGTAATAGCTCAAAGTCCGCCAGTGCTGAAAGATGATCTCTTCGAATACTGCATCACTGAATATCAAAAGAAAAAGTACCGCGATATAGGAGTTGACGATGAGTTTCTGAACTTGCTGCCGGAACTTATCACAACAGATGAACAGGAAAAGATCTTTCTTGATATTCTCGATAAACGATTATCAATTGAAATTGAGAATGATAATTATCAATATAATTGCGTACGCATTATTTCGGCTAAGGTGGATTACTACCGGAATAAAGAAAAGTTTGAAGAAGCAAAAAAGATTATAAGAGATAATATTAATTATTCTGAATTCAGAAATATTGTAGTAGATGAACACATTGCAAATAAAGAATACCTTCAGGCAAAGAAGATGTGCTTAGACGGAATGAAAATTGCTGAAGACAAAAATCGCCTGGGCACCGTAGGTGATTGGATGAAAAAACTTCTTCAAATTTCACAGATTGAAAGAAATATACCGGATATTCGAAAATGGTCGGAAAAACTATATTTCAAATATGGTCGCGATATGAGTTATTACAAAATTTTGAAGCAGACATATTCAGATAAAGAAATAGAATGGACAAAAGAATGTGAAAGAATCCTTGAGAAGATAGGATACGGAGACTTATCCAAAAGATTTTATAGTCATGATAGTGCTGCTGAAATATTCATTGAGGAAAATTATCTTGACAGATTGCTTGAACTTATTCAGAATAGTCAGAATGACATTCGGTTTGTTGACAAATTTGCCGAAAATATTAAGGATAAATATCCAAAGGAATTAACAGAAGCATATTCATCCGCTATAAAGAAACATGCAAAAACTACAGACAAAAGAATTTATAAAGAAGTTGTAAAGTACATGAAAAATCTCAACAAGGTAAAAGGCAGTGATGACGAGGTAAAAAAACTGTTGGATTATTTCCGGGTAACTTATCGTAATAGAAAGTCAATGATGGAGATTTTGAATAAGAATTTTTCAGGATGAAGTATTAGTTGGATTAATGATGACATTGTATTGATTAAAATTTAAAACAAATGCCGTATTGAATTCATAATAATCTTTGAAAATTTTTAACACTTAAAAACGGCTTAAAATATTTAAAAATCTTCCATCTCAAACTCATAACCCTGATAACTATAATTTACTTTTTAAAATCTATTCCCAGATCTTTGCAAATTTTCTTGCTGAGAAAATCTTTAATTTCAGTATGTCTTGGTATAGTTGAGACTTTGTTATTGTCTGGGTTAAAATATAAGGTATGGTTTGCTCCTTCTCTTAACAATCTGCATCCTTGCTTTTCTATCAACCGGACAAGTTCTTTTCGTTTCAAATACTGACAAATATTTTTTCTTTCAAATATTTTTTCCTGTTAATGGCTTTCCTTGATAATTTTTTATTTGCTTCTATTACCATTTCAATAGCTTCTTTTAGATTTTCTTTTGCTTCCTCCAGAGTTTTCCCCTGAGTGTTTGATCCGGGTAACTCTTCGGCATACGCCAGATATAAATCATCTTCTTTGATCAATACTGCTGTATATGTATTCAAAAAAATTTCTTTCATGATATTTTTTTTATTTTTTTAAATTAACAATTATATATAGAAGAAAAAAGTAATATGTTATGTTTGAAATTTAATCGAATTTTTGCTGCTATAATTAGGAAATATATTCAATTATTTTTTCGACCTTGAAGGATTGATATTATTTAAAACAATTTATTGAAATCGACTTCTGCTGATCATTGTTAAAAAATATATCACCCCTACGGGGTTTGATAATTTATTAACCTAAATTAAGATTAACCTGATTAGAATAATTTCGTTGATATGGTTACCTACTAATTTCCCTGTTCAGAAATCATGTTAATCAGGGAAATCAGCGTAATCTGCGGTTCAGACAAACCAGAATTCACAAATTCTCTAACTTCTAATACAGTCTCCGCAGGGTCCGAAGAGCACGTGACTCTGCGGGAACAAAAGAATTCACAGATTCATTAACTTCTAATTCAGTCTCCGCAGAGTCCGAAGAGCACGTGACTCTGCGGAAACGAAAAATCTGCGGTTCAGACAAACCAGAATTCACAAATTCGCTAACTTCTAATACAGTCTCCGCAGAGTCCGAAGAGCACGTGACTCTGCGGAAACGAAATCTAATTTTGCATCCAATGCTCAAAGGAATTATATTTTAACATTTTTTAAACTTCGAGTCTTAGAGGCAATTATAACGTTTTCAAACGAGCTGGAGTATCAAAAAAAATCGGCTTTGAATAAAAAAGATTTTTTATTTCGAAACAAATAATGTATTTTTGTGTAGTATAATTTAAATTTAATTTAAGCCTTCCGATTTTTTTACAGATCTGTACAAGTTTTAAAACATACATTTCACTATTCACTTTTCATTATTGATGAATGACTTTTTAAAAGTACATTTAATCATTAATTTAAATTCGTAATCAAATTTTTAAAATTTTTTAAACAGATAAATAATTATTGAAAGTATTTACTTTTTCTAAAGCTTCTTAAAAAGGAAAAGAAAGGAAAAAGACATGCAAACATCTGATATGCAAACTGCAAATAAAGACAAAAATAATATTTTATGGGTGGATGATGAGATCGAATCTCTGAAATCCAACATTATGTTTCTGAAACAAAAAGGTTATAATGTACATGAAGCGACAAACGGTGAGGACGGTGTAAATCTCATTAAAAAAAATGATTTTGATCTGGTATTCCTCGATGAAATGATGACCGGAATGGGCGGACTGCAGACGCTTATTGAAATAAAAGACCTCAAACCGAGCCTTCCAGTTGTGATGGTTACAAAAAATGAAACCGAAAGTCTGATGGAAGATGCAATCGGTAAAAAGATCTCTGACTATCTTATCAAACCTGTAAATCCAACACAGCTTTTACTCGTCTGCAAAAAAATGCTTGAGTCCAAAAGACTTAAAGGTGATCAGGTTTCCAGAGATTATATACAGGAATTTAACAAGCTCACTATGGCGATGTCCGATAATCCGGGCTGGGAAGAATGGATCGATATTTATCTGAAACTCACCGGCTTTGATATGGAGCTGGATGCGCATCCTGAACTTGGATTAAGACAAACAATCTTTGATCAGAAAAGAGACTGTAATATTGAATTTTCAAAATTCGTAGAGAAAAATTATTTAGGATGGGTAAATTCCACCAGCGACAAGCCTATTATGTCTAATGAAATTGTAGATAAATTCATAATTCCTGAGCTTGATACAAATGAATCAGTTTTTCTATTTGTTATCGACTGCATGAGACTTGATCAGTGGCTGGAGATGGAAAAATATCTGTATGAATATTTTAATATTAAGAAGTCATATCATTATTCCATACTTCCGACCGCAACGCCTTACAGCAGGAATGCAATTTTTGCAGGACTGTTTCCATCTGAGATCGAACATCATTATCCTGAACTATGGAAAAAAAATGATGACGATGAGAATAGTAAAAATAATTACGAAAGAGAATTTCTGATAAAGCTTCTCGAAAGACGAAGGATCAAGCTCAGAAACGAAGTAAAATATACAAAGATAATGGATTCAAATTTCAGCAGAGGGATCGAGAATAAGATCATGACTTATTGTCAGAATCATCTAAATGCTATCGTTATTAATTTTGTAGATATGATCGCTCATTCAAGAAGTGATAATGCGATACTAAAAGAAATTGCACCTGACGAGGCAGCATACAGATCATTGACAGCTTCTTGGTTTGAACATTCATCATTCTTCGGAATGCTGAGACAACTTTCCACAAAAAAGAATATCAAGATCATCATCACTACAGATCACGGAAGTATCAGATGTCTGCATGGCGTGAAAGCTATGGGTGACAAGGACAGTTCGACTAATCTCAGATACAAATGCGGCAGAAATGTAAAAGCCGATGCGAGAAATGCGATAATGATAAAGAATCCGGTAGAGTATAAGCTTCCAAAAAGGAACGGCATTATAAATTATATTATTGCGAAGGAAGATTTTTATTTTGTATATCCGACTGATTATCATAAGTATCTGAATCAATATAATGATACTTTTCAGCACGGCGGAATTTCAATAGATGAGATGATACTGCCTGTAATTACACTGGATTCAAAAGTGTAATGGAGAGGATCGTTACATCCGTTTCAACGGATTATACTGAAGAAGCGGGACATGTTTATGCGTCAACACTGGATCCGGGAATCGTAACCGGTTTATTTGGGAATCTCGGGTCCGGTAAGACACAGTTTGTAAAGGGAGTCTGCAGATATTATGATGTAAAAGAAATTGTAAACAGTCCGACATTTATCATAAAGAACGAATATACAGGAAATGATCCTGTCTCAGGAAATGAAATTTACATTCACCATTTTGATCTTTATCGAATAAGTAATATCAACGAGTTAACGGAATTAGGATTAAATGATATTGATGTTCAAAACACAATAGTGATAATAGAATGGGCGGAACTTGCAGAAGAATACTTCCGCGGAAATATCAATAAAATATTTTTTGACTACGGGATAAAAGAAAACGAAAGAATAATAAAGTTCACATAAAAATTTGAAAATACTTTTCTTAGACACTTCATCAAAAATTTCCGAAACAGCACTTTTTGAAAATGATATAAAAATTTTTCATTCAATATTAAAAGACAGCGATGGTGCTGATCAGGTAGTTTATAATTTAAGAGAATGTTTTAAGAAATTTAATATAGATCCGTCGAGCATAGATCTTTTGAGTTTATCAAACGGACCAGGTTCATTTACAGGATTAAGGATAGGGTCTGCTATTGCTAAAGGGATTTGTTTTGTAAACGGAAGTGAATTTATAGAAATACCTACACTTGACATACTGGCAAATATTGTCCCATCAGAAAATAATATCACTTCATTAATTCCTTCAAATCCAAAGACTGCTGAGTTTTATTTTGCAAAATATGAAAAAAATGGAAAAGATTTAAATAGAACTTCAGATCTTGGTTTTGGAAATTTGCATGACATTTTAAAAAATGAATCGAAATTTATAATAAAAAAGGAAGCCCTGCAATATATACCTGAATCGTTTCAATCGAAATTTTATGAATACTCTGATGAAGCTATAATGAAGTCACAATATGATCTTACATTAAAAAAGGTCTCAGATAATGATTTTTCGAATGTAGAAAATTCAACCCCTGTTTATCTCCGTCAATTTATCCCAAAAAATTGATTTTAAATTGGCACATATCTTTTTTATTTTGATTTAAATAAAAATTATGTCTTGGTTTAAAAGATCGAAAGAAAACATTTCCACAAGTGAACCAAAGAAAGAAATATCTGACGGTAACTGGCTGAAATGCACAGAATGTTCTGAAATGATCCATAAGAAGACATTAGAAGCAAACTTTTATATTTGTACTCACTGCGGCAATCACTTCAGAATCGGAAGCGAAGAATATATTAGTATTTTACTTGATGAAGGTTCCTTTAAAGAATTTGATAAAAAGATTAGGTCAATTGATCCGCTTAACTTTGAGGATACAAAACCTTACAAGAAAAGAATTGAAGATACTATCAAGAACACAGATCTTTATGATGCAATCAGAACAGGAACGGGTAAAATAAATTCAATTGATGTAGTGCTGGGATGTATGGATTTTAAATTCATCGGGGGAAGCATGGGCAGTGTTGTCGGTGAAAAGATCAGCAGAGCGATTGACAAAGCTATAAAGACAAAATACCCACTTATAATAATATCATCAAGCGGCGGTGCAAGAATGATGGAGGGAGCAATCTCACTAATGCAGCTTGCAAAGACAAGTACTAAGCTAGCAAAGCTCAATGAGGAAAAAATTCCTTACATTTCAATTTTAACAAACCCCACGACAGGCGGATCGACAGCATCCTTTTCTATGCTTGGGGATCTGAATATTGCAGAACCAAAAGCATTGATTGCTTTTGCCGGACCTCGTGTAGTTAAGCAGGCTACAGGAAAAGATCTACCGCCCGGATTTCAAAAATCCGAATTTCTTCTCGAACACGGTTTTATAGATCTCATTGTAAACCGAAAAGACCTGAAGGAAAAGCTCACGCAAATTTTCAAACTCTTACAAAATTAATGAAGGTTATAAAAGAAATCCGCGCAGTTCAGCAGATTTCCGAATTTTACAGAAGCACCGGCAAGAAAGTCGGATTAGTTCCGACTATGGGATTTCTGCATGAAGGACATACTTCTCTTATGCTTAAGGCAAAAGATGATTGTGATATATTGATAGTCAGCATTTTCGTAAACCCTACTCAGTTTGGAAAGGGTGAGGATTTTGATAAATATCCCAGAGACATTATAAGAGATTTTCATATTTGTGAAAAGTCGGGAGCAGACTATATATTTAATCCGGAGGTTTCTGAAATGTACGGTGAATTTAATTTTACAAAAGTGTCATTATCCAATGTAACAGAAAAGCTTGAAGGAGATTTCAGACCCGGACATTTTGACGGAGTTGCAACGGTAGTTACAAAACTATTGAACATTGCAAAGCCGCACAGGATCTATCTTGGACAAAAAGATGCACAGCAGAATGCTGTTTTAAAAAGAATGATATCAGATTTGAATATAGATACGGATCTTATAGTTTGCGAGACTATAAGAGAAGATAACGGTCTGGCTAAAAGTTCGCGTAACACTTTTCTTACTGAAGAGCAAAAAGAAAAAGCTTCTGTTTTATATTTTATTTTAAATGAAGCGAAGAGACTTATATTAGAAGAGAAGGCAAATGATTCAGGAATTATTTATGAATATGTGAAAGATATTCTTAAAGAAAGAACACCTGAATTTGATCTTCAGTATTATAAGATCACTGATAATTTATTGCTGAATGAAATAAAAGATCCGTCGGCTTATAAAGGAGAAATACTTATTTCGCTAGCCTGTAAAGCTGGTAATACAAGACTTATCGATAATATAATTTTCAATAAATAATATTCGATTTCAATTTTTTACAAAGAAAAAACTCCAATCTATAGATGAATAGAAATTTAGCAACGGTAATAATGGCTGCAGGCAAAGGAAAGAGAATGAACAATCCCGATAAGTCTAAAGTAATGTTTGAGCTGAACGGTAAGCCAATGATAGAATATGTTGTAAATCTTGCTGATCAGATTAATTCAGAAACGATTATCCCTATAGTCGGTCATCAGAAAGAATCTGTTATGAATTTTTTGAATGAAAGATTTTCAGATATTTCAGATAAGCTCAGCTATGCACATCAGGACGAACAGCTTGGAACTGGTCATGCATTAATGCAGACACGTGAACAACTTAAGAATTTCGATGGAGATGTTCTTATTTTGTCGGGTGATGTACCTTTGCTTACGAAAGAGACTTTGAAATCATTTATGAAATTTCATGAGGAAAATAATTTTGATGCCAGCCTGATCTCTGCAATACCTGATGATCCGTCAGGATATGGAAGAGTTTTAAGAAATGAAGAAAACGAATTTTATGATATACGCGAACATAAAGACTGCAGCGAAGAAGAATTAAAATGCCGTGAGATCAATTCTGGGATATATATTATTGACAGTAAAATTTTATTTGAAGCACTTGATACAATTAAGACTGATAATGCTCAGGGAGAATATTATCTGACAGATGTATTCAAATTTTTCAGAAGTAAAGGAATGAAGACAGGTGCATTTATTACAGATAATATTAATGAAATAACAGGAGTGAATTCGACTGAACAGTTAAAAGAACTCGAATCGAATATTTAGTTCACTCACTAAAATAAATTAATTTAAAAAACTAAATTGTCAGAACTCATAGTTTCAGTTTCAGGAATTAGAGGAATCACAGGCGACAGCCTTACTCCTCAAAACATTATAAAATACACTTCAGCATTTGCAGAATACTGCAGAAAGAATTCTAAAAAAAAGAAATTCTGGATTGCAGTTGGAAGGGATGGAAGATTAAATGGAGAAATAACGGAAGGCATTGTCATTAATACTTTGAGAATGTGCGGAGCAGATGTAATAAGCATAGGTATTGCACCGACACCTACTGTACAGATTGCTACTGAGGATCTAAAGTGTGCGGGTGGAATTTCCATAACAGCATCACATAATCCACAGATCTGGAATGGATTAAAATTTCTGAATCCTGACGGTACATTTCTCGATGGAGATCAGATAGAAGAATTTAAAAAAATCGCTGCTTCAGAAAAATTCAGTTACGCTGACCTGAAACAAACCGGTAAAGTTATTTATGATAAATCTATAAGCGATCATCATATTTCCAAAGTACTGGATCTGAAAATTCTTGATCTGAAAAAGATCAGAGCACGGAAATTTAAAGTTGTAGTGGACGCTGTAAATTCTTCAGGATCTGTAATAGTCCCAAAGCTTTTAAAAGAACTTGGATGCAAAGTAATAGAATTACATTGCGACGGTAGCGGGATATTTCCACATATACCTGAACCGCTTCCTGAAAATCTCAGATCACTTTCGAAAGCTGTAAAGGAGAATAAAGCTGACATTGGAATATCGGTTGATCCTGATGCTGACAGATTAGTAATGATCACAGAAAATGGAAAACCGTTTGGTGAAGAGAATACAATTACAATGATAGTAAATCATGTATTGAGAAATCTTTCAGGTAAAAATAATTCTGCCGTAGTAAATTTATCGACTACAAGAGCTGTAGAGGATGTAGCTGCAGATCATAACTCCAAAGTATTCCGAAGTCCGGTGGGAGAGATCAATGTTGTAAAGGAAATGAAGAAGAGGAAATCTGTAATTGGCGGAGAAGGCAGCGGTGGAGTGATCTATCCGGAGCTGCATTTTGGAAGAGATTCGCTTGTTGGAATTGCACTTGCTTTGAATGAACTTGCTCAGTCAGGATTTAGCTTGAGTGAATATTTAAATAGTTTGCCTGCATATACTATTTCCAAAGCAAAGATTGAGAATGTAAAAGATCCTGAAAAGATATTAAATCAGTTGGAAAAAAAATTCAGTCGCGAAACTAATATAATAGGAATACAAACAGAAGACGGTCTGAAAATTGATTTTATTGATCACTGGGTGCATCTGAGAAAATCCAATACTGAACCAATTATAAGGATTATAACTGAAGCTGCTAAAGGACTGGACGCTGACAAGATCAATAAATATTTTATTAGCGCTATAAATAAACTAAATAAAAATTAAAATAATAACTTTTACTTTTTCTATATTTCACATATTTTGAATCATTAAATTTTTCAAACAAAAAACCTAAAACATTATGAAAAAAATCCTATTAACGGTGATTGTTCTCTTTACGGCTTTTACCCTTTATTCATGTTCATCTGTAACAGAAATGTCGGGAACATGGAAAAAACCGGGCACGTCGGCAACAAAATACAAAAAGATAATTGTGATGGGAGTTTCAAAAAGTCTTGTCACAAAGTCAACAGTTGAAAATGCAATCGTAAGTCAGCTCAGGAAGAATGGTTTAAATGCAGTTGCAGGAGCAAATGTGTTACCGACAACTACATTCGATGCAGATGCCGACGGTAAAGCAGATGATGACAGTAAATCAAAGATCGCTGAAAAACTGAAAGAGCTTGGCATAGACGGTGCATTAGTTTTATCACTTCTTGATAAAAAAGAAAGTGAAAGATATGTACCAGGTACAACAATGTATTCACCTTACAATTCATACTACCCTTTTTATGGATATTACGGCGGAGCATATAATATGGTAAACTCTCCGGGATATTATGAACAAGTGACAAATTATTTTTTAACAAGTAACTTTTATAATGTAGGTACAGAACAGCTTGTATGGTCAGGACAATCAGAAACATTTAATCCGACATCATTAAGTGATTTTTCAAATTCTTATGCTGAAAAGGTCGTTGATGAATTATTGAGTTCTGGAATAGTCAGGAAGTAAATTATAAATTTCAATTGAGTATCTTTCGGGGAAAAACTTTTAAAAAAGTTTTTCCCCTTTTTATTTACACTCTCTTCCCCTTTCTCCAAATTTATATTATAATCCGTTGTAACTTCATTCTAATATTTTTAATTTATTTTTTTAAAAATATCTGCAGCATATATCAATGTTATTAATGCAAATTATTGATGAAATCTAAAATTAAATTTTTACTTAACGATATCCTAATTGACACAGA
The DNA here is from genome assembly GCA_049293015.1 of Ignavibacteria bacterium. Taxonomy (GTDB): domain Bacteria; phylum Bacteroidota; class Ignavibacteria; order Tepidaquicellales; family Tepidaquicellaceae; genus UBA2330. The sequence continues at coordinate 11,358 of JBATSB010000114.1, forward strand.
GTTGAACCCGGCAACTGTCCTTCTTGATTTTGTCAGATCCCATAATTTCACATCTGCAAAAGAAGGCTGCAAAGAAGGTGACTGTGGTGCATGTACAGTCATTTGTGGTAAGATTGAGAATAACAAGATCAAATACCGCACCATTAATTCCTGTCTCGTACCTGTAATGAATATCAATGGTTCTCATATTGTAACATTAGAAGGATTGAATAGTAGATCAGGAAATCTTTCTCCAATACAAAGCTCATTTTTAAAAGAAGGTGCTTCTCAATGCGGATTCTGTACTCCCGGATTTATTGTTTCGCTTACAGAATATCTTTTATCCAATAACTTTGGTGAAGAAATTTTACATTCAATAGACGGAAATATCTGCAGATGTACAGGTCATAACTCAATTATCAGAGCTGCTGAAAATATTTCTAATGAATTTAAAGATATACCTGCAGAATTTGATGACAGACTAAAATATCTTCATTCAAAAAATATCATACCTGATTTTTTTCTCAATGCAAAAGAAAATCTTGTTGAATTACAAAAAGGGATTGAACCAAAGAACAATCAATTTAACAGTCCAAAATATTATATATCAGGAGGGACAGATCTGTTTGTTCAAAGACCGGATGACATGCTTTCTTCTGACGTTACTTTTATTCTAAAAGAAAACCGTCAAGAAATTATTTATGAAAAAGATGGAAGTTGTTTTATTGATTCAACATCGACTGTAACTGATATATTTAAATCTGATTTAATCAGAAAATACTTTCCTGTTATAACAGAATTTACAGAATTATTCGGTTCTACTCCGATCCGTAACAGTGCTACTCTCGGCGGGAACATAAACAATGCATCACCGATTGGTGACATGACAGCTTTTTTTATGGCATTGGATTCTGACGTGATACTTTCTGATGGCAGTTCATATCGCGAAGTCAGTTTAAAAGATTTTTATACCGGATATAAAAAGACTCTCAGAAAGTCTGATGAATTTGTAAAGTCTTTAAAATTCAAAATTCCCGGTGGTCAATATTATTTTAATTTTGAAAAAGTATCCAAACGCACTTATATGGATATCGCATCCGTAAATACAGCAATATATTTACAATTAGAAGAAGATGTAATTTCAAATATTAATATTTCTGCAGGTGGTGTTTTTGAAACACCGAAATTTCTTTCAATGACTTTAGACTTTTTGACAGGAAAAAAAATTGAATTTTCTGTAATTCAGGATGCAGTTGAAATTGCTGATTCAGAAATTTTACCGATCAGTGATGCAAGGGGAAGTGATGTTTATAAAAGACTTCTTCTTAAAAGATTGATCTGGACACACTTCATAAAATTATTTCCTGAATTGATTAACATCAAAGAAACTGTATGAAAGATTATGATATAATTCAGCATGTTACAGGCAAATCACAATTTATTGATGACATCAATGTTCCAAACGGAACTTTGTTTGCTAAAGTATTTTATTCAAAAAATGCTCATGCAAAAATTATTTCACTCGATCTTTCCGAAGCAAGTTTAATAAAAGGTGTTGTAAAAATTCTAACTTACAAAGATATCCCGGGTGTAAATCAGGTCGGAGGAATAATACTTGATGAACCCTTGTTAGCTGAAGATGAAGTTCACTTTATCGGAATGCCTGTTGCACTGATCATTGCAGAGACTATGCTAATTGCCCGAGAAGCTTCTGATAAAATCAGAATTGAATATGAATCACTTCCTGTCATCATTGATCCAAGAGATGCTTTTTCGAAAGGTCAGCTTTCTTTACCACCCAGAATTTTTGAATCAGGAAATATAAATGAAGCTTGGGAAAAATGTGAATATATCGAAACAGGTACTTGTGAAACAGGCGGACAAGAACATCTCTATCTTGAAACTCACGGTTCAATCTCTATTCCGCAGGAAGGTGGAAAGATCAAAATTATTTCTTCGACACAAAGTCCGACAGCAGTTCAGAGAGTTACTTCAGGAATTCTCGGCATTCCAAAGAACATGATCGAAGTAGAAGTTCTCCGTCTCGGCGGGGGCTTTGGTGGTAAAGAGGATCAGGCATCACACTGGGCTGCACTTTCTGCACTAGCTGCTGCTATTCTTAACCGTCCTGTTAAACTTGTTTTATCAAGACATGATGACATGGTAATGACAGGTAAGAGAAATCCGTTCTCTTCTGATTTTAAAATAGGTTTGAATAAAGAAGGAAAGATACTTGCATATGAAGTTACGTTCTATCAGAATTCAGGTGCAGCTGCAGATCTTTCACCGGCGATTCTTGACCGTGCATTGTTTCACTGCACGAACAGTTACTTTGTCCCGAATGTAAAAGCTATCGGCTATTGCTGTAAAACCAACCTGACTCCGAATACTGCATTCAGAGGATTCGGCGGTCCGCAGGGGAAATTTGTAATGGAAAGTGCAATTTACAAAGCAGCTTTGAAAATGAATATTGATCCGTTTGAAATTCAGAAAAAAAATCTTTTAAAAGAGAATGAAGAATTTCACTACGGACAAAAAGCTCTGCATGTAATGGCAGAGAAGACCTGGGATCAATGTGATAAAGAATTTAATATTGATTCTGTAAAAAAGGAAACCGAAGAATTTAATTCTGAGAATAATTTATTCAAAAAAGGATTTGCAGTTATTCCAATTTGTTTCGGCATTGCATTTACAAATACCCGGATGAATCAGGCAAATGCTCTTGTAAATGTCTATACTGACGGAAGTGTCGGATTCAGTACTGCTGCGGTGGAAATGGGTCAGGGCGTTAATGCAAAAATTCGTGAAGTCATATCGAGAGTATTTTCCATAAGTCATGACAGGATCAGGAGTGAGGCGTCAAATACTACACGCTCTGCAAATACATCCCCGACCGCTGCAAGCTCAGGAGCAGATTTGAATTGTAATGCTGTTTATCTCGCATCCAATAAAATTCTCGAAAGACTTTTGCAGTCAGCCGCTGAAGATCTTGGTGAAAAAAATTCTGAGAATATAAAAATTAAAGATGAAAAGTTTTATCTCAAAGGAGAAGTTACAGATCTCAACTGGAATAATGTAATTGAAAATGCTTATTCAAAAAGAATCAGTCTTTGTGATTATTCTCACTATGCAACTCCTGAATTACATTTCGATAATAAGACCAACAAAGGAAATCCATTTCGATATCACGTTTACGGTACAGCGATTATTGAAGTCACAGTCGATTGTCTGAGAGGGATTTTTAAAATTGATTCTGTCAAAGCTGTTCATGATTTTGGAAGCAGTCTCAATTCAGTGATCGATCTTGGCCAGGCTGAAGGTGCGCTTATTCAGGGATTAGGATGGATGACAATTGAAGAAGTCATGCATGATAAAAACGGTAAACTGCTGACTGATCTGCTTTCCACTTATAAAGTACCTGACGTACATTTTGCACCAAAGAATGTAGAAATAAGATTTTTGAATGAACCGAATCCTGTCGGCATATTTAATTCCAAAGCTATCGGCGAACCGCCACTGATGTACGGCATCGGTGTTTATTTTGCTTTGCTTAATGCTGTCAGAGAATTTAATCCGGATGCTGATCTCGAATTCAATGCTCCTTTCACTCCCGAAAAAGTTTTGTTAAAATTGTATGAAAAGAAAAATATGACTGAATCTAAAAATGTAATAGAAGATCATTTAGAAAGTATATAATTTCAAATTTATTATTCCACTTATTTTACTTTTATGAAAGACCTTTCTTTATGGAAATTTATTCAGTCTGAATTAAATAAAAACAATAAGGTAATTCTTTTCACAGTAGTTCATCACGAAAAAGGATCACCCGGTAAGACAGGTTTTAAAATGACAGTATCTTCAAATGGTAGTTTCACAGGATCTGTAGGAGGCGGAGTAATGGAATACAAATTACTAAAGTCCTGTGACAAATTATTTCAATCAGGAAAAAAAATCAATATTGTAGAAGAATATTTTCATTATAAAGGAAAACTGCCGGGGAAAAAAAATCTTCTTGAAAAAGAATCGGGACTTATTTGTTCAGGTTCACAAATCATTTCTACAAATATATTAACTCAAAAAGATCTGTCTGCAATAAGAAAAATCATATCAGCTTATCGGTTGGGTAAAAATATAATGTTTAGTTTAGACAATACTGGACTTACTCTCAGAACTGCTGAAAGTTCTGACAAAAAACGTTTTAACTTTATCGCATCGGACAAAGGGAGGTGGAGCTTTGAAGAAAATTTAGGATTAACAGATATTTTATTGATCGCAGGTTACGGTCACGTTGGATATGCTTTGAGCAAAGCCATGTCAGAGCTGGACTTTAGAATTATAATTTATGATGACAGAAAAACTCCTTTGTTAAATTTTAAAAAGATATCCGGTAGTAAATTAATTATTGATGACTACGCTCATATCCTTACTCACTTACAAAATATTAAAATTAATTACGCAGTAATTGTAACCACTGGATTTGAAAGTGACAAAGAGGTTTTAAAAAACTTAATAAATTTGGATTTGAAATATCTCGGGCTGATGGGAACGAAAGCAAAGATCAAAAAAATTTTTAATGAAGCAGCAAAGGAAGGTATTTCAAAAGAAATTTTAAAAAAAGTATATGCACCTGTCGGACTTGATATTAACAGTAACACTCCAGAAGAAATAGCAGTCAGCATTGCCGCTGAGATCATTAAGATTCGTAACAGCTGATTTGCCTCGAAGTCTCAAAGGCTCTAAGAAAAGCAAAAATCTTTGAGTATAAAGAGAATTTAAGATCTTAAATGTATTTTAAAATCAAATTTATAAATTGTCTTCGCAGAGTCACGTGCACTTCGGACTCTGCGGAATTTTAAAATTGATTTCGTTAATTGAAAAAACTTTGAGTCTTACTGTCTTCGCAGAGTCACGTGCACTTCGGACTCTGCGGAATTTTAAAATTCATTTCGTTAATTGAAAAACTTTAAGCCTTAGAGGTAACCACCAAAAATCAAGTTTTATTTAAACTTCATTTCATAATCTTCCTTAATAAACTTATTCGCCTTTTCAGGATAATGCTTTTTTAAAAATTTCAAAGTCGACCGCATTGCACGGATCACAATAATATTTTCATCATCCTTAAATAACTTCATCACTTCCAAAGCTTTATCAGGATAGCGTTTACCATAACTGTTATTAAATGACATTATAATATTCCATCTGACAAAAGGATCTTTTGAACGGCTTTCCTTTTTTAAAAATTCAGCAGTCTCTTCAGGAAATCTACTTCCGTAAAGTGACCCGAGTATGAATGGTCCAAGATTTTTTTTCACATATACCGAACTGTCATTCATCAATGATCTTAGTATTTTAAAACCTGTCTTATAATTCTTTTCATCTCTGACTCCAAGTGCTGAAAATACCACTGCACGTCTGACATTTTCCGATGGATGCTTACTCCATTCATTCAGATCAGTTAAAAAATCTTTATGGTAATAAAGAGTATCTGCAAAAGCATTTCCTGCATATTCCCTTACTTCCCAGTTCGGATCATCTGAAATTCTGAGCAGCATTTCTTTAACTTTATCTGGAGCATGGTCATATCCTCTCCATATCAGAGAGATTCCAATCTCTTTGGCATTGTCTTCTTTTCGTTTGCAAAAATACATTCCTGTCTCATAGAATTCACTTTCACTATCACCTTCATTATCGATTATCTCTCTGACAATTTCCCTTATAACAAATCTTTTATCTTTTGTCTTTGCTGTGCCTGCGTGAACAGAACTAATCTTTTCGAGCATACTGATAATTTTATCAAAATCTTTTGATCTGATAAGTTTTAATATTTTTTTCTTATCAGGTTCATTTAAGAGAGAGTCTTTTAGCATTTTATAAATTTTATTTTGGAATGTGATAATTTACCGAATTGAATAATTGATTTAAATAGTGAATTCATGTAGAAACCATTATGACTTTGCGAGCGAAGCAATCTCCGAGAATAATGAAAAAATTATCAGCGAAGAATTATCAGATTAGATTGACATCAGAATTCTTTTAAATTTTAGAACTGTATAAAATTCAGATTCCTTCACCCGAATGAATTCGGGTTCGCAAAATCATAACTAGGTTTTGCGAATAGTTAAAAAATATGTTTGGATTCAAAATTAGAATTACAAAAATAAAATATAAATCTTATATTTGTACGTCTTGAATTAATCCAATATATGAATTTCGATTTAGAAACTGTTTTATTTTTCTCGCTTAGTTTTATGGCTGTTGCATCTGCAATCCTAATGATCACAAGAAAAAACCCCATTAACAGCGCGTTATATCTCATACTAAATTTCTTTACTGTATCAGGTCTTTTTCTGCTGCTGCGTGCCCAGTTCATCGCCATCATACAAGTGCTTGTTTACATGGGTGCGATAATGGTGCTATTTCTATTCGTAATTATGCTTCTGAATCTTCAGGACAAAAGTAAGCTCAGGGAATCTTATACTTATAAGAAATTAACTGCAATTCTTTTAGCATTAATGCTTTTTGGGATCCTCGGATATACTGTGTTTTTTGGATTTGAGGGGAAGTTTGCAAAGATGGCTGATAATGCTGAATTGAATGGTACTGCTGAAACTCTGGGAGCTGAACTTTTTACTAATTTTTCATTTCCTTTTGAACTCGCTTCTTTCCTACTGCTCGCTGCCATTGTAGGTGCTATTGTACTTGCAAAAAAGAAGTTCGATTAAATTTATACTTCTTAGTCCGAAAACAATTCATTTACTTTTAACCAATAAGACACCAAGATTCAAAATAAATTAATTTTTAAAGGATTTTTCTTTGAGCCTTAGTGCCTTTGTGGCAAGCTTATTATATTTGTTTAGGGATTGTTGGAAAGATTGGAAACGAGCGGAATAAAAATTGCAACCTAAAGGTTGTGGCTACAACCACCTGTTATGTTTTCTGATAGATTGGAAATGGGACGCTTTAAATAGTCAGATTATTAATTTTTACTATATTATATCAAATCCTGTATACTCTTTTAATACTTCAGGAATTTCAATATTACCTTCCTTAGTTTGATTCGCCTCAAGCAATGCTACCATAAGTCTCGATGTCGCAAGTCCTGAGCCGTTCAGAATGTGTACAAATTCAGTTTTCGTTTTATTATTCTCAAGCATTTTTTTATATCTTACCTGTGCTCTTCTCGACTGAAAGTCTGTGCAGTTACTGACTGAAGAAGTTTCAAGCCATTTGTCTTCAGCATATGACCAGACCTCTATGTCATAACATTTCGTCGCTGCAAATCCAATGTCAGCAGTGCACAATTCTATAATCCTGTAATGCAGACCAAGCTTGTCGAGAATTCCCGTTGCATGAGAAAGCATTTTTTCCACTTCATCATATGAATCTTCGGGTTTGCAAAATGTGATAAGCTCTACTTTATTAAACTGATGAACACGCAAAAATCCTTTTGTATCTTTGCCGTAACTTCCCGCTTCACGTCTGAAACAGTTAGTGAATCCGCAGTATTTAATTGGCAGATCTTCGCTTTTTAAAATTTCATCTCTGTGAATATTCAGTATTGAAACTTCAGCAGTCGGTATTGCAAACATATCATCTTTTTCCATATAGTACATATCATCTTCAAATTTCGGAACCTTTTCAGCAGCTTCCATAGATTCACGAGTGACGAGTACAGGCGTCATGACTTCTTTGTAGCCGTTCTTCCCCTGTTCGTCGAGCATGAAATTTATCAGCGCGCGTTCAAGTCTTGCGCCTTTTCCTTTGTATAATGCAAAGCCACTGCCGGAAATTTTTGTACCTCTTTCAAAATCAAGTATGTCATGATCTTTACCAAGCTGAACGTGATCTTTCACTTCAAAATCAAATGACTTCTTTTCACCCGAAACTTTAATTTCAACGTTATCTTTTTCCGACTTACCGTGCGGTACATTGTCGTGTGGAAGATTCGGAATATACCTCATAAGATTGTCAATGTCGGCATCGTATTTCTTTAGCTCTTCATCCAATGTCTTAATATTTTCAGATACTTTCTTCATCTCAGAAATTTTCTCATCGGTATTTTCTTTATTTCTTTTCATCAAAGCAATTTCATCTGTAGCTTTATTTCTTTCCTCTTTGAGAGTTTCAGTTTTATGGATCAGCTCCAGTCGGCTTTTATCCAACTCAAAAATTTTCTCAATAACAGCAGGATCTTCATTCCGAAGATCTAATTTATTTTTTACATCATCAGGATTTTCCCTGATCATTTTTATGTCTAACATATAAATTTAAATTTTTTATTTAAGTTAATACCCGGATTAATATCCCAGCTGAACCTTCAGCAGCCTTAGACCTTCAAGAGAATCCATTGGATTGAATCCAAGTTCTGACTGTGCTTTGAGAATGATCAATCCTGAATTCAAAGGTCTTGGCGCAGGCTGTTTCAGACTTTCAGTTGTGATTGGATTTACAAGTGCCGGATTATATTTGAAAACCTCACAAAGCTTTAAAGCAAAATCATATCTTGAAAGTATGTCCGGTCCGGAAATATTGTAAATACCGGTAACATCTTTCTCAGCAATCTTCATAGCTCCGTATGCAAGGTCATCTATCATTGTCATGTTACTAATTTGATCTGTAACTATATTCACCGGTCTGTTATTTCTCAATTCTTCGATCATCCATAATGCAAAATTCGGTTTTACTTTATTGCCAATTCCATAAAGTACAAGCGTCCTTATAATCGCAAAATTAATGTCACTGGTGATCAGAGCATTTTCGCTGGCAAGTTTTTCCCTTCCATAAAATGAGACAGGGTTTGGCTTTGAGACTTCTGTATATGGACCGTTCTTACCATCAAAGACATAGTCAGTCGAAAAATGAATTATCTTAGCATCATATTTCTTTGCGGCAATGATCAGATTTTTAACGCCATCTACGTTGATCTTCCATGACAATTCTCTTTCAGTTTCACATTTATCTACATTGGTAAAAGCAGCACAGTTAATTATTATATCAGGCTCATAATATCCGATGAGTTTTTTTACATCTTCTTTAGAAGTAATATCAAGTTCACAATAAGTATGATTGTAATCCAAATAGGAATTTTCTTCAACAGAGGAAAGGATAAGTTCATGATCTGTCTCCCTTGTGAAAACTGTAGTCACTGCCTGCCCGAGTAAACCGTTTGATCCTGTTATGAAAATTTTCATCTGGTATTTATAAATATTTTTTCAGTTAGAATTTTTAATGATCTCAAAAATAAATTTACTTAAGTTCTTTAAGTTCTGAGATCCCTTCGAGTGAGGAACTGTAGGAGGCAAGTCTGTTTGCAAAGTGTATGCTTTTGTCAAAGTTTCCATTCTTTGAATAGTCAAGTGTGAATGCAGAAGCAAAGACATCTCCGCATCCGGTAGAGTCTTTGAAATTCGGATTTTCAATGGCACCGATCTCCAGATGATCCAGATCTCTGAATTTTTCCGTACCGTATTCTTTTACTTTTTTTGTAAATCCTGTAACACCATCAACGCCTCTTGTAACTATCAGACCTTTGACTTCATGGATATTATTAAAAAGTATCTCTTCTGCTATTTTATATTCAGTCAGTTTTTCTCTGCTGAGTACTTTAATTTCAAACTGATTCATCTGCACTGTATCAGTATTTGTACACCACTCATACCAATTATCGACCGGTATATGATTTCTGCTGCCGTCTTCTTTTGTTTCCATCACAATATTATGAATATCAATATGCATAAAGCCCTTAAAATTTTTCCTGATATTTTTTAAGGTATCAATTGTAATATCAACCCCTGAGATCATATTGATAAGTACAGCGTCAGCCATACTCAGAAGACTTTCCACATCATTGTAATTAACTGTATATGTCGGCTCAGTTGATTTTTCAAAACGCGCGCTTTTGTCAGAGTTATAAAGATTGTAGTATAAATTTACTTTTCTTGTAGGATGTTTTAATTTATTTAAACCATAAGTCTTAATGTTTGGATATTCACTTAAAATTTTTGTGATGTTTTCAAATTCATCTTCACCAATATTCATTACAGGAATGATATTATCTGTCTTATCAGCAAGCACTGCCATACTGATCACAGAATACAAAATTCCGCCATAGCTGTGAATAGTATCACCGCCTGCTTTATGAATAACATCTACACAAGGTTCGCCGATTATCAGATAATTCATTTTAAAGTTTAAATATTTCGTCTAGTTTTTTAATCACATCAGCCGGAACTTCAAGTTCTGCAGAATTGATGTTTTCTTTAAGTTGATTCATTTTTGTAGCTGAAGTTATAGTACTTGAAATTATTTCTTTTCTCAGACACCATGCAAGTGAAAGACATGAAGCTGTAGTGTTTAATTGTTTTGCGATCTCAATAAGCTTTTCCACTTTCTTAAGGTTTTCATCACTTGCAATCTTTTTTACAAATACATTATATCTTTCATTTCCGAGTCTTGTATCTTTACCTGCTTTTTTATTATTATATTTTCCTGTGAGAACTCCCTGTCCGAGTGGTGACCAGACTACCTGTCCGATTCCATTCTTTGTACAATAATCCATGACGCCGTTTGTTTCAATGTCTCTGTATAGTAAACTATACTGAGGCTGATTGCTTACTGGTTTATGCAAATTGAATTTTGCACAGACATTTAAAGCTTCAGCAATATTGCTTTTTGACCATTCGCTTACTCCCCAGTAAAGGATCTTTCCCTGTTCGATAAGGGAGTTAAAAGCTCTGCATGTTTCTTCCACAGGAGTTTCCTCATCATATCTGTGACACTGGTAAAGGTCTATATAATCTGTTTTCAGATTTATAAGTGATTCATGAACAGATTCAAAAATATGTTTTCTAGATAATCCTTTGTCATTAATATTCGGAGTCATCGGCCAGAAGCATTTTGACGCGATGAAAAGGTCTCTTCTTTTGAAATCTTTTAAAGCATTTCCAAGAAATTTTTCAGACTCACCAAGTGAATACACATCAGCAGTATCGAAAAAATTTATGCCATTGTCAAAAGCAGATTTGATAAGAGCTGTACCGGTCTTTTTATCGACTGTCCCTCCTATCGTCAGCCAGCTTCCAAATCCTATTACGCTAACCTTACTTCCGCAATTTCCTAATCTTCTGTATTTCAAATATAATATAATTTATTTTAAATCAAATAATTTTTTTCGGACAGAAAATTTATTTAAAAGAAAACTGTCTTAAGTTTAATTATTTGAAAGCATTAACTAACTGAGTTCGATAAAACTTCTTTGCTGCAGGTCCTCCAAAATTTACAGTAATTGAGCCCTGATGACTTATTCCCAGATCCTGATGATTGTTAATAGCATAATCTAATTGAAACAAACCGTAACTCAGTCCGAGACCTGCTGTAAAAGAAACCGGTTCTGTGCGAATACCCGATCTGATTTCTGCCTGTTCAAACACAGCATATTCAAAACCAGATCTGAATGACAATGGATATCTTACATCTTTTTCTGCTTCGATTACAAACAACAGATCTTCTTTTGGCTGAAAGGTCAAGCCGGTATTATAGACTTGTGGAATTTTTTCTTTAGAAATTCCAATTGTTGAACCTGTCATATTTTTTGCTGCAAATCCCCACCTCATAAAATCAGTTATATAAGCAAGAGCTCCGATATCCAATCCGAATGAAGATGCAGATCCGTAATTTTGAATACTGAGATTATAATAATTTATGCTGAATCCGAGAAATACTTTTTCATGAATTACATTTCCATAAGATAACAACAGATTAAATTCTCTGTAGAGATCAAATCCAAATGACTTTATTCCGGTACCAAGAGTCCCGAAATTCATAGGCTCTGCATAACTAAAAGAAGTCTGAGACAGACCACTTATTCCAAAAATCGATGGAGTATAAAAAGCTGATATTTCCCTGAATTTTAGCTGACCCAACCCGGAAGGGTTGTAGAAAACTGCAATTGAATTATTAGAAAGAGAAGTATAAGCTCCGTTTAATCCAATTGCTCTTGCACCTGTATCTGTATTTTCAAACTGTGCCGAGGAACTTTTAATACATAACAATACTATAAACATCGTGACTGACTTAATCATCGTTTTCCTTTAATAATTAATAAAAGTGAATTGATTATTTGATTAGGAACATCAAATTTATCAGAAATAATTTAATCGAAAGAGAAAGAAAATGCAAAGACAAATTAAATGGTTTTTTATTATCATTATATTTTCATTTATACTAACAGGAATAGCAAATTCACAGGATAAGGATTTCCAGTCGGAAGTAATTGTTACTTATGATTTGCTTGCCCCTGAAATACAGCAAAAGCTTGTACAGTTCCAGCAAAAGGTACAGGATTATCTGAATAAGAATAAATATCATGATGAAAAGATCGACCCAATAAGAGTTCAGTGGCAGTTTAATTTTACAGGTGTTAACACAATAAATTATAACTACCAGGCAAAATTATTTATAGCCAGCCAGAGATTAGTTTATAATCCATTTGATAGAAATGCTCAAAGATATACAACATCTTTCAGGTTTTTAGATGAGAGATGCGAATTTTTTTATAATGAATCTCTTCCTTTTGTAAAAAATGATCAGCGTTTTGATCCTCTTCTTAGTCTGCTTGATTATTATGCATACATTGTAGTTGGATATGATGAAGATTCATATAATCCCAAAGGCGGAAACAAATATTTTCAAAAAGCATTAGATATCTGTAATAAAGTATCAGTAAGTCTTAACGGTTGGAACGAAACAGGTGGAGGTTCTAAACCTTCTCGACTTCAACTTGTACAGGAATTATTAAGCGTACGTTTTGATCATTTCAGATTAGGATATTTTGAATATATGTATCTTGGTTTAGATTCACTAGCGACCAACAAAAATAACGCATATGCAAATATTTTAAGTGCACTTGAGGTAATCAGCAATGTTAAGAAAAGAGAGGTGAGAGCTTTTAATGTTGACATCTTTTTTGACAGTAAGGCAACTGAGATTGCTGAAACATTCATCGATTACGGAGACAGAAATGTTTATGAGAAGCTTATGGAATATGACAGGTCTCATTTGACTATTTATGAAGAAGCTAAAAAAAGAGCCCGGTGAGGTAATAACATTAAATAGAACAAATAAATATCAGTTTCTTAAATAAATCCGAATTTTTTATTAGAAAATCTAATGCTTTTTCCCAATCTCCTTGATTTGGGAATGCAATTGTTTGAAAATCTCTTGTTTTGCAAAATCCAAATACAAGAATATTATTATTAAAATGATAAAATCATTTTTTTAATATTTAGACTCATTACACTACCAGTATCATCTTTATCTTACTTATTTATTTTTCTAATGATTATCACTGGGAAACTCTCAAGATAAAAATTCTGAGATAAATTAACTTAAATTTTTTTTGAAAGATATTATGCTCTAAGCTCAAATAATACTTTTAATTTAATAAATTTCATGTTTGTAATTATTTAGGTATTTTATCAATATTTTATAAATAAAACAGAGGGAAAAATGAGAAAACTCTTACTATTTTTTATTGCATTGTCGTTGATTATTTCAACAAGTGCAAATGCTCAATTTAAAAATTACAATGTAAAAGGCGGTATTCAGTACAGCCCAACCTTACCTTTTTCTGAATACGGATCTGCATATTCATATACAGCAAGAGCTTATCTGGCATTTGAATTGTCTCAATTACTCGCAATTGAGTTAGGTGCTGGATTCGGTCAGTATAAAACCAACGATGATTTTAACACTCCTGATGCAGGAGCAACAGTCAGTAGTGAAAATTACACAGAATCAAACGTTGTTCCGATAGATGTAAGACTCAGAATTTCACCAATTCCATCAAAGAACTGGAATCCATATATGTATTTAGGAGTCGGACTATTGAAATATTCTACAAAAGAACTTCCACAAGGATTCACTAACGTGCCTGATTACAATTCATTTGCTAATGGATGGACTTCTATAATTCCAATTGGAATAGGTACTGAAGTCAGAATGTCCAACAATGTTATGCTCGATATCAGCGGTGGTGCATATTATTCATTTTCAGATCAGTTAAATAATTTTATACTTGGTAGCTGGGAAGACGGAGGTGCACAGGTTTCTTTGGGACTTACATTTGCAGGCGGTGACGATTGCGAAACTGATGTTGACAAAGACGGCCTTACAAAATGCCGTGAAGAACAGCTTGGAACCAATCCCAACATAGCAGATACTGATGGTGACGGATTAGGTGACGGTGAAGAGGTGAATACTTATATGACCAACCCTCTGAATAAAGATACTGACGGTGATACTTTACAGGACGGTGCAGAAGTAAAGCAACACTTCACTGATCCTTTGAAAAAAGATACTGATGGAGATAAACTAATGGATAATGAAGAAATAAATACTTATTTAACTCTTCCGACTGACAGTGATACTGACGAAGATAATCTGATGGACGGTGACGAAGTTTTAACTTATAAAACCAATCCTAAAATGTTTGATACAGATCTTGGAACCATCAATGACGGAGTTGAAGTAGGAAGAGGATCAGATCCTTTGAATCCTGCAGACGATTTACCACCTCCTCCACCAGAAGAACCTATCAAAGTTGGACAGGTGATCACATTGGAAGGTATTAACTTTGCAACAAACAGTGCTCAGATTTCTTCTTTCGCAGAAGATGTATTAATGAGAGCTCTAGGATATATGAAGAATAATCCTGATCTTGATGTTGAAATTAGCGGTCATACAGACAATACAGGTGGCAGAGCTCACAATATGGATCTTTCCCTTGACAGAGCTGAATCTGTAAAAGCCTGGTTTGTAGAAAACGGTATAGCAGCATCCAGAATCACAACAGTAGGTTATGGTCCGGATGAACCTATAGCATCCAATGATACTGAAGAAGGTAGATTCAAAAACAGAAGAATTGACTTCAAGAGAATAAAATAATACATTTTTATTTAATATTAAAAAGCTGTTTCTGCGAAAGTAGAAACAGCTTTTTTTTATTTCAAATATTTTTTAGCTTACCGATATTTAATTTCAAGTAAGATTTTGGATAGCCCCAAACTACAAACTGTTAAAACGGTTTGTATAACATTTCCCAAAGTCGAAATACATTCTATCTAAACATTACTCAAAAAAGTTTTATTGCTAAAAGATTTTATCCATTCATAATATTCTAGATTCCGCTCCGCTACCATAAACCGTTAAAACGGTTTTCATAAATTTCCCAAAGTAGCTTTATAAGATATTCATCTTTGTAACAACTCATCAATAAATCTTCCTATAGATTATGAATTGTAAAAAGCTAAAGATATTGTAAAAGTAAAATTACTTTTGAATATATTTTAAAATTTAGTGTCTATTTGAAAAAACAGAAAATATCAATCATTCATTAATTTGTCTGCAAGCTCCTTTGTTCCTGTAGTAGCTTTAGCTTTTATATGTTTAAGGTTTGAATAATTATAATACAATTCAGGATCTGACGGATCTATTAAATATTTAAGAATATTCTCATCTGCAAACTGCAAAAGTCCGGCAGCGGGATACACAACTAATGAAGTACCAATTACAATAAATATATCAGCCCTGAGAGCAACTTCAACAGCTTCATCCATCTTTGGTACCATTTCACCGAACCAAACTATGAACGGTCTTAACTGAGAACCGAGTTCACATTTATCTCCTTCATTAATTTCATCGCCTTTAATGTCATATATCAATTCAGGATTAGTGGAACTTTGAGACTTTTTGAGTTCGCCATGTAAATGTATAATATTTGCCGAGCCCGCTCTTTCATGAAGGTCATCTACATTTTGAGTTATAATTGTCACGTCATACTTTTCCTCGAGACGAACCAGTTCGGTATGTGCAGCATTTGGAACGGCATTTCTAAGCTGTCTGCGTCTCTGATTATAAAATTCAAGCACCAGCTTAGGATCCCGTCTCCAGCCTTCAGGCGATGCAACATCCATTACGTTATGACCTTCCCATAGTCCACCTGAATCTCTGAATGTAGAAAGACCGCTTTCTGCACTGATACCTGCGCCTGTTAATATGACAATTTTCTTTTTATTCATAACTGCGCAATAGTTAATAGTTAATAGTTAATAGTTAATAGTTAATAGTTAATAATCTTAAATTAAAATTTTTCAATTTATTATTGACGAGTAATTTATATTTTCTTAACTCATTAATTTTAAGATTATGTATAGAAATATCGGAAATACACGCCTATGTATTCTATGTGTCTATGTGGTTAAAAACAAAAGGCGAAGTCAGACTCCGCCTTTTTTAAAATTTTACACATTACTTTGTTACTTTTTACCGGCGACCTTATCAATAAGATATTGCGCCACTGCTGCAGCTTCTTTCGGCTTCAGACCCGGATTTGGCATCGGAGGATAGTCAGGATTTTTCTTTGTCGGATCTAAAATATAATTTGCAAGTTTTTTTACATCACCGTTATATGCGGGAACAGTCTGAGCATAAGGAGGTCCGACGAGCTTGGTGTCAAAACTATGACATGCTGAACAGATCTTTGTATATATCTCTTCACCGTTTACTCCTTCAGTATTAATTGTTTTAGATTTCTTTTCTTTGTGCAGTTCTTCGGCTTTTAAATTAATCACTTCGAGATGTTTGAAGTTTGCAGTTCCAAATGCAGACTGATTTTTCATTATAATAAATCCGCATGATAATATCACAAAATAGAATGCAGCTCCGATATATTTCATATCTGAATTTTTTATTACAGCATAAAGAAAGTTACATAAAAGAAGAAGAGATACAAAAGCTAAACCAGTATAAATAAATACCGGTCCGGATAAAGCTGAATTTGGAGTAAAATAAAAACTTAAGAATAAGAAAACAGGTGTAAGAGCTGCTCCAATAAATGCAATGTTACCTGCTATCTTTTTTACAAAATTTGAATATTCTTTATCCATATCATGCATACCTCCCTGCCAGCTGAAGAAAAAGAACAGGATCGCACTGCCTGTGATCGCAGCAGAAAGTACTAAGATGAAAAGAAAGTTTACATAAGTTGCGCCTGATAAAAATATCTGTGCAATGTTTTGAAAATCTTGAAATCTCTCAGAGAATTGCGCAATAGTTATACCGCCTGCAAAAAATAAAGCAGTTATTAGTAATAACACAAATCCGTATAAACCGGAATTTGAATTAGTGTTCATAATATCAAATTCGTAATCCGTCACATCCTCAGGAAGCTGTTTGTCAAGCTCATGTTTATCAATCCCTGCAATTCCTTTAAATGTCTCAATCAACGACTCGATCTGAAATGTATTCTGATAACTGTATATGAAATTAACGGCTATTGCAAGAAACAGAGTTGCAACAAACAGAAGACTCACAGAGATCACCTTTACTTCGAATAATAACTGCGCATAACAAAATGTTATTGCAAGCAACGGAATAATTCCAAGTCCTACTCCTACAAATCTGTTTATTGCAAGTTTATCGATCACATCTTTTGCAAATCTGATGAACAGTTTATTCTTCATCTTCCTTCCGTATGCATTAAAAATCACGGAGAAAGCCGTTCCGCCCATCAGCATTCCAAAGAATGGAATAAAAATAAGAAGCGACATGACAAGTATGATCTTCAGCAGTGATAGATGCTGTGTCGTTGCCGGTATAACCAATTTATCTAAAAAATCCATTATTAATATTTATATTAAATTTCTTATTCTAAAAATAACTTTACAAGTTTGTCAACAGACAAAATTGTTATTATCAGTAATGTGAATATATTTATACTTATGAACATTTCCTTAAAACTTTTTTTGTCTCCTGTCATATCAAGAAACTTTATGGATCTTGCAAACATCCATAAACACAGAATTGTCAGCAGAGCATTTGAAAAATAATAATTCAGTATTCCAAAAAAATTGATTGACAAAGCAACTGCAATCGTCAGCAGTATCCAGGTAAAAGTAATCTTGATCAGTTGTCTCTGTGACAGCATATTAGTAAGTGTAGGAAATCCGCCTTTGTCATAATCCTTTCCATACACAAGAAGCAATATCCAGAAGTGAGGGATCTGCCAGATAAAAAAGTATGCTCCGATCAGTAATATCTTATCGTCAGTCAGTGAACCTCCTGCTGCTGCCCATCCTGCCATCGGTGGTAATGCACCTACGAGCGAACCGGGGATTATTGCAAGAGCCATTACTTTTTTCAATGGAGTATAAATTCCGTTATACCAAAAAAAAGTAAACAGACCAATATAAAGAGTTAGTAAACTTGATTTAAAAAAGAGAACTGCAGAGCCCGCCAGTAAAAATGCAATTGAAACTGTTATGACAAATAAAGCTGACACACTTCCGGAAGGAATTGGTCTGCCTTTTGTTCTGTCCATCAGAATGTCTGTACCTCTTTCCTGATAATGATTCATTGCAGCTGCACCGCAAGCCAGTAAAAATATTCCGATCACAGGATATAGCGAAAATGAGCTGAGGTCATTCAGCGCTAGTATATATCCGAGCGATGTAGTCAAAGCTACAAGTATCGTAATTCTGATCTTCGTCAGTTCCAATATGGCTCTGGTACGGAATGCTAGTCCCGAACTTAAATGGATATCTTTTTTATATGTATCTGCTGTCTGAATTTTCTAAAAATTTATTTTTTTGTAGAATCAGGTTTCTTAACTTCTTTCAGATCAGTTGCAGGTGTTTCTTTTTTTACTGAATCAGTTTTAGTACCGGTCTTTACAGAATCTGTATTGGTTAATGCTTTACCTGTATCTGATGCTGTATTACCTGCAGTCTTCAGAGAATCTTTCTTAACTGCAGCAGTATCAGTTTTTGGTTTTTCAGGAAGAATATTTTTCCAAATTTCAAACTGATCTTCGGGGATCACATTAATTGGAGCATACATATAAGAATGATTTAAGCCGCAGTATTCAGCACAGGCTGCATAGTATGTGCCCAGTTCATCTGTCCTTATCCATATATAATTAGGCGCACCGGGAACAACATCTTCTTTTACTCTAAAGTGTGGAAGATAAAAACTGTGTAGTACGTCATTTGAAGAAAGCTCAAACTTAATATTCTTATTATGCGGAAGATTAACAGTATCGGATTTCTTACCATTGTCATACTCAAATGTCCATTTCCACATCTGTCCGGTAACCTTTACCACCATTGCATCTTTGGGAACATCACGCATATTTACAAATCCGTCCCAACTTATATAAAACAAATACAGAACTATTATAATTGGAACTATTGTCCAGATGACTTCTATGGTAGTATTTCCCTCAATATTAGAAGGGATAGGATTTCTTTTTCTGCTATATTTAAATAAAAAATACAACATTGCCACTGTTATCACCAGCAGCAGTATTATTGATATACCTGTGATTATCCAAAAGGTAGTATCAACTTCATTTATTATACTTGGTCTCATAATTTAAAATCTGTTTATATCTGAATAAATATTCATTAAAAATCTGGATTGTTTTCTTTATCAATATCTGAATTAATATCTAAATGTCAGATCAAAGAATGTTAAAATTAAAACTACTATAAATATCAGTATGCAGACTCCTACAAATATTTTAAATACCTTATTGTCAAACTTCAGGTGCATAAAGAAATTTATCACAAACATAGTTTTAACAGTTGCAATGATCAAAGCTACTGTAAGTGCGAGACTGCCGAGGTCAATTCCGGCAACTGCAACTGTGATGGAAGTCAGCGAAAGCAGTCCTATCCATACGAGTATATTTATACCATAACTCGGATGATGCGCTACGGCGATGTGACCGTCATCGTGTTCAGAATGTTCTGAGTGTGAAGATTGATCGGAATTGTGATTACTCATCTTTATTATTTTTTAAAATTATCATTAATGAATTAAATAAAATAACGGGAACAGGAAAATCCAGATAATATCTACAAGGTGCCAGTAAAGACCGGAATTTTCGAGCTTCTGAAAATTCGTCGCTGTTATAACATCTTTTTTTATCTGCCACATTACGAATCCTATAAAAGCCAGACCAACTATAATGTGCAGTCCGTGAAGACCAGTCATTACATAATACAATCCAAAATACATTACTTCACCTTCAGACATATCCTGAAGTGCAGGTCCTTGTGGATAAATACCGTGATGGAATTTTGCACCCCACTCAAAATATTTATTTACAAGAAAAATTAATCCGCAGAATACCGTTACCCAAAGAAAAAATAAGCACAGCTTTTTATTATTCTTCTGTAATGCAACTATACCCAGTACAACCGTTAAGCTGCTGGTAAGAAGAATAACCGTATTTATTGCTCCCATGAATACATCAAGTTCACCGGCTGCTACTACAAATCCATCTGCATAAATGAACCTGTAACTTGCATAGAGAATGAATAGTCCTCCAAAGAGAAGTACCTCTGTGAATAGGAAAAGCCACATACCCATTTTGGATCCAAAGTCATCCCTGTGTATATGGACTTCGTGGATCTCCTGTTCTGCTGTGTCAGCGTTATAACTCAATTTGATACCTCCTGTCTGTCCTGTTTGTGAATGTAAGAATGGTCATAAGGACCGGTTGTCACTGTTGGGATTTCATCATAATTTTCAAGCGGTGGAGGAGACGGTACAGTCCATTCGAGAGTAGTTCCTCCCCATGGATTATCTTCAGTACACTTCTTTCCGTTCCAGATTCCGTTGATCAGATTATATGCCATTAATAAAATTCCTGATACAAGTATCCATGATCCTACTGTTGAAATAATATGATATATCTGAAATTCCGGCAGATAATCATAATATCTTCTCGGCATTCCCATATAACCCATAATAAACATCGGGAAATAAAGAGTATTAAATCCGATTGCTATCCAGTAAGCGGTAACTTTTGCCACTTTTTCATTATACATTTTCCCAAACATCTTAGGGAACCAATAATGCAGTGCTGCAAAGAATATAATTCCCATTCCTCCAAACATCACATAGTGAAAGTGTGCCACCACATAATAAGTATCAGTCAGATGCAGATCTACATTCAAAGCGCCAAGCATTAGACCTGTAAGACCTCCTATTGAAAATATAAAAATAAAGATCATTGTAAAAAGCATAGGTGCAGTCATTTCTATCGAACCTTTATAAAGTGTCGCCACCCAGTTAAAAACTTTTATCCCCGAAGGCAGTGCAACAAAAAATGTTAGTAAAGAAAATATTACTCTTGATGTGTCGCTGATTCCGCTTGAGAACATATGATGTCCCCATACAAGATATCCGACGAGTGCAATTGCAAGACTGGAAATAGCGATCGGCACATATCCGAAGATCGGCTTCTTTGCAAATGTCGGTATGATCTCAGACACGACACCCATCGCAGGCAGTATCATAATGTAAACTGCCGGATGAGAATATATCCAGAATAAGTGCTGATACAAAAGCGGATCACCGCCAAGTGCCGGATCAAATACTCCGATTCCAAAAGCTCTTTCAAGTATTACAAGTAAAAGAGTGATTCCAATCACTGGTGTTGCAAGTACCTGAATCCATGAAGTCGCGTAGATCGACCATACAAACAGCGGCATTCTGAACCATGTCATTCCCGGACATCTCAGTCTGTGAATGGTAGTTAGAAAATTCAGTCCGGTAAGAATAGAAGAGAATCCGAGTATAAATGCTGCAAAGACAGATATGGAAACGTTTGTAGTAGTCCTGATACTGTAAGGCGCATAAAATGTCCAGCCCGTATCAGCTATTCCCGACCCTATAAAGAGTGAAAAAATTGCCAGTCCTCCGCCTATCATATAAAGATACCAGGACATCAGGTTCAGTTTTGGAAACTGAACGTCCTTTGCGCCAAGCTGTATCGGTAGTATAAAGTTTCCGAATACCGCAGGCACTCCGGGAATTATAAAAAGAAAGATCATGATCACGCCGTGAAGAGTAAAAAATGAGTTATAAGTCTGTGCACTCATAATCGTCTCGCCTGGTGTAAGCATTTCAAGTCTCATCAAAAAGCCGATCGTCATCGCAGACAAAAAGAAAACCGTCATCGCAGACAGATACATCAGCCCTATCCTCTTATGATCGGTCGTAAACAACCAGGACATTATCCCTTTATGCTTCGTCCTGACATGATAAAAATCAACTTCAGCCGCCTTTTTAGGAACAGCTATAGTTCCGTTAGCCATAAATTATTTAAGTATTTTGTAAATTTGTTTTTTTCTTTTTTAATGTAAGATATCCTACAAATATTCCGAGCAGAAGAAGTATCCCTCCGCCTGCTATTCTTGTTACATTTAGAACATATTTCCTGCCTGCAGGATCATAACTGAAACACATCTTTACTATCTTCGAAATAGTCGGAACAGATTTTCCTTCCGCTGCTTCAGTCACAGCCATCTTCAGATCAAATGGAAGATAGTCCGTGCCGTATAAATATCTGATCACTTTTCCGTCAGGGGATATCATGATAAGTGAAGCTCCATGCATGAAATCATTTCCCTGTCTTGCAAATTTAAATCCGACTGCATCTGTGATCTTATGAATGTTAGCACTGTCTCCGCTGAGAAATCTCCATGACTCCGGAGATATTTTCTTATCCAAAGAACTCAGGTATGTTTCTTTCTTCCCTGCTGCCAATTTAAAATCTTCAGTATGATCAAAACTGATCGTGACAATATCGTAATCAATACCCGGCTCAATGTCCGCCTGATCTATCACTTTTGTAAGTCCGTTTAGAAGAGGAGTGCAAATCCCCGGACATCTGAAATATACAAATGAAAAGACAGTCGGCTTATTGATCAGACTTTTTAAATTTACCGGATTGCCATTCTCATCATTTAACATCACATCATCTGGTATGTAATCACCTAATTTTTCCCTGATTCCTATATCAGGTAATTCTGTCTTTTCACCTTCACTCTCCTGCGAAAATAAATTGCCGTTTATCACAGGGAATAAAATGCATATAAATAAAAAACTAATTATTAATTTTTTCATAACACTTAATTTGGTCAGACCTTATTCACTAAGAACAGGGTTCTGAGATATTTCCAGACCGTTTCGGAATCCGCTGCGGAGAGCTGATACACATCACCTTTGAATCCTTTATCCAAAGGATCGGTCTTTAAAAAATTCACAAACTCTTCATTACTTGTCGCCCATTTCATATCGTTAGCAAGTGATAACATTGCTTTATTTTTATCGGAAATTATTTTATCAAGAATTACTACAGCCGAATCACTTTTGTCCAATTCTAATTTTATCAATATCTTGCTAAGATCATTTTTTAAAGTATCTTCCTCGAGCACCATCAGATCCATTGCAAGCTCGACAGGTATCTGATTCGCGGCTTTTACGCCTGTAGCAAGACTGTATTTCTCATCAAGCTTCTTAAGTTCTTCAGGTGAATCCTGTGGATAAAGCGGATTGAAAGTCCTTATATATTGAATGACTGCAAACCTGTCTTTTGGATTTAGTGTACTGAAACTTGCCATTCCTGTATTTGGAATTCCTTCCTGAAGTGTGACATACATCTGTGAAACTGTCTGTCCGTTTTTCCATGTCTGCTTTGTTGGTTCGGCAAAATCTCTCGGCGGAGGATTTAGTGAAGTTCCTGCAGGTCCATTACCCTGTCCTGTTTCACCATGACAGCTCTGACAGCTTGCTGCGTAAATATCTTTTCCCTGTGAAACTAGATCAGGTGACGGAGTGCTGAAAAATATCACATCCACCGGCGGAGTCATAGTTCCTTTATTTACAGGCAGCGGAACTCTCATGTTTGTATCTGCCGATAAAAGACCCGGCGCTGTAAAGAGTTTATTATAATCAAGCGTGCTGACGTATTTCGCGCCGAGCATTACTATGAAAACAAGCAGCAGCATATAAAGCACGCCGTAGAACTTTTCCATGTCGCGGAAAATGTCGTATATGTTGAATTTACCTTTGCTGTTATTATTGTGTGACACTTTATAAAATTAAAGTTCTTAAAAATTAATTTAAATGAAAATTTAAACCCGCTTCAAGCTTTGGATCACCAACAGGTACAAGGTTGGACTTGGCAGCTCGCATTCTGAATACAGTTATTATCAGTCCAAATGCAAACATCAGAAATCCGAGTTCGCTCCAGCCAAATACAAATCCTTCTGTAAAATAGCTTGGCATTATTATCCAGTAAAGATCATATGCATGTGCAAACAGCAGCCATATCGAAATTATTGTAAGCAGCTTCGGCTTTACTTTCGAACTCCTTGGCAGCAATACCAAAAACGGTATTACAAAATGAACAAAGATCAGACCGATCGAGAAATAAGTCCAGCTTCCTTTCATTCTCATCATTATCCAGAATGTCTCTTCAGGAATATCTGCATACCAGATCAGCATGTACTGTGAAAATCCGATGTATGCCCAGAAAACATTGAAGCCAAACAGCAGTGTCGCAAAGCTGTAATAATTATTGTCCTTTATATTGCTAACAAGATAGCCGTTCTCATTGAGCTGTACCGAACAAAAAGTACCGGCTGCAAATGCTGCTACCATTGTACCTGCAAAATAGTAAACTCCGAACATTGTCGAAAACCAATGATACTCAAGACTCATCATCCAGTCTATTGCAATAAAGGTGATAGTGAACATAAATAATATCGCAAATGCCGCTGAAAATTTTATGCTCTGCTTTGTCAGCAATGGGTCTCTTGTGTCGTCCTGCTTCAGAGAATTTCTGATAAAGAGAAAATAAAATACTACCCAGATCAATAATATTATCGCTGTCCTTATTAAAAAGAATGGGACATTCAAGTAGGCAGATTTTGCCTGCAGCAGCGGATCATTTAAAAGAGTCTCCTCATGCGTCCAGTGAAAAAGATCATGCATTCCGAATATGAGCGGAATGACAAGTAACACAAGGAGCGGTATTAGCGCTGCAAGAAATTCAGATATTCTTCTGAACGGCGTACTCCATGTCGCACCGACGAGATATTCAAGTGCTACCAATGCCAGCGAACCGACACCAATGCTCACTAAGAACATATACATCCAGAGATAATCAAAAAATGCTCTGTGCGTATCCGTTACAAACGTTAATACCACGAGTACAAGACCGATCCCGAGAAGTCCGGTTCCGAGTTTTGTAATAATTGGCGGTAAAGGTTTTTTAGTATAGTCCATTAAAAATTATAATATAAAATAATTCAAATACTTTTTATAAATTTATTTTGCTTTTTCCAGATCTTCCTCGCTTGCATCTTTAGCTCTCTGCAACGCTCTGATATAATTTACAATCGCCCAGCGGTCTTCTTTTGATACCTGCTCAGCATAGCTCGGCATTACATTCTGACCGTTTGTCATGACGTGAAAAATATTTCCGTCCTGCCAGTTCTTTACTTTTTCATTATGAAGACTTGGCGGTTTCGGGAACTGATCTCTAAGTCTGCCGTCTCCGTCACCTGTATATCCGTGACACGGACTGCAATAAATATTAAATCTGTCCTGACCTCTTTCGAGAGACTTCACTGTGACAGGAACGGGATTTGACAAAAGCTTTACTACAGAATCCGGCATTCCCTGATATTCATAAGGCACGAATCCTCTTGCTACAGTTCCTTCCACAGGCGGTCTCATGCCCGACTGATTCGGGAAAAAATCACTTTTACTTTGCGCATCTATCCTGCCCTGCTGCCACATCCAGTTGAATGGTACTGTTTCAAACAATACATAATTTAAAGTAACATAACTTACAGCAGCAGTCATCAAGCCTGTTACAATAATTGCCATAGTAAACTTCTTATCAAAGAGCGGTGTCTTTTTTGTAAGATTTGATTCTCTGAAATAAATATTCTGTACTTCATAAGCGTTGGTCTTTGAAAATAAATTTAATACTTCATCTTCGATATACATCTCATCACCTGTCTCGATCACCAGTCCGAATTTATCCGAAGTCACGTGTTTCATAAAGTCAGTGTCATTCAAAGGACTATTGAGTTTCGGCATCTTACTAAAGAGAATGATCAGTCCGAGTACAGTCGCAATACCGCACAGCAGTACTGTAGATTCGAATGTGATAGGAATTGCTCCGGGCAGTCCGAAGAATGGCTTTCCGCCTACGATGTTTGGATAATTTATCGAGGACATCCATATCATCATGATCAGAGCAAGTATCGTACCCGTTATACCCATTATGAATGAAACGTAACCGATCTTTGGCGGCGGCATTCCCATAGCTGTATCCATTCCGTGCAGCGGATAAGGTGTATACACATCAAACTTTTTATAACCCTTTCCCGCTACAATAGCCGCAGCTTCGGTGATCTCGTTCGGAGTATTATAAAGAGCGGCTTTGCCGTAAAGCTTGCTGCTCCTTACTTCCTTTTCCTCTGAGGTATCAAACTCTTTTATCTTATTTAAAATGTTTTTTAACACTTATATTAATTTTAAATTTTGTGTATAGACAGCCTATAGGCTGTCTCTTCAATTTGTAATTTGTAATTCCTAATTTTTAATTGCTCTTTATTGGATGCGGATGCACGGTCGGCTGTGCACCTGGCATTACACCTTTGACCTCTGAAATTGAAACCAATGGCAGCGTCTTCAAAAACAATAACAGGAACGTAAAGAAAAATCCGAAACTTCCTAAAAGCAATCCTAAATCCGTCAGTGTCGGCGTGAACATTGCCCAGCTCGACGGTAAAAAATCCCTGTGCAGCGAAGTTACAATGATCACGAATCTTTCAAACCACATACCGACATTTACAAGCAGTACAAGTACCATTGTTATTGGAATCGACCTTCTGATCTTTTTAAACCAGAAGAGCTGTGGGAAAATTACGTTACATGAGACCATGATCCAGTATGCCCATGCATAAGGTCCGAATGCTCTGTTTATAAATATGAATTGCTCAAATGTATTACCGCTGTACCATGCAATAAAAAATTCCATTCCGTATGCATATCCAACCATCATACCAGTCGCAAGCAAGATCTTATTCATCGTCTCAAGATGATTCAAGGTAATGATGTGCTGTAGATTAAATATCTTTCTGACTATAATCAGAATAGTTGACACCATTCCAAATCCCGAGAAGATAGCTCCTGCCACAAAATAAGGCGGGAAGATTGTCGTATGCCATCCGGGAATTACCGATACGGCAAAGTCAAAACTAACTATCGAGTGCACTGAAAGTACAAGTGGTGTAGAAATACCGGCAAGTATCAGATAAGCTCTCTCATAATTACTCCAGTTTCTGTTGGAGTTCGTCCATCCGAGACTCAGCACGGAATAGATCGTCTTCTTTACTTTGCTTGTCGTCTTGTCCCTTAATGTCGCAAGATCAGGAATAAGTCCGATTCCCCAGAATAAAAATGAGATAGTGAAATAAGTCGATACTGCAAATACGTCCCAGAGCAGCGGCGAATAGAAATTCACCCAGACTCCGTTCATGTTTGGCAATGGGATCAGATATCCTGCAAGCCATGGTCTTCCTGTATGAACTATCGGAAAAATACCCGCAGTCATAACTGCAAAGATCGTCATCGCTTCTGCAAACCTCGCAATACCTGTTCTCCATTTTTGTCTGAAGAGATAGAGAATAGCAGAGATCAGCGTTCCCGCATGACCGATACCGATCCAGAAAACAAAGTTGATAATTCCAAAAGCCCATCCGACCGGCTGATTATTTCCCCACATCCCGATACCGTAATAGATAGTCAGTCCGAGTGATACAGCTCCGATCGTCAGTGCAGTAAGTGACATCAGAAAAGCTATCCACCAGCCCTTTGTCGGCTTGGTCTCAGTCGGCAGGGCAATGACCTTGTCAATGTCCTTAAAGGAAACTCCGCCTTCTACTAATGGGATCTCTTTTGTGTAAGTAGCGTCAAGACTCAATGATGCGCCTCCTCATTTTCAATTTCATATACATTTCTAAGTTTTGCTAAATAAGTAATATTCGGCTTTACCTTTATTTCTTCAAGTACATGGTAAGCTAATTTGCTTTGATTCAATTTATATAATTCTGATTCTTTATCATTCTGATCACCGAATGAGATCGCATTTGTATTACATGCATCCTGACAAGCTGTCTTAACATTCGATCCCTTTACCTGTCTGTTCTCCTGAATTGCCATCTGCTTCTCTTCCATTATTCTCTGCAGACAGAATGTGCATTTCTCCATCACTCCTCTTGATCTCACGGTAACTTCAGGATTCTGCATAAGTGTGAATGACTCTTCCTCCTGTATTGCGTTTTTGAAGTTATCTCTGAAGTTGAAGTAGTTGAATCTTCTTACTTTGTAAGGACAGTTATTCGAACAGTATCTCGTACCCACACATCTGTTGTAAGCCATTCCGTTTATTCCGTCAGCGCTGTGAGTGGTCGCAGCTACAGGACAGACATTTTCACAAGGTGCGAAATCGCAGTGCTGACAAAGCATCGGCTGGAAACTTGCCTTTGGAACTTCAGGCGTTCCCGAATAATATCTGTCGATCCTGATCCAGTGCATTGCTCTGTGTTTATTCGACTCTTCTTTTCCGACTACAGGTATATTATTCTCGACATTACATGCAGCTACACATTCATTACAGCCGATGCATTTATTGAGATCAATGACCATTCCCCATTTCGTGCCGGTATGTTTATACTGCTCGTTGATACTTCCGACTTTTAGCTTCGCTGTCTCTTCTTCAGAATATCTTGTATGTCTGTCATTCAGAAAATTCGGATTCTCTTTATATTGTAAATAAGTACCTTCCTGTATGATCTCTCTTTTATATTGAATGTCTTTATA
Organism: Ignavibacteria bacterium; assembly: GCA_049293015.1. GTDB lineage: Bacteria > Bacteroidota > Ignavibacteria > Tepidaquicellales > Tepidaquicellaceae > UBA2330. The sequence goes on from JBATSB010000114.1 coordinate 40,089, forward strand.
AAGCGGTTCGTCTATCGGATATGAATCCTGTACAGACACTATCTCATAAGTACCGTCTGACTTCTCAATCTTCGCATCATTGTAAAACCACTTACTAAGTTTCGGAGATTTTGACATCAATACATTTGCATTAAATCCGGCATCTTCCCCTACTGTGCCGCAGACTTTTCTTCCGTAGCCAAGCTCTATAGCGATCACGCCGTCAGCCATTCCGGGCTGCACAAATACTGGGATCTCCATCTTACCTGCCGATGTCGTAATATTAATATTGTCATTCGAATCCACTCCGAGAGCTTCCGCACTCTTCACAGAAATTGCTGCATAGTTATCCCAGACCACTCTCGAAACTGCTTTCGGCAGTTCCTGAAGCCAGCCGTTGTTTGCATATCTTCCGTCTCCGAGCGAGCCATTCTTCAATAGTAAAAGAGAAAATCCATCGCCCGGTGTCATTTGATTTGAGTTTGAAATAAATGAAGCGGGATTGAATGCTGTATTCGCAGCTGAAGTAGTTGTTAAAATCGGTGCTGCATTATTTGTTTTGGTTGAATCTGCTATTGTAGAATTAGTTGTCTTTGTAGAATCAGAAGTGACCGCTGCTGTTGTCAGCTTAGGTTTTCCTGAAACCATTACAACTCCGTCATTAAGTCCTGCATACCATGCTTTTGAAAAATCACTGTCCGTACCTGCGGAAGAAAGTATTCCAGTCTTCCAGTTATCCATTACAAATTTATGATAAATATCGATGTTGTATGAATCGCCTGTTCCGCTCATCCATGTCATTAGAATATCTTCTTTCTGACGAGTATTATAAAGCGGAGCAATGACCGGCTGCTGCAGACTGTAGAAATTATTTCTCGTCTGATAATCTCCCCATGACTCAAACATCGAATTCACAGGCAGTACAAAACTGCCGACCTCGGAAGATTCATTCACAGATTCACCTAATGTAATAATTGTCTTTGCTTTCTTTACTGCCTCTTCATATCCAAGATCAGTTGGAAGATGATAGACAGGGTTTGTATCATAATGAATTACTACAGCTGTCTTTCCCGAATTCAGATCCGAAACGAGATTTTCCATTTCTTCACGTGTGCTAAGCGGCATCACTGTTACATTTGATTCGTCCTTTCTGTAAAGAGCTGATCCGCCGACAACTTCGTTCAATAAATTTACAGCTATCTGCGTGGACTCTGGAAGCATTGATCCTGCTGTGACAATTGACGATCCCTGATTCTTTTTGAGATCGGAAACCAAATGTGAAATTACTTCTTCGGATAAATTATTTTTTGCAGCAAATGATTTCATGTCATACTTCTGAAGCTTTGACGTAATGCCTGCATCATTTGCAAAATTCGAAACTCTCTCTTTACCGGTCAACTCATTTAATAAGCACATCACAAACTCTTCTATAGCATCCGTTTTCAATATCATTCTGTAATCAGAATTCAATCCTGTGATCGAAGCATTTCCCTCGACTGTGTATAATCTGTTGAATGTCTTTCCGTCTATCGCATCTCTGCCCTGCGTAAATAATCTCGCTGTCTCGACCTTATTACCATCGCTGCCGAGAAAATCCGATTCTAAAGCCAATACAATATTTGCCTTGTCCCAGTTAATCAGCGGCAGATTTTTATTTCCATAACATTTTTCCCATGCATTCTTTTTTTCCGACTCATCAAATAATTCATAAGAATATATCTTTGCTGTAGGATAAACTTTTACAAACTCATCAAAAAGTTTTTTCTGCGATGGTGAATTTATTGTATGTGTTACAATTGAAATTTCCTTTCCGGATGAAGCAGCGCTTTTCAGCTCTGCAATTATTTTTTCATCAGCATCTTTCCATTCAATATCATTCGGACTTACTCTGTTAATTCTCTCAACCGGATTTTTTAATCTCTCAGGATCATAAAGACTCATGACACTTGCCTGACCGATAGCGCAGATCTTTCCTTTGCTGACCGGATGATCAGGATTGCCGTCCACTTTTATTGGTCTGCCTTGCTGTGTCTTTATTAAAATTCCGCATGCTGATGAACAGCCTGTACATGTCGATGCATAATAAGTCGGATTTCCAATTGTTACTGATTCAGGCTTGCTGATATAAGGTACTATCTCACCTTTATCTCTGTAGTTTGAACAACCCGAAGCCGCGACTGCAGCCGAAGCGCTAAGCAGTGCAAGGAATTTCCTTCTCGAGAATTTTGAGAATGCGCTCATATCGGGCTTTTGAAGTTCTCCCGGTAAGAACTCATGACTCATCTCTTTTTTAAATGAAGGATCTTTATATAATTCTCTGAAGCTTCTCCAGTAATTTATATCCTTTGGCTCTTCAGTAATAGTAGTGTCAGGAGGGATAAGGAGTTCAGCCGCTGTTTCGATTTGGCTGTTCTCGATAATTCTCTCACTTATATCAAATACCTTATTGTCAGGTTTGTTCATATTGAATAATTATTCATGTTTATATTATGAATTTCTATTGTTTGATTCTTTTGAATTTCGTTTTACTGCATTTGGATTCGAAACAATTTTTATTTTCGAAATCGGTTTTGAAGATTTATTATCAGATCCTGACTTAAATAAACCAAAAGGAATGACTGAAGCCGCCGCTATTCCTGCTGCTGCAAGTCCGGTGAATCTGAAAAACTTTTTTCTGTTGATTTTTTCCGGAGAATTTCCGGAACCTGCGATATTGTCTTTGTTATTACTGACTGGTAAATTTTTTTTCATTAATTAATTTTATTTATCTGTGACATGATGAACAGTTTGTCGGACCTGTATTGATCTTTGATTTATCTTTACCCGGAACAATGTTTGTTATTGTCTTATCGGGATTTCTGTGGCAGTCAAGACAAGCTCTCATGCTGAAATCTTTGACCTGTTCTACTACTTCCATTCCTGCTACGTCGCCGTGACAGTTCGAACAGTCGATTCCTTTATTTACATGGACGCTGTGATTAAAGTATGCAAAATCAGGTAAGAGATGTACTCTTTTCCATTCTATCGGAATTCCCCTTGTATAATAATCCGTAAGCTTTATTATCTCAGGTCTGTCTTTTCTCACTATACTGTGACAATTCATACAGACTTTTGCTGAAGGTACATTTGCTTTTCTTGAAACTTCCACATCACTGTGACAGTATCTGCAGTCTATTTTCATATCGCCCGCATGAAGCTTGTGCGAATAATTGATCGGCTGGACCGGTTGATATCCGACTCCAACTCTTTCAGCATATGAAACGTAATACGTGATGGCAAAAACCGACAGGACTACAAAGATTAAGATAGGTAAACGAACCTTGAGGTTGTAATCGATTAAGAAATTTTTCATTAAGAAATTTTTGAAAAAATAATGCTACAAATATATGAAATATAAGATTTGATTTCTATGACTTATTTATACCAATTTCTGAGAGCAATTACAAATTACAAATTACAAATTACAAATTACAAATTACAAATTACGAATTACGAATTACGAATTACGAATTAAAAATAACAATTTTCAAAAATTTAATTAGATCGTTTATCTTAAATCTTTAATATAAAACTGAAACTATACCCAAACTCGTAATTCGTAACTCGTAACTTTTAACTTTCTTTTAGCTCTTTGTAATTTGCAATTTGTAATTTTTAATTGCTCTTTATCAATGTCCTCCGACCTTACAGCAGTCTTCCAATTTATCATAAGCATCCTTATCAGCCGGTTTGTCATTTGCCTGATATCCTGCTGACACTATTGCACCTTCTATTACAGTCTTATTCGTTTTATCGGCATCATAATCAACCATACATTTTTTCTTTTCAACGCTGATATTAACAGCAATTACACCGTCAACTTTTTCCAATGCATTTTTAATATTTTTTTTACAAGTACCACATTGTATGGTCGGAACATCAATTGCAAGCAACTCACCTTCTACTTTGTGAGGTTCTCCAACTTTAGTTTCAGTTGTTTTATTTTCATCTGAAGAAGTTGTTTTTGTTTCTTCAGATTTATTTGTTTCTTCAGATTTATTTGTTTCTGAATTTTCACTTTCTGTTTTCTTATTAGAATCTCCACACCCTGAGATGATAAATGCTGAGAATACCAATACTAATATTGATAAGTTTATCTTCTTCATAAGTTTATTGATTAATTAATTGGCTAAAATAATTTATTCAGACAGGAATTGTAACTCAAATTTTTAGTCAGTTTATATAAATTAAAAAATGAATTAAAATTGAAAAGCAAAAATAATGGATGAGCGATAGAATGATTAGTTTATTACAAATTAAATTGATAGCATAATGTTAAAAAAATTTTCTATAAAATTTAATAAAATATATTTTTTAAATTTTTTTTAGCACGATTCAAAATAATTTAAAAGTATTTCCCCCTTAACAAAGGGGGAGCGAAAGGGGTTGTTGCCGAAAGAAATAGTAAAAACAAATTTTCCACCATTGCAAGTCTTAAGTGAGCCGACCGAACGTGACCAACAACAATGGAACTTTACTTCGGCAGATGCAGAATTCATTTCTTCTTAACTCCATTCGTCTTCAAAATTTTATTTATCTCTTCATACGATTCATTCAAACTCAGTTTTGTAAGATCAACTGTCTTATATTTTTTTTTAACACTAAAGCCACTAATCGCTCCGCCGACCAATCCACCTACTAATGCACCAGCTAGTGTACCTACGACTACTTCTCCAAAAGTCAATGAAAAATCCACATACCCATCGGAATTTTCGGAACTTGAGGATGTACTTAACAATAATGCTGCTATCAGTATAACTCCCCCGCCAACTATAGCACCGGTCAGAATTCCTTGTGCGGGTTTTGTTTCAGACATATATCCTACTTTTATAATATCTTTCAGATAAATTTTTTGAACATTACCCAAAACTGTAATAGCAAGTGAGTCGGAAGTCACCTTTTCAAAAGTAACTTTTTTAAAATTTTTTCTGACCTGATTGGAATCGAAATATGAAATGTCACAGTTTTTTACCTGTGAATAAGTTGTAGTAATTACTAAGAGTGTTAAGATTAGTATTACAAAAATAATTATTGACTTCATCTTTTAATTTTTTTTAAGCCAATTTATTTAAATTCCTTTTGAATAACAATTCACTGATACTGAGTATGTTTTAAAAAATTTTCGCCGTTGTTAGTCTTAAGTGAGCGGAGCAAACGTGACAAACAATAACGGAAACTTGACTTCGGCAGATGCAGATTGTTAGTGACTAAAAAATTTGCTAAGCGGAATAGTGGATTAAATTCATATATTTCATTTCTTCTTCTCACCATATGATTCCAAAAGATTATTTATTACTTCATAAGATTCATTCAAACTCAACTTTGTAAGATCAACTGTCTTATATTCTCTCTTCACATTTGCACCTCCAATGGCTCCGCCGATTATTCCTCCAATCAACCCTGCAATTAAAGTTGCTCCAACTATTTCACCAAAATTTAATGAAATATCCGGATGCCCGCCTGAGGATGTGCTTGCCAATATTCCTAATACCAGTATGACTCCCCCACCAATTGCCGCTCCAATAAGCATTCCTGATGCGGGTTTTGATTCTGACATATATCCTACTTTTATAATATCTTTCAGATAAATTTTTTGAACATTACCCAAATCTGTTATAACAAGTGAATCGATGATCACTTTTTCAAATGTAACTTTTTTTAAATTTTTTCTGACGTGATTGGAATCGAAATATGAAATGTCACAGTTTTTTACCTGTGAATAAATTACAGTATTTACTAAGAGTGTTGAGATTAGTATTACAAAAATAATTTTTGTCTTCATCTTTAAATTTTTTTTAAACCAATTTATTTAAATTCCTTTTGAATAACAATTCACTGATACTGAGTAAGTTTTATAAATATTTTAATTATCTGTTTATAAAAAATTTAAGAATTTGCTTTAATGATTTTCAATCCTTATTTTTATACAACATACATTTCATAAATTAAACCAAAATAAAAATATGTTTTCAGTAATCTCAAGATTAGTAAATGGCGTCAAAGGTACTATTACTTCAAGCTTAAAAGGCGTTTCTGATATTGCAGGTACCGTGGTTGATGTTGTAAAAAAGATCACCGTTAATACAATCAAAGATACAGCAGATATAATCAAAGAAGGAATAAAACTTCCTGCTTCTATCGTACAGGGTGCACTTTCAGGAGTAGCTGAGATCGGAGCAAGTGTTATCAATGCAACAAAAGGTGTCGTCAACGGGACTGTTCAGGGTGTGATGGAATCAGGTGGAACTCAGGATGACGCTGTCAGAGGTGCTGTCGGTCAGGCAGTACACAGTGCTAAAGAACTTGGAGTTGACATCGGCGAAACTGCATTAGAATCAGTAAAAGGTTCTGTCGAAGCTGTAAGTTCAGTCGGCGGTAATACTGTCGACGCTACTAAATCAGCAGTCATGGCAGCAATGGATGCAGCAAAAGCAATAGGCGGCGAAGCAGTTGATTCAGTAAAAAATACTCTTACTTCCAGTGTTGATGGAGCAAAGCAGATCATAGATTCAATTAAAAGTTAATAGTTAATAGTTAATAGTGTCTTTTTTAATTTAAGTTTTTAAAGAAAAACCATTTTGAATCATTTTCAAAATGGTTTTTTATGTTTGAGCCGCTGTTGGTGTTTCAAAAAGTTTGCGAATCTTAAAAAATATTTTGAATTTTATTTCTATGCAAACTTTTTGACCACCAACAGCCTAAGAACAAGAGCATGACAGATGAACTTTAAATTTTTCAGAAATCAGTTAATTTTCTCTTATTACAATATGCCAGATCGAAATTTTAGATTAGAGTGTCTTTGCTGCAGGCGTTGCTGTTGGTGACCAAAAAGTTTATTGAATGAAACTTTAAATTCAAAATCTATAGACAAACTTTTTGGAACACCAACAGCGGCTCGAAAAATGCTGTTTCAAATAATATGAGTTTAAGTGATACTGTTATAGTTTATTTAAGAAATTCAGTTTCACCTTATGCCATAGTTGATTCGTCAAGATCTGTGATTAATAAAAATACATTCATTGGTTAATTCAAAATATTTAATGCGGCAACAAGAAATTATTATATTGAGATCAAGCATAGAAATACAATTGAAACATGGAGCAGCACTACCGTTAGCTATGCAGCACTAATACAATAAATTATAATTTTTCTAATTTATCAAATAAAGCATTCGGAAATAATCAGTTACAGGTCGACGCATCCCCTGTCCGTTTTGCAATTTACAGCGGCGATGTCAATCAGGACGGGACAATAGATCTCACAGACGGAAGTCAGATCGACAATGACGCATTCAACTTTGTATCTGGTTATCTGCCGACTGATGTGAACGGCGACGATGTGACCGACCTTGCTGATGCAGTGTATGCGGATAATAATGCATTTAATTTTGTGAGTAAGATAACGCCTTAAGAGCAGTTATGATTTACGAATTACGAATTACAAATTACGAGATTTGGAATGTTTATCTATTTTCGCCGTCGCCGTCGGTATATCAGAAATGTTAAATCATTTGAGTAAGCCGTTACTGAATAGAAAGCTCTTCTGCTTTTTCCAGAAGCCATAATTTATTTATTACCTCGGCTTCAATTAGTTCATCTTTAAGATTGCTTATAAGTATTTTACGTGTAGTGTTATTATTATACTTTGCATCACTTAATTTTTTAATGAAATAAATAAATTTCCACGCCTGCTGTTTTACATTTTCAGCCAGTTTTTTATTTTTTGTAATAAAATTTCTGAATGCTTCAATCAGCGAATATAGTTCGTCTGTATAGTCCGATTCATAGTATATCATCAGCTGATATCTTTTTATTGAAACGTGATCCATCTGGCTTTTAACTTCCATTTTTGAGACATACTCCATTGCTTCGCTGAAATTTTTCATTTTGAAGTTTAACGTAAGGTATGCAAAATTATAAAATCTGTCTCGGTATTCCGGATTTAATTTTACTGTATTTTCTTTAATAAACTTTTTTACAAAATCGAATTTATTCAGACTGCCGGCTGTACTTATTATCTGAATGAAGACAAATGGATTCATGTATCCTTTCTTATCACTAATCAGTAAACCATTTTCAAAAATATAAACTGAAATATCAAACATCTCTTTTACATATTCGATCTTTCCGTTCATTATATTTCTGTTGCAGTATTCCATTAATGTTAAACCCATATAACTGTTGAATGTAATGCTGAATTTATGAGAGCTTCCGGTAAAGATGTTTTTCAGCTGTGCAAAGATGTTTCGGTCGGTTTTGTCCAGAATGATCTTCAGGCTCAGAAGAGAGCAGTTTGTAATTTCAGGATATCTCTGATCAAATTGCTCCATAAAATTTATGAACACATCCAGATTATTACTCTTATAATTTTTATCGAGATATGAATCATTGATCAATAAAGTGTTAAATATATCCGAGCATTCATTAAGATAAAACAAAGTTAAATATTCTATTTCTTTTTCTTCATCAATGATCTTTTCTGCATTTGCTTTATTATTATCTGCCGTAAATTCTCTCTCTAATTTCAATGCTCTGTAATTATAATAAAAATATTCATAGTCCTGCTTCATACCGGACAGCATGAGTTTATAACCTTTCATAGATCTTTCAAAAGCGGTATTCAGATTTCTGTTCATTTGTTCTTTCATTACCGACAGCCCCCTTAATCTTTCATCACTATTGTAATTCTGAAGTTCAATGAATACATCCGCACATTTTCCGAGATCGTAAATTAAATTTTTCATTACACCATAATTGAAATCTTTATCTTTATACAGTCTGCTCCAGATCTTTTTTCTTTCAAGATTAGGTGAATTGTAATCGGGTTCATGCTTTTTTATAATTTTATATAAATTAACAACCGCTGATTTTTTATTGAAATAAGGTGAGAGAAGAAATTCTTCGAATCTTTTAGCCTCAATGCTGCTGAATGTTTTGAAAACAGATATTACTGAAGTATTTATCATAGAGTTAAATGGTGAAAATCATAAATTAATAAATTACATGTATGTGATGATTTCACTCAATATTTGCAGGTTTATTGCTAATATCAACGTATTAAAGTTGCTCAGTTCATTCTATCTGTGATGAAAACGCCCCTAAAATATTTTTGCAAAGACAATACATTCATATTAATTTTGTAGCAGATCATTGAAAAGTAACCCGGAAAACAATTCGCGCGGATTGTTTCCATAAGGGCATGCCGGTATGCCGGGTTATTATTCATTTAAAAACTTAAAAAAATAATTTTAAAATGCAGTCAATAAAAAACTTAATCAGAAACATGAACTTGAGATCAATGTACTTCCTGTTAATTCTAATTATGCTTCATTCAATAAACTCTTTTTCACAGAACAAAAAATCAACACCTCCGTCTGGTCAGACTTCTGTAATTAAAATTGAAACAGGAAGTCTCACAAAAACAGTTGATTCAAAATTAACAGAAGAAGCTGTTAAAATTAATTCTGAGCTCGATCTTCTTAAAAAGACAGATAACTTAAATTCATCAGATAAATCAAGCAAGCTAAAAGAATTGAGGATCAGGTCTGAAGAATCAAGTAAAAATACTATTACAGTTAAATCAGACAATTCCACTCAAAGCTCCGTTTTCCAAAAAGTAGAAAACAGAAATTCTGACAACATTACAGGTACTGAAATATTTTCAGGAAATTACATTGTAGCGTCTGCAACTCAGGTTGAACAAAGAGGAGCTGAAGCGGGTAAGATCTGGCTTATCATAGCAGTAGGTCAGGGAGATACCGGAATCAGCGCATCGGGAGATTCACTGTTACTTTTCAATTCAATTGATAATGGCGTGACATACAGCCTTATTTCTTCTTTGATAACCAGCAGTGCAGTGAAAGTTAACCGTGATGAAATTGACATGGAAATAATTGAGAATATTGCCGGAACAAAATATCTGCATATAACTGTCGGATACGTTACCAACGGATATTCCGGATTTAAAAGGATCGCTTTGCTGACATTTGATAATACCGGAAATTTCAGTGCATCTTCAATGAATATTCCCGGCTACTCCACAGCAAGTAATTACTACAGACCAAGGATCACTTCCGACAATTCAACATATCCTACAAGTCCATATGTTACAGTTGCATTCATGCAGGATTCAGTTTCAGGACAAGACCATTTTATTATGTCTAAATTTTTCCGGTTATATAATCCATATACCCTGACACCGGCAATTACTTATTTCCCTCAGAGTATATATGCTCCTGCTCCGGCTACGTATAACGATTTCAGGACTCAGATTGATGTGGCATATTTTAATAATTCCGGTGATACAATTATTTTTGTGTTGAGCGCTTATCCTGAATTTGGTGACGGAGTATTCCTTTACAAAGCTAACGGTAATTCAGATGTATATCCGGACTATGCAGGAACGCTTTCAAGTTATTTTGCAGGTGATGAAATTGAATTTGCAAGAGTTGCCTCTAACGGCGGTGCCGGAAATAAAAATATAATGATTACTTATTCTGATAATTATTTCAATATCGGAGACTGGGATCAATGGGTCTTTTCAACTCAAAACGGATCAGACTGGACAAGCAGTGTAGTTGACTTCTATGGAAATTTCAATTCTCAATTCGGAGATATCATAGGAAAAAGAAATACTGACGGTTGTTTCAATATTGCATTCAAGAACAATAACTCGTGTATTGAAACAGTTGCATCTGCAGAATTCAGAAATAGTTCTCTGCAAAGTTATGTCTTCAATCTGAATGATAATTATGCATCAAGCATTCTGCATCCGAAGCCTGCATTCAGATATGTTGATAATGACAGTGCTCTTACAGTATGGGGAACATATTATGTCCTTTATTCAACCGGCGGAAGCAATGCCATAAGAATAAATGTTGGTGCTGCAATTGAAGGACTATTTGACCAGGGTAATTCTAACCATGTAATAGAAGACAATATTTCATTTTATCTTCACAGCAGCATTGCTCCTTATGAAGTAGTTGATTCTGCATACCTTCATTCTTACAGTTGCATTCTGAATAACGCAGTTATATTTAAGAATGCTCCGGGCGGAAATTATTATCTATCTGTAAAACACAGAAACTCTCTCGAAACCTGGAGCGCAGGACCGCTCAGTCTTACTAAGGGTCCGTCATGGGTATCATATAATTTTGCTTCGTCTTCGTCGAATTCATACGGAAACAATGTTATGCTGAAATCTCCGGCATGGTGCTTCTACAGTGGCGATGTGGATCAGGACGGGATCATAGACATAACTGATAATCAATTGATTGACAATGATGCAATTAATTTTGTAAGCGGATATAAAGTCACGGATGTAAACGGAGATGATTTAGTTGACATTGCTGATGCGTCTATAGCTGATAATAATGCGTTAAATTTTGTTGGGAAAATAACTCCTTAAAATCAGTTAATAGTTAATAGTTAATAGTTAATTTAAGTTTTTAAAGAAAAACCATTTTGAATAATTTTCAAAATGGTTTTTTTTATATTAAGGTTGAATAAAAGTATTTGTAATTTGAAATTTGTAATTTGAAATTGATTTTACATTTGCCACAAATACTGAAACTTCAAAAATATCTGTCGTGAACTTTCTTTTAGTTCAGTCTGATTGGATAAAGGAGAAATTTGAATCTGTTCAAATGCATGATTTGTACCTAAGAATAAAGCAGTAAACGGATTCCATTTATAACTTATAAGCGGGTCACAAGTGAATCCATCGTTAAAAGAATCATATTGTGTGACTAATCTAAAAAACAGATTTCTGTTGAATTGATATGAAGTAGTATTTGAAAATATCCATCCCGCATAAAAAAGTTCACCTCCATATGATTCTGCTAACTGAGAATATTCATAACTAAAATCACTGTAGATCCTGTCAATTGGTCTTATAGTACTGTATAATCTTATTGTATTCCCGCCTCCTACTGATGGTGTCGCACCAAACGTCACTACTTCTTTAGATTTTGAAAAATAAATACCTCCACCGATAATATTATTTGCAAAATGTTCAACTGTGAAATTCCAGCCGTTAATATTATCTAATTGTGTATTTCTGTAATTCTCATTATTTATCCATTTATAATTTGCTAAAGCTCTGATGCCGTTTTGGAATTCAAATGTAACACCGGTCTGTAAATACTGGGTTTTGTTGATGCCGGTTGTATTATATGATAGTTCGATGTCGGCATCCGGCGTGATCCGTCTGAAAAGTTTATTTTCAATATAAAAGTTATAATAAAAATAACCATATCCTGTATGATAATTATTTCGGCTTAGAAATCCCACACCTCTTCTTGCAGTCGGGCTGTTAAAAGAATATTCACTGTAAAAACCAAATTTCTCAGATTCTCTGTTAAATGCTAAAAAAGTACCCAGACCTGTATATGCTTCACCATTAAAAGCTACATTATATTGATTATCATTTCCAAATCTGGTCGGATTATCAAAATAATTTGTATCAGAGATTTCTCTTTCGGCAAATCCCGTCACCTGTCCTTTTAAATAAAAATTCTTCAGGAAATTGAAACTAAAATCCATTCCTAAAGTCCTGTTGTATCCTTTGAAATCAGATGTAAATCCTGAATCTGAACTATACTCCCTGTCTGTATAAAGTCCGCCTATGTAATTCTGACCTCCCATATCATATTTTAACCTTAAAATATTTATTAACGAACTTTTATTGCTCTGAAGCACAAAACTTCTGTCTTCAAGTGGAATTACAAATGGAGTGTTTTCATCATACGCATTCATGTATCCGACTTCTAAATTTTTACTGATCTTACCTGTTAATTTTGTTGCAAATATCGGATTATTTATTGACCTGGTATAAACGAAATTTAAATTAGTTCTGAATGAACTTTCCCCGTCCAGAAAGAATGGTCTTTTTTCATCATAAAATAATGCAAACGGATTATTAACATCTATCTGCGGAGCATCTGCTTCCACCTGACTAAAATCCGGATTGTAAGTTCCATTTAAATTTAAATTAGATGTAATTCCGTATTTTACATCAAATCCAAAATCCGCTTCAGGCTTTTTATAATCAAGTTGAGAATCAGTAGTTATAGGATCATTTAAAGTTGCAGCTTCTGTACCTGAGACATAGGGAAGAAATTCAAGATTGTTTCCGCTTTTAACACCTTCAATTCCGAGGATTGTACCGGACTGCCCGAGAAAATTCGGATCATCTCTTGACACCGAAGACCAGTAAATCCTTTGTCTTAAATTTCTCGGTCTGTTTCTAAGAAAATGAACTTTCCACTTCTGTACATTTATATCCGGAAATTTTAATGTCTTAAACGGGATCTTCATTTCAGCAACCCATCTGTCTTTGTATATTTTTGTTTCAGTTTCAAAAATAAAATCCGGACTTGAGCTTTCATTGTTTGGAGTCCAGAAAAGATCACCCTGCACACCGTATGGATTCACATAAAATTCGTATGCTTCTTTCAGCGTTCCGTAAGTATCAATAAAAGGTCCCACCCAATCATCTGAATACATGTTATCCCTGTCAGACATAGAAGTCCTGATATTTTCCATATCATCAAAACATTCGAATGCAAAATAAATATTATCATCATCATACATCACATATGCCTTAGTTTCAACTTCAGGTCTGATATTATCACCGGGACTTATCTCTGTAAAATTCCCGGCAAATCCTGCCAGCTTCCATTCATACTCTATAAGCTCTCCGTCTAATTTTATTTTTCCGTTCTGAATTCTTACTGCAGTAACTTCAGGATTTACATTCGGCCTAAATACTGCTGAAACTGTATCTATAACTGATGTCGAATCACCGGATGATGTAGTGTCAGCAGCAGATGACGTATCGTCCGAAAACTGAGTTTGTGATAATGGTAATACGGATTCAGAAATTAAAAATGATATGAATACTATGTATGTGATTTGAAGTATAAAAAACTTCATTGGGTAAAATTTTATTTTATATAAATATTGTTTGATTAATGTTTTTAAAATTCTTTATCGTTTAAACTAAATTTCATTGATTCTAAAGAATGTAAAACTAAAATATTAAAACCCGTAAAAAAAATGAATCTCACAATTATATGGTTTTATAATAACCAATTTTTTTTACTTTAATTTTATATAAGCGATTATATAAGGTGGTCTTGTTACGACTCAGTAAAAAAATTAGTTTCAACTCCGGGGGAGATAATTGAATTCAAATTATTTTTATGACTTTTTGAATTTTGTTATAAGTTATCTTTAAAATTCCTGCACATACAGACAGCAATCTCTGCAGCTAACCCCGCATTATTCAATACAAGATTTATATTGGATTCAAGACTTTTGCCACCAGTAATTTTTTTGATTTCAGATAGAAGGAATGGTGTTACATCTTTACCTATAATATTATTATCATTTGCCTTTTCCAATGCGACTTCAATCGCATTATCAATTAATTTTTTATCCATTGAAAATTCTTCAGGTATAGGATTAGCAATTATCACTCCACCTTTAAGACCAAGCTCCCATTTGATTTGAACTACTGAAGCAATTTCTTCAGATGAATTTAATTTATAATTAACTTTAAAACCGGATTCCCTTGTATAGAAGGCTGGAAATTCTTCAGTCTTATAACCGATGACAGGTACTCCCAATGTCTCCAGATATTCGAGAGTAAGTCCGATATCTAATATTGATTTCACACCTGCTGAAACTACTGCAACATTTGTATTTGCCAGTTCAGTCAGGTCTGCCGAAATATCAAAAGTATTCATCGCATTTCTGTGCACACCGCCGATCCCGCCTGTCGCAAATATTTTTATTCCCGCCATCTCTGCAAAGATCATAGTCGCAGCGACAGTAGTAGCAGCATTAAGCTTTTGAGAAATAATAAACGGAATATCCCTTCTTGATGCTTTGAGAATTTCCTGTCCGGTAGAATTTCCATTTGCCAAAATCTCAAGATCTTCTTCAGACAAACCCGCTTTGATCTTTCCTTTTATTATGGCAATAGTAGCAGGTACTGCACCGTTATCTCTCACAGTATTTTCCACTTCCAAAGCAGTTTCATGATTCTGCGGATAAGGCATTCCGTGAGAAATTATCGTCGACTCTAAAGCGACAATTGGTTTATTTTCCTCAAGTGCCGTTTTTACTTCTTCTGATAATATCAGATATTCAGGGTTTAAAATATTCATTTATTCGATTTTCAAAACAATTTAATAATTTTTTTTTGCTGAGTTCAGGCGATACAGTTTCATATGAACCTAAAGCAAATGCAGCCGCACAAACTCCCATATTTACTGATCCAAACGGTTTTTCATTTTCATAATACTTATATAATTCATAAAATATAAATCCTGCGTCAAAAGCATCTCCTGCCCCGCAGACATCTGCAATCACAACTTCAGGAGCTTTGTAATTATCTATAAATTTTTCACTGACATCAAGAATGTCTACACCTTTTTTATCCTTTTTTAAAATTATTACCGAATACTTTTTTGATTTCTCACTATTAATAATTTCAAGCAGTTCATCATTGTTTTTATAATCTCCAAAAAGTCTTACAAACTCTGATTGATTCAGTGACAGAAAATTTATCTTACCCGAAATATTATTTACTTTTTCCGCTTTCTCTGCAGAGACAACTGAGACAAATACCGGTACAGAAAGTTCATTACACAATTTTACTGTTACATCTAATGTTTCATCGGAGAGATTTGTATCTACTACCACCATTGAACTGTTCAATATTTCCCCTTTAATTTTCTCTATATATTCAGTGGTAATATGCTTTACAGAATTTTCAGTATTATTGACTGCATAAAACAAGCTCTGACTTTTATTTGAGACAGATAAATAAGCAGACGTACTTAACTCTCTGGATTTCAAAATATATCCGGTATTTACTTTCTTTTTTTTGAGAATGTCTAAAATAAAATTACCGTAATGATCATCACCTACTGAACCGAACAGATTAACTTCGACATCAAGCTGAGCCAGGTTCTGAGCGATATTACAAGCCACACCGCCCGGCGAGATTCTTACTATACCCGGATAAGAATCCGACTCGATATTTTCAGAATCTGCGATCCCTTTCAAATCAATATTAATTCCGCCAATGACAGTTACAGGATATTTCATAAAAAATTTTAATCAAATTTAGATTGATAAAATAAAACTTTATAAGATAAATTGCAGTGGGTATTTAGTAGTTTTTTTTTTTGAAGAAATTGTTTGCCTTCTGATATATCATTTTTCATAATAATATTTAATAATTTTTCATATAATTAATCTCATATTTTTTATACCCGTTAAGGTATAATAAATCAATAAATATTATATTTATACCCGTAAAGGTATAATATCTATATAACTGAATATACTATACCCTTTAGGGTGCAATTTTGCAATAATTTTTATATATTATACCCTAAAAGGTATAACTATGGAATTAAATGAATTTGTAAAAGAGAAAAGAAAGCTAACAAACCTTACACAATCCGAAATGGCTGAAAAGGCAGGAGTTGGTTTGCGTTTTGTAAGAGAGCTCGAGCGGGGTAAGGAAACATTAAGACTCGACAAAGTAAATCAGGTATTGAAATTATTCGGATACACTACAGGAGCTATTCATATAAATTCTATTAAAAATACTGATGAGAAAAGCTGAAATAAAAATAAATGATCAGACTGCCGGCTGGCTTACTGAAGATGAAAATGGTTATCATTATTCTTATGATGAAAATTATTTGAAGTCTGAAAATCCAATTGCCATTAGTGTGACATTGCCATTACAGGATAAAAGTTATACGGATAAAGTTCTGTTTTCATTTTTTGACGGATTGATTCCGGAAGGATGGCTTTTAGACATAGCTGAGAAAAACTGGAAACTTAATCCGCGTGACCGCATGGGACTTCTGTTAGCATGCTGCAAAGACTGCATTGGAGCGGTAAGTGTACATCCGGTAAATGATTTAGAATCAGAGAAAAAGGAGAAAGAATAAAATGAATAGATGTTTGTATTGCTACCAGCTTTTAAATAAAAAAGAAACAGACTTTCATTCAGCATGCAGCAGGAAATTTTTTAATAAGTCAGTTCCGCCTGAATTACTTTACAATGAAATGCAGATGGAAGATTTAGCCCAAAAAGTAATCAAAAGTCATAAGACTGTTACTGGCGTACAGCCAAAGCTATCTTTAGATATTACTAAAAGTAAAAATTCTGAAGGTAAGCAAAGATTTACAATCGTTGGACTTTGGGGAAGTTATATTCTAAAACCTCCTACGGCAAAATTTCCTCAATTGCCTGAGATCGAAGACCTTACAATGCATCTTGCAAATATCGCAAAGATAAAAGTTGTTCCGCATAGTCTGATAAAACTTCAGTCAGGGAACCTTGCATACATTACAAAAAGAATTGACCGCTCAAAAAAAGGTAAGCTGCCTATGGAAGATATGTGTCAGATCACTGAAAGATTGACAGAGCATAAATATCAGGGCTCATATGAACAGATAGCTAAAGCAATAAAAAATTTTTCCACTAACCCCGGACTTGATGTTGTTAATTTTTTTGAACAGGTATTATTTTCATTTCTGACAGGAAATTCGGATATGCATCTGAAAAATTTTTCATTGATCAATAATGATATTGTCGGCAATACATTGTCACCTGCATATGACATGGTAGCTACACAATTAGTAATGCCTGAGGATAAAGAGGATCTGGCTTTGACTTTAAATGGCAAAAAACGAAAACTTAAAAGAGATGATTTTAATATCGCATTCAGCAATTCAAATTTAGAAACCAAGCAGATAGAAAATATTTTCAAAAAAATGGAAAGTGTAAAACAAAATTGGAAGGAGTTTATTGATATTAGTTTTATCAGTGATGAATTAAAAACTGCTTATAAAAAATTGATTGAGGATCGGTTTGAAAGGCTTAACAATTAATTTAGGTTCTATATGAAATAGTGTGAATTTAATATTAACACATCTTTAGTGCTCGTTCCCAATCTCCCAGATTGGGAACGCACTTGAAATTGAAACTCCGTTTCAAATAAGACCTGAGAATTATATAACCAATCTTTGGCTAATGAGGATTGGATCTGTATACTTTTTAGAACAGAATTTCCTGTATTAAAAAATTTATTTGGTGATCGGTAATATTCACATCGGAATCAATTTACATCACAACCTAAAGGTTGCGGCTACAGTCAATTAACATGTTTTCGGACAATACAGTGAATAAAGAATTGATGAAATTTGTGAAAAAACAAAAGTTTTTTTCGAACGATTTTCCACTATAAATCATATAGCACCTTAATTTATAAGTGAATTTAAAAATCAATTTTTTACAATATTCAAATTTTAATAATGAAACATCTATCCAACTCAAAAGCCATCTGCCTTAAATAAAACAACATGATAATTTTTATTTTCTAAAGCGTCCTCCTCTCTGTAGCCTTAATAAAACAGCGTTTTTTAAGCATATTCTTTTGGAAAGTATGCTTGTAACAAAAGATGTAAAACGTTATTATTAAATACATAAATAAAATTTTTTTGAAAGGAGAGTTTATTATGTTACATAACTACCCCGTTATAGATGTTAAGGAAGACCCCAATTATTATTCAGCGTTGGAAGTTTTAAGCTGCATTCTTTACCATGAATTTCCGGATGAGGATGTCCTGAAAGAAATTTACGGAAAACTTACACCTGTAATAATTTATCAGCTTGAAAGATATTTTGAAAATTTTCCCCGAAAAAATTTCAATGTCCGACAGCATTACGAGTTTACATCCGTGATTTCGAAAGCTCGCTTAAAGCTTGAAGAAAATACGGAGTTTGCAAGACTCCATTCTAAAATACTCTATAATCAAATTCCGGACATAGACGAAGTCTATCCGCTTTATGGTAAGTATTCGGAAGATGTAATAAAGATCCTGCGGCTTTACAAAAAGGAAAATCTAAAGCGAAGGTGTGGAATTCCTGCTGCTGTACATTCATCAAGAGTTGGTGCAATTGTATTCACACTTAATTTTGACGATGTAGGTCACAGCGAATTTAGCACATCAGCTTTTATGCACGACAGCATCGAAGACCTTATTAAATCCCAAAAGAAGCAGAGTGACCATTACGGAATAATGGGAATTGAAAATTTCATAAGTGATTATATACCTGAAAAGCTTCAGCCGAGTATCAGACAATTGACAAATCATTATTCTCTGATTCTGAATTATTTGAAATATCTTTTAATCATGGGTGACAAACATTTGAAAGTAAGTAATCTGCTTTTGGAAATGGACAAACTCAGATCAATTGATTGGACTCTGCAGAAGGAAGCACAAAAACTACATGATCTTTTAAAGATCATGGAACCGTATGATCCTTCTTTTGATGAGGTAAAATGGGGAAGTTATAAGACCTTGTATATCAAAGAACTGGCAGATAATGCAAAGGAAATGACGGATTTCAGAACGTTTGAAATTAAGTCAATTGACCTGACTGATAATGCACACAGCAGCGCAGCTTTGTCAATGTCTGAAAAGCTGAAGAATATTCAAAAGCTTGCTATCTGGGCATCGCATGGTTACGAACTTCGTACCAACTGGCTGCCGACGAATAATTTTATTCAGGAAGTTTTTGAAGATGCACTTGTTTATGCTGAAAATCTTGTAATAAAAGATTTTCTTGAACCTGTTTCAAAACAGGATTTCTTTGCATCGGCACTGTATAAAATCCAGGAATTAAAATCGGTGTTTTATGTGAAAATAGTTAATAGTTAGTAGTTAATAGTTAATTTTGCGAGTCTTTGGTTATTGCTCAATTACTATTTTATCTTATTTGATTTCGCATTGGCTTGTTCAGTCTTGTCAATTTGCAAAATCCGATTGGCTTTGAAGTTATATCCTGATTTCACTAAGATTTGAGATTGATATGTTAGTGGAATTGGGATATACAATTTTTTGTAAAACATAATTTTATCATATGCATACAGTAACAATGTCTTCGAAATTTCAGATTATCATTCCAAAGGAGATTCGTGAAAAATTCGATTTAAGACCCGGAGATAAACTTCAGGTTCTTGGGTATGAGAATAGAATAGAATTATTTATTGTCAAAGACATTAAAAAGCCGCGTGGATTTTTAAATGGAATGGATACAGATATTGGAAGAGAGGATCGTGACTTTACAGATCTGCCAGGCGTAAAATTCATCAAAAAATAACTTCTGTATTTTCCCCTTTAAATTTAACTTTATACCATATATCATTATGGTATGCAAACAATCAGCTCTTCATTTTTTATTCCCCGCGAGGGGACGGATTTCGATGACCTCTACAGGAGAGTGCGCATCATGCCGCTTTATTCATTTCCGCATACAAAGGATCTGAACTGGAGGATCCGAGAACACCGTAACAGGTTCTTTCTCCACATCGATTTTGATGCATTCTATGCGCAGGTCGAGCAGCGGGACAATATAAAGCTCCGCGGGAAGCCGGTCTCTGTCGGCGGAACAGGCGGCGGCAAAGGGATTGTCATGACGGCTTCTTATGAGGCGAGAGCTTTTGGAGTCGATACGGGAATGTCTGTACTCGAGGCGAAAAGGATCTGCCCACAGCTTATTTCACTGCCGTGTTACGGTCCGAAATACGAAAGCATCATGCTCAGTCTGATGAGTGCGCTGAAGGAATTCGTTCCCGAAGACTGCATCGAACAGTACAGTATTGATGAATGTTTTGTAGATCTCACAGGCGTTGCAAAGGATTATTTCGAAGCTGCAAAAACTACCGGAGCGATCAAACGGAAGATACGCGAACTCGAAAACCTCACCGCTTCAATGGGATTATCATACAATAAAACGTATGCAAAGCTTGCAACCAAGCTTCACAAACCCGACGGATTTTCCGTGATCACACAGGAGAATAAAGAGAAGATATTTTCTATGCCGGCGAATAAACTCTGGGGTGTCGGAAGGAGAAATGAGATGCGTATGCTGATGCTCGGTATCAGAACGATCCGCGACCTTGCAGACAGCAATGAGAGAATGCTGCGGCAGGAATTCGGAGTGAACGGTCTTGTCTTCCGCAAACTCGCGCGCGGAGAAGATACCTCCGAAATTTTCCGAAAAGAAAAAAAAGAAAAGTCGCTTAATCATTATCATACCTTATCTGAGCCGATCTACAAAACCGCTGATGTCAGAAAAGAGATAAGAAGGATAGGTGAGTTTATCTGCAGAAAGCTGCGTTCGAAGAGTCTCGTAGCGGGATTCATGCATCTGTCGGTTCGTCTCGAGAATCTGAGATATTCATCTGATCTCGTGCGTCTGACAAGCTATACCAATGACGACAGGGAAATATTCAACACTGCAGCATCCATTTACAGCCGTCTTCACAAGCCGACAAGGGAAATGAAAGGACGTCAGTTCGGAATGGGTGTGTACGATCTTCATCTCGATCTAAAAGAAAGAAATCTCAATCTCTTTGAAAATGAGCCGACACTTCCTTACAGCGCTCTTGATAAGCTGAAATCAAAATACGGTGAAGGCGTGATACGGGTTGGACTTGAAAATTGAATTTTATATAGAAACTTATTTCCTCAGCAGTGCAATCGAAAAATCAAAAAATTCCGCAGTCATTAAATTTCCAATTATCGCAGGATCATTATCCATATATCCTCTGGCTTCTTCTTCAGAATCGGCTTCGATAATTATAATACCGAGATCTTTATCGGTCATCGGTTCATTCACAGTTCTGCCTGCAAGAAATACATTTCCCTTATTCGTCAGATCTTTTAGATAATTGAAATGCACTCCGACAAGTTCAATTTCTTTTTCAGTCCAGTCTTCGCTTCTGTAAAAAGAAGGATTCAGTTTAAGGATGTAACAATAAAAGTTATTCATTAATAAAATATTAAATTAGTTAGTCTTCCGGTTTTGTAAGTGGAGCAAATTCCTGTATAATACGTGCAGATGCGCCAAAAGTAAAATAACTCCATATCCATGTAATCAGAATGGTTACTCTGTTTTTAAATCCTACCTGATAAAAAAGATGAACAAACAGCCAAAGCAGCCAAGCCAATGTTCCTGTGATCTTAAAATTAGAAACTTCACCAACTGCATCCATCCTGCCAATAGTTGCCATGTTACCTTTATTCAGATATTTAAAAGGCTCGTTGCTTTTTCCATTAATTTTATTGATGATATATTTTGACACATACGTACCCTGCTGCATTGCCACTGCTGATATACCCGGAAGCGGTTTGCCGTCAGCATCGGTAAAGTCTGCAGCATCGCCAATCACAAATACGTCTGGATATTCATTTAAGGAGCAGTATTTATTTACTTTAACTCTCTGTTGTCTGTCCACATCAAAACCTGAATCTGCATTAAGAGGTACAGCTTTTACACCTGCTGCCCAAATGATTAAATTTCCGTTCAAAGTTCTTTCACCTTCAGGTCCTTTTATAAATACAGAATTTTTTTCAATATTGAGAACCCTACTATTCAGCAAAACAATAACCCCTCTTTTCTCAAGACGCTTTTTCGTATAGATGGAAAGTTTTCTGTCAAAGGAAGGGAGCAGATCAGAACCTCCTTCAATAAGTATGATCTTAGATTTGCGCGTGTCAATATTTCTGAAGTCATCATTAATGATACTGTTTGAAAGTTCGGCAATAGAACCTGCAAGTTCCACACCTGTAGGACCTCCGCCGATTATAATGTATTTTAAAAGTTCACCTGCCCTGTCCGGATGATTTTCCGCTTCCTCAAAAGAAAAGAGAAGTTTATTTCGTATAGACAGCGCATCCATTAAATTCTTTAATCCAAGTGTATAATCTTTCCAGACATTATGTCCAAAATAACTTGTCATTGCACCTGTGGCAATGATGAGATAATCATATGATAAAACTTTGTCGTTAAGAATAATTTTTTTATTTGCTTTATCAATTTCTGTTACTTCATCCATAAGAACAGTAATGTTTTTCCTTTTATATGTAAGCGATCTTGTAGGAATGGCAATGTCAGCAGGATTTAAAACAGCAGTAGCAACCTGATACAGCAAGGGCTGAAAGAGGTGATGATTTTTTCTGTCAATAAATGTGATCCTGAGATTCTTGTCTTTAGACAGTTTCTTAACAGTCTGAAGACCTGCGAATCCTGCGCCGATCACTATCACATGCTTTTTCTCACTCATTAATTTGCCAATTAAATTTGGTTTGTAAAAATTGATATGCAGTCATAAAAATGTTTTGTAAAAATAAGATTTATAGATCAATGATTTGAATGAAAAATAAATACTTTAGTAAAAGTTAGAATGAATCCTTATTTCAAAGATTCGAATTAAAGAAAATAAAAACTACTTCGAGTCTTGGCAATTAATTTTAAATTGTGACCAACAATAGAGAATTCCCCCTGAGGAGAGACTGTCTCAAAACAGCAATTTTACCACCAAGGCACTAAGAAAAAATCATTGAAAACAAAATACTTTGTGTCTTTGTGTCTTTGTGTCTTTGTGGTATTTATTATAAAAATATTTTGTGACAGTTTCAGGGAAAGGAAGGTCATGGGAGTTATCAAGCCGCAGTTGAGATTATCAAAAATTTATATGAACTATAAAATGTACATGTTAAATTATTTTTATATTTCTATTTCATATTTTTTCAGCTTCGTCCAGTTTGCTATTACCATTTAATTACGATTTGAAATTTGTAATTTGCGATAAAATTCAACAGGCAATATTTTTTAAAATATCTATATAGTATGTATCAATGAATAATTCAACTATAGCAAATATTATAAAGGATTGAATACTTTTAAAAAATATCTTCCGGATTGTTTGATCTTCATCATCCTTTTGATCATCGGAATAAAAATTTCATTTCATTCCGAACTCATTACAGATATAGATCCGTTTGATGAATCCATTTATCTATTCCGAGGAATTACGATAAGTCCATTTATAAAACATCATCTCGACGGATTCTTTTACTATCTGTGGTATAATTTAATTTCACATTTTACGGCAGATAACTTCGAGTTATTTTTTTTAAACAATAACATTTTATTCGTACTTCCCGGTCTTTTGATATTTCTTTTTTTAAGAATAATTAGAACTGATATACTGATATCTTTTATTTCAGCAGCGATATATCTTGTTTCATCTGCTAATATTTTTGTGATTCCTTTGATCACAAAATTTGCATTATGCATCATCCTTTTGGGATCAATATGGATTTATAAAACTAAACAACCGAGTGACAAATTACTTATTGCTGTTTTATTGTCATTTATTCTGATATATATAAGACCGGAGTTTATACTGTCTCTCTTTTTAAATGCGGGTATGTATGTTTACTTCATTATAAGAAGTTACAAAGCAAAGCCTGACAATAATTGTCTCAGAAAATTTTTGCCGCTGATCCTGATCGCCATTATAATGATTTTTTTTAACCCTATTTCAAGACACCGTGTAAACATTTCCTTTGCTCAGCATTATGCAAAAGACGTACTTGAAAGAAATGATAATTCAAAAGTAAATATTGACAATATTACAAGACCGGATGAAATAATGCAAAGAGATTTTCTGACTGACAACTCATTTTCAGATGCTGCAATAAATAATCCCGTTCTGTTTATTGAACATATCGGATTTAATTTTTTTAGGAGCTTCAATCAGATCGACGAGACATTTCCATACATTATCAATGAAAATGATAATTATACCTTTTTAAAAAATATTCTGTATGGATTGTGCATATTATCTTTGTTAACGATGTGCTTTTTCATAGTTATAAGAATAAAAAGAAAACGCTTTACAACTTTCAGTTTGATATATATATCGTTTGTTTTGCCACCGCTTATATCGGTATTAATATTTTACCCAAGGACACATTATGTAATATTAATTTTTACTTTTATTCTGATTTATCTGAGTTATGAGATTTCCTCAAGGCTAAATGCAAAAAATATGTATAAAAAAAATTCGTTTAGTGTTACATTGGTATTTGGTTTACTTATAATAATTTTATTGCCATTCAGAGCTGAGTCTGGTTCTATCCATCTTGCAGAATGCACAAGGCTTCATACAGCAAAGGAGCTCAACAAATTTGATTTCAATGGAAAAGTAAATTTTTTTACTGTCGGTCCGGGGATTGTTACATTTCTGGCTAATGACTGGAAATATGTCAGTGATGATATGCTCGAATTACCAATAGATGAATTTTTTTATAAAAAAAATGTCAATCTCATATTGGTAAATAAATATTTTTTTAATCATCCTTTAATAATAAATAATAAGGAAGTTGAAAGAATACTATATGATACCTCATATGTCAGGTTTGATATTGATGGATGTGATTCCTATCTGCTGGCTAAAAAGGAAATATTAAATTGATTGATAATTATGGACCAATGCCGTCCAAAATAATTTTAAAAGAGGAATAATGTTTTGAAATACTTTTATTTTAAACATACTATCTTTATTGTTTAAAAAAAACCCTTGCAATAACAACGAAAATAATCATAGAAGCTTTTTGTTTTTAAAAAATCCCGCCTGTAATATATTGCCGTTAAGAATTCTTGAGAAATTGTAAAAATAAAATATCCTTGTCTGAGAAATTTGCAAAGCAAATTTTGAGTTGGATATTTTATTTCAATTTCGAAAAGAATTTAGGCAATCTATTACCAGCGGGCGACTTTTTTTGTTACTTTTTTTTGTCGTTAAAAAAAAGTAAGTAGAAAA
>JBATSB010000115.1:0-2074 GCA_049293015.1 Ignavibacteria bacterium
ATGTCAACCGAGTTTAATTTCGATAGCCCTGATTTCGAATTTGATTTCGAAAAAGAAATAAACGAAATAGCCTCTGAGCCTGCGGCTCCAATCTATATTGAAGTGCCCTTAGACGGACAAACGCAGGTTATCATGGATAGTTCTTCGGCATACTCGCCTGGAATTGAACTATCTAATCTTCTCTCAGACTATGCTGCCCTTAAAGGTGGTATGTCAGGTCGTCTAGAAAAAATTAAGGCGATTAATACTGAGATTGAGGAATTGCGTCGAAGCGTGACGGCTCAAATAAGACTGCTTGATGAAAAAAAGCAGGATATTGAGGCGTCACTTTTTGATGCCCGGCGCAAACAGCGTGAACTAGAGCGTCAAATTCAATCTGCTGAGAATCGTCTACGCCAAGCACTCGAAAATGAAAGAATTAAGAAAGAGTATCAGGATAGTTCTGTCGCTTTTGATAAATTGACCGCCGGCTTTAGGTGGCGTGAGTTTGCTCTACAGCACCAAATTGAAGGTGCAAAGCATCTTGCTACCGCTAAGCGCGCTATTCTAGGTGATAAGATGGGCCTAGGAAAAACTCTAACTTCACTTATTGCCTGCGATATGCTACAGGCGCAGAAAATTCTCGTTGTTGTACCAGATGATGTTGTCTCTAATTTTGTTCGTGAAATTCAGCAATGGGCTCCTCATCGTTCTGTTATTATGCTAGGTAAGCAAACTAAACTAGCCCGTAATATGGCAATTGATTTGATGCGCTCTCTCGACTCTTTTATTGTAGTAATTAACTACAGTGCGTGGCGCAAGGATAACAGTCTTCTAGATAGACTAGTCTCTCTCCGGTTCGATACTGTGATTATGGATGAAGCCCATACCATTAAAGAGACCACTACTAATGCCTATAAAGGCTGTGCTCAATTAGTACTAGCTGAGAATTCTTGCCCTAAATGTAGGGGTGCTATTCAGAAAATTCATAAGTCAGAAGATACAATTATTAAACTATCTGACGCTAAGATTTTCCATAATTCTCGTGATTATTGGGCATGTATTGGTAAGGCAACTCCATCTCCTACAGTTATGGATGATTCTATAGCCTCCGCCATTATGTCGTCTGGATGCGGGTGGAATGAAATTGTAGAGGCTCTAGCAGGGAATTCTCGAGAGTTTGGCGACCTGCGATCTGTTCGCAATGTATTCCCGATGACTGGTACCCCCATTCTTAATAAGCCTACCGATTTGTTCTCAATGCTATCACTAGTTGACCCTGTTCATTATTCTGATAAGAATAGGTTTAATCGTACTTACTGTATTCAAGATAGCGCTGGGAAATGGATGTTCCAGTATGGCGGGCTAGATAGGCTTGTTAAAAACCTGTCGGGTAAGTATATCGCACGTGATCGAAAGACTGCTGGCGTTACTTTGCCAAAGCAGGATATTGTAGTTCACTCTATCGAAATGGACTCGACTATATATCCTGGACAGGCTAAGGTAATTAAGGACCTATCACGCCATGCTATGGTTATTCTAAGCAATGGAGCAAAACTACCAATTTTGTATACTATTGCTTTGATTACACGTAAGCGTCAAGCTAATGTGTGGCCCGCTGGTATTGAACTTAAGGACGAAAATGGGATCGTGGTCTTTTCCGTTGGAGATGAGATTAAAGAATCAATTAAACTTGATAGAATCTGTGGAAAAGCAGAATCAGGTTTGCCAGGAGATTACGAAGGACTTATTCCAGACCTTACAGGAAATGGCGACCTCACAAACGGGGAGCGAATTGTTGTGTTCTCACAATTCAAGACGCCGCTTGCTGAGCTGGAAAGCCGCATTAAGGACGCTGGAATTTCAGTTGTTAGATTTGATGGAGACACTCCCGAAGATATCCGAAATCAAGTAAAAATTGACTTTGACCGAAAGTATTGCGACCAGATTGGATATGAGCCTAGGTGGCAAGTAGTTCTTGCTAACTATAAGACCGGCGGTGTAGGTCTAAACTTTACTGCTGCAACGCAGATGATTATTCTTGACGAAGAATGGAACCCGGGAAAGCAAGAGCAGGCTTTTAACCGTATTGATC
>JBATSB010000116.1:0-52718 GCA_049293015.1 Ignavibacteria bacterium
AACAAAAATTAAAGTTTGATTACAAGGTTACCTCCAAGACTCCAAGGCTCAAAGAAGCTTTTTTTAAAGTTTTTAAACTTTGAGTCTTGGAGACTTAGAGGCATTTCCAACGTTTTCGGACAGTCTGTCCGTTTCGTAAATATCCCTTTAATTAAATACCTTGAAAAATTTAATTTGAGCAACTTCATTTAATAAATAATAATAAATAGTTTTATCAATTTTTTACAAGTTAATATTCTTTATTTAAATCTACAATATTTAAATAGTCATTTTTCCCTGCCGCTACTTTTTGAATATTCGCAATTACTTCATCCCACCTTGAGATTTCATCAAATGGTGATGCAGCTCTGTGAGGTGACAGCACTACATTTTTCAGCTTCCCGAAAGGTTTCGATGATGGAAATGCTTTTCCCTCTTTATCTTTTTTAGGGGAATAATTATACCATACATCTAAAGCTGCACCTGCAATCACTTTTTTCTTTAATCCATCATAAAGATCTTTTTCATTAACTATCGTTCCTCTGGCTACATTGACTAAAATTCCTTCAAGACCAAGTAATTTTAATTCAGAGGCTTTGATCATATTTTCTGTCATTGCTGTATGTGGGACAGCAATTATCAAAATATCGGATTCCTTTAAAAAAGTATTCAGATTTTTGGATGTGAATTTCTTTATCTTTGTTGGAAATTTAGTTTTATCTTTTACCCAACTATATTTCAATACATTAAACTCATTTTCGAATCCGGATAAAAATCTGTGAACATATTTATTTATTGCTCCATAACCTAACAGACCAATCTTTTTGTTTCTCAACTGCACAGATGAACTCATAACATCTTTATCATCACTCATCCTCCAGACTCCGTTTACCATTTGATTGTGATGACTTACAATTCTGTTCATAAGTGATAGAAGCATTGCGACTGTATGCTGAGCTGTCGAATAAGCATGACCATGCCCGTTGACAAGAGTTACATTTTTTGTTTTCTGAAGTTTCCTGAAATTTTCTATGTGATGCTTAATACCTGTTCCCGGATTGATAAAGAGTTTTATTTTTTCGGAAGCATTCAGTAATTCCATAGATGGTCTCCAGCCAACTATCACATCAACATCCTTAGCTATTCTGATCAGGTTTTTTTCAGACATATCTTTTGGAAAGATAAGTTCGATCTTTTTATTTTTCTGAAATTTTTTCTCAAAATGTTCTTTTAGTTCTTTATCGATTTCCCAGTGGAATAATACTTTTGTGACTTTGCTCAATGTTCTGTATTTTTTTAAAAAAAATTATATACCGGTTGATTCTATTTTATCAGCTAATTCTTTTGCCTCTTTAAGAGAACCTTTACCTGACTCTTTTATTAATTTTATTGCTTCAATTTTTTTATTTTCACTGATCAGGTTTTTTACTTTTGAATAAAGCTCATTTCCTTCTGCGTTTGCAAATGTATTTTCACCGCCTAATTTTCCCAACATCTCAATTACTTTCTGAGATTGTTCATTGCTGAGCTTACCTGAATTTTTTAATAGTTCAACTGCTTCATTTCTGTTTCCGGATTCGACCATACTTTTCACCTGTTCCTGCAGACTCTTTCCTCTTTGGAAATTTGATTTAAGATGTGAAGACATATTTACAGACTCTACATTTTTTGAAAATAAAAATTTTATCAGCAATGAGATTACAATTGCTGCTGCAAATCCAATTGCTGCATATAAAAACATGTTATCAAACATTTCATTTTTTTAATTTACTATCAAGCATTCTTTGAAGAAGAAGATTATAACTGTATATATTTCTTAATCTGATAAAGAGATTTATATTTTCGGAATCAAAATCCTTTTTAAGATAAGCAATTTTAATAAATAATTTTTCGATAACTGTTTCAAGATCAAATCCATCTGCCCGTATATAATCAAGATCAACAAGCATTTCAGGAGTGACCTTTTTAAGTGTAAGAAGCTCCATTGGGATACCACAGTTATTAGCCGCTTTAATTTCATCAGTCTCTAAATTTTTCACAATAGTAGACATTCGTTTAATGTCAGGTCTGTTCTCCTTATTTGAAATGTCCTCAAGAATTTTATTATTAAGTTTTGATTCAGTAAGCAAAGCTCTTTTTATTTTATTGAGTGCAATCTTATTATTGGTAAGATCTTTTGTTACATCGTAAATTTCTTTTATAAAACTCAATCGAAATATTTAATATTATTGAATTAAATTTAATACTCTGATTTAATACCGAGCAGTTCTCTTCTCAAAATATCCAATGCTCTTTGAGAACTTCTCTGAATATTGATCTCTCTGTTATTTCCAAATAAAAAATTCCTTGCATATGACTTCTCTTTATCAGCATATCCGATCCATACTAATCCAACAGGCTTTTCATCAGACCCTCCGTCCGGACCGGCAATTCCTGTTGTTGATATTGCATGATCAGCAACTGTAATTTTCCTGACACCTTCTGCCATTTCAATTGCAGTCTCTTTACTGACTGCTCCGAATTTTTTCAAAGTATCTTTTTTTACACCGAGTAAGTTTATTTTCATTTCATTTGAATATGAACATACTCCTCCGCAGTAGTAGTCAGAACTACCTGCCACACTTACTATCCTCGAAGATATCCTGCCGCCCGTGCACGATTCAGCAACAGACAGTTTCAATTTTCTTTCTTTTAGTATTGCGCCGATCACAATCTCCAGATCAGTTTCACCTTCCCCAAAAATAAATTCACCGATCTTATCTTTTATCTTGTTTTCAATTAACAATAATTTTTCTACAGCTACACTTTCATTTTCACCGGTAACATTTATTCTAAGTCTTACACCTGATGACGATGGAAGAAATGCAAGTTTTGATTCTCCGATAATTTCAGTAATATTACCTATCCGCTCATTAAGACTCGACTCACCTAATCCCGTCGTAAGTAAAGTTTTCTGTCTGTGTATTAATTTATTATTCAGATCGAAAAATTTCTTTAGAAATGGAATTACATGATCATCGATCATTGGTTTCATTTCATATGGAACACCGGGCAATGCTGCGAAAACTTTTTTATCCTTTATAATCAATATACCAGGAGCTGTACCGTTTGAATTCCATATAACTTTTGAATTTGAAGGGATAAGTGCCTGTGCTTCATTAACAAGCGGCATATTTATATTTCTCGAACTGAAAATATTTCTTACATGATCCAGTACTTTCGGATCTGAAATAAGTTTATCGTTAAAATATTTAACAAGAACAGGTTTGGTAATATCGTCATGAGTAGGTCCGAGTCCACCTGTAATTATCGTAACATCATAATTTTTTTCTGAATCTGAAAGCTCTTCAATTAAAATATTTTCTTCATCACCGATCACAGTATTTTTTATAACTGGTATTCCTGCAGAGTAAAATCTTTCACCAATAAATGCAGCGTTGGTATTTATTATCTGACCTATAAGAATTTCATCGCCGATCGAAATTAATTTTGCTTTCATAATTTTGATCAAATAAAATTGTTAAGTATTTTAATCAGTAAGAATGAAGTTATTCCCGCATAAAGTCCTGCAATAACATCATCCATCATTACACCAAAAGCAGTATCAAGATCATCAAAATATTTTGCAGGCTGGATTTTGAAAATATCAAAAAATCTGAATGAAAAGAAAAGAACAATAAATTGAATCAGACTTAAAGAACTTACTGATGGATCAAGTATAATGAATATAAGTACTGTAACCCACATTCCTATCACCTCATCTAATACAACTTCCGAAGGATCATCTCCGAATCTTTTCATCATTACACCCGAAGTATAAATACCTATTCCAAACAATATCAGAATAGCCGGTATCAGAATTTCAAAGTTCAGAAAATCATTTGCAATAAAAAATAATATTCCAAAGACACTTCCAAAAGTACCACTGGCAAAGGGAATGTAACCGATATAAAAGCAGCTTGAAAATATCACACTGAAAATATCAGGTTTAAAATTCTCATTTATAATTTTTCTTTTTTTAAGAATTCTCATTCAGACTGTTTACAGCATTATTTTTTTCAAAAAAGTATGTAACTCCAGTTATAAGCGTCAGTAGTGTGACTATCAGCATCAATATAAAATTCAGATTAGAAAATAGAAAATCATGGATCGAATTTTTCAGTTCAATGTTTTCAGAATAAGTATGAATTCCGATGAGTAATACGATAGAGAATATGTATGTCATCTGAATAAAAGTTTTTGTCTTTGCAATGAAAGAAGTCTTCATCGTAATGCCTTTTATTTCATGATAAGATCTCAGAAAAGTAATTATTAAATCCCTTACTACAATTATTACTACCATCCAAAAAGGCATAAAACCCATAAAATAAAATCCTACAAAAGCAGCAGAAGTAAGAATCTTATCAGCAAGCGGGTCTATGAATATTCCGAGTTTGCTGACCAATCCGAATTTTCTTGCATGCCATCCGTCATACCAGTCTGTAAAAACAGCTAGCAGAAAAACAATTATAGATAGCTCTTTATATAACTGATCATCTGACATAAATAAATACAGAAACAGCGGTGCCAGTAAGATCCTGAGAATTGATAATTGATTAGGTAATGACATTAATTTCAATTTTGAAAATATATTCTAACAACCTGTTCAGATAGTTTAACACAACTCTATTACAGAAGCAACTCCCTGTCCGACTCCAATACACATAGTTGCCAATCCTTTTTTTAGATTTCTTTTTTCAAGTTCATGTAAAAGTGAAACTATTATTCTCGAACCGCTGCTTCCAAGAGGATGACCAAGTGCAATTGCTCCCCCGTTCACATTAACCTTATTCTGATCCAGTTCAAGATCCTGAATACACGCAAGACTTTGAGCAGCAAATGCTTCGTTAAGTTCGAACAGATCTATATCACTGATCTTCAGTCCTGCTCTGACTAAAGCTTTATTAGTAGCAGGTACAGGACCGATTCCCATGCAAGAAGGATCAACACCAGCAACTGCCGAAGAAATATATCTTGCTCTGGGTTTCAATCCGTGTTTTTTCACAAAGTCTTCGGAAGCCAGCATCAGCATACTTGCACCGTCATTAATCCCGCTCGAGTTTCCCGCTGTAACTGTCCCGCCTTCCCTGAATGCAGGTTGCAGCTTTGCAAGTTTTTCTAAAGTAGTATCAAATCTTGGAAACTCATCCGTATCAAAGATAATATTTTCTTTTCGTGTGGAAACATCTACAGGAATAATTTCATCTTTAAATCTTCCTGATTCGATTGCTGCCTTGGCTTTCATTTGAGAATTAAATGCAAATTCATCCTGAGCATCTCTTGAAAGTTTATACTTCTCGGCTACATTCTCAGCAGTTTCCCCCATTGAAAAAGGATGAAATAATTTTGCCAGCTTTTTATTTGTAAATCTCCAACCAATAGTAGTATCATAAACATCAGCAATCCTGCCGTATGGTTCTGCATTTTTTGCCATTACAAAAGGAGCTCTTGTCATTGATTCTACTCCTCCTGCAAGATAACATTCACCTTCACCATTTTTAATTGCTCTTACTCCGTCAATAAATGCCTGCATTCCGGAAGCGCAGAGTCTGTTAACTGTTACACCTGCAACAGTTACTGGAAGACCTGCCAGGAGCAAACTCATTCTTGCAACATTACGATTTTCTTCACCGGCACCATTTGCATTTCCTAAAATTACGTCTTCGATCTCTTTCTGAGAAATATCTTTCTCACTAAAATTTCTTTTAACAATTTCACTTATCAATATTGCAGCAAGATCATCAGGTCTTGTATTTTTTAATGCACCGGCAAATTTTCCGACAGGTGTTCTGATTCCGTCTATTATATATACATCACTCAAAAAAAGGTCCTTTCAGTTTATTTAAATTTAGTTTTCAAATTAAGCAATTATAGATACTTTTAAAATTAATTTAATACTGCATATAAATTTACAGCATTAATATTTTCTGATAATAATTTTTTTGACTCCAAAAATATTACAATACATTATTCAAATCAATTTTTATATTTTAAACAAAAAAAATCTATGCTCAAGAGTCTGATAAATTCCATTATAAAAAATAAAGGTTACAAAATTGAAAAAATCACGGTAAAGAAAACCAACGCTGAAGGATATCCAAAATATGTAGAAGAAGCTTCTGAAATGGGTATGGATGTAAATGATTATCTGGATGATCATAAAGGATGGATCAAACCATTGCCTGTACTGGAGGAAACGTTATTTCCTTTTATAAAAGATCTTAAATCTCCACGGGTTATAGAACTCGGTCCGGGAACGGGCAGATGGTCGAGATATATAATAGATCATTTGAAGAAACTGAATTGCTCTGAATATTATCTAGTTGATCACTCTCCATGGTTTGTAGATTTTCTCAGCAAATATTTTTCGAATGAAAAATTAATAAAGACTAGACAGAATGACGGTGTAAGTCTTCCTTTTGGAAATGGAAGTTTTGATGTCATATTTTCGCAGGGAGTTCTGCCCGAACTAAAGCCGCCGGTAATTTATTTGTATGCAAAAGAATTTTCGAGAGTACTTACTAACGGCGGAATTTGTGTTTTCGATTATTTCACTTATGACTCTGAAGAAGGCTGGGAATATTTTATAACTGAATCAAATAAAGGAAATCTTTTTTATACTTATTATCCTGACTCACTTATAGATAAAATTTTTTTACAGGAAGGATTTGAATTAGTGGAAAGATTCACATATAGCAAATCGAAATTCCCTGTTTATAAAAAAATATAATTTCAGTGAAATTGATTTTTATTGTTTATAGTCACATTGACTTTCATAGCAGCACTTCGGATACTATTAGAAATTGAATTCAGATCATCAGATTTTTCAGATGCATAAATAATATTTCTGCTTGAGTTTATTACAAAATTTTCTGTCGTAATATTTTCCATTAGTAAATCAATGTCATTCCCCTGTGCACCTATGCCCGGTATAAGAAGAGATACCCGCGGATGCTTTGCAGAAAATTCTTTAATCTCAGAAGTATAGTTTGCACCGAATACAAAACCAATATTATCTTCTGTACCTGCGGAAAGTATTTTCTCAGTAACATGTTCATATAGAAATTTATCTCCCGCTTTCAAAAGTTCGAAATCTGCGGAAGACTTGTTTGAAGTCAGTGCTAAAACGAATACATGTTTATTTTTTCTTTTGATGAAGGGAAGTACAGAATCCGTCCCCATGTAAGGACTGATCGTGACAGAATCAAAATTATATTTATCAAAAAAAGTAGCAGCATACATTTCAGCCGTATTATCGAGATCACCTCTTTTTGCATCACAAATTTTTATCATGTCATCGGAAATTGAATTCAGACTTTCTCTGACTGCCTGAATTCCTTTCTCTTCAAGGAATTCATAAAAGGCAATGTTCAGTTTATATCCTGCGCATAAATCTTTAGTAACGTCAATAACCAATTTATTAAATTCAGAAACAGGGTTTTCAAATTTCAAAAAATGATCAGGTATCTTTTTCAAATCAGTATCGAGTCCGATCACAAGATTGGAATTATTTTTTTTGCTTATATGATTTAACTTTTGAGTAAAATTCATTTACAGTTACTTATAAATATTTATTTAGAATTTTGTTTAAAAATTTTTCCACATCATTGATTCGACAGGCTTATTTGTTTTCCTGTTATACTTTGCACTTTGTTTTTTATTGTAGGGCACGAGTACGTCACCTTCGACTTTAAAATAAATGAGCTGACCAATCGGCATCCCAGCATAAATTTTTACCGGCTGCTTTACAGAGATCTCAAGCGTCCAGTTATTTTTAAAACCGACATCACCTTTACCGGCAGTTGCATGAATGTCAATTCCCAATCTCCCGATACTTGACTTGCCTTCAAGAAAGGGAACGTATTTATAGGTTTCAGTATATTCCAGTGTCACGCCAAGATATAATTTGGTTGGATGAAGTATGTGACCTTCTTTGGGTATCTTAAAATAATTTACTTTATTATGTGCTTTTGCATCGAGAACTTCGTCTTTATATACAGCAAGCCATTCACCCAGATGAACGTCGTAACTGTTTGAACCCAGACACTTTCTGTCATAAGGTTTTACGACAATATTTTTATTTTTTATTTCTTCAAGGATCTGTTTGTCTGATAATATCATTTAATTGTCTTTTTAAAAAGAATTATTAATTATTTATAAGTCACTATTTGTAATTCATAATTTGTAATTTGAAATTGCTCTAATATTGATTCCTGTATCTGTAAGCACTCATTCCAATTCCAATCATTACAAGAAAAGAGATAAGTGAAGAAATTCCATAGCTCATCATGGGCAGCGGAATTCCGATCACAGGCATTATTCCGATTGTCATGCCGACATTGATCACCAGATGGAATAATATTATAGAAGCAAATCCAATGCTTGCAATGCTTAGAAAATTATTTTTTGTTAAATTGGCATTACTTACAAGTTTTAAAATTATCACCATATATAAAACAAGTATTGTAACCGATCCAATAAATCCGAATTCTTCACCGATCATACAGTATATAAAATCCGTCCATTGTTCAGGAATAAATTTAAGCTGTGTCTGTGTACCCTGCAAAAACCCTTTTCCAGTAAGACCTCCGGATCCGATCGCAACTTTTGACTGAATGACATTATATCCGCTGCCGAGCGGATCTGTTTCCGGATCGAAAACACCTTTGATCCTCGCCTGCTGATAAGGTGCAAGTTTATTATAAAGTATATCTACTGAATATCCGATTATGAAATTCATTACAAGAGCAGCGGCAGATAGTATGACATTTTTTTTAAAGAAAAGAAGTATCAGACCTATTATTACAAGTGAAGCAATAAAATAATTTATTCCCAAAAATGCACCTGCAATAGCTATAGCAGGAGACAAAATACAAAACAAAGCAAATGGCGACAGGCCAACCCAAAACAAAATTGGAAGTAACATTGATAAAAACACAAGCGATGTTCCCATGTCAGGCTGTTTCATAATAAGACCGACCGGTATCAAAACAATAGCGACAGCTTTCAAAAAATCAGGCAGTCTGTTTATGTTCCTGAAACCATCTTCTGACTTTGACAGAAAATTTGCAAGTGCAAGTACTGTTGCTATTTTTGCAAACTCCGAGGGCTGTATTCCGAAACTTCCGATACTAAACCAGCTTTTGGAACCGGATATTTTTTTTCCAAAAAAAAGTACAAGCAAAAGAAGAACTAATGAAAAGAAATATATTATATAAGAAGCTTTTGCAAGATGACGTGGCGGTAAATAGCTGACGAGTATCATAAAGACAATCCCTGTGATAGCAAAAATAATCTGTTTGGTAAAATAATCTGAACCGCTGGTATAAGTAGCGCTGAATATTGCTGTCAGACCGCATCCGATCACCAGTACCGTGACTATTAATAAAAGACTGTCGAATCTTTCAAATAATCCTTTATTCATAGTTACTATGGAATTTTATAATTTCATTAATCATATGATCCGTCGCTAACCATTTTAATTTCATCTTCAGGATTTCCGGTAGATACACCAAGATATTTTAACATTAAAGCTCCGGCAGTCGGAGCACCGAAAGAAGATCCCCACCCTTCAAATTCTCCAAGCACACAAATGGCAATCTTTGGATCATCAAAAGGCGCAAAGCCGACAAACCAAGAATGGTTTTTACCTGAGGAGTTTTGAGCTGTTCCGGTCTTTCCGCTTAAAACTATAGAAGGTGATTTAATAGCTGTTGCTGTTCCGTTTCCGTTTACCACAAGATACATTCCTTTTTTTACAGCTTCGTAATATTTTAATGGCAGGTCAATTCTTTTCTGTTCATACTTCACAGGTACTTCCTCATTTGTCATAGTATTTCTTATCTTTGAAACAAAATGCGGCTGACAATAAAGTCCGTTCATTGCTATCGCAGCAGTATATGCAACCATCTGTACAGGTGACACTCCCAGCTCACCTTGTCCGATTCCGAGACTGACGAGAAATCCCTGGGTCCACTTATTCTCTCCGTACCGCTTGTCAAAATATTCTCTGGAAGGAAGAAGACCATTTGTTTCATTAGGAATATCTATTCCTGTCTTGGTTCCGAATCCCAGCATCTTGCCATACTTATAATAATTATCTATACCAACCTGAAGTCCGAGTTTATAATAAAATACATTTGCAGATACTTCAAGTGCTCGCACAACATTTATAGCACCATAAGCTCCATGATCAGCAAAACTTCTGTTTCCGTAAGTAAAAGATCCGGGACAGGCAATAGTGGATGTGGTTGTTATAATTCCTGCATCAAGAGCTGCGAGTGACATCATCATTTTCCATGTAGAGCCGGGCGGATATTTAGTTTGTACCACTCTGTTAAAAAGTGGTTTCTGAGGATCCTGAAGAAGGTTAGAAAAAACTTTTGAATCTGTCTTGCCTGCAAATGCTGAAAGATCAAAATCCGGTTTCGATACAAAACAAAGTATCTCCCCATTCCTCGGATCAACAGCTATTATCGCTCCCTGTTTTCCGCTGATAAGTTTTTCGGCATATTCCTGAAGATCTTTATCCATTCCAAGAATAAGATCAGACCCGTTTACAGGCTGAATGTCACTGTTGCCTTCATTCAGTCCTCCGAGTTCTCTACCCTTTACATCTACTGTTATAAATTTGTAACCTTTGACTCCTCTGAGATAATTTTCATAATTTGATTCAAGTCCGTTTGAACCGATCATGTCACCCTGTTTATAATAATCGCCTATCTGTGCTTCCAGTTTTTTTGGAGAAATTTCATTACAGTAACCAAATGCATGAGATCCGAAAAAATTATTGGGATAATATCTGATGGCTTCCACCTGATAATCAACACCATTGAGACGGTCTCTGTTTTCTGCAATGTATGAAATAATTCTGAAATCTGCATCACGCTTGATCTTTGCAGGATTGAATCTGTTGGTACCTTTAATACTCTTCAGCATTATCTCAAGAGTATCAGCAGAAATTTCAAGCACCGAAGATAATTCTGCAAGATTGTTTTTGTCAAAAGAATTTGGTGTGATAGTTACAGTGTAAGATGGTTTATTGTCAACTAATACTTTTCCGTTTTTGTCATACATTATTCCTCTGGGAGGAGTAATTGTAATGGTCTTTATAGAATTTTTATTTGATTCCTTTGTGAGTTCATCAGATGTAAATAACTGAAGGTATGCAAGTCTTACTATAAACAGACCCAGTATAGTAAAACAAACTGCATAAATTACATATTTTTTTTTCTCAAGTTCCAATAGTAAATAAAAATTATTTTTTTTGAGTTTCGATTACATTTGAAAACAATATAAATACTGTTCCAATTAATAAAGTATAAATTGTTGTTGTTAAAACATATTTCATGAAGATTTCAGGAAAAGATATTGTTGATCCCTGATAATAGATCCAGAAAAATATAGTGTATGCAACAACCGTACACAGTGACATAATTCCGATCATTGATCTTTTAACTGTACTTTTCGAACTTTCCTGAAAATAAAAATATCCTGCAATAAATCCGGCGATGCTGTACGACAATGCTGAAAGTCCTATAAAAGATCCACTCAGCAGATCAAGTGTCAGCCCGGTGAAAAATCCTGAAAGCATTCCTGCTATATGTCCTCTTGTAAATCCAATATATATTACAAGAATGATCACAAGATCAGGGGTAATGTTATAGCTTGAAATTGAGATCAGCCAAACAAATGAAACCTGAATAATGATTAAAACGGCAAATATAATTGCAAACTTTAGATATTCAGAAAAATACAATGCTGTAAAATTTAATCTTATTTTTGTAAGTAATACTCTTCAAGCATTACTCTTTCATTTTCCGGTAAACGCTTTAATACAAATACTTCCTCAAGCGCAGTAAAATTCACCAGAGGTTTTACAATTACTTTTTTAAACAAATTATCTAAGTTCCCCTCTTCTGTTACAATACCAACCGGTATTCCTGCAGGAAAATAATTACTGTATTCAGAAGTAAGTATAACATCGCCGATCTTGACATCTGCACTTTTGGAAATATTATTGATCGTTACATTGTCAGATCCATCATAATTAAGAATACCATCAACTCTGCTACGCTGAACCTTTACAGAAATGTTCAGATTCCTGTTGAGAAGGATCTGAGCTATAGAATAACTTTGGCTAGTTGAAACGATTCTCCCGACGAGTCCGTCATCGGTGATTACAGGCATGTTTATTTTTATGCTGTCAGATTCACCGACATTTAAAGTGATCGTATTTCTTGCCTGTATAAGAGATTTATTAACTATGCTTGCGATTATTATTCCGGAAATGTTAGAGTTTTTCAGACCAAGTAATTTTGTAAGCCGGATATTTTCCAGCTTAGCTTCTTTTAATTCGGAAAGCTTATTCGACAGTTCAATATTTTTTTCTCTGAGAAACTGATTTTCCTTCTGGATCTCAAAAACATTCGGTACAGCCGACACACCGCTTTGTATAGTCCCAATAAAGCCAACTGCTATTGCTCTGAAAAATCTTACCTGCGAATTGTCATTTGAAAATATCAGTATGAGTGAAATTATTATGACTAATGAAAAAATCAGATATTCTTTTATGCTTAACAAAAATAAACCGATAGTTTTCATTTATACCTTTTCAATAATTTCTATATTACAATATTAAAATAAGAAGTGATTAACAAAATTACATACGATCGAGGCAGAGATGTTACATTATTATATCTTTACTATCTTCTGAGTAAAACTTTTTTGTAATAATCCAGATCCTCCAAGACTTTTCCTGTACCTCTTGCAACAGCTGTCAGTGGATCTTCAGCCACGTAAACAGGCACACCCGTTTCCATTTTTATTCTCTCATCTAAACCCTTTATCAAAGCACCACCACCTGTAAGAAAAATACCTCTGTCTAAAAGATCTGCCGATAATTCAGGTGCAGTTTTTTCAAGTGCAACTTTCACAGATTCTATCATTTGCGTTACTGGTGCATTAAGAGATTCTCTGATTTCTATCGAACTTACTTCAGTTATCTTCGGCACTCCAGCTACGAGGTCTCTTCCTTTTACTTCAATTATAACTTCTTCTTTGAGTGGCATGACAGAACCGACCTGACACTTAATTTCCTCAGCAGTTCTTTCTCCGATAAGTATGTTATGATTATTTCTGAAAAATCTGATTATAGCATCTGTAAGTTCATCACCTGCTATTCTGATCGAATTTCCGTTTGTAATTCCTGATAAAGCAATCACAGCGATCTCTGTAGTTCCGCCGCCAATGTCCACTATCATATTTCCGTAAGGTGCCATGACATCAAGTCCGATACCAATAGCAGCAGCCATTGGTTCAGAGATCAGATAAACTTCTTTTGCTCCTGCATGCTCTGCTGTATCCCTCACAGCGCGTTTTTCAACTTCAGTAATTCCGCTTGGTACACAGATCACAATTCTTCTTGAAGGCATCCAGCTCGAACTTATTTTTTTAATAAATTCTTTTATCATACCTTCAGCGATTTCAAAATCTGCGATCACTCCGTCTTTCATCGGACGAATGGTGTTAAGTTCTTTATGAACTCTTCCCATCATTTTTTTTGATTCTTCCCCGATAGCAATTATTTTTCTGGAGCTAACATCATATGTAACAATTGACGGTTCATTTAAAACTATTCCCTTGCCTTTCATATAGATCAGTGTATTTGCAGTGCCCAGATCTATCGCAATATCATTGGAAAACATTCCTAATAATGGCATTTAATAATCCTTAAGTATAAATCTAAATGTTATAAAAAAATTTTTTAATGTTTGAAATGTCTTATCCCTGTAAAAGCCATAGAGATTTCATTTTCGTCAGCAGCTTTAATAATCTCTTCATCTCTTACAGAACCGCCCGGTTGTATTACTGCAACTGCACCGGCTTTTGCAATTTCCAGCAGTCCATCAGCAAAAGGAAAAAATGCGTCCGATGCGCAGACACTTCCCTGAAGATCAAGATTAAATTCTTTTGCTTTCATGACTGCGATCTTTGTAGAATCTATCCTCGAAGGCTGACCGCCTCCGATAGCAAGTGTTCGCAAATCTTTCACAAAGACCACTGCATTTGATTTTACATGCTTCGCAATTTTCTCAGCAAAGATCAAATCCTCTTCTGCTTTTTTATCGGATTTTTTAATTGTAACAAAATTCAATCCGCCGATTTCAGAAAATTTATTATCTTTTCCCTGAAGTAAAACTCCACCGGAAATTTTTCTAAACTCTGTAATTTCATTTTTAAATTTGAACCTGATAAGACGTCTGTTCTTTTTCTTTTTTAAAAGATCAAGCGCTTCATTTTCAAAGTCCGGAGCCAAAATAATTTCAGTGAACAATTTATCAATATCTATTGAAGTTTTAAAGTCTAATTTTCTATTAAAAATAATTATTCCTCCAAAGGGTGAAACTGTATCAGTTTCAAAAGCTTTGTTATATGCTTCCTGTATATTCCCTGAAACCGCAGCTCCACATGGATTTCCATGCTTTATGATAACACAGAAAGGCTCTGAATCTTTAAAATCAGAAACCAACGAATAAGCAGCGTCTATATCCAGAAGATTATTGTATGAAAGTTCCTTGCCATGCAGCACTTCATATATTTCATCAAAATCATTTTTTAACA
This sequence comes from Ignavibacteria bacterium, assembly GCA_049293015.1. Taxonomy (GTDB): domain Bacteria; phylum Bacteroidota; class Ignavibacteria; order Tepidaquicellales; family Tepidaquicellaceae; genus UBA2330. Next base: position 14,641 of record JBATSB010000116.1, read on the forward strand.
GCACAGCTTTCTGATGAGGATTTTCTCCGTATCTTAATCCTGTACTTTCATATGAATTTAAATCAGGTACATCTATAAAATCACTTTCTTTATCAAAAATATTTTTATAATAATAATTTTTTATTTCATTATCATAATGTGATGTAGTTTTAAAAGCTTTGTACGCAAGCATTCTTGAATACTCTAATGGAATATTATTACCTGTTTGCTTAAATGTTCTCAGATATTCTTCATACTGATACTTGCTTACAATTACGTTAACATGTTTAAAATTTTTTGCTGCTGCACGGATCAGAGTTATACCACCGATGTCAATTTGTTCGACAGCTTCTTCTTCTGTTACATTTTCCTTCATGACTGTATCCTCGAAAGGATATAAATTCACGACTACTAAGTCTATCATTCCAAGATCATGTTTTTCTGAATCAGAATTATGCACTTCATTTCCTCTGTCACTGAGAATTCCGCCGAATATTTTCGGATGAAGTGTCTTCACTCTGCCGTTCAATATTTCAGGAAAGTCAGTGATGTCCTCAACTTTTGTAACTTCAAACCCATTTTCTGAAAGCAGTTTATATGTACCTCCGGTAGAAATTATTTCCACTCCTGCATTCTTCAGCTCTTGTGCAAATTCAATTATTCCTTCCTTATCATAAACACTTATTAATGCTCTCTTTATCAAATTATAAACTTAAATTACTTTTACTTTATTTTTTAAAATTAAAACTTTCTTATCTTCAAACTTTTTTATGATCTCCGGATAATATTTGTGTTCAAGTTTCCTGATCTTTTGCGATAGAGAATTTTCATCGTCTTCAAAATCTACATCACAGCATTTCTGAAAAATAATTTTTCCTTCGTCATATTTTTCATTAACAAAATGTATCGTGATCCCGGAAACCTTTACTCCGCTTGCTATGACAGCCCTATGTACATTCGCACCATACATTCCCTTTCCTCCAAATGAAGGAAGCAAAGCGGGATGAACATTAATTATTCTGTTTTTATATTTTCTTAAAACTTCTTTGTTTAATAACTTCATATATCCGGCAAGAACTATAAAATCTATTTTACTTTTTTTTAGCTCTTTTAAAAATAACTCATCAAAATTTTTATCAGATAATCCGGGATAAATATTTTTGTTGATGACCTTACAATTAATCCCTGATTCTTTAGCAATCTTAACTGCGCCGCAGTCAGAATTATTTGAGATCAGTAATGAAATATCAGATTTAATTTTATTTCGTTTCCTGGATAGGAGTAATGCTTTAAAATTTGTCCCTGCCCCTGAAGCAAACACACAAATATTCAAATATATAAACTGTTATTTTGTATGCAAATTAATCAATTTAAAAAGTATCTACAATTTAATTTTCAATGTTTAATGTTCAATGTTCAATGTTCAATGGATATTCAATAAAAAAAAGCCGGGGATAACATCTCCGGCTTTAAATTTGAAATATCCTTAAAAGAAATTTTATTTTACAAGCATAAGCTTTTTGGTAATACTTTGATTACCGCTTTCAAGTTTATAAAAATAAATCCCGCTCGAAATATCAGATGCATTTAGTTTATATGAATAATATCCCGCTGATTTAAATCCACCGAATAAAGTTTTCACAAGTCTTCCAGTATAATCATATAACTGGAGACTCACATTTCCATTTTCAGGAATTGTGAAATCAATATTAGTTTCAGGATTAAATGGATTTGGATAATTTTGTGAAAGTTCAAAATTCTCAGGTGTTCCGATACTGATCTCATTTGAAAGATTGTAGTATTCAAAATTACCATTGAAATCTATCTGCTTTAATCTGTAATTGTAAACACCTGTATTCAGATCATTATCTTTAAAAAAATAAGAATGACTTTCATTAGAATTTCCAGCTCCATTTATAAAACCAATCTTTTCCCAAACAGAATTTTCATTTGATCTTTCGATATCAAATCCACTGTTGTTCACTTCAGACGAAGTTGACCAGTTTAATAAAACATCATTACCCTTTATCACAGAAGAAAAAGAAGACAGCTCAATTGGTAATATAATCTCTGGTTCAACCTGTGTTCTGATCTCTCCTCCCGGAATTTGGGTAGTATGAATATTTAAATACCATAAATCATTTAACATATCTGATTCCTGTAGAGCTGTTAAGACGTAGTTATTGTTAAAAAGACCATTTGTAACTCCCGTAGGAAATCCAACCAGTCCGAGTTGAACAGGACCGTTAACACCTGCTGCTCCTAAATGAAAATGCGCCGCAGTCGTGCCTGCAAATAATCCTGAAAAGGTAATATTGATGGAAAGTATTTTTGTAACATCATCATAAGTACCGGTCAATAAACCTGTTCCTGGTGATGCATTTGGCGGAACTTCTTCCAGTCCTGAAAGTGACTCTGAAATTGAATACATATTTGCCTGTGATTCGGACTGAATTCCAAAAACAATAAACATTAAAATTAAAGAAACTGATGCTAAGTTTTTAAAAGTTTTCATTTTTTTAAATTTAAATTTTTTAAAAATAAATTAATTAAAAATATCTGTATCAGAAGAACCTCCTTTCTAATTTTAAATTTTATAATATGTATTTAATTTTTAATCAAAATAATACCGGAATAATTTTATTTCAGCAATGTCATTTTTTTTGAAATACTGATTCCGTTTGAAACAAGTTTGTAAAAATAAACACCGCTCGGCATTCCATTTGCATTCCACTCTGCTTCGTAAGTACCCGGATTTAAATTACCGTCAACTAATGTATCAACTGTCTTTCCGTTTATATCAATGATCTGAAGCGTGACTTTACCAAATGAAGGCAACTCAAATTTTATTTTAGTAGAAGGATTGAACGGGTTTGGATAGTTCTGATGAAGCATAAAACTCTCCGGTGTATTTGTACTTATATTATTTACGCTTATTGCCGGATTATCTTTATATAATACAAGCTGTCCCTGAATTGTATAATGAGGTTCTGTATGTCCGTTATTATTATAATTGCAATCTGAACATGTCTGCCCTGAAATACAAACAGGATTTGTCGGTCTGCAGAAATTTTCATACGGATACAGATCATAATCAATTATCACATTCTGACCCGGAGTTATATTTGCAGTCACATCATTATCCCACGGAATTACGCTTGCGCCCGGACACCATCCTGCTCTTGCATACTGCCATGTCCCGCCCTGAGGACTGCATGGATTTATTGAACAGTCCGATCTCCAGAGTATCTGATCAAATGCCTGAGCTCCGACTCTTAGTGTATGAATCTTTAAAGAAAATTCCGCTGCATTATCTGTATTTCCCTGACCGTGACCGGTTGTGATTATCTTCACCTTTGCTTTTGATGTGCCCTGATCTACTGCAACATCTCTCGGTACAAGTATAGATTCAGGATTCACAGCAGTATCGCCGTAAACAATTCTGTTATCCTGCCAGAGATTAATTACTTTGTAAGGAATTTTTTCAGGCTCACCCTCAATGAATGCAAACTTCACTGTCACCAGCCAGCCGCGTGTACCGCCAATCCAGCTTTCTATATAACTCCCAAGTCGAACAGAATCATGGAGCAATGACATATAATCAGTGACGTCAATTTCAAATGCACACTGTCCCGGCATTCCACCGCCTACAATATTATATGGAGTGACGACTCTTGCTAATTCATAATTTGTCACTGAATCTGAATATAGTTTTATCCAGCCAATCCTGTCCCACGGATCACAACCCGCCGCCGGACAACCGATGGTGTAGTACATTGTGATTTTTTTATAATGAGTATTTGTATCGGGAAGTAAAAAATTTCCATAATGTGTATCTGCCCAGTTCTGAAAATTCTGATCGAAAGTCGTTACCCATGTAGTGTCATCTGCTTTTACATTTAAATTAAAGCACATTAAAATTGCGAATAAAAATGGTATGGAAATTTTCAAACTAAGACTATGTGAAGAAAAAAAAGAAGGGAGTAATTTTTTAAGCATGATCAAATATTAATTTTTAAAAATGGTTTATGTAATTTATGGAAAATAAAATTAATTTGGAATAGGCTTAATATAAAAAAAATACCGGTCTTAAAAACCCGGTCTTTTTTGGGGGAATTACGTTGAACAATAATTTGTACCCTTGATGGTGTTCCTGAAAGTTTGGCAAATTCTGTGCGCAGAATACTCTACAATTAAACTCAAACTTTCAGGTCACCAACAAGCTGAAAGCAATAGCAAGACCAACGAGCGGCAAAGATGTTAGTGACAAAAAAAGTTTGAAGATATTCAAAATATATACTGCTCATTAAATTCTTCAAACTTTTTTGGAACTTCACCTATGGCAGAAATATATTTAATTTTAATGAAATCAAATAAAAAAAGACCGGTCTTAAAAACCCGGTCTTTTTTGGGGGGAAATACGCTGAACAATAATTTCAGATATTATCTTTCAATCCTGTAACCGTTTTTATTTACTACGATCCTCTGTACATTTTCATTATTATTCAACGGCATCTGATCTTTGGTTCTTTCATATATTTCATGATCTATTTTTAGTTCACTATTTTGAACAGCTTCATTTGTATTGACAATCCGATTATTTTCAGGCTCAGGAGAAACGCCGCCCGGTGTGACCTTTGATACAAAGTTGTTTGCATTATTATCAGCAAAGCTCTGATCATCAAGATCTGTAATTCCGTCACCATTAATATCCGTCGCAATATATCCTGATGCAAAATTGAATGCATCATTTTCTATCATTGTATTATCTCCAATATCAATTACTCCGTCCTGATTTACATCTCCGCTGTAGAATGTCCATTTCGATCCTTTTAATATCATATTATTTCCAAAGGCTTTATTTGCATTAGTAGTAAAGTTGTAAGCAACATGATTTGCAGTAAACATTACTGTAGTATTGCTCCAGGTCTCAAGTCCATTTCGATGCTTCATGTGTATGTAATAATTTACTCCGTTTGAAGCATTGCTGAAAAGTAACGATCCTATTCCTGAAGAATTTAAAAATCCTTTTGCTGAATCTACTTTAGCATAAGGACTTGCTGAATTTCTTAAAAATACTTTTACCGTATCACCAATCATTAAATTCGTATTCTGATTATAAAGTCCTTCATATAAAGCTGTAATGTCCAGAACTTTTACATTCGAACTAATACTCTGCAGCCAGTCAATTATTTTTGTATAAACAAGAACAGGACCTCTTGATGAATTACTTGATGCCCTCAGATCCGAAAATCTGTTTGACATAAAAAATGTATTATAATTAGCTCCGGCATAGCTGACTGCTGCTGCTGAATCACTTCCCGTTCCTGTAACTGAAGATGGCACAAAAGCTGCACTTCCACCGTTGGTTGGTTTCAAAAGAGTTGTTGTAGAATATTGAGGATCTCCAACCGAATCCTGAGTTACTCCATCAAAAAATCCCTTACCTTTAAATTTTCTACTGCTTTGTGGTACATTATTCAGCCAGTCAAAATCTACAAATTCAGATTTCAGATATTGTCTGAAAAAAATTGAATCAGCAGGAACCCCACTATAATCATATGAATTCGGATCAGCAACCTGAGCTGTCTTATCAGAAAATGCTATCAGTGATTTTTTATTTCCGACTGTAGATGCATCTATAAATGATTTCAGTGAATCTCTTACTCTGTTCAAAAATGTTCTTGAAGATTTTGTACAAACAAACATTATTTTCCATGACCTGTATGTTCCGTCATAATTAATATCAATCGTATCAAAATTATTCGCATACCTTCCGTCAGCAAGAATTGATCTGACAAGACTGTCTCTGTCCTCATCTTTCTGCCAGAGCACTACCATATCTTTTGCTATCCTAGGTGTGAGAGTTCCGCTTAATACATTGTTTGAAGTATTTCCGTCTCCAGTAAGTATAACTGAATCACGAACTGTATATGCAGTACCTGATGTAAAAGTCCACGGATCAAAATTTACATTTGATGAAGAATTTGATCCAAGTCCGGTAACAGTTTTTGTACTTGTATATCCGCCCGGTGTGATCTTCCTGTTCACTGTGAAAGTAGCCGAACCTGTACCTGCGTTATAAACTTTTCCAGTCGGTGTTATCGTAGTTGTATTATAATATTGATTATATAACAGACCTAAGCTTGAAGAGACAGCATCTATATTTGAATTTTGTCTGAGTGAAGACTGATGATCATATCTTTCACCGCCTGCATACAAATATAAATTTGAACCAACACCTACGATCTGAGAGAAAGCTAATATTATGCCATCTGGTCTCAGCGGATCTTCTTCCTGATTTCTTGCATTCCAGAAAACTTCAGTTCCTATCGGATCACTGTATTCAATACCTGCAACGTATTGTGTATTTGCAGAAGGTATTTTATATGGTCCCGGATCAGTTATATTGAAAGTCAATGTCGCACCCTGATCACTGTCTTTAAGTTTATATGGAATTGATTTAGCAACGATCTTTCCAATAGAATCCAGTACAACACCTCTTACAGTCTGCCCTGCCATTCTTATACCAAATCCAAAATCAGGAACTCTGTATTTTACTTCCGATACCTGAGCTGTAGCTGAAGTAACTCTGAATTTACTTAGCATATAAACTGCATCGAAATATCCGGCACCGCTGTAATAATTTCCTGTCGTATCTACAAATGAAAATGTAGTTGAGTTTACATTACACAGATATGTCGCCGAATCATTATACGGATCATCATCAGTATGAGGCAGTGTAACATGAATTACACTGTTGCCATTTACTGAAGGATTGAATGGCTTGAATTTTACAACAGTAGAAGAATTTCCCTGAAGATTTGAGATCACTACAGTATCCTGCATTGTATTAGCTCCAGTGATATTTAAATATACAGGTAAATTAATCATTGAATTAAAACTTGTATTTTCAATCACCACAGCAATTGTATCATTTGAATAAAATGGTCTGGCAATTCTTCCTTTAGCCCAGATCTGTCTCACTGCTGCATCGGATGAATTTGAGGGAACACCTATTCTGAAATTATCCACATAAAAATTATTAGAACAATTTTCATATGCCTGAATATAAAAATTTGTTGTACCATTAGGCAGTTCTATTACTTTTGTACCCCACTCATTATTTTGAGGTTGATAATAATTATTTGTCGGTGGTGCAGTCTGTATACTGTCACCAGTGTAGTAAACGAGTGAATACCAACTTGAACCATAATCATCTGAATAGAAAATTTCATATTCATCATAGTATGTAAAAGATCCATCATCCCATGGAGCATAAGCATAATCAAAGATCAGATAATTACCCGGATCAGTCGGACCGAATTCAGGTGAGTAAACTGTGTTATCAGAATATTCACAATTCCAACTGCTGTAAAACATACTGTAGTCTCCATTTCCGAATGCGCTGTAATAAGACTGATCCCATTGCTGATCTCCTGAAGTAACAGTCCAGTCAATAGGCGGAAAAATACCTGATTCAAAGTTTTCTTCAAGCAGCCAGCTTCCTCTTGAATCTTTTACGAATGATCTTTTATTTTTTTCAATGTTTCCATTAATTAATTGCATGTCAATTTTCTTTCCGCCTTTTTTGTGGAAAGATGATGACTTAGTTTTATTAACATTACTTTTGCTTTTATTCTGGGAATATGTGTCCTGAGAAGTAAACGATAATATCAGAATACATACACAGATAATTGAAATCATGGATTTCATAATTTCCCCTTTCGTTGTATTATTTTTTGAATATTTTTTAGTTTTCATTTGACTTAAAATATATTCCCGGAATAAATTTTTTATCGATTAAATAGTTGGCGTACGATGAAAAGGATAAGTTTATTCCGGGAAGAATTTAAAATTGTATTTCCCATCATACGCCAAGTGATTCAAAATTATAATAATCTATTTTATTTTCAAAAGAATAATATTTGCGGTTTTAGAAATATTTATCTGATTTAAATAGCTGATTTTTTCAAATATAGACGTTTTTGAATCAATTTTAAGCTTTTTGCAATTTGTTTTTTAGAAATAACACTTATGCATAATTCTAAACTTATACAGGTTTTAAAGACTTTTTCAAAAAAAGAAATTAAACAGTTCAGGGAATATACCCAATCTCCTTTTTTTAACAAGAATAAGAATGTTATATACCTGCTAGAAGAGCTCCGCAAATTTCATCCGGAATTTGAAAATAAAAATCTTGATGCAAAAATTATTTTTGAAAAAATCTATCCGGGTAATGAATATGATTATTTTAAAATAAGAAATCTGACTTCAGATCTGCTTGTAGTAAGTATGGAATTTTTTAAAATAATATCATTTCAAAATAATGAACATCAAAATACATTAGCACTGCTCGAGCAGCTCAGAGACCGAAGCCTGGATAAATTGTTTGAAAAGCTTTTTAATTCCTATTATGAAAAGATCAACAGTAATTCTGTAAGAGACGAGTTTTATTATTCCCATATGGCAGATCTTAAAAATGAGCTTAAGTCCTATTATTCTCCTAAAAGACCTAACTCTGATTTCAACCTTATACAGGAGCAGCTTGACTTTGAGTTGACTAATTTTCTGATTAAAGCTCTTGATCTATATACAATTATGTTGCATGAGATCAAGCAGAATAATTATCATTTTGATTTGACAATGTTTGATGAGGTAATGATGTATTTAGAAAAAAATAAAAATACAATAGCACCTGTCCTTAAGATGTTTTATCTGATCATACTTTTGCATAAAGATCTTGAAGATGATATCTTTTTCGAATTGAAAGAGCATTACAAAAAGATATCTGACAGTCTTGGTTTTTATGAAAAATATATGTGCTTCCTTCATATGTCTGCATTTTGCGCATGGCGATATAACAATGACTGCAGAACAGATTTTATGAAAGAACATTTTTATCTTTCTAAAGAAAATCTTGAAAGTAATACTATATTATTGGGTAAGATCATGTATATGGATTTTTTGAATCATGTCAAAATTGCAGGTCGGGTAAAGGAATATAACTGGGCTGAGAAATACATCGCAAAATTCAAAGATCAGCTTAATGAAGAAAAGGAAAGTACCTTGAATTTTAGTTACGGCTTTATAGAATATATGAAAGGCAACAGATTAAAAGCTCTTGATCTTTTATCGCAAACAAATTTCCCTAATTTTATTATAAAGGTTCAGGTAAAGATTCTTATGCTTCAGATCTGTTATGAAGAAGGTTTTTATGATCAGGCAGTTACTATGATAGATTCTTTCAGACATTTTCTGGCAAGGGAAAATTCTATTAAAGAAAATTATAAAGAATCATTTTATGACTTTATGAGGATCACCGGCGAGCTTATCAGGTTAAAAACCTCAACAGGAAAAAATGAAAATAAGTCTGATCTGAAAAGATTAAAAGATGCTGCAGAAAATTCCGCTCAAAACCAGTTTGGGATTAAACTATGGTTGTTTGAAATGATCAGAAATTTTTAATTTTGATTTATTAATTTTCTCTAAACAAAAAAAAGCTTCCAGTGGAAGCTTTTTTTTATATGATATTTTTAAAATTTCTTAAGCGTCTTTAAGTGCTTCTGCTCCGCCGACGATCTCTAATATTTCTTTTGTGATCGCTGCCTGTCTGGCCTGATTGTATGTAAGCTCAAGTTCAGTTATCAGATCAGTTGCATTCTTTGTTGCAGTTTCCATTGCTGTCATTCGGGCTGCATGTTCGGATGTATTGGACTCAAGAAGAACTTTCCACATCTGCACTTTCAATTGTTTAGGAATTAACTCTTTAATAATCTCTGATTCAGAAGGTTCATAAATATAATCAGCGGCTGACTTCTTTTCTTTGACTGCATCTTTTACCAGTCCTTTTACTTTCTCACCTTCCTTATCATTTGGTTTATTCTTTTTCAAAGGCAGGAACTGATCTTTAACAGTTTCCTGTTTTACCATCGTTACAAATTCATTAAAAATAATTTCCACCGAATCAAAAGTCTTCTTCTTATAATTATCCACAAGAAAATTCACAATCTCATTTGAAACTTCAATATTCAGATCACTGAATATTCCTGTTTTATGAAATACAATATTTACATCTCTTTTCTTTAATGCATCAAAAGCTTTTTTTCCTATCACTACTACCTTTGTATCGTCACCGAGACTTTTGATATAATTATATGCGTATCTTATTACAGTAGTATTGAATGAACCTGCAAGTCCTCTGTCAGATGAAACTACGACAACGCATCTGGATCTGATCTCTCTTGATTCGAGGAGTTCATCTGTACCTTCACCTGCTACACTTACAAGATCAGTAAGAAGTTCATTGATCTTTTTTGCGTAAGGTCTTGCAGCGATTGTTCTTTCCTGAGCTCTCCTGAGTTTTGCAGATGCCACCATCTTCATTGCTTTGGTGATCTTCTGTGTACTCTTGATACCGCTGATCCGAACTTTTAATTCTTTTAATGTTGCCAATTCCTGTCCGCTTTATTAATTAATGGTTGACTTAAATCTTTCTGTAAATGCTTTTAAAACTTCTTCTATCTTCTCTGTATTTTCTTTTGTCAGATCTTTTGTGTCTCTGATACTTTCGAGAATTCCCGGATGCATATTTTCAACTTCCTGTAAAAGATCATTCTGATATCTTGTTACATGTGAGATAGGTATCTCATCCATAAAGCCTTTTGTTGCAGCATAAATAACCATCACCTGATTTTCGATAGGCATAGGTGAATATTGTTTCTGCTTAAGTATCTCAACAAGTCTTTCACCTCTTCTAAGCTGTGCCTGTGTTGCTTTGTCAAGATCCGATCCGAATTTTGCAAATGCTTCCAGCTCTCTGAACTGTGCAAGCTCAAGTCTGAGTGTACCTGCAATTTTCTTCATCGCTTTGATCTGTGCGTTTCCACCAACTCTCGATACAGAAATACCAACGTTGATAGCAGGTCTGATACCTGCGTTAAAAAGATTCGGCTCGAGATATATCTGACCGTCAGTAATAGAAATTACGTTGGTAGGAATATATGCAGACACGTCACCTTCCTGAGTTTCGATGACAGGTAAAGCCGTAAGACTTCCGCCTCCAAGATCTTCTGAAAGTTTTGAAGCTCTCTCAAGTAATCTTGAGTGGAGATAGAAAACGTCTCCAGGATAAGCTTCACGACCCGGAGGTCTTCTTAAAAGAAGTGAAACTTCTCTGTAAGAAGCTGCCTGTTTTGAAAGATCATCATATACAACCAATGCATGTCTACCTGAATCTCTGAAATATTCACCTAATGTAGCGCCAGCAAAAGCAGCAATATACTGCATCGGTGCTGGGTCAGAAGCAGTTGCGACAATAACAGTTGTAAATTCCATCGCACCTGAATCTTCAAGACTTTTTACTACTTGTGCAACTGTCGAACCTTTCTGTCCGATAGCCACATATATACAAAATACATCTTTGCCTTTCTGATTGATAATAGTATCAATAGCAACAGCAGTCTTTCCTGTCTGTCTGTCACCTATGATAAGTTCACGCTGACCTCTACCGATAGGGATCATAGCATCAACTGCCTTCACACCTGTCTGAAGCGGCTCTTTTACCGGCTGTCTTTGAATTACGCCAAGAGCTTTTCTTTCTAAAGGTAGAAATTTATCAGTATGAATTTCGCCTTTTCCGTCAACCGGCTGACCGAGCGGATTGATTACTCTTCCGAGCATCGCCTCACCTACGGGCATTGATGCAATCCTCTTAGTCCTCTTTACCTGATCACCTTCTTTTACCAAAGAAGATTCTCCAAAAAGAATACAACCTACGTTGTCTTCTTCAAGGTTAAGAGCAATTCCGAATACACCGTTTGGAAATTCTATAAGTTCACCGGCTTCACATTTCATTAAGCCGTAAACCCTTGCTACACCGTCTCCAACATACAAAACCGTTCCTACTTCATATACATCGACTTCCGTTTCAAATCCCGACAACTGCTTTCTGAGTATCGCGGAAATCTCGTCTGCTTTTACCTCTGCCATTGTTTATATCTCCTAATATTAAAAATGTTAATATTTATTAAATGTTTAAATTTTTTGAATTACTAAAGATCTTTATTTCTGATAAAACTAATTAAGTGAATGATTACCGGTTCTGAATTTCTCTCTGAGATTTTCAAGCTGTCTTTTAATGCTTGCATCCAGTACAGTATCATTTATTGTAGCTACAAAGCCGCCAATAATGGAACTGTCTAATCCGTAATTCATATCACACTTTAGCTTTGTATATGCTTCAATACTTTTTTTCATATTCTCTTTTTCCTGTTCATTCAACGATATAGAAGTTTTCACCAACACATCCACTATGCCCTGCTTTTCTTTTTTGAGATTCAGAAAATCAGTAAAGATATCTTTGACAAGTGCCTCTCTTCTTCTTTCAATAATTATTCTCAGAAAATTCATGACCAGTTCAGAAGAATTGCCACCGAATATATTCTTTACAGCTTCAAGCTTTTTACTCTTACTGATGACAGGACTTTCAAAGAACAGTTCAAGTTCTCTGTTGGAATTTATTAAGTTAAGCACATTCTCTAAATCCTTAGCTATGAGTTCAGTGTTACCGTTTTCCTCCGCTATCGAATATAAAGCTAATGAATATCTTCTTGCTGCTTTTGATATCATGTATGATTATTCTTTATTATTACTGTATTAATTTTTTGGTATCTGAGAAATAAAATCATTAACGATCTTCTTTTGCTTACTTTCATCGAGATTGTCATTTAATATCTTCTCAGCTGCTTTTATGGCAAGATCGGAAACTTCGTTTCTCAGGTCTGCCATTGCAGATTCTTTCTCTTTCTTTATTTCCTCTTTAGCCTGCTCAATGAGCTTCCTTGAATCTTCATTTGCCTTGGCTTTAATCTCATCCCCTATTTTATTCGACATTTCTTTCGCTTCATTAATGATCTTCATAGACTGAGTATTTGCTTCAGCCATGACTCTTTTATTTTCTGCGATCATATCTTCAGCGTCTTTCTTAAGACCTTCAGCCGACTCGACTGCATCTTTAATGGACTGCTCTCTTGAATTCAAAGCTGAAAGCAACGGCTTCCATGCTATCTTTTTCAAAAGTATCAGCAGCAGTACAAATATTATAAGCTGCCAGATTATCAGTCCCGGATTGATGGATAAAAGCATTGGCTTTTCATCCCCGCTGAATAAAAAAATAAAGGAATAATTGTAAAGTAATGAAAGATAATATATCATTATCTGATTTATTTAAATTTATATAACGGTTAAATATAATATTAACCGATTTTGGAATACTGGCTTTTACTGATTAGCTTTTTGTTGCAAGCAAAATACAGATAACAAGACCGAAAAGAGCAACACCTTCTACAAGCGCTGCTGCAATGATCATTGATGTTCTGATCTCGCCTAAAGCTTCAGGCTGTCTTCCGCTGGCTTCCATTGCAGATCCTGCAAGTCTTCCGATTCCGATACCTGCTCCAATTACTGTTAATCCGGCACCTATACCGGCTCCTAAAAATCCTAAATCCATTTTAGATTAGTCTCCTTTGTTGTGTTTAAGTTATTTTAATTTATTTAATTTTGTTTCTCTTTTTTAAAAAATTTTAAAACTATTAATGCGAATGCATTGCCATGTTAATATATAATACTGAAAGCATTGTGAAAATATATGCCTGCAGCAATGCAATAAAAATTTCCATCATGTATATAAATAAAGCGAAAGGCACTGCGATCGCAGAACCTGCGTATTCCATTACAAAAATTAAACCTATAAGTGAAAATATAATTATCGATCCTGCTGTGATATTTGCAAAAAGCCTCATCAGTAATGAAAATGGCTTTGTAAATAATCCGATGAACTCAACGACTATCATTATTGGAAGTACGAATGCAGGAACTCCAGGAGGTACAAGTGCTTTGGCATATCCGCCAAATCCGTGTGCCTGAATTCCTTTGATCTGTGTAACTATAAATGTTATAATTGCTAGACCTGCAGTTACGTTAATATTCTTTGTCGGCTGCGCCATAAACGGAAACAGTCCGATAAGATTTGCAAACATTATAAAGAAAAATAATGTGAGGAAAAACGGCATAAGTTTCAATCCTTCTTTTCCCATGTTTGGTACAACAATGTCATCTCTGACAAATACTACCATTGACTCTACCAGATTTCCAATTCCCTTTGGATATTTATTTTTCTTATTGCTGGACACTGCATATAAAAGTACAAGGATAAGAATGAAAGTTGACACGAACATCATGAACAAAGTCTTTGTGATCGAGAAATCAATAGTCATTCCAAGAAAATGCACAGGCTCAAACTTAGGCAGATGCAGCTTTCCGAGGAAATAAAAATCTACATAATCATGATCAACTACTTTTTCTATTATATCAAATTTTTCATCACTTCCTGAATGATCATCAGCAAAAGAATGCTGGGATATAGACGAAATTAATATGAATAAAATTAAAAATAGTCCGGATGATCTTTTTATGATTGAACTGAATTTAAACGAGGGTGTCAGATGCAAAATATTAAAAATTTTTATGATACTTGTTTGATTGTATTATTTCTGGAGGATGACATGTAATTTATTTCGAAGATCATGAATAAGAAATAAAAGAAAAATAATATTACACTAAATCCTATCTTATCTAATTTCAAAAAGTAGATCAGGATGAAGACCAAAGCTGCTATTGTAAACATCCTTACTACCATACTTAAAAGAACTGTGTTGAAAAACCCTTTTCCCTTATCTCTGAAAGCCTTTGTAATTATATAGCTTCCAATGACAACATTTGCAAAACTAATTAACCATCCTATAATCAGAGGTAGTGTGTAAATCTCAAGATCTCTGACTGAAATAAAAACAAATGCAACAGTTAAAAGAACAACACTTATTATTACTATTTTGAAAATGAACTTTTTAAAATCTACTGTATTCAGAACTTATTGTATTTTGGATTTTCTTTCTTGTCTGCATCAGTCAGCTTTTTAATATTAAGATAAAAACTGTAAAACCCTGCTGCAAATCCGATGAAAGTTAATGATAGTGTGAACAAAAAACCCGTTTCAAATTTACCGTCCAGCCACATACCTACCCATAAAAAAATCAGGATCGTAACTACCAATGAAACACCTAATCCTGAATACTGTGCAATTTTTGAATCTGCTTTAAATAATGGTTTTGTAAGCACTTTCTTTAAAGTACTACCTTTCTTGTCTACACCCTTTTCTTCACTCTTGTTTTGAGTGATGTTTGAGTCATTCATAAACCATAATTTGCAATTACAAATTTAATCAAAAAGTGAAGTAAAATCAATTCAGCTTTCTAGGGATTTTGAAAAAATTTAATTTTTTTCTATTAAATCCCTTGTTTCATTATACGGTATAGATTTTTAAAAATATAAATTTAGAGGGGGTAATTTGCAGTTGGAATTTTTATAATAAACCAGTCTTTCGATGAACTATTCTCAAACTTCCATTATTTCATTCAGGCCGGTATAGAAAATTTTTGCTGTTATTCTTTTGTCAGGATATACTTCCTTAATGACATCTCTATAAATACTAAGCTGTTTTTTATATTTATCTATATATTTTTTACTCTTATCTGTTTTATAATCTACGATCTCAATTCTGTCATCATAAATCAACAACAGATCTATCGTTCCTCTTATAATGTCATTCCCTTTTGGATAAAGAAAATCTACTTCAGGTAATATCTCAACCGCACCACAGCTATTCAGGAAATCTGAAATTCTTTTAAGCTCCTCATTCTCAATTTTAATATCAGACTTTCTGGCAAGCTTCTGAGCTGCAAGATGTATCTTATTTCCATAGGTAAGCGCTTCATTTAAATTAATTACAATTGATGCTTTTGCATCTGCATCTATACCCGAATGCTCAACAGACTCTTCTATGTTTCCTTTGTCATCAAATAATCCTGCACTTTCCTTTTCACTTCCAGCTTCATCCATTAAACTATGAACTGATACAAATTTTCTTTCATCAGCTTCTGTAATCTTCAGTTCAATTTCTTCACTCGAAATATCTGATTCATATTTTACAGGTATGATATCGTAATTAAAATCAGATTCCGATTCCATTCCAGTATGCTTTTTCAATTCAGTAAAAAATAATGACGGCTTCCTTGCAGTAAAATACAGATACTGTTTTGCCCGTGTGACAGCCACATAAAGAAGTCTTCTTTCTTCATCATAATTAATTGTCTTCATCATCTTTATAAGAATTTCAGATCTGAAATTATCAAACACTCCTGAATATTCACCAATCGTTCCGAATTGTTTTCTTAATCTAAGCCCCGTTACCGGATTATAATAAATACCGTTTATAGAATTTTTAGATGATGGGAAAATTCTCGAATTCATATTAGCAAGTATCACAACAGGATACTCGAGCCCTTTAGCTCCGTGAATAGTCTGATAAATTACTGCATCATCAGTATTATTTATTTCTACTTTAAATCTGCTGCAAGCTAATGAATCTATTAAATTTGCAAGTTCACCCGGTGAAAGAATTTCACTCTTTGTCCAGTTTGTGAACTCAGTAATAATTGAATTACAATAAACATCATCAAATCCATAACGGGTAAAGATCATTTCAACTAAGTTAATAAGACTTATATTTTCAGATAATAACTTCTCCCGAAAAGAAAGCAGATCTTTAAAATATTCAGTTTCCTTTTTAGTCTTTCCTTCATCGATCAGTTTTTTAAGATAAAGCAATTCATTAAATTTATTGCCGTCTTTCTCAAGTATAGGTATCCAGCCTTCAATATCTTTTTCATTGAGCATTACTCTCAGCCAGGCCAGCAAAAGAATTCCCTGCTCAGATGCAAAAAGTTCAAGACCACCGTCAAAGTTTATTGGAATGCTTTTATCTATACCCGCTTTCTGAAGCTTTAGTCCAAATTCATTTGTCCTGGCTAATACACAAATGTCAGAATACTTCAATCTCCTTTCACATTTTATATTTCCTTCATAATCAAATTCCCTGATGATATACTTTTTGACATTTGTAAGCTCAGAAATTTTCATCAGCAATAGCTCTGCTTCACTTTCTGAATCTTCTTCAGCAGATTCATAAAATTTTATATCTGTAACATCTTCAAGTTCTCTTCTTGCCTTAAGTGCTTCACTAAAATTTTCTTCAAGAATGTTTATGTCAATTTTGTCATCATCAGATCCTTTGCAACGGAGAGTACTTAAACTGAAATCTAATATCTTCTGTGAACTTCTGTAATTATATTCAAAAGTAATTTTATTTATTTTTGCAGGATCTGTGTCGTAAGAAATTCTTTCTTCATCTGAGTTTAAAACTTTTTTATATTCAGAAAGTCTTTCGGAAAATTCTGTGATGTTTTCTATAGTAGTATTTCTGAATCCGTAGATTCCTTGTTTCCAGTCACCTACCACACCGATATTTGCATGTCCGTCAATATTTTTACAAAGAAGCATAAGCAGCAGAAACTGCAGTTCGTCTGTGTCCTGAAATTCATCTACCATTATATATTCAAACTGTGCCGCTTCTCTGACTTCCTTATTGTTATACAGAATAAGAAAAGCAAACATAATAATAAAATCGAAATTCAGAATATTTCTTTTCAGCATAAATTCTATATATGAAAAATAAACATCACGTGTAAATTCTATCAGCAGCTCCTGCTCATCGTCCTTAAATAAAATATCCTTTAATTCTTCTTTAACTCTCTTACCATCCAACCAATCTTCATAATTAAAATCAATACATACATTTTCTTTAAGTTCTTTCAGAATATTCTGCATATCATTTTGAATCTCCTTTTTCTCTCCCATTTGAACATCATTAAGAATATCAAATTTTTCTCTATAACTATTTTCATTCCCGTCTAACAATTCTTTTCCATTTCCAAACCAGCCATTTGATGTCGGGAATATCCCAATACTGCAGAGCTTTTTTATAATAGAATGTACAGGATCGAAATCATCTCCGAGACTTTTATATATGCCTGAATATTTATTGAAATTATCTTTTCTAAATCTAAGATAAAATTTTCTGAAGATCTCATTTTCATAGACCTGATCTTCAGTTACATTAAAATTACCTGTAAGCATTTCATTTATTCCCAGCAACCGTGGAGCATTAAGTCCGTGCTTCTTTAGAAATCTCAGACAAAATGCATGGAAGTTAAGAACCGGTGCTTCCAAAAGATCTGTTATGTTTACATCTTTCTCAAACTCTTTTGTCACCACATCATTTCTCATTTTATCAGCAGCATTCCTTGTGAATGTGATCAGCAGAATATCTTTCGGCAGCACTCCTTTATTGATAAGATTTTCATAACGTCTTATAATTGTATGTGTCTTGCCTGTTCCCGCCCCTGCATCCACCAGATAAATTCCTTCCAGTGACTCAGCAAAAGTATCCTGTGGATTTATATTTGTAATTTCAGTTTTCATCGGCAGTAAGTAATTTATTTCCAATACAGATATTTAAATAATCACATTTCATACAAACACTTCGCAGATCATTTACAGGACTATTCGGGAAATCATCTTTATAACATTCATTTAAATTTTTTATAGTCTCTTTTGCAAAGATCAGGAATTCATCAACTTCATCTTTGTAAATATGCGGATAATCTTTTGTACCTGTTCGGGCTTTGAATAATTCTTTAAATACTGGATATATAATTTTATTTCTGAATGTCTCTTCTTTTCTATTTCCAAAAAATGTATAATCAATTCCTTTCTCTTCAGTCAGATACGTATGTATCTTTTCTTCGAGATTTCCTGAAATTGAATCCAGATTATAAAAATCTATATCATTGAAATTTTCTTTTATCAGTTCACTATACTTTACATGATCAAGTACGGTGAACACTTTATGCTTAGTACTTAACAACTCATAAAACTCATCAGAGATTATATATCTTTTAAAGGTTTCCGGAATGTATTTTACTGTCGTAATTGATTTATCCGGATCCTGAATACCTTTTATGTAGTCTGATAAATTAAGAAGCAAGTAAAGATAAATAAAATTTATTTCTTCATCAGGGTTGTCTTCCCTCTTACCTGCTATGTAAGCTATAGTCTGAAAATTAGCACCGTCAGCTTTATCTTTTGCAAGTCGTTCTATTTTATATTCATTGATCAGTGCATTTTCAGTTTTACCTGACCTGCTTGATTTGTAATCTACAATTGTCTGCCCAGAAGTCAGGTCAATAATTCCGCTTATACAGGCAACAGATCTTTTGATCCACTGTTCAGTATTCGTATATTTTTTTTCTAAACCAGATTCTTTAAAAAAATCAATTCCACCTCTGTCTGATTTTCCCTTAGCTTTTTTAAAAGTGTCAGCTTCAGGAATATCTATTTCATATTCAAATTTCTGCCCGTCAATGAAATCCATTATAACTTTCATACCAATCTTAAATGCTGTCTTTTCTTTTTCCTTATTTATTTCCGATAAGAAACCCGAATATTTTTTTATAATTTTATCTAACAGCTTATTAAAGTTTTTCTTACAATATTCTGGATGATTGAAATAAAATTCAGCAAAGTCATGAAGAAGTGTTCCTTTCAGAAAATAACTTTTTTCTTCCTGAGGAATAAGTTTACCGTATGAAAAATCCTTAGGACAGGTATAAAATGAGTTCATTGCAGAAGGAGAAATTTGTCCGATCATTTTAGGTTTATCAGAATTTAAAATATGAGATTCAGATTTTATGTTCACCTTTGATTTAGGTTTAATTAGTGCAAACGCCGGGTTAAAAAGATCATCTTCAAATCCCTTTATATCTTTTCCTGAAAGCATATTAAAATAATAACATGGAATCACAGTCTGATTTTTTTTAATGTTAAGTGCCAGATAAACTTTTTCCTCTCCCTGCGATAGAAGTATCTGAAATTTTTCAAGATCTTTCTCTTCTTCAATTGTTTTTTCAATGTATGCTTTATCCATATTCAGTCTTGTCCAACTTTCATCCATACCAATAAAAACTGTGACCGGTCTGTCCACAAATGCAGCGTTTGATGAATTTACAAACAGAACGCCGTCTTCTGATTTACCAGTTTCAATATCAAAGTTCAGAATAAAATATTTCAGTATGTTGAAATTTTCTGAGTTTATTTTCTTTTGACCAAGTTCTGTTATTGTCAAAACATTTCTCAGCTCAGGAATTAATTTTTTGCCGGATATAAATTCGATCTTGTAAAAAAGTTCTGTAAAAGTGTGATCTTCAATATTAGACATTAGGTCATATATATTTTGGAAAGTTCTTAATCCATCTCTCGTGCCTAAATATCCTGTTATATTAAAATTCGAAAACTTTCTGTCTATATTTATTCCAAAAAGAGATTCGGTAAAGAGAATATCTTTTACATAATGATCTGAAATATTAAATGATGATTCTATAAAAGCTAAAAACTTTCCGACAGAAATATCAACTTTCAGTAAACTTTTCATTTCTGTTTTAATCCCTCTTTGATTTAATCCTGATGTGAATATATTTTTTAATTCACTGTCAGTATTAAATATCAAAGCAACATCATTTTGATTTTCCTTATTTATCAACGTAGAGATAGAGCTTGTCAAATCAGTAATAGAATTAAACAAATAAGTTTTTTGAAATGTAAACTCTTCATCTGTCATAAGTTCTATATACTTTGGATAAAGATTTCTCGGAAGTACCTGCTTATCTAATTCATTAAAAAGTTTAAAGCCGGCAACTGCTATTTTCTTATTTCCATAATATTTGTCATCAAATTTCTCCATAGCAAATTCAACTGTTTTGAATTCAGTGAAATATTTGAGAAGTTCATTTTCCTGCCCAAGAAATAATTCACAGCTTTCAATGAGTCCGGTATGATTCCAGATCTCAAAAATCTTTTCGACACTCTGATGTATATACTTCAGAGGCTTTTTTGAATGTTTGTAAATTTCTAAAATTAGTTCGGATTTAGAATATAATTTGTCAAAATATATCTGACCATATTTAAGCGCAAGCTGTCTTGGGGTCATTGATAACATACCGAGTCTCGGTGAAGTGACATTTCTGTTGAGTGCAGAAGCAAGTACGACATCATTGGTTATTACCAGATCAAAGTCTTTAACTTCTTTGTAAATTTCTTTAATACTTTTGGATTTGTTCATCATATCAATTTGAGAATTGGATAAATTGAATATTAATTTTCAAAATAGTTAATTAACTTCATAAAAAAAATTCTATGTTAATTCAAACTTATAAATTTTTAAATGGCAAAAGTTAAATCTAAAGAAACAGCTGATTCCAAAATAAAAAGCAAGAATAAAATAAAAATATATTCATGGAACGTGAATGGCATCAGAGCTGCTCAGAAAAAAGGGTTCATGGAATGGCTGAAAAAAAGTAAAGGCAATATAATCTGTCTTCAGGAAACAAAAGCACAGCCCGAACAGCTTGATGACTCAATTAAAGTTGTAAAAGGTTATACTTCTTATTGGTTTTCTGCAGAAAAAAAAGGTTACTCAAGTGTCGCCATTTACAGTGATATTGAGCCGGTAAAAATTATTAAGGGTTTTGGGAATCCTGATTTTGACAAAGAAGGGAGAGTGATAATTGCTGAATATGAAACCTTTGTACTTGTAAATGTTTATTTTCCAAATGGAGGCAGAGGTCCCGAGAGAATAAAATACAAGCTTGATTTTTATGACCAGCTTTTTTTCTTTCTTGAAAAAAAATTCCGCGACAGGAAAGGAATTATAGTTGTCGGTGATTACAATACCGCACATATGGAAATTGACCTGGCTCGTCCAAAGGAAAATGTAACTACATCCGGATTTATGCCCATCGAAAGAGAATGGATAGACCGTCTTATCAATCTCGGCTACGTTGACATATTCAGAAAATTCAACCAAAAACCTGAACAGTATTCTTACTGGGATCAGATTACCAGAGCAAGAGAAAGAAATGTCGGATGGCGTATTGATTATTTTCTTGTCACACAAGATATTGCTGACAGATCACTGAAAGCTGAGATTCATTCTGATGTCATGGGTAGCGATCATTGTCCGGTTTCACTAACCTTAGAAATTTAAATGAGATCACTCGTTCTTCATAAAACAGGAAGTTCAGAAAATTATTCATCTCTTTTCAGAATTGAAGAAAAACCAATGCCAGAATTTTCGGACGAAGAAATTTTAATAAAAATTGAATGTGCAGCTCTTAATCATCGTGATCTGTATATTGCAGAAGGTGCATATTCAAAGATCAAACTTCCTGTTATACTTGGTTCAGACGGTGCAGGGATTGTTTTTAAGACAGGGGAAAATGTAACTCAATTTAATGTTGGTGATAAAGTTATAATCTATCCATGCAAAAACTGGGGAGCATCAGAGGAATTTCAAAACAGAAATATTGAAATTCTTGGGATGCCTCAGGATGGTACATTTTCAGAATTTATAAAAGTGCATCATTCCCGTGTTTTTAAATTTCCTGACCATTTAAATTTTTCTGAAGCTGCTTCATTTCCACTTGCAGGTCTGACTGCTTACAGGGCATTATTCGAAAAAGCTAAGTTAGCAAATAATGATAATATTTTAATTACAGGAGCCGGTGGCGGGGTTTCTTCAATGTCATTGATATTTGCAATTGCATCCGGAGCACGGGTATTTGTAACTTCAGGAAGTAATGAGAAAATAGCGAAAGCTGTTTTACTTGGCGCAGCAGGCGGAGTAAATTACAGAGATGAGAACTGGCATGAGGAACTGCACTCCATTTCGGAAAATAAGATCGATGTTATAATTGACGGCACAGGTGGAGAAAACTATACTAAACTTATTGAGATAATTAGCTACGGAGGCAGGATTATTTCATACGGCGCAACTTTAGGAGCTTCAAAATTTCTTGATCTTCATAAAGTTTACTGGAAGCAATTAAAAATAATGGGAACGACTATGGGCACAGATAAAGACTTTTCAGATATGCTGAATTTTATTGAGGCAAATAAAATCAAACCTGTTATCGACAGCATTCACAATTTATCAGATTATTTTAATGCATTTGACAGGATGAAAAATTCTGAACAGTTTGGAAAAATTATACTTGAGATTGACAGTCAAAAAAAAAATTCTGTGATGAGTTTTAAACATTCGAAATTAGTTAAAGGAACTTATACAATTCAACATTCATTAAAACAAAAGTATTTCCAAACCATTTTACAAATCAAAAATAGATCATGATCAAGACTTTTTCAGAATCAAAAAAAGATATAGGTATATTAATACTCAGACTGGGAATTGGCATTTCATTTGTTTTTATTCATGGATGGAATAAATTTTTTGGAGGTCCGGAGAGCTGGGCAAGGATAGGTAAGGCAATGCCGTCATTCGGAATAGAATTCCTTCCTGTGTTTTGGGGATTTATGGCAGCTCTCAGTGAATTCGGAGGCGGTATTTTACTTATCGTAGGTTTGTTTACAAGGACTACTTCTTTCTTTATGGGATTTACAATGGTTGTAGCTTTTTCAAAACATTTAATAAATCATGATCCTTGGTCAAAAGTTTTTTATCCGGTTGAAATGTTTTCAGTTTTTTTAGCCTTATTTATCCTTGGAGCAGGTAAATACAGCTTAGATTCATTACTTTTTAAAAAAAATAAAATATAATTTTCGTAATTAAATTTTTTTAAGTATAAAAAAAACAGACGATCTGCAAATTGAATCGTCTGTTTTTTTATATTCTGACAGTTATTAAGCTAATCAAATATTCTTAAAATGAAACTCTAATATTCCTTAATCATCAAATTCATCGGATTTTCTTCTGTTGTTTTTCCATGAATCAACAAATGTTTTTACTCCAACTGTTACAGCACTGATAGTATTCACCGTTTCCAATATCGGTGGCTCTATTGCATTTTGAATTTTTTGTTCAAATTCAATAACACTTTCTGTAGTATCTTTGATCTTTTCTACTACATCTCCAAGCACATCAATATTCTCACTAACCTTTTCAGAAATACCATTTACACTTTCTGTAAGATCACTGATCTTATCCAGAGTTGCAATTATTTTTGGTTTGATCTCTTTACTGTCTTCTGCTAAAGATTTTATTTTCTTGTTTATAGAACTTAAAAATTTACTTAACTTTAACAAAATTACAATAATAGTAATAAAGAGTATAATTATTATTACATTTACTACTATCTGCGAAATAAAAGCTGTCTCTTCCAATTATAAGATTTTAATTTTATTAAAATAAATTAAATAAATAATTATGAATTTTTTTTCTTTTCTTCATTGTAAGCTTCGATACCTGCTTTAAAAGCATCCTTGATCTTACCTGATTCAGAATTTACTTTATCTTTTGTAGTTTCGTATGATTCTGTAGCTTTTACTTTTGCGTCATTCAGAACTTCATTAGCATCATCAATCAGTGAACTTGCTTTCTTTCTTGCATCTGAAATAAGCTCTTCAGATTTTCTTTTTCCTTCATTGATAAGATTTGAAGCTTTCGATTTTGCTACCTGCAGATATTCAGTTGTATCATCCCAGAATTCATCCTTCTTTAATCTGATGTCATTTCTGAATTCTCTGCCGCTCTTAGGAGCATATAGTAAAGCGATTGCTGCACCGACTACACTACCTGTTATAAATCCAAGTAATAGTCCCTTTGTTGTTTTATTGTCGTCCATTGTTAAATCTCCTTAGTTTAAATTTAATTGTAATTTTAGTATCAATATAGAATAAATTATTTTTATTATCAAATTATCAAATTAGATATTTATTGCTTCATTATAAGCCACGCCGACTGCTTCCATGTTTGCTTCGCTGAGTGTAGGATGAGCATGAACAGTTTTAAGAATCTGTTCGTGAGTGGCCTCTAGTGATTTTGCAAGTACAAATTCCATAATCAATTCAGTAGCTTCGACACCTACAATATGCGCTCCGATAAGCTCATTATATTTTTTATCAAAAATAACTTTTATCATACCTGTAGTTTCACCCATTGCTCTTGATTTTCCGCTTGCAGAAAACGGATACTTTCCAACATTGATCTCATACCCTTCCTCTATAGCTTTCTTTTCTGTAAGCCCGACAGATGCAACCTGCGGCTGACAATAAGTACAGCCGGGAATAGTAGTATAATCTATATCGGGTGAATGCAGTCCCTTTATTTTTTCAATGCAGTTTATACCTTCGGATGAAGCTACATGTGCAAGCCATGGAGGTCCGTTTACATCTCCGATCGCATAAAATCCTTCTACATTTGTTTTATAATCTTTGTCAACTATGATACTTCCTTTTTCGACTTCTATTCCAATTTCTTCCAGACCAAAATTTTCAGTATTGCCAATGACACCGATTGCGATAAGTACTACATCTGATTCAATGTCCTCGTTGGTCTTACCCGAAACTTTTGTTATGACTTTATTTCCTTTTACTTCCACACTCTCGGTCTTTGTTCCTGTCAGCAGTTTTATCCCGCTTTTTTTAAATTCCCTGGCGACAACATCAGAAATATCCTTATCTTCTATCGGCATAATATTCGGCATCATTTCTATAATGGTGACTTCAGTTCCGAATGCATTATAAAAATATGCAAACTCAACGCCGATAGCACCGCTGCCTACTATAGTCATTTTTTCGGGTTTCTCTTTCATAATCATAGCACCGGTAGATGAGAGAACTCTTTGTTCATCAAATTTCAGATCGCCTAGTCCTCTCGCTCTGGCACCTGTTGCGATTATTGTATATGTAGCTTTTAACTTTTCAATTTCTTTTCCTTCTTTATCATTTACTGTAATCGTTTTGTCTTTATTAATGTATGCTGATCCTTCAAAAACTTCGATCTTATTCTTTTTCATCAAATACCTGACACCTTTTTCAGAAATATCAGCAACGCCTCTGGAACGTGCAATTATTTTTTCGAAATCAAATTTTACATTATCCACAGAAATTCCATAATCATCGAGATGACTCATTGAATTCATAAGTTCGGCATTTTTAAGAAGTGCTTTTGTAGGAATGCATCCCCAGTTCAGGCAGATACCACCGAGTCTGTCTCTTTCAATGACAGCAGTTTTGAAACCAAGTTGTGAAGCACGAATAGCAGTAGTATAACCTCCGGGACCTGTCCCGATAACTATAACATCAAATTCTTTCATGTAAATTATTAAGAGATTTAGATTTTAGAATGTTTATTGTAAGTTTATGTAAATTACAAATATTGAAACCGTATCTCAATGTAATATTTTTTATAATTGAAAATAACCGGTATTTTATTATATCTCTGAAATTTTAATATGACTATTTTGAATAGCAAAGTAGCACAGATTATCAATCTGTGATCAGTAGCATAGATTATTAATCTGTGTTTAAATTTTTATAAAATGCAAAAACCCAAAATTTTCATAACCGGCGGAACCGGCTATATAGGCAAAAGTGTAATCAATAAACTTTTGGAAAATGATTTCGAAGTAACGGCTCTGATAAGAAATACTTCAAAAAATAATTTATCTGAAAAATGTAAGACAGTATATGGAGACGCATTGGACTCTAGAACATATCAGGATAAAATTTTACCCAATGATACTTTTATTCATCTCGTCGGAGTATCACATCCGGGTCCGCAGAAATATAAGGAGTTCAGGTCCATAGATCTTGTTTCGATCGAACAGGCGATAAAAGCCTCTGAACATTCCGGAATAAAAAATTTTATATATTTAAGCGTTGCAAATCCTGCACCGATCATGAAAGAATATATAAAGATAAGATTAAAAGGTGAAGAATTACTTTCAGCATCCGATATGAACTGTTCAATTATCAGACCCTGGTATGTCATCGGACCCGGACATTACTGACCGTTAATATTTCAGCCCGGATATAAACTAATGGAGCATATTTCTTTTACAAAAGAATTCGCAAACAGGCTGGGTCTGGTAAAGCTCGGACAAATCACGGAATGTATTTTTTATGCTGTGAATAATCCGTCGGATAAAATAAAGATATACAATATACAGGACATCAGAAAATTTTAAATTAAAATGAATAACTTTTTTACAATAAAACATACAGCAGATTTTTTAAATAAAGACATAACAGGTCTTGAGATCTCTGAAATTTTTTCACAGGAGAAGGATAAACTATGCATAGTTATAAATAATAACTCTGAAGAGAAAATTATAGAATTTTCCGCTGATAAAAAATATCCTTACTTAATTTCAAGAAGTAATTTTTCAAAAGCCCGAAAAAATTCTGTTAATCTGTTTCATGAAATTTACGGGTCAAAGATATCCGGAATTGATCTTTACAAATCTGACCGTGTAATTCTTTTTTCTATGTCAGACGGACATTTTATTCTGTTTACGTTTTTCACAAACAAGTCGAACTGTTTTCTGTTAAGTGATCAGAAAATTCTGAATGCATTCAAAGACAAAGAAGTCCACACCGGCAAAGACATTTCCGATGCTGTGCCTGAATACAATTCAGGCAAACTCTCCCCGCCCGAAACCATCTCCGACTTCTTAAAAACCAACTACCGTAACTTTGGCAAAACATACATAAACGAAGCTCTTCACAGAACTTCCTTAAAAAAATCAACTGCCGCAGATAACGACTCGATTAACAAAATTAAAAATATTTTCCAAACCATTCAGAATGAATTATCATCACCTGTATTTTATCTGTTTCAAAAAGATGAAGAATTTATTTTGTCATTAATTAAACTTGAACAATTGCCTGAATATAATTCCCAAGTTTATCCCAATATAAATGAACTCCTTTCAGCTTATATAAAGCAATCATCATTTTCGAAAAAATTTTCAGATGCAAAAGATAACAGACTTTCTGAGATGGATAAAAAGATCACACATCATGTAAAAAAATTAGATGGATTGAAAGTGAATCTGGAACATAGTAAAAAGTCTGAAACACTGATGCAGTACGGAAATCTTATACTGCAGAATATTTACCGTATAAATAGAGGAGACACTTTATTGCTTGCAGATCCGATTGACGGAACTTCAGAAAAAATAGAAATAAAATTAAAAGCAGAACTTTCTCCATCTGAAAATGCTGAAGCATATTTTGACAGATACAAAAAATTAAAAAACTCACGGAGTCTTCTTTTGAATAAGATCTCATCTCTTGAAAAAGAGATAATCATTCTTCAAAGTGAATACAAAACAATTGAAGATTCAGAAGACATAAAAAAAATAATCAAAGAAAATAAAAAGTTGACAGAATCAAAAAACGACGAGACAAATAAATTCAGAAAATTTGTCCTGAATGAGAAATATCAGGTGTGGGTGGGAAAGGACAGCATTTCCAATGACCTTTTGACCACTAAATATGCATCTACGAATGATCTATGGTTTCACGTGCGTGGTGCGAGCGGTTCACATACAGTTCTGAAGATCAGCGCTAAGGAACCTGTTCCAAAAGAGATAATCTCAACAGCAGCTTCCATCTCCGCATATTACAGCAAAGCCCGTAATGCAGGGAATGTACCCGTCGCTTATTGTGAAAAGAAATTTGTAAAAAAGAAAAAGGGATTTAAGTCAGGGACTGTGACGATGGAAAGGGAAAAGGTTATTTTTGTGAAGCCGGTACTTCCTAATGGAGATAATTAAAAAATACGAATTACAAATAGGCGTTATTTAATTTCCCGCAAAGATCAATATTTTCTTCTGGAGTTTTTTTTGTGTCATTATGACTCCTTTTACATTAGTTATGAAATTCTCTCAAATTGAAAGTGGGCTTTTGTTAATTTAACGGACACAATATTGTACTGATTTCATCCGCTGTGATCACGCGAAATGATTCATGTTAAATTGAAATTTAATAAAGTTCGATGACTCTAAAGAAAAGTATTTTCGTAGAAATAAAATAGAGCTGAAAGAATTTCTTCTTTCAGCTCTATTGGATCACAATCTATTTTTATTTAATTACAGTCAACATTTTTGTAATTGTGAAATTTTTATTTTCACCATCAGCAGAAAATTTATAGAAGTATGTTCCGCTTGATAAATTACCTGAGTTTAACTGAACTGTATAATACCCGGCAGTTTTTACTTCGTTCACCAAACTTGAAACTTCTTTTCCGGAAATGTCATACAAAATTATATTCACTCTTCCCTCATGAGGAAGTTCATAATCAATCTTTGTAGATGGATTGAAAGGATTTGGATAGTTTTGAGAGATATTATAAGAAGCCGGCACATCTATATTTACTTCATTTGATAAATTGAAGTATTCAAAGTTTCCATTATAGTCAATTTGTTTTAGTCTATAGTTATAGATTCCGGTATTTAGTTTTTCTGAATAACTGTAATTATTTACTATATTAGAATTACCATTACCAGAAACGTTTCCTGCTTTTACCCATTGGTTTGATGAGGAAAGTTTTCTTTCTACATCAAATCCCGAATTATTGCTTTCATGTGCCGTTGACCATTTTAAAGTAACATTATTTCCAGATAAATTTGCTGTAAAGCTGGATAATTCTACAGGCAAAGTACCTTCTGTTAACTGACCTCTTATTTCTCCACCGGGAAATACCGCAGTATGAATATTTACATACCATAAACCGCTAACAATTTCTAATTCTTGAGCTTCGGAAACGACATATGAGTTAGAATAATAACCCACGGAGACTCCAGTGGGAAATCCTGCAAATCCAATAACTATCGGTGCATTCACTCCCGGAGAAGCAGGTGCATGAAAATGAGCTGCTGTGGTCGGGGCTGCTAAACCTGTGAAGGTAAGGTAAAATGAGAGTACATTGGTTGCGCTGTTAAAATTCCAGGTGATTTGTCCAAATCCTGTTGAAGAATTTGGCGGAACTTCCTGATTACCTAATATTAGGGATTGATTAAACGATGCCGGACCTAGATCTAACTGACCTCTTATTTCTCCACCAGGAAAGGTCGAAGTATGAATATTTACATACCAAAGACCATTAAGAATTTCAGTATTTTGAGCTACAGTGAGAACGTATGAATTCGAATAAGACCCCGCGGTTACTCCCATCGGAAATCCTCCAAGTCCAATGACAACTACAGCATTTACACCCCGGGGAGCAGGTGCATGAAAATGAGCTGCTGTAGTCGGGGCTGCTAAACCATTGAATATAAGTGAAAATGACAAGATCCTGGTGACATCATCATAAGTCCCGTTAATTGCACCTAATCCTGTTGAAGGATTTGGCGGAACCTCCTGATTACCTTCTAATGGAACTGCAATTGTGTAAACTGTTGCAGATGATTTTTGTTGGATAAATAAAATAACAGTTAGAATTAACAGAAAACTAAAAAGAATTTTGTGTAAAGTTTTCATGGCTTTAGAATTTAATTAATAAAAATTATTAATTAAAAATTTTAAAAAAAAGATTTAAAGACTTCATTAATCCTGGACTTTGTTTCCGACTGATTAAAAGTTCTTTGCATAAAATAATTTTTACTTTTTATAATTACAACTGATTTTTAATTAGGTGATCTCTTGTGAACTCTTAGTAGTTTGTATTCCACCAAGTTCTTAAACCGTCGGTGGTGTTTCAAAAAGTTTACGAATATAAAAGTCTGTTTAGAGTTTAATATCACTGCAAACTTTTTGACTAACAACTCATGAGAAGTAGAGTAAAGCATATTTGTTTTTGGTGGCAAAAATTTTAATGATTAAATTTACAGATTAAAATCCACATCGAAACTTTTTGGAACACCAGCGTCGTCTACAATTATACTTAATATGAAATGAATAGATTTATTTTAAACCAAATTTACAAAACATACAAATTTGAAATTTAAATTTGAGCAGCCGGCGGCGTTTCTAAAAGTTTGCGAATATAATATTCTGTTTTGAATTTAATATCACATCAAACTTTTTGCTCCCACAGCATAGGAATAGGATTGAAAGTGAACACTCTGTTAATTAAACTATGGCGAAAAATAAAAATTATGAAAATAAATACAACCGATCTTTGTGATATGTTTATTACAAAAATAAATGTTGCATTACCAATTGGATTTAAAGATTTTGGCGGTAAGAAAGCATTCCACGGAAAGATAGTAACTGTTAAGTGTTTTGAGAATAATCCTTTGGTACGGGAAATTTTAGAAACAGACGGAACAAACAAAGTACTCATTGTGGATGGAGGTGGGTCAAAAAAATGCGCATTAATGGGAGATAATATGGCTGAATTAGCTGTCAATAACAACTGGGAAGGTATTATTATTTATGGATGTATTCGCGACAGTGTTTCTATTTCGAAATTAAATATAGGACTAAAAGCTCTTGATGTTAATCCCGTAAAAAGCGGAAAAACTAAATCTGGTGAATTAAATTGTATTTTGGATTTTGCAAATATCGAATTTGTGCCTGATCATTTTATTTATTGTGACGAAGATGGGATCGTAGTTTCAGAAGAGAAACTGCATTAAATTGAAATTTGCTAAGTGAACCTCTGTTGGTGTTTCAAAAAGTTTGCGAATCTATAAGTATGTTTTGAATTTTAAATCACTGCTAACTTTTTGGACACCAACAGCATGAAGATTAGGTTATATTGTTTCTTTTATTTAGAATCTTTCAGTCCTTGAGGCAATCCTGAACCACATGAAATTAAAATCTCTAACTAATACACACTTTTAAATACTATCATATTTCACCATATTCCGCTCAAGATCATTCAACTTTTCCTCAATACGTTTTGAATTTGGTGAACCAGCTCTCAGAAGAAAACTGTATGCCTCGTATGCTTCCTTATAATTTTTTTGTTCAGCGTAAATGTCAGCAAGTGTCTCTGTGATTATCTTTATCTGCTTTTCAATGTCTGAATCTGTTTCCTTATTATTCTTTGAATGAATTTCTTTTCCTTTACCATCTGACGGAAGCTTCAGATGAAATTCCAAAAACTTATCTCTGAAATATTTAAACTCCGGAATGTCAGATTCTTTTTTGATCTTTGTATCAGAATTTAAAAGATCTTCTATAGTAAATTCCGTAAAAAGATTTTCCTGCGGATCAAATTTTTTCTCAAAATAACTAAAGTCATATTTGAATTTTGTATCTTTTGGATAATGAATTTTCTCCTGACCTGAAATAGATCTCAAATTCTGAATTTTATTTCTAAGCTTTGTGACAACTTCCTTAACAGGGATCTTATACCTTAACTCTTCAAATAATTCCTCAGCATCGTTAAGATATTCTCCTTTTAGTAAAGCTTTGACAAGTATTAATTTTATTGTAAGATAATCCGGATATATGCTAAGACCTGATCTGCATACCGATATACATTCGTCATACTGTTCATTCAGATAATAAAGATTTGCAAGTCTTATGAATAGCGGTGAAAGATAATTTTTATCTAACTTTGCTTTTGACTCTTCAATATTTTTATCAAAATTATTCAGCATCTAAAGCTAATTTTTGTGAGAACTTTCTGTTTGAAACAATTACCTGTCTGATAGATAAAACTGATATGATCGTAAACCCGCTGAAAAACATCATCTGAAAAGGAATCGCTGCAACCTGCGCTGTTGCTATTGCGATGACAACTCCCGTGAAACTATAGACTGCCATGATCGCCTCGATGTATGTTGTAAATGCTAATTTTTTATTCACATATTTTTTACCTTCCCATGAATCTTTTTTATTCATTATCTGATATTTCGGCGTCCGGACAAATTCACTTTTCTTATCCAGTAATCCTTCAAATACTGCTTTCGTATTATTTATGGAAAAGCCCATACTGCCTGCAAGAAACACAGGAAAATATATGATCCTCTTCTGCCAGTCGGGATAGACATCCTTTTGAGAATAAAGATAAAATATGAATGAACTTATAAACGCGAATATGAAAAGTGACATGAATTTAAAAATAGTTTCATACTCACCGGTTAGCTTTATCAGCATTACAGGCAGATTTAAAAGTGCTGCCATTAAAATAAACGGATATGCGAGGTTGCTGTACAAATGTATGAACGATTGAACTTTAAGTTTAAAAGACATATCTGATCTCAGCACTTTTGGATAAACTTTTTTTGCAGTTTCGATCGCTCCTTTTGTCCATCTGAATTGCTGCGACTTTAAAGCACCAATGTCAGAAGGAAGTTCTGCAGGTGAAGTGAAATTCACAAGGTATCTGAATTTCCAACCCTTCATCTGCGCTCTGTAAGAAAGGTCAAGATCTTCAGTCAGCGT
This sequence comes from Ignavibacteria bacterium, assembly GCA_049293015.1. GTDB lineage: Bacteria > Bacteroidota > Ignavibacteria > Tepidaquicellales > Tepidaquicellaceae > UBA2330. The sequence continues at coordinate 47,773 of JBATSB010000116.1, forward strand.
ATCAGCTTCCCAGTTGCCTGCATCGAAGATACATTCCTTTCTCCACACTCCGCCTGTGCCGTTGAAGTTTATAAAAAATCCTGCCCTGTTTCTCACTGCCTGCTCTATCACAAAATGTCCGTCAAGTGCGATCGCCTGTGTCTTTGTCATGAGTGAATATTCTCTGTTGAGATGTTCCCATCTCGTCTGCACCAGTCCAAGCTTTTCTTCTTTATAAAAATAAGGAATGGTTCTTTTAAGAAATTTTTTCCTCGGAATAAAATCCGCATCGAATATTGCAACAAATTCCCCACGCGCAGTTTCAAGTCCGACTTTTAATGCGCCGGCTTTATACCCTTCCCTGTTTGTGCGGTGAATATGCTTTATGTCAAATCCCTGCTCCAGATATTTTCCGATGTGATCTGTAATGATCTGTGTCGTCTCGTCGGTAGAGTCGTCAAGTATCTGCACTTCAAGTTTATCTTTCGGATAATCCATTCTCAAAACAGAATCTATCAGACGCGTTATAACATACTGTTCATTATACAAAGGAATCTGAATTGTAACTTCCGGATATTCATCCATTTCAAATTCGCTCAGCTCCAGATCCACTGTCCTTTTTTTAAAGGTCTTGAAATAATAATAGACCATGTTAAATCCATGCGCCCCGAAAAAGAAAAGTATCGAGAGTGAAATTATGTATGCAGCAAGTATCAGACTTTCTATATTCATTATTAAATTTAGTTTATCAAATTACTGTAATTGCCTCAAAGGCTCTAAGACTCAAAGGCTGTAATTGCCTCAAAGGCTCTAAGACTCAAAGAAAAAAACATTCTATATAAACTCCTTTGAACCTTCGAATCTTTAAACATTTGAACATTTGAACATTTGAACATTTGAACATTTGAACATTTGAAACTTTGAACATTTGAAACTTTGAGCCTTCGAGTCTTAGAGGCAAACTTGTTATCTACCAGTTTGATGTCAGATCTATCACAATATCCTCAGCAATTTTATCTATAGCGATGGAAACTCCAGATTGCCTGTTGGAAAAATCATTTCCATTGGAAGCATACTCACCATAATTCTGAAAATTCTTTTCCCATATCTGTTTCTGTTTTTTCAGATCATCAAAAGAAACCTTGATCGTAATAGTCAGCTTTCTTTGTGTCACGTTGTCTCCGGATGCAATGACAGATGCCTCGTCAGTAACGCTTGTAATAGTACAGTTTAGCACTCCATCTGAAATATTCTTATCAGCTATTTTGAAAGTATTGTCAGTCGTGATCCTTATCTTCAGCCGTTCAGTAAATGTCTCCGGCATAGTCGGTGCTGAAAATCCACTGATGTCTTCTGCTATAGGAACGGCAAGTGTGTTGATTCCTTTCGGCGGATTGTTCCCTCTGAATCCGTAAACTCCGCAGCCCGACATCAGTAAAAATGCATTCAGTACAAATATAATTTTAAGAAACTTCATCATCATCTTCATCTTTTTTAATCAGATTCCTCTGCTCTCCTCTTTGCTGATGTTATACTTTTTAATTTTAGTATAGACATTCCTCGGTGTCTGCTCAAGTATCTCCGCTGTTTTTTCCACGTTCCAGTAATTCTTATTCAGCAGATAAACCAGTACTTCCCTTTCAATATCATTCATGTTCATATTGATCAACTTTTCTTCCGGAATTTTAAAATCATTTTCTCCGGTATCTTTTCCATTCTTATTATTTTCTTTATTAATAGCCAGGTCAGAGATCTGATCTTTTAGATCTAATATATCAGATTTAATTTCAAGTAAAGCCCTGAATAAAAAATCTTTTTCAGAACTTTCATTTGAATTATATAAATTTTCAGACTTTCCAAAAAGTATAGGCAATGAACTTGGCATTTCCCTCTGATCAATCTGAAGATGTTTTTTGACGTCTGTAATTGAAAGTATTTTATCGGGATTCAGTACTATAATACTTTCACAAAAATTTTTCAGCTCACGCGCATTTCCGGGCCAGCTAAAATTTATCAGATAGTCCATTGCATCATCATCAATACCTTTGAACTCAATATTATTTTCCCTGCAGTACAGATTAGTGAAGTGATAAAATAAAAGTTTAATGTCGGATTTTCTTTCACGAAGAGGCGGTATGAAAATATTTATCGATCTCAGACGGTAATAGAGATCATCACGAAAATGGTTGTTCACCATTTCATAAGCAAGATCTTTATTTGAAGCTGCGACAATTCTCACATCTACCGAGATAGTCTTATTCCCCCCAACTCTCATAAATTCACCTGTCTCAAGCACTCTCAGAAATTTCACCTGTGTTGACAATGGCATTTCACCAATTTCATCAAGAAAGATCGTTCCCTTATCAGCCATTTCAAAGTAGCCTTTGCGTTCATCAATGGCACCGGTGAACGCACCTTTCTGATGCCCGAACAATTCACTTTCGATAATGCCTTCTGGAATAGCGCCGCAGTTCACAGTGATCAGCGGCTTATCATTTCTTTTGCTTTGCAGATGAATTGATTTTGCAACTACCTCTTTGCCTGAGCCGCTTTCACCGGTGATCAGTACACTCACATCTGTAGGCGCAACCTGTTTTATGGTTTCGTTGATCTCGACGATCTGAACGGAATTCCCTAAAAGTAATTTCGGCATTAAAAAAATTTTACAAATATAAGGTTATGGAGAGGTTTATTAAAGTTAATTATTAATTTTCAATTTTTTATTGTGCAATGTTCGATGGGTTTGCCTCGAAGGCTCGAAGAAGAATGTTTAATAAGAATAAGAAAAGAAATGACTTTGCGAGTCTATGAACTTAGGACTAAGCAATCTAAGAATTTTTGATTCCTTAATTGTTGCAGTTCCAAAAAAGTTTGAATGATTTTAGTGCTGAATAAATCAGAATGTATTTTAAGTTTATTCAAAATTTTTGTCATTCCGGTATGATCCACATTTTGTCATTCCGGCGTGCTCCCAGCCGGAATCCATTCATAACGAAAACTCAATTGATATTACGTAGTTGTTGTTTTAAAAAAGTCTGAAGAATTTAATGTTAGTCAAATTCAGGTCGTACTATTTATTTCAGCTTGTTGGTGACCTGAAAGTTTGCGTTCAATGAAAGATTAGACTTGTTCTGTAGATTAGTCAAACTTTCAGGAACACCAACAATGGCTCAAACATTACTTCACCAACATCAATTTCTTCGTATCAATAAATTCCCCTGCTTGAAGAGTATAATAATAAATCCCCGAAGGCAGACCTGCCGCATTGAAATTCACTTCATATGTTCCCGCATCATAATTCGAATTAACAAGAGTATTCACTTCCCTGCCGAGCACATCAAATATTTTCATTATCACAAAATTTTTATTATTAATAGAGAATCTGATCTTTGTTTCAGGATTAAATGGATTTGGATAATTCTGATACAATTTAAAATCTGATGGAATTTCCGAACTGATATTATTTACGGATATTACAAAGTCCACACAATGTTTAAGATCGGTTACGCTTGCTAAATTACTTGAACCTTTTTTAATAATCGAAATAGTTTTAAAATCTACTGTGTCAAGTGACTGTACATCACCGATCATTGAACCAATAAAAACATATCTGTCACCCTGAGTAGAATCATTCCAACCGCTTCCACCTACAGGATCTCCCGAATATCTGTACCTTGTAACAGTGTTTGTTATCGGATTAATAATATCGCTCCCGTCAGTTCTGAGTCCATGCATTACTCTATAAACTTCAAGTGAATCTCTTGGACAGTCACCAACTCCGCATTTTAATACAGAAGCATAATCAGATTTATACTGACTGTTCTCATGACCTGTAGCTTCTTTTATAATCACCCCAACAGCCGGTGGAGCCAGTCCGTACTGAGGATCGTTATTGGTGGCGTTGTAACCGTATGCAAGATTTTTTGTTGAGTCCACTCCGGCTCTATCATCAACCGAATGTCCGATATCTACATCTGACCAGATCGCCGAACTGAATTCCGTCCAGTCTGAAATATTCTTGTTGATTATTTTCCATTCGTAATTTATAACATCTGCACAGACTGACTGTGTCTTTGCCCAGACATATAAATGAATCTCAGCTTTCAGAGGTGGAGTACTTCTGATATTTTGGATTGAATCTCTATAACCGTCAGTGAATGAGCAGAATAGATTCTGATCACCTTTCATTACAGGATTATCTGCGGGTGGTTCATAGATTCCGTTTCCGTTATTATCTTCCCACGGTGCTCCCTGCTGCACGGGCCATAGATTCCATGCATCGAAGTCAGTGTTTCCGTTTGGAAATGCAGGCGATACTTTATACAATCTGTACTCAGGATCGTCAGCACCCATCGGCATTTGTGTATTATAATCAAAATATCCGGGACGAAAATGTGAATCATAATCTGAAATACTTACTCGGATCGAATCTCCGACTTTACAGCTAAGCCAGAGTCCGCTGGCATACACTGCAAAAGTTCCTGAACCCTTAGGCCATTCAAATCCTGAATTTCCGGTATTCGGTTGTCTGTCAAAACTGCCATTGTTTCTTATGAATGTACTGATCTGATTGGCGTCAATTTTTTCAAAATCTATTATAGATACATTATCGGAAGGTTTGAATTTATCAAAACCCGACACTGCAATTATTATAACTGCAGCTAAAATTCCAAAGTTAAATATTTTCATTTTCAAAATAGATCTCCTTTATAATAAAACATTTTTTTAGTTATACAATTATAATAATTTTTCAAAAAAATACCAAAGAAATATATTCGAGTTTGTGCGGAATGCTAACCCCGAAGGGGTGATATTATTATAGAAAAACAATTTGTTTTTCAAACCCCGAAGTTATTCCGTTAAAAGTCAACTCTGAATTGACTATCTGTTATGTCAATTCGTTACAAATAATTTCCAATTTGTTCTTTGACATAAAAATCAAAAATGCTTAAGTTTGTTCAAAAGAA
>JBATSB010000117.1:0-2625 GCA_049293015.1 Ignavibacteria bacterium
TATTTTTTCCATTGTCAATTTACAAATTGTGTTTAATCTGTTTAATATTAATTTTCAAAACAAATTTATTTTAGTTGCCGAATTCAATTAAATTTATCTAATTTGAATCATTTCTAAATTGAATATAAAACTCTAAAAATCTATTTTGATAATATTGAAAAATTTGAAAATAGCTAAGTATTTTTATTACGCTGTCATTATTGTATTTCCCTTGATGACGGCATTTTTATCCTGTGACAAAAAGGAAGAGAATAAATATATTCCTCCCGAAGATGAAATGTCAGTCGATAAAGAAAAAGAACTCAGGGAAAGAGAAGAATTTGAAAGACTGAAAAAACTTCAGGAAGGAATTTCTGATTCCACTGATTTAAGTTCCGATTCATTGTTGAATACTGAAGATTCAGCTAAATTTGTTTCAGATTCACTTGCGAAAATTAGGACGCAGGAAGAGAAAAAAAGATTGGTACAAAAGGAAAAAGAATTAAATAAACGACTCGACAATCCTCAAACTGCTATTCAGGACTATCTTGAATTTCTTAAAAGAGGCACCAGCGAAGGTGGGGATTTTGAAAAGAATATGAAAAAGGCAGATGCTCAGTGGCAGGATGGTAATCTAAAAAGATTTACAGCTAATTATAAAAACACAAAAAAAATTGTTACACTTGACGAACCAAAAGTAGTTTCACAAAATGGAAACAATGCTGAAGTGGAAGTAAGAATTAAAAAAACAGATATTGTAAATGATAAGGAAGTCGAAACTGAAATGACAGTAAAATATTTCCTAATTGCAGATGGTAATGGGAAATGGAAAATTAAAAATAACACAGTAATTAAAAAATAAAATAATAAATGAGCATATTAGTAAACAGTAAGACGAAATTAGTAGTACAGGGAATTACAGGTTCTGAGGGAACATTCCATACAAATCAAATGCTGGAATACGGAACTAATGTTGTAGCAGGAGTCACTCCCGGAAAAGGCGGAAGCAGTTTTAAATCCGATAAAAACAAATCCATTCCGATCTTTAATTCAGTAAAAGAAGCTGTAAAAAAAACCCAAGCAGATGCCTCTGTGATCTTCGTACCGGCTGCGTTTGCAGCAGATGCAATAATGGAAGCAGCCGATGCCGGTATAAATGTGATTGTCTGTATTACTGAAGGCATCCCTACAAATGATATGATAAAAGCTTATGATTATGTAAAAAATAAAAATACTGATACCCATAGTGTAAGATTTATCGGTCCTAACTGTCCGGGTATTATTACTCCTGACGAATGTAAGATCGGTATCATGCCAGGATTCATTCATAAAAAAGGAAAAGTCGGACTAATCTCAAGAAGCGGTACACTCACTTATGAAGCTGTGTGGCAGTTAACAAATCTAGGTATCGGTCAGTCAACTTGCATCGGCATTGGCGGAGATCCTGTAATTGGTACAAGATTCCTGGATGCTGTAAAATTATTCAATGAAGATAAAAACACAGAAGCTATTCTAATGATAGGTGAAATAGGCGGAAATGCAGAAGAAGAAGCCGCTTATTATATCAAAGCAAATGTAAAAAAACCGGTGATCGGATTTATTGCCGGCAGGACAGCTCCTCCGGGAAGAAGAATGGGACACGCAGGTGCAATCATCTTAGGCGGAAAAGGAACTGCTGATGAAAAAATTAAAATTATGAAAAGCTGTGGAATTTCGATTGCAGACTCTCCTGCTGATATCGGAGTTACTGTAAAAAAAGCTCTTGAGAAATCTAAAAAATCTTCAACTGCAAAAAAAGTTTCAAAGAAAAAAACTTCAGTTAAAAAAAATAACTCAGGTAAAACAGTTGAAAAAAAACAGACTGTAAAAAAATCTACATCTAAAAAGAAAGTATCTTTAAAATAATTTCAGTAACTTGACAAAGATCAGAATAAATAATGCAAAATTTTTTTCTTATCACGGTGTTTTGGATTATGAAAAAGAATATGGAAATGAATTTGAAGTTGACATCGAAATGGAATGTGAACTTCCCGATCTTTCATTAAGCGATGATCTAAGTCTGACAGTAAACTATCTTGAAGTTTACAACATGGTCAAAGTAATATTCATGGAAAATAAATACAATCTCATAGAGACTTTAAATATTCTAATTTGTAAAATGATATTAAAAAATTTTCCACTGGTAAACTCAGTTGAAGTAAAGATAAGAAAACCAAATGCCCCTTTAGGTATTATTGATTCTGTAGAGATCGTCAATAATTTAAAAAGATCAGTCTAATTTATGAAATTTATGAAAACTAAAAATATTGCTTATCTTGGTCTGGGATCAAACATCGGCGAAAGGATATCTTATATTCAAAGAGTTATTACTGAACTGGATGATTCGCAAAATATTAGCATTCTAAAAAATTCTTCAGTCTTTGAAACTGAACCCTGGGGTAATTTTGATCAGGATAATTATCTAAATTCCGTTATTGAAATTGAAACTGATCTTGGACCAATGGAATTACTTTTGGAATTAAAGTCACTTGAAAAAAAGATTGGCAGATCTGAAAACAAAAAATGGTCTGAAAGAGAAATTGATATTGATATTTTATTTTACGGAGATCTTGTTATTCAAAATGAAAACATTAACATTCCTCATTC
>JBATSB010000118.1:0-1684 GCA_049293015.1 Ignavibacteria bacterium
GTATAAGGATAATGTTCAACATTAAAGCGACCAACAACTTCAGCACCGAATAATGATTGAGCGACTTCGGTTAAAATTGCTTCTAGGTCTGGCTGATTCAAGTCTTTTACGTCGCGACGGATAATAAAGAGACCGTCGATATGATGGAGCACATTAGTATGCTGCCAATCGATTTCATCTTTACGATATACTTTTCCATAACACAGGGTGCCAATTGAACCATGTTCCTCGAGTTGTTTTAAAACTTCAGGAATTTCAAGATAGTATTTCCACATTAAACTGGTATGGGGACGTAAAATATGTGTTTCATCAACATAATATGTATCGCTGCGACTGCGTGCGGGATGGTCTTTGGGAAAATTGAATAAATCAAAAACTAATTCCGAAGTAATAATTTCCGGAGTCTCGATAATATCTAAGTTCTTTAAAGATGGCAGATTTAAAACCCGTTCGGTAATGGTTTTAACCGGGTTGCCTTCAAGACGAGTCAAATCAGGTAGTTTAAGATAGCGAAGTAAGCGTTCGCTTTCTTTATCGTTTCGTTCTTTAAGTTTACTGATGAGCTCGTTTTGTTCGTCGAGCGAGGTAGTATAGTGATGGCGCTTAAGATGAGGCGCTTCGTAAATATTTTCCATGTTTTTATATAATATTAGTATGAAAATAGTGTATCGAAAGATAGGCTTTTGGGCAAGGGCGGAATTAAATTGATAGAATCATTAAAATAATTCATACTAACGTAATGACCCTCGATGATATCAAAAAACTAAATATTCCTAAGCAAAGCGGCTCCTATCAGTTCTATAATACTGACGGAAAGCTTATTTATATTGGCAAAGCGGTTGATTTGCGTAGCCGTGTATCCTCATATTGGCGAGTTGGTACTAACCATACGCCGGCAAAAGCCCAGATGGTAAAGGAAATTACTAAAATAGAATGGATAACCACTGATACAGAAATTGAGGCTTTATTACTTGAAGCAAACTTAGTAAAGAAATATCAGCCACATTACAATATTGATCTTCGGGATGATAAACGATTTTATTATATTTATATTTCTTTGGAGGATGAGATTCCGGGTGTGTTCTTAACGAGAACCATTGGTAAAGCTGGTCGATATTTTGGACCTTTTGTTAATTCTCTCGCTGTTAAGGAAACATTGAAAGCCGTCCGACGAATTTGGCCGTATTGTACGATGCGGTTTATTCAAAAAAAACCTTGTTTTTATTATCAAATTAATCGCTGTCTCGGGCCGTGTGGGGAACGGGTGTCGCGCAAAGAATATATTGATAAAGTGATTAAGCCTTTGATTCTTTTTTTTGAAGGAAAGAAGAAAATTGTTTTGCGGCAATGGAAAAAAGAAAAAACTGCTTTGGAAAAAGCCGGTAAAATTGATGAAGCTGCTCGTATTGAATATTTTATTACTCAGATGGAGCAGGTTTTAGAGAACCCCAAGGTTTTGAGCGTAGCGGAAAAATATGCTTCGGATACGATTGAGTTAGCAAAGGTAATGGGCCTAGCAAAAATTCCGCAACGGATTGAAGGGTATGATATTTCCAATACTTTTGGTCAAGAAGCTGTTGGATCATTAGTTTTTTTTCGAGATGGTGAACCCGATAAAAGTCAGTATCGTAAGTTTAAGATACGACTCGAGAAAGAGGTGACTGATCGAAAAAAAGGTGACGTC
>JBATSB010000119.1:0-7259 GCA_049293015.1 Ignavibacteria bacterium
ATCAGTCATAATCAAGAGTACGTTTGGTGCGCCTTTAGGAGGAACGACTCTTGGAGGCCACCATGATTTTGAATCTTTTACTTCTTCATTCATTACACCGCCAAAAGGCGGCGGTGGCGGCGGAAGCTGACTTCCATCTATAGTAGTAGTAGCATCAGGAGATCCTATTACCCCTGTAGTTTGTATTTTATCCGATGATTTGCTTGTTGTTGATTTTTTTCCTTCGTTGCAGGAATAAAAGATCGAACAAATTGCCATCATTGAACTTAAAAATAAAAATGATATTTTTTTCATTTTAATTTAGTTAATTAGTAAAGTAGATAATTTTTTATAAGATTTAATTTTGAATAATAAATGTGAATAGGAATCTGTTAAATATAAATGTTTTAAAAACAATGTAAAGAAATACATTTAAAATTTAAAGTAAAGTTTTTACGGATAAGTCATTTTACAATTTCTTTATATAATTAATTTGAAACACATCGAAATCCAATATTCGAAGTGCCGCTGTCAAATGCCTGACCTCTTCTTGCACTCGGTCTGTAATTCAGACAATAATTATCAGAACATAAAAACGAACCTCCTTTGACCACTCTTTTTACAGAATACGGATCTTCGGGATCTTCTGATTTTGAAGGACCTTTTGGATTATCTGTAATATTATCACGAACCATTTTTACATAAGCTCTTGCGTCATACCAGTCTGCAGTCCATTCCCATACATTTCCTATCATGTCATATATTCCGTAACAGTTTGCAGGAAATTGTTTCACAGGAGCTGTTCCGCCAAATCCGTCTTCAATTTTATTATTATTCGGGAATTCTCCCTGCCATGTATTTGCCATGAACTTACCTTTTGGTCTTAGCTCATCTCCCCATGCAAATCTTTTTCCTGTCAGACAACTTCTTGCGGCAAACTCCCATTCAGCTTCAGTCGGCAGTCTCTTTCCCGCCCATTTGCAATAAGCCAATGCATCATCATATGCGATTTGAACAACCGGTAAATTCATTTTATCATCTATACTGCTGCCGGGTCCTTCGGGATTTCTCCAGTTTGCGCCAGGCACCCATTTCCACCACTGACTTACATCTTCCGTACCGGTCTTTTCTATTGGTTGAATATATACAAGCGATGCCGGCACAAGATCTTTCTGATCTGGCGGCGGAGTATTCGGAGGCAGTTGTTTTTTTAATTCATTCCAGTCAGGTTTTTTTTCTGCAATGGTTACATAATTGGTAGCATCAACAAATCTTTTAAATTCACTGTTGGTGACCTCTGTAACGTCCATCCAGAATCCGTTTACTTTTACATCATGTGCGGGCTTCTCGGGAAAGTATGCATCTTCTTCATCCGTTCCCATAGTAAATCCACCTCCGGGCACCCATACCATACCGTCATGATTATTTTCTGAAGTTTTGTTTTCATCATAATTTGATCCTGAGCCGGATAGTTCTCCTTCATTTTCTGAAGAACCGTTGTTTCCAAATCGCGAAGGTTTTTTTTCGCAGCAATTTTTGAGAGAGTCGTGAATGTGTTGTTCGTGTTCAGATGAATTTTCAGAAGTACCTGAAGATTCTAAAGATTCATTAGTTTCTAAAGTTTCTTTTTTTCCGCAGGAATAAAAAATTAAAACTAAAAGAAAGAAAGTCAGAGAATGATAAAGAGATTTTAGAATGGAAATTTTCAAAACGGGATTTATAATTTTAAAGAATTAAAATAAACATTAAAAAGAAAATTGACTATTTATTAATTTGTTCATTTTACAATCTTTCTGTTCAATACTATATATCATAATTTTATTTTAATAATTTTTTAAGATTTCCAACCGCTTTATCAAGAGTTTCATTTTCTTTAGCAAAGCAGAAGCGCAGGACTTTGTTGTCGGTTTTGTCTTTATAAAATACTGAGATGGGAATGGAGGCGATGCCGAAATCTTTTGTGAGGCGGGTGGCAAAGTCGAGGTCGTGTTCGTCAGAGAGGGAGGAGTAGTCGAGGAGCTGGAAGTAGGTGCCGCTGCACAGAAACGGTTTTAAACCGTTTCTTTCAAGAAGCCCGCGGAAGTAATCCCGCTTCGACTGGTAAAAATTTTTCAGGGCGGTTATCTTACCGATGTCTTTGATATATTCTGCAAGCGCAAATTGAAAAGGTGTCGATGTAGAAAAAGTCAGGAACTGGTGGATCTTGCGGAACTCGTCAGTTAACTCTTCCGGTGCAGTACAGTACCCAACTTTCCAGCCCGTGATGTGAAATGTCTTGCCGAATGACGATACGACAAAAGAACGTTGAAATAATTCTTCATCAAGCAAAACAGAATAATGTTTCAGCCCGTCGAAAATTATATGTTCATATACTTCGTCACTTAGTAAGTACAGATCATTTTTTAAAACCACTTCTTTGATAAAATCAAAATCCTCTTTTGAAATGACAGTACCGGTCGGATTATTCGGAGAGTTTAATATTATTAACTTAGTATTTTTATTTACGGAAGAGATAATTTTTTCTTTGTCTAAATTATAAGACGGAAATGTCAGCGGTATTCTGACAGGGATCCCTCCATTCAGAATTACTGCCGGTTCATAAGAATCATAAGATGGATCGAACATTATCACTTCATCACCCGGATTTACAACTACACTTATCGCAGCAAACAATGCCTCTGTCGCTCCTGATGTCACTGTAATTTCTTTATCGGGATCTTTCTGAACCCCATAAATTTCAGATATAATATTTGAAATACCGTCTCTGAGTGACTTCAGTCCGGGCATTGGCGCATACTGATTATGTCCGCCTTTTGAAGCTTTATAAACAAGTTCAGATAATAATGGATCGACAGGAAAATCAGGAAAGCCCTGTGAGAGATTAACAGCGTTATGTTTCAAAGCAAGTGCAGACATTACAGAAAAAATTGTCGTACCCGTATTGGGAAGTTTTGATTTCAATCTTAAGTTTTTATTTACATGAAAATTCAAAAAATAAGTAAGTAAGTAAACACAGATTTTTAACTCTATATCAATTTTTACTAATCTTCATTTTATAAAATATTCAAAAAAATAATGAAACGATAAAAATATAATTAACAGTTCGAGCTCCTCCCCTTTGTCCAGAGATTATCTCAAAACATTTTTATAATAAGTACCACAAAGGCACAAAGCATTCTGTTTTCAACGTTGTTTTCTTTGTGCCTTGGTGCCTTAGTGGTGAAAATACTGCTTTGATAAAGCCTCGTCCAATGTAGAGGCTGGTAGGTGTTTCTGCTTATAGAAAGGAATCGAATTTAATATTTTTCTTTTAATTTTGTTACTTCATTCCACTCCTTGTTTATTAAAATTTCATTGATTAATTTTCGATAATTAATTTAAAAAAGGAGTTTAGTATGAAACGCAAATTTTACATTTCGCCTCTTCTGTCAGGAATTTTTATTTTTTTATTTTTCTTCTGTTCACATCAGATCACCAAAGCAGATCCATTTGATATTTATTTTGGAACGGCAACTTATACTAATGGATCTCAGACCGATACATTTTCAATAAATTGCGGAGATATTATTACACTATCTCCCGGTGGATCTTTAACATTTATTGTTTATTCCTCTTCACAAAGTATATCTAACACAATGATTCTTTCATGTGCAAACTTACCCAATGGCGCAACATTCCCTACAGTAATTGGACTTACATATGTAGAAAGCACTTTTAACTGGACACCGTCAGGTCCGTTTTTTGGGAATATTGTCTTTCAGTTGCGGGGAACAGCTACTGTGGATTGTCCGGTTACTTTTGACTGGCCGCTCCCTGTAGAATTAAATTCATTCTCATCTGTAATTCATGGAAATTCTGTTAAGCTGAACTGGCAGACAAATTTGGAAACCAATAATTCAAAATTTATTATTGAGAGATTAAATACAGGTATTGAAAATAATAATGACTGGAGTCAGGTTGGATCTGTTCAGGGAAATGGTACAACTTCATCACCAATAAATTACACTTTTACTGACAGAGGTTTGAATTCAGGAACATATCAGTATCGATTAAATCAAAAAGATTTTAACGGGAATTTTGAATACCATTATTTAAATAATAATGTGTTAATAGGATTACCTGAAAAATTTGAATTGTCTCAGAATTATCCAAATCCATTTAACCCTTCTACAAAGATTGATTTTCAGTTGCCAAAAGATGGGAATGTGAATATTAAAGTTTTTGACAACTCTGGACGGGAAGCAACTCAACTTGTAAATGAATTCAAAAGCGCAGGGTATTTCACAATTGACTTCAATGCATCTTCACTTTCAAGCGGTGTTTATTTTTATAAATTAACTTCAGATAATATAATTATTACAAAGAAAATGTTACTTTTAAAATAGTGACATGATCTTCCTAGACACAATGCTACTTTAGATTCTTAAAAAAACTTATTAAAACTTTTTTAAAAAAGTCCAAGAACTATTGATTTAAATTTAAACATATAATTACCAAACCATTTTTTAAAAGTTATTTTTATTAAATATTGAAAAACCAATTGAAAAAATATTTTACTGTTAATTGTTTCGAGTCGTTTATAATACTAATATTTTTATTCTGCACTTTTTTTTCAGCATGTGAAGTAAAAGGTCAAAGTGGCTGGCAATGGCAAAATCCACTTCCAACGGGTAATGATTTATTTTCAACTTTTTTTATAAATGATAATACCGGATTCGTTTCAGGAGCTTCCGGAATAATACTTAAAACAACAGATGGCGGTGAAAACTGGGAGTATAAAACTACACCAACTCCATTTTTTCTTAGAGACCTTTTTTTTATATCACCAACTGATGGTTTTGCTGTCGGTGATTTTGGTACAATTTTAAAAACAACAGACAGTGGAGAAAACTGGGAGAATCAACCGTCCCTTAATGGGCGATTTCTCTATTCAGTTTACTTTGTTTCACCAACAATCGGCTGGATTGCAGGCGTTGGTGATTTTATAGAAGCTGTAATGTATAAAACAACGAATGGCGGATTGAACTGGACAAGTCAGATAACAGGATCTTCTTATGGATTTTATTCTGTTTATTTTATATCAGAAATGACAGGCTGGGCCGGAGGAATTAATGGGACACTTATAAAAACCACTAATGGAGGTGTAAACTGGTTTGAACAAACAAATTCAATGTCCTTTATAAGTTCAATTCAATTTATCTCTGAGTCAACAGGTTGGGCTGTTGGCAATTTTGCAATAATTAATACAACGAACGGAGGAAAGACCTGGGTTGAGCAATATAGAAACATCAATAATTTTTTCAGATCAGTATATTTTACATCATCATACACCGGCTGGGTTTCGGGTTCGGGTTTTATATATAAGACGACTAATGGGGGTTTAAACTGGAGCGAGCAATTAAGTAAAAACAATATTTTAAACTCAATTTACTTTACTTCAGAAACAACAGGGTATTCATTTGGAAAATTAGGTACAATAATAAAAACAACAGATAGCGGGTTAAATTGGATTCATAAATCTTCGAATAATACAATTAACGAATTGAATTCAGTAACCTTTGCGACGGAAAAGAAAGGATGGACATGTGGTAATGAAGGTATAATATTAAATACAACAAATGCCGGATCAAACTGGAACATTCAAGAAAACATTTTAAAGGAAGATCTATACTGTATTCAATTTACTTCTGAGCAAACAGGATGGATTTCAGGTAATAATGGATATTTATTGAAAACAACAAATTCAGGGACAAATTGGTTAATACAAAAAAATGGTAATAACCCCTTTAAATCAGTCTATTTTGTTGATAATAATACAGGCTGGGTTGCAGGAAATGAAATATTCAAAACAACAAATGCGGGTTTATCATGGATTCCTCAAAACAATGGTATAACACGACCAATCAATTCAATATTCTTTATTTCAAGTAACAATGGATGGGCAGTCGGAAAAGATGGAACAATTTCTGCGACTACAAACGGAGGCAATCTGTGGGTTTCCCAAACCCTTTACAGTCAGGATTTTAAATCTGTATTTTTTATTACAAACTTGACCGGTTGGGCTGTTGGTTTTCCGGATGCTGTTAATACCTCAATATTTAAAACTACTAATGGTGGTATAAACTGGTTCAATCAATTACACAGTGCTAGACCATTTGTACCTAACTCTGTATTTTTCGCAACTCCTGAGATAGGCTGGATAACAGGATCTGATGGAGCAATCTTAAAGACAAATAATGGAGGGGATAATTGGGTATGTGATAATAATGGAAGTTATTGTATTACGGGATCATATTTATTTTTGAGTTCAGTATATTTTAGCACAAAATCTATAGGATGGATTGTTGGTCAAAATGGTACAATATTAAAAACAACCAACGGAGGAGAGCCAATAGGAGTAAGCAATTCTGAGATTTTGTTTCCCGATGAATTTAAATTATTTCAAAATTATCCCAATCCTTTTAATCCTAATACTACAATTACATACACCTTACCAAAATCTGAATTTGTCATTATAAAAATATATTCAATTTTAGGGAAAGAAGTAGCTACCTTGGTTAATGAAAAACAAAACTCTGGATTTTACTCAGTTAAATGGAATGCAAGTAATCTATCAAGCGGAATCTATTTTTATGAACTTGTGTCTGGAGATTATAAAGCTGTAAAGAAAATGGTCGTTTTAAAATAAATTCTATAAATATAAGTAACAAAAATTGAATCTATCTTTCAAATTAATTATTTTCGTTTTTCTTTTTATAGTTGTCAATGTTCTCAAAATTTCACCGGCAAATTGTCAAACACAACAAATTATAAAAGGTGAATACGAAGGTGAATTAGTTGAATATTATAAGAACAAATTAATCTTGTACTTGCAAAGAGATAAAGCTATTGATAGTAATTACCTAAAAGAAGTAAATGAGTATATCAATATAAATGGAGCTACACTTGATTCAATTTCCAAAAATTCGATTTGGTATATAGCGGAAATACAATTTGCTGATTCTTCGATTGATGCTATTAACATCATAAATGATTTTAAAGATAGCGGCTTGTTTGAATATGTTTATTTGGATTTTGTGATTCATCTTAATAAATGAAGCTACGCAGATTAGAATATTTACTGAAAACATGAATATGCTCGTTTCCAAACTCCCAGACTGTCCGAAAACGTTGGAAATGCCTCTAAGTCTCCAAGACTCAAAGTTTAAAAACTTTAAAAAAAGCTTCTTTGAGCCTTGGAGTCTTGGAGGTAACCTTGTAATCAAACTTTAATTTTTGTT
>JBATSB010000120.1:0-47406 GCA_049293015.1 Ignavibacteria bacterium
TGCCGGAATTATTGAATGAAGCTCCCTTGAGTTTAAAAGTTGAGCCAACTCCACTAATAGTCCCGTTATTAATAAGATCACCATATACTTCGAGAAAATATCCTCCATTCTGTACAGATAAAGTCGCGCCGTTATCAATGGTTACCGAACCATACAATCTGCCTATTACAGGAGAGCTATAATCCGTGGCTGTTGTAGTTCCGGTATTTACATTTAATGCCGCATTAAATGCAGAACTACCGCGAAGGTTCAATTCAACAGTACCCTGAGTTCTTACTTTTCCTGGTCCGTTTAATGTACTGTTTGCAAGTAAATACAGATCATAACCTGCATCCGGAAGAATAGTTAATAAAATTCCGTTGTTAATTGTCAAAACAGCAGAAGTATTAATTGTAAGCTGATTAGCAGTTACATCTGCTGTCACAGTTACAACGTCAGGATTACGAACTGTGATCGGACCACTTGTATCAGAAGGAGTAGCAGTAGCAGGAATCCAGGTCGAACCATTATTGGTTGACATTTCCCAGGTGGAAGTTGAATTCCAGTCTCCTGTAGCGATACTTCTGAAATGTTCGTTAGCTGAATAAATAATATTCGGGACTATGAAAAAGAATGCGAGATAAATTATAATTTTTTTCATTTTATTCCTTTCAATAGTTTAATTTCTAGGTTTATAATCTCTATAAACAAATAATATAAAAATAACATAAACAATAGATATATCCAAAGAAATTTATATGCATTTTTAGAATAAAACATTTAATTTTTTTTGAATAAAAGAGCAAATTTGTATAAATTTACAGTATTTTACTTTTTTTTGTTGATATTTTTAGAAAAAAATAATAGAGATGAATACTGAACTGTGAGAGTGCAGATTTCAGAATTCCAAAGTAAGAAAATAAACTTAAAATTTCAAACCTTCTACTATAAGACTTTTAAAACTTCTGATCCTGCACCAGCAGATTTGTAAATGGTGAGGAAAAAGTTTTAACGTGTGAAGTTATAAATTGAGAACGAAAATTAAAAATTTTTTAGACATCGGCAAGGACTGTAATTGAAATCTATTATTTAATATTACTCTGTGTATCAAATTCTAAATTGTTACTTTTTTCTGAATTGAGTAAATTGCATTCAACCAAAAAATAGTTCTCAATTCTCTCCTTATATATATTAAATTATAATATTATAACAACAGAGTAAAAGAAATTTTAAAAATAAATCAGCAGATTAATTTATGTGCGGTATTGTATGTGTATTCGGTAATAATAATGATATAAAAGACCTCAGACAAAATGTCCTCGAGATGTCAAAAAAAGTCCGTCACCGCGGACCTGACTGGTCGGGAGTTTACAGCGGCGGTAATGTAATATTTGCCCACGAGCGTCTGGCAGTTGTTGATCCTGCATCAGGAAGACAACCGCTTTATAGTGATGATAAAAAATTTATTCTGGCTGCCAATGGTGAAATTTATAATCATAAAGATCTCAGAAAGCAGACACCTGATTATAATTTCCTTACTGAATCCGACTGTGAAATAATACTGGCTCTTTATAAAAAAAAGGGGATAGATTTTCTCGATGAACTAAACGGTATTTTTGCTTTCGCTCTCTATGATGAAGAAAATGACTGTTACTTTATTGCACGTGATCACATCGGAATTATACCTTTATATATGGGCTGGGATAAAGCCGGACATTTTTATTTGGGATCTGAACTGAAAGCGCTCGAAGGCTACTGTAATAAGATTCAGGAATTTCTGCCCGGACATTATATTTACAGTAAAGAAGGTCAGGAAATGAAGAAGTGGTATAAACGTGAATGGAGTGAGTTTTCGAATGTAGAAAATAATGTTTCTGATATTGATAAATTACGAGACGGTCTCGAACAGGCGGTTCACAGACAGCTTATGTCTGATGTTCCTTATGGAGTTTTACTTTCTGGCGGACTTGACTCTTCTATTATTTCAGCAGTTACAAAAAAGTTTTCAGCAAAAAGAGTTGAGTCAGATGATACAATGCAGGCTTGGTATCCGCAGCTTCATTCATTTGCAATTGGACTAAAAGGTTCGCCCGATCTTGCCGCTGCACAAAAAGTTGCAGATCATATCGGCTCTGTTCATCATGAAATTAATTTTACAATTCAGGAAGGTCTCGATGCTATCAGCGATGTGATCTATCATCTCGAAACTTATGACGTTACCACTATCCGCGCATCCACTCCAATGTATCTGCTTGCGAGAGTTATAAAATCTATGGGAATAAAAATGGTTTTATCAGGAGAAGGTGCTGATGAAATTTTCGGCGGTTATCTTTATTTCCATAAAGCTCCGAATGCTCAGGCATTTCATGAAGAGACTATTCGTAAACTCGGCAAGCTTCATCTTTACGATTGTCTCCGAGCGAATAAATCTCTTGCTGCATGGGGCATTGAAGGACGTGTGCCTTTTCTTGATAAAGAATTTTTAGATATTTCAATGAGATTAAATCCGAAAGATAAAATGGCTGGTGAAGACAAAGAGACAGGAAAAGTGAAAATGGAAAAGTGGATTCTGAGAAAAGCGTTTGAAGATTATTTACCTGAAAATATTTTATGGAGACAAAAGGAACAGTTCTCAGACGGAGTCGGCTATAGCTGGATTGATACATTAAAAGAAGTTGCTGAAAAAGAAGTTACAGATGAAATGCTGGCAAATGCAAAGTTCATGTTTCCAGTCAATCCTCCGATGTCAAAGGAAGAATACAGATACAGAACAATTTTCAGCAGTCATTTCCCTTCAGACTCCGCGGCAAAATGCGTTCCTTCCGTGAAGTCAGTTGCGTGCAGCACACCTGAAGCGCTGGCATGGGATGCCTCTTTTCAGAATGCAAATGATCCATCGGGAAGGGCAGTGAAGAGTGTTCATATAGAAGGTTACAAATAAAATTTCCAGATATATAATATCTAATTCCCAAAAACAGATTTTTAAAAATAACTGACATTTTAACTGATAAAAATAATGAGAGAATACGAAATAAATCTGAATCCGAACAAGCTTGTAAAATTTCTTAAGAAACCGGTAAGTGAATTCACCCGTCACGACATTATCAGGTTCATTGAAGAGAATGGAATTGAAATGGTCAATTTCAGATATGCAGGAGAAGACGGAAAGCTGAAGACATTGAATTTTGTAATTACAAGCAGAGATTATCTGGAATCAATTTTATCAACAGGAGAAAGGGTCGACGGCTCAAGTCTTTTTTCATTTATAGAAGCAGCTTCAAGTGACCTTTATGTAATACCGAGATTCAGCACGGCATTTGTGAATCCATTTTCAGAAATTCCATCGATCGATATTCTCTGTTCATATTATACAGGAGAAGGCAAACCACTTGAAAGCGCTCCTGAATATATCTTGAAAAAAGCACACAATGAATTTAAAAAAGCTACAGGTTTCACTTTCAGGGCAATGGGTGAACTTGAATATTATGTCATCAGCAGGAAAGATGAATTGTATCCTGCTCAAGACCAGAAGGGCTATCATAATTCACAGCCATTTGCCAAATGGGAAAACTTAAGAAAAGAGGCTATGAACCTGATGGCTCAGACTGGATGTAAGATCAAATACGGTCATACGGAAGTCGGTAATTTTACAAAAGGAGATCAGTATTTTGAACAGCATGAAATAGAATTTCAGCCGGTAGATGCCGAAGATGCTGCTGATCAGATGTTAATTGCTAAATGGATTCTTCGTATGCTTGGCCAGAAGTACGGAGTTGTCATCAGCTTTGCACCAAAGATAACTACAGGAAAAGCAGGAAGCGGTCTTCACGTCCATATTCAGCTTGAGAAGAATGGTGTAAATATCATGACTGACGAATCTTCACTGAGTGACACTGCGCGAAAAGTAATCGTCGGTTTACTTGAAAAAGCAAGATCATTGACCGCATTTGGAAATACAGTTCCCCTTTCCTATCTGAGGCTGGTACCGCATCAGGAAGCTCCGACAAATATTTGCTGGGGTGATACCAACCGTTCCGCGCTGGTAAGAGTACCGCTCGGATGGATAGCAAAAACGAATATGATACTGAATGCAAATCCTTTCGAAAGATATGATGTCCCATATATTTCCGGAAAACAGACAATAGAGATCCGGACCCCCGACGGTTCTGCAGATATTTATCATTTAATGGCCGGACTGATAATGGCCGCGCAGTACGGACTTGAAAAAGAAAATGCACTTCAAAGATCGGAAGAATTATTTGTCGATGTAAATATTTTTAAAGATGAAAATAAAGACAGGTCTGTTACACTGGAACATTTACCGCTGTCCTGCAGTCAGTCCGCTGACTCTCTTGAAAAAGACAGAAGTTTTTATGAAAAGGATAATATTTTTCCCGCCGGTACTATAGACAGGATTCTGGATCATCTCAGATCATATAAAGACGAAAACTTAAGTAAACAGCTCTATGGAAAAGATGAAGAAATTATGAAACTTGTCGGTAAATATTTGCATCAAATGTAATTAATTTATTATTATACTTCATAATATTTTTTTCTGCTGCAAACATACAAACCGTCCGAAAATAAAATTTTTAAGTTTGCTTAAAAGTAATGGGTTAGGGTCATATAAAACATTTTCGGATCTTCATAAAAAACAACGGGATAAAGCAATAGAAATTTGCAAACAATTCAAAAAATTATATGAATAAAGTTGTTTTCTCGAAATTTTACATTTAAAATCATTGCTCAAACCGATGACAAGTTCAAAGATTTTTCACCTTATGTAGCGTCAATAAATGACAATGGGGAAGTTGCTTTTCAGGCAGAACTTAATAACGGTGTTACAGGAATTTATACAGGCAGCGGTGAAGAAATTAAAATTATAGCTGAATCTTCAGAAAACGATTTTAATAATTTTTACAGTCATCCGGATATAAATAATATTGGAAGTATTTGTTTTTATGCAGAGTTAAAATCCGGACTGCATGGACTTTTCCTTTTTAAAGATGGAAAAGCTGAAATACTTTGCGATACAACATCAGTTTATAAAGATATTGCTCCATTAGGTCCGACCATTAACGAAAATGATGTAATTGCTTTCCGTGCCATTTGTGCAGGTGATCAATATGGAATTTATATTTCGGATAATAAAGAAATTATAAAAATTGCTGAAACAGGTAATATTTATAAAGATTTTTTCGGACTACCTGTAGTAAATAAAAATGGTGACGTAGCATACAGAGCTGATTTAATCGATGGAACTCATGGAATTTTCACAAATAAAACAGAATCTCCTGAAACAACAACAGAACTTAAAAATAGCATTTTCTGCATAGGAAGTTTTATTGGTTTTAATGACAACGGAACCATTGTTTTTAATGCTGATAATAATAAAAAGTCAGGTGGTATTTATAAAATATCAAAAGGTAAGATCACTACAATCGCTGACTCAAATGACTCATTAAAAAATTTCAGAAGTGCTTTCATAAATAATAAGGAGGAAATAATTTTCTATGCAAATTCCTGTAAAGGAATAACAGGTTTGTATTACCGTTCAGAAAAAGATAATAAAATTTACAGTATTATTTCAAAAGGAGATAAATTATTCGATTCTGTAGTTCAGGAAATTGTTATGAATCATGTTTCACAAAATGACCGGAATCAGTTAGCTGTCAGATTAAATTTTGAAAATAATAAACAAATTATAATTCGTGTTGATCCGGTTTAGTGTTTCTATTAAGCGTTAGGTATACAAGGGAAATTGCCGGATGAGATTCAGTGAAAACAAAAGGATCAGTTCTCTGACGGTGTCGGCTAAATCTGGATTGATAAAATTTCAGTTGCGTGCAGCACACCTGAAGCATGAGCATTAGATGCCTCTTTTCAGAATGCGAATGATCCGTCGGGAAGAGCTGTGAAGTAGGTGCATGTGGAAGCCTACAAGTAAATGTTCAATGAAAAGTAGCCGCAACCTTTAGGTTGAGAAATTTAACATATACAAAATAATTATTCTAAAAGCCGCTGAGATTAATCTTAGCGGCTTTTTAAACAATAGTCAATTTTTATTTATCCTACTTCGACAA
Source organism: Ignavibacteria bacterium (assembly GCA_049293015.1). Lineage (GTDB taxonomy): Bacteria > Bacteroidota > Ignavibacteria > Tepidaquicellales > Tepidaquicellaceae > UBA2330. The sequence continues at coordinate 6,063 of JBATSB010000120.1, forward strand.
TACCAGCTTCAGCGTCTTACTGAATTTCTGTCCGTCTCCGTCAACATTTATACTGTAAAAGTAAACTCCCGAACTTAAATTTGTCCCGTCAAATTTCACAGAGTAATATCCCGCTTTTTTGACTTCACTGACAAGTACAGTTACTTCTTTTCCAAGAATGTCATATACTTTCAAAGTAACCAGCCCATTTACTGGAATGGCAAAGTCTATTTTTGAAACAGGATTAAATGGATTTGGATAATTCTGACCTAAAGTAAAACTGATTGGAAGTGAGATCACAACATCATTTTCCAGAGTGAAGTATTCATAATTCCCATTGAAGTCAACCTGCTTTAGGCGATACTGATATCTGCCTGATTCAAGTTTTGTATCTTTATAACTGTAAGTATTAGAAATATTAGCAGTGCCTCTGCCATCGACAAATCCTATTTTATTCCATGAATTATTTTCACCGACAGATTTTCTTTCAATATCAAATCCCGAGTTATTCTGTTCGCTTGCTGTTGTCCACTGAAGATCCACATTTCTGCCTTCAAGTGAATAAGAGAATGAAGATAAATTTACCGGAAGAATGCGATCGGTAAATAAAGCAAAGTATAGTTGAGGATTACCATTCATAGAAACAAAATTTCCTCCGGCATAAACATCATTACCACTAACGGCAACTGAATATACATCAACGTTTGCAGTTGGATTTGGATTCCAGGTAGCATCAGCACTTCCGGTTATGTTATTAAGTTTGACAATTTTATTTCTTGACAGACCGCCGATCGTTGTAAAACTTCCACCTGCATAAATACTACTACCGATTACAGCTAAAGAACTTACAGAAAAATTTGCATTTGGATTCCATGTAAGATCAGCAGTCCCGTTAGTATTATTAAGTTTCGCAATCCGGTTTCTTGTTTGGCCGCCTAAAGAAGTGAAGAATCCTCCTACATAAATATCAATTCCACTTACAACAATTGTATATACAGCACCGTTTGCGGTTGGATTCCAGGTTGGATCTGCATTTCCATTAGTCAGGTTAAGTTTCGCAATGCGGTTCCTTAATTGACCGCCGATCGAAGTAAATCCTTCTCCACCGACATATAAATTTGTATCACTTATTGCAATTGTATTTATATTCGCCGAATTTGAATTTGCATTCCATGTAAGATCAGCAGTCCCGTCAGTATTATTAAGTTTCGCAATTCGGTTTCTTGTCTGCCCGCCAATTGTAGTGAAATTTCCGGCTGTATAGATATCACTTCCACTGACTGCAATGGTGTTTACCTGAAGGTTTGCATTTGGATTCCATACAGGATCAGCTTGTCCGTTTGTATTATTTATTTTTGCAATGTTGTTTCTTGGTAACCCGCCTATAAATGTGAAATTTCCACCGATATAAATTTCATTTCCATTTATAACTATAGACCTTACAGTATTGTTTGCATTTGGGTTCCAGTTTGGATCTGAGGCACCGGTAAGTTTGTCAATTCTCGCTATATATTTTCTTGTTTGCGCGCCGAAGATAGAAAAATCTCCGCCAACATAAACGTCGCTTCCGTTAAACGCTATTGAATATACATTACTGCTTGCATTTGGATTCCATGCAGTATCAGAATTTCCATTTGTGTTGTTAAGTTTTGCAAAGAAGGATATTGCTTGTCCGCCAATCGAAGTAAAACTACCTCCTGTATAAATATCATTTCCACTGACGGTAATAGTATTTATGGAATTGTTTGGATTTGGATTCCAGACAGAATCTGCTTGTCCGTTTGTATTATTGAGTTTTGCAATCCTGTTTCTTAATTGCCCGCCGATTGTTGTAAAGTGTCCCCCGGCATAAATATCATTTCCACTTACAGCAACTGAAGATATTATACTATTTGAATTAGGATTCCATACCGGATCAGCCTGACCATTTGTGTTATTAAGTTTCGCAATCCTGTTTCTTAATTGTCCGCCGATAGAAGTAAAATTTCCTCCGGCATAAATATTATTTCCGCTTATAGATATGGAGTTTACACTATGATTGGAATTTGAATTCCATGTAGGATCAGCAATTCCGGTAGTGCTGTTAAGTTTTACAATGCCGGTCCTGCCTTCTCCTCCTATAAAAGTAAAATTTCCTCCGGCATAGATATCAGACCCGTTTAGAACTAATGTATATATTTGAGCATTAGCATCCGGATCCCATGTTAGATCAGCATGTCCGTCAGTATTATTAAGTTTCGCAATCCGGTTTCTGAATTCTCCTCCTATTTGAGTAAAATTTCCGCCCGCATATAAATCAATTCCGTTAAATATAAGTGAACTTACAAAACTGTTTGCATTTGGATTCCATGGGTTTACTGTGCCATCGGAATTGATCCTTGCTATATTATTTCTGTTTTGATTTCCTACCTTGGTAAATTGACCTCCTATGTACCATCCGCCGTTTCCATCCGGAGCTACAGCATATATAGTTCCGGTTACTTTTGGAAAGCTTCTGTCAGGTAATGGTGATGGTAGGGTCAGCTTTGCTCCGCATCCGGTGTACGGACCGATCAGGGTAAAATCCCCGCCCAGGTAAGTAAAATTTTCATCAACTACAATTGAACGCACCGGACTATTTGTTATCCACGTAGAAGTATCCGGAGTACTGCTTTGAGAAAAAGTTAGTGTTGAGTAAAAGAATAAAAGGATTACCTTCAGAGTTAATACTTTTTTCATTTTTAGTATTTTTAAGTTTTCAATTTATTGATTAGTTGATTAATTCATTCAATTGGAATGAAACATGTAATGATAGACCTCTGCCCGGCTATCCGTACTCAAATAAAAAAATCTCTGTCACGTCCGGAGTTTTCAAAATCCGGTTTATGAATATTCTATTCATACTTCACAGCGGATTGTCTTTTCTATTTTTTTTAAAAGACCTGTTAAGAGTTTCTTAAGTTCTGATAGTCTTTTATCCAGTTCCTTTTGATCTGTTATTTTCATTTGTATGTTTTTTATTACAGGAAAGTCCGGAATAGTAATTCTTCTGCTAAGACTTTCCTTTAAATTATTTTGCTCCATTTATTAAACCTGCTTGTAAATTTTTCACAACGTAACTTTTTTTACAATTGATAAAGATTTCTGAAATCATCATTTTTACTTCTTTTAATTTTTGAGATCATTGAAAGTAATTAATGTATCTCAGATTAAATTCAGTGCAATTTATCTGAAAATATTTTATTCCCCAAAGAAACTTTTTTCGAAAATACATAGGGAAAGTTTTTTCAGGCGTTAAATGAAAGCTTCAGTCCGGTTTTAAACTTTTAATTTCACTCAGTATGAAAAAACTATTATTGATCCAGATTTTAAAATCTTTTTCTAAAAATGAGTTTGCACAGTTTGATGAATTCATCAGATCACCTTTTTACAATAAGAAACCCAATGTAATTAAAGTATTTGAAATTCTCAGAAAGAATGCGCCGGACTTTAGTGAAGACAGGATTCAAAAAGAAGTATTCTGGAAACAATTGTATCCGGAGAAGAATTATAACTGGGGTGTCCTGAAAAATCTGATCGCAGATATTACCGGACTTCTGGAAAAATTCATTGAAGTGATCCGTTATGAAAATAAAACCCTGGAGAAAAGTTTTAATTTTATCGATGCGCTTTCTGAAAGAAAGATACATAATAAATTTTTTACGGAATACAATTCACTTCACGGAAAGATCTCCAAGAGCAAATATTATGAAGGCAGTTTTTCTGATATGCAAAAGTTGCTGATGAAAAAAATAACTCACTGCTCTGTGAATTCTTCTTTCGAATCCCAAATACGGGATGAGATGATAGATATTTCTGATTACCAAATATATGATGTAATAATCAATATGTCGGCTTCTTATGCCTTTAATGCTGTGTATTCATCGGATAAAAATTTACAGACAGAAAATAACATCTACAATAATTTTTTCAGTAATGAAAGTGTAATAAATTTTATAACCCGGTCAGATAAATTAGCAGCAAAAAACAAAAATATTCTTATGCTTTATTATTTCCAGTATAAGACTTATTCATCTCTTGAAAAAACCAACTATCTGAAATTTAAAAAATATTTATATGAAAATTCAGATTTGTTTTCAGCGGAAATTAAATCATTACTTTTTCATTCTCTTGGTGATACTTACAATTTAATTCCTTCCGGAAAAGATGATGATAAGATCCTGGAATTTCTAAATATTTACAAGAAGCAGATTGAAGAAAACGTTTTTGTGGATCAGGACGGGGTAATGCGCGCTGTTACATACAGCAATATTTTGAAAATGGCAATAAGAGTGTTTGATCATAAAATAATTAAATTTGCACGGGATAATTTTTTTGAATTGCTGCTTCCCGAGCTTAAGGAAAATATGAATTATTATACGGAAGCTCATTATCATTATGCAAAAGGGGATTTTGAGAAAGCTCTTGAATACTGCATAAAGTTAAAGACGGATCATTTTATGTTTAAATATGACATTAAAGATCTGATGGGTATGATCTATTATGAACTCGGGGAATATGAAAACTTCCTTTATCATCTGGATTCATATTTACATTTTTTAAAAAAGAATAAATCTGTAAGTCCTTTGTACAAAGGGAATTATTCAAGGTACATAAAGAACATTCATAAATTATTTAAGATCAGAATGGAAAATGATGAGTATGGATTACAGTTATTTGAAAAAGATATTGCCGATGGAAAGATCGGATCCAAATGCTGGTTTAAATTAAAAATAAGTGAAATAAAAAGTTTGAAAAATAAAAAATAAATAAAGTGGTAAGTAAAAGTTATAAAGTTGTAACGTTATTAATTTAAAAGTTTTGAGCCATAGTTGGTATTCCTGAAAGTTTGACAGATCTTGTGTACAAAATACTTTATAATTGGACTCATAATTTCATGTACCAACAAGCTTAAAACAATGGCCGACAGGTGTGCGGGTTTGTTGTTGGAGACCAAAAAAAGTTGAACTACATTCAAATTTATTCAAGACATTAAATTCTTCAAATTTTTTTGAAACTCCTGCTTCGGTGAAATAATTCTTGCACTTTATTATTGCCGGTATAATAAATGAGTTTCAGGCAGAAAAAATTTTTACCGGTCAAAAATCGTATTGCAATATAATTTCAAGTTGATGTGTGGAAAAATTATTTCAATTAAATTTCAACCTGATTTTTTCTTATCTTGCAAAAAATATGGCTAATACAATAAATGTCAGCCAGGCAAACAGCCATCCAAATGAGACAAGCAGCAGAAATAACAGGAGACTATATGAGCCCATCAGTTCAGACAGATTATGCAAATGTAATTTTATAGACATAATACCCTACTTTCTTTTTGTTTTTAAAGTTCTTATTCCTTTCAAAATTTATTGATTTTGACAGTGAAAATTAATTGAAATGAGTCCAATAAAAAATCCAAAAATCTGAGGTGAAATATCTGAATAACTGCATTATTGATAAAAAAGATTCTACTTTTTGAGCCCTTGTTTGTGTTCCTGAAAGTTTGACAAATATTGTGTTTAGAATACTTTATAATTGGACTCAAACTTTCAGGTTACCAACAAGACGATAATAATAGAACTACAACCGAGTGGATTTGTTGTTGTAGACCCAAAAAGTTTGAACTACATTCAATATTATTCAATACATTAAATTCTTCAATTTTTTTTGGAACTCCTACATCGTCGAGACAATAACTCAGAAAATATAATGATATATTTAAAAAAAAATCGTCTGCTGATTTCATTCAACAGACGATTAAAATAAATATAAAATTCAAAAAATTAAAACTGCATTTGATAATTTACAACTATAATAAAAATCAGATCAGGGAATGATTTTTCCCACAAAATTAAAAGCATTATTATCTGCAAATACAGCGTCAGCCACGTCAATTACCAGATCACCATTAATATCTGTAACAAGATATCCCGTCTCAAAATTAAATGCATCATTGTCGATCAGACTTACATCGGTGAGATCTACTGTTCCGTCCTGTGTTACATCACCGCTGTATATTGCATATCTGACAGGCGAAAGATCGACCTGAGTGACATTACTTCCGTAAGACATTACCGGAAACAATCTCATATCATAACTATAACTGCCGGCAGTAAAACTATTTGCTGTGGCACTCCATGTTTCAATGGAATTTCTGTGTCTGAGATCTATGTAGTAATTGATTCCGTCTAAAGCTTCATTAAAATTAAATACTCCTGATCCTGCTGAATTGATGACAGATATTGACGAGTCAGCTATAGAATATGGAGAAGCAGATGCATGCAGATAAACCATTGCAGTATCACTTATCATTAGATCTGTAGAGCTGTCATAAAGACCTTCAATATAAGATGAAAGAGAAAGATTTAAATTAGTCGGTTCAGTAGAGATCTTTACTATTGCAAAATTTCCATTTGTAGGACTAGTAGTAGCAGTATCTGTGGATTTCCAGCAAGCACTGAAGTCTGTTCCATATGCTGGTGTTGACGAAGATGAAAGACCATCCTGAGATCTTGAGGTTCCGGTAAATCCTGATTGACGTAGCTCAATTAATAAATTACCGCCGTTGTAAGTATATGAACTGTCAAAGACTATTTCGGGTCCAAATGCATTTGGAGAACTTCCAAAAGTATATGTTCCGGCAGGAATAAATAAAGAACCACCTCTTACCTGAACCTGTGGTCCAACTACGTTATCAGCAAATAATACCAGACTTCTGTTAGCCGGATCTACACTGCCACTAAGAAAAATTCTGTAATTGGTGATAGTAACATCTGCAGGCGGCCAGTTTGAAGATGCACCAACAGGATTCCTCCATGAAATAGCTGTTAGCTTTTTTCCGATAAAACTTGTAAGCTGACTTGAGTGGATTAATAACTGATACGTTCTTGAAGTTGTAGCTAAAGGCGATGTAAAAGCACTGTTTCCCTGTGTTGAAGTGTATGCAGGTGGAACAACTCCAGTAGCATTTGCTTCAGTCTGAAAATTTATCAGAGTAAAGCTGAGAGATAAAAATAAAAAAAGAATAAAAAAGTGTTTCATTGAAGCCTCCTTGGTTTAAATTGTTTTTTAATAAATAGTCAATATATTTTATGTTGGAAATATTGATCTTTGATTTTTACTGAAGATCATTAAAAGCTGATCTGTGATTTAAAACAATTTATGATTTCGGATTATATAAATCTGTTATCCAAAGAAATTGGAGTTAGTATCTTTTTTGTGTAAGTGAAATAATTAGTTAATCTGGCAGAACATAAAATAATATTTTGTAAATTTAAATACATTAAACTGCTCAAATAGAAATACCATCTCTTTTCTTTAATATCAATATAGATTTTTTGTAAGAGGTTTAGTATTCTACATCACTTTAAAAAGTATAATTAAAATAACAGGGTAGAAATATTTTATTTTAAAATGCGAAGAAATAACTTTATCTTTAGCAATTTTAAATTACACAATGTCATACGAAATTATCCTATGGGTAGGATTTAATGTTTTTATTTTACTGATGCTGGCACTTGACCTTGGTGTCTTTCAAAAAAAAATTCATGCTGTAACCGTCAGAGAAGCATTGATTTGGAGCGTTGTCTGGATTATATTGGCAATGATATTTAATGTTTTCATTTATTATGAAATGGGAGAAACTAAAGCAGTAGAATTCTTTACCGGCTATCTGCTTGAACGCTCTTTAAGCATAGACAATATATTTGTATTCGTATTATTATTTTCATACTTCAAAGTTCCGGCGGAATTTCAACATAAAGTTTTGTTTTGGGGTGTACTTGGTGCATTGATTCTAAGGGCAGCATTAATATTTCTTGGTGTTGTACTCATTCATAAATTCGCCTGGATCATGTATGTATTTGGAGCTTTCCTTTTATTTACAGGATTTAGAATGGCGTTGCATAATGATGATGATATTGATCCGGAGAAAAACATAGTCATCCGATTATATAAGAAGTTTTTTCCTGTTACTAAAGAATATCACGGAGGAGATTTCTTTGTAAGGCATAAAGGTAAGATTTCTGCAACCCCGCTATTTGTAGTATTGATCGCTACAGAATTTACCGACCTTGTATTCGCTTTCGATTCTATCCCAGCTATATTTTCTGTAACAGATGATGCTTTCATTATTTATACTTCTAATATTTTTGCAATATTAGGACTTCGGGCAATGTATTTTGCATTAGCCGGTATTATAGATAAATTCCATTATTTAAAAGTAGGACTTTCTATGATTTTGATCTTTATCGGTTTTAAAATGGTGATCGTCGATCTATTCAAAATTCCTATCGGATATTCATTAGCAGTAATCGCTTTAATTCTTGTTGTTTCAATTATATATTCAATTCTTAAACCCAAACCTAATAAAATTATTTGACCTGAGGTTTACTGGCTATAGATAAAAGTTTGTGTTATATTTATCATAAGACCATAACGCAGAGTTATTATATTGGAACTCTGGGGATAGTAAGTTTGAATTTAAAGATCACTTTAACAGGACCATACTTTTTGATTCTCTAAGAAATCCTGATTCCAGCACATAAAAATATATCCCGCTTGTAAATCCAGTTGCTTCCCATTCAACAGAATAATTCCCCGGACCCTGACTTTCATTGACCAGTTCAGCGATCTCTTTTCCAAGAGCATTATAAATGTTCAGTTTCACATTACCTTTGAATTCTGTAGGCAATGAATAATTTATCACTGTTGATGGATTGAAAGGGTTTGGATAATTCTGCTCAAGTTTAAAATTCTCCGGTATGGTATTATTGTTATTTAAAACTGATACTAAATTATTATCACCGTACACTCCGTTGTGTCTTACATTAAACTGAAAGACCGGATTTATTACTTTTGTCGCGTCATAAGGTATTCCCGCATTCCATATATAAACACTTGTCTGATTACTTCCGAATAAAGTATATCCTGCTCCTACAATGTCAAGTATTCCATCGGAATTAAGGTCTGTCAGACATGGCATATTAAAAAAAGAAGTTCCATTCACAGGCAGGTCCCAGTTTAAGACAGGTGTACCGTCATGATTGAATGCAGGATATTTTCCTATTCCTCCGGTCTGAGAATTATCATCTATCAAAAGTTCAAGTTTCATATCATTGTCAATATCCGCAAGAGCTACCTGATTATTTACTGCATTTACAGGTCCGATAGGAAATCCGTTTAAGACATTTCCATTTTTATCCCAACCATATACGAAGTTAACAGGCGTGCCGCTGCCGATCTGATCACCGACAATTATATCGATCACATTGTCATCATTTACATAACCAAGTACCGGCGGTCCATAGATCCAGTAGTTGGTACTCTTAGGCCAGCCGGGCATTACAGTACCATCATTTTTTAAAATATAAATTAACCCTCCGGCTGAGCTAACATGTGAACCAAAAATTATTTCCCTTATATTATCACCATCGACATCTGCAAGTACAGGAGATGAATAGGAATTCACATCACCATTCGGAAGTATAAATGGAAAACCCGGTAAGACATTTCCGTTTCTGTCCCATGCATAAATACTTGTATAGGATTCCGAAATAATTTCAGGAAGTCCGTCACCTGTAATATCACCTGCTGCCGAACTTGAAGCGGGGACATGATTTATAGCTTTTGGCCAGCCCGGAAAGATTGTACCATCTCCTTTATAAATATAAATTTCTCCCGCTGATGAAAGTCTTTTGCTTGTAATAATTTCCAGACTGCCGTTATTATCCATGTCACAAAGAGCAACTGTTCTTGCAGCACCGATAGAAACAGGAAAACCCGTTACAGGTGTTCCGTCTTTTTCGAAAGCATACAGCGATCCCGTAGTACCGGTTAAGCTTGCTGATCCAATCACAATCTCTGCAACTCCGTCACCGTCAATATCGCCGTAAGAAGGTGCACCTTGAGAATTAAACGAAAGACTCTTTGGCCAGCCGGTTAAGTTGCTCCCGTCAATATTCCATGCCTGAACAGTCATTCCGATTCCGTAGACTATTTCAAGTTCACTGTCAGAATCCATTTGACAATATATTCCGCCTTCTATAGACTGACCGTTTACGATCTTTGGAAAACCGGGAAATACCGGTAATGAGTCAGCATCATAAAACTTCATTACCTGAACACCTTCTGTATTTTCCACAATTGAGACTTTGTTCATTACATCAGGGTACACAATAAATGGTTCGTCACAAAAAGCTGAGAGATTAATTGTGAGAAATAAGATCAGAATAAAATTTTTCATTTTTATTTGTTAAGTTAATTTCGAATAAATAATTGATTGTAATTAACATAATAAAAAATGATCTATTATTAAGCATAAAATTTATTCGTCACTGAAAAGAAACTAAATACTACCGTAAAATTTAAACATTAAATTATATATTCGTTTTATCTTAATTTATTTTTAAGAGACCAAATTTATTTCAAGCCTGTAATTTACGATTATCTTTTTCAGACTTTGTATGAATTTTGGACAACTCTTTTAGCTTTTCCAAAAACCAATGATCAGAAAGCGAAAATTCTTTTGAATCGATCATTTTTTCTAATTCCTTCAGATTCCAGTCTGAAATTTTTTGAGGATTCACTTTAAAATTCAGCATTTTCTTATAAATATCTATAAATGATTTTTGCAATGTCTTATATCTATCGTTAAACTTGTCAGAATTAAGAACCTGATGATTGAAAGCATCTATTGCCGAAAATGCTTCTTCAGTAAAATCTAAATCATAATAACACATTAACTTTAAGTTTATAAGTGCTACTTTAAAAACATGATCTTTTGTAATTGTTTTAGATGAATACTCAAGTGCTTTTTCGAAATTTGATTTCCTTAATTCTATTAAAGCATTGCCATAATTAAAATTAAATTCATAGTCTTCTTTGAAAAAATATTTATTAACCTTTGATACAAACTCTTCTGCCCAATCAATTTCGCCAAGGAAAGTTGCAAGATTAATAATATTTGAAAAATCAAAACGGGTAAATTTTGAAAATTTCTTATTGGTATTTTCTAATACTTTAAATCGGTGTTTGTGAAGCTTTAGCTGTTCATTGCAAAAATTCAATTTCCGCTCTCTCATTTTCCTTGTGCAATAGCTTGTCAATACAGAAATGTACAAAGTATAATCATCGCGAATTTCAAATGTTTCATGGTCAAATAATTCAAGCAATACTTTTTTTGAATTATAAAAAAATGATTCATCGTCCGGTGGAATAAACATTTTTATCAAATTGCACAGTAAATATATTGTTTTGTCTTCGTGCGTATTCGTTACAGACTTTTTAATAAATGAGTCAAAATCAAAATTCAGAAACAGATCATTTAGATTCTTATTAGTTGAGATGTGAGAATATGAATTCTTAAGAGAAGTTGTACAGTGAATATATATCAACGCCTGAAATAAATAGTAACATGTATCATATGAAAATTTATCATTATGGATTTTTTCAAAATCTACAGCGGTATTTCTCGTTACATTAAATTCAACTTTAAATCCTTCTAACGCAGATTTGTTATTATAATAATCCGGATATTCTTCAGGAAAGTCGGATTCAAGCTTTTTTATTTTAAGCTTCCAAAGGTTATCTATTTTTCTGTCGGATAATTCTTTAAGCAATATTTTATTCAATAGAAATTTTTCCTTAATTAATCCAGAGTGTGAGAGAAAAGATTCAACTGCTTTTATGAGTTCGGACATAAGCTTTTTTATACTGTCGTGACTGTATTCTTTTGCCGGATAAATTGTCTGAAATATTATTTCATTATCTGCATTATAATCAGGATGATATTTCAGCAGAGTTTCAAAAAGTATTAAGAGATTTTTATTCTTATTATGAAAAGGTGAATGTAGAAATTCTGAGAACTGTTTTAATTCTTCCTTGGAAAATGTTTTTAATATGTCAATAACTTTACTGTGGATCATAACTCATTTAATATTAAGTTAAAGAATACAGGAATTTGACGGTGATAAATTTACTGTTATTAAATAAATAATAAAAGACCTTTTATTGTATGTGAAAAAATAATCTACTATGTAATAAATATTCATTAAGAAATTACTTGAGACATTACAAAACTCTCTTAAATATCCCAAATTAATCTCACTTATTTTACCTCAAATACATCAAAACACCTCTAAAAACAAACTATATAACCGAATTCAATAATTACTCCGTTTCACTTTCAGGAAAAACCTTCTTTGGAATAATAATTTAATCAGAATACATTTGTACCAAAAGATTAACAGCTTGTAATTAAAAAATTATTCCATATTGAATGAATTTTTTTAGAAAATTTTTTTTAAACCCGAATCAAGCAATTAAAACTTTAAACTAAATTAAAAAAAGGAGAGGTATTTTGAAAAAGCTAATTCTAATTCTTGTTATACTAATTTTCAATTCAATAAATGTTTTTGCAGTGGACAGACATTTTTATTCCTTTAATGGTACTTTACCTTTTAATGCAGGATGGAACGGACCAATGCCATCTGCAGGTGATAATCTCTATATTCACGGAGGATGCTATATAGATCAGACAACTGGAATTGATTACGGGAATCTATATCTGGATGATTGCGAACATGCAGGAAGTCTTACTTTCGTAAGTGGTAATACTCTAAGTGTAAATAATGTTATTGTTAACACAACTTGTGCAGCTATAAATCTTAGTCAAAGTGGTTTCTTAAGGATTAGAGGGACGCTACAAGTTGCATATCCTTCAATTATAACTCAAGGAGCAGGGGCATTAGATTTTTTTGGTGGATCAACAATGCCAACAAACATAACTACTTTCGCTAATCTAAGAATTACGGCTACTAGTGCGGCTGTCAGGTTGAGAACTTCTATAACTGTAAATGGTAATTTAATTCTAAATAGTTTTCACTGGGGATTTGAATTACGAGAATATGATTTAACTATTGGAGCTTCAGGAACAATTACAGGTTCAAGTCAAACTAGTTATATTCAAATCACATCTTCTGGCAAATTAATCAGATATGTTGACTCTAATGAAGCAATATTTCCATTCGGATATAAAGGACAAGGCTACACAGCTTACAATCCTGTTATAATCAAAAATTACGGAACTCCTGATTGGTTTACTGTGGGGCTTGAAGGAAATTTTATTAATACTCCAGTTCCAAACCGAACCCTCTTAAGAGAATGGTCTATATTTGAAACTGTTCCAGGTGGCAGTAACGCTACACTAACTTTTGGATGGGACAATCATACTGATCTAAATAATTTCAATCGAAATAACAGAATTGCAATTGCAAGGTATGACAGTTCTCAATGGATGGAAACAAATTCAAGTCGTGTTACAAGCACTGTTGAACCATACTCTACTTCTGCTAGCGGTTTTACTTCCTTTGGCTACATGACAATCAAGAATAAATCTAATTTTATAAATAACGTTTCCATTATACCGGAAGGTTTTTATGACACACTTTCTAACAAACTAAATCTTAAAGATACTCTCAGAACCTATTTAAGAAATATAAAACCACCTTACAATTTAGTTGATTCTGCTATTACTTTTATTGACTCAACTACATTTACTGCAAGGGATACATTTTACAATGCACCAACCGGGAATTACTATATATTATTAAAACACAGAAGCGGAATTGAAACATGGAGCAAATCCGGAGGGGAGAGAATGGCTATTGATTCAATATATAATTATGACTTCACAACTTCTTATTCCCAGGCTTACGGAAGTAACCAAATTTTAAAAGGTTCAAAATACTGCATATACAGCGGTGACGTAAATCAGGACGGAGCAATTGATCTGACAGACATGTCAGTGATTGATAATGATGCAGCTGTTTATACTCCCGGATATAATGTGACTGATCTGAATGGAGATAACATTGTGGATCTTTCAGATATGGAGATTGCAAATAATAATTCGGCGAATTATGTGGCAGTTGTCAGACCATAAAATATTTTATTAATAAAACCAAAAAGGAGAGGTGTTTTGAAAAAGTTAATTTTGATTTTTATTGTACTCAGTTTAAATTCAATAAATGTTTTTGCAGACAGAACTTTTAACGGTCCGGGAAATTTCAGAAATGCTGCACTTTGGGGAGGTGTCTTACCCGGAACAGGTGATAATCTGATTATTCAGGGTGAATGTATTTTTGATATTCAGCAAACCTATTATGATATGATAACATTAAGCAGTAATTTTCCATATGGAATTATCAGTTGGGAACCCGGATCGAGTCTTGAACTAATTTGTAATTCTATAAATAGCACTTCTACAAATACTGCTGTTGATATGACCAATGGAGGTAAAATCAAAATTAACATTGCACTTAATTTAGCTGAAGAAACATTAATTCCCGGTGCGGGAAAGGTTACAATTACCCCGGGTTTAACATTCCCTTTAAATCCTTTGACATTTAATGATCTGACAGTATCAGGGTTTACTTATCTTTCTTCTTCAATTACTGTAAATGGTGTTCTTGACCTTAGCTTTTCAGGTAATTATTATGGAAGGGATATTTTAAATCTAAGAGAATATAATTTGATTCTTGGAGATAATAGTTCTGTGATTCGATATGGTTTCCCAGGAGGATTTATTCAAACTCCTGGAAATGGTTCAGTATTCAGGAAAGTAGGAAATATTCCATTCGAATTTCCTGTCGGATCTGAAAGGGTACCAGGGACAAATTATATGTCTATTTCGTCTATTACAATTTCTAATTTAGGTATTCCTGATATTTTTAAAGTAAGTTGTATTAGAGGTTTTACTAATCCGGTTCCTGAAAATGCAATAAACCTTGAATGGAAAGTTGAAGAGGCAACTCCTGGTGGAAGTATAGTGACTTTTACATGTGATTGGTATTCATTTCATGAAACAGGTCCATTTAACCATAATATACCTTTAACAATAGCAAGATATGATGGTACGAATTGGTTAGAAAAAAATTCTTATAATCATAATACAGTTGATCCATACAAAACCACTGCATCAGGTTTCACTTCATTTGGAGCAATAACTGTCAAAAACAGAAGTAATACAAAGTTTTACATTTCAACGATACCGGAAGGACTTTTTGATTTGAACTCAGTGAAATTGAATTTAAATGACACAATAAAAGCATATCTTAGAAATTCAACTTCTCCTTTTGTTATTGTAGATTCTGTTACTTCAGTAATTGATTCTTTATCATTTACAGGTATGTTTGAATTCACAAAAGCACTGACCGGAACATATTATCTTATTTTAAAAAACAGAAATTGTCTGGAGACATGGAGTAAATCCGGAGGAGAATATTTAATCAGAGGTGATTCGTTAAATTATGATTTTACAATCTCTGCTTCCCAGGCATATGGAAACAATCAAAAACTTATTGGAAATAAATACTGCTTATTCAGCGGTGAAGTTAACAGCGACGGTACAATAGATCTGTCTGATATGGCGTTGATCGATAATGATGCGGCAAATTTTATTTCAGGATATTCTTCAACTGATCTTAATGGTGATAACATAGTCGATCTTTCTGATATGGCAATTGTAAATAACAATTCAGCAAATTTTGTGTCTGTTGTAAGACCTTAAGTTTAATATTTAATATTAAATTTTAAATATTAAATATAATTATGAAAACATTAACTTTACTTTTATTTGATTAAGCAATTTATAAAATCATTTTTTAATTGAAAATATTCAGTTGATTTCAATGCAGACAATCTTCCAAGTGGCACATATTTTTATAAAATAACTACGGAAAAGTATTCGCAGGTAAGGAAGAAGGTATTGGTAAAATAAATATTGAGCTATCTTTCAAAAGCAAAATTTAAAATATTATTTAAAATTTAAATTAAAATGTTATGTTGAAATTAATTTTTATAATCAGTCTGTTCCCGGTTCTATCCTTTGGGCAATCTAATTCAACCACTAAAGATTTAGTTAATTCAGAGATTTCATTAACAGAGAATAGAATTTTAAAAAGGAACGTAATTCAAAATTATTTTAACGGTAAAAGTAATCTACCTCCAGTCGTAGAAAACAATTTGAATTATAGTAATTTACCAAACATTAATTCTCAAATCAGATGGTCATATACTGATCCTGTATCCATAGGTTATTTTTGTGATATGAGCCGTAACGGTAAATATGGAATTACAGGCTGGGAATTAAATAATGAAAGAGCATCCTTATATGACAGTAATAGTTCCACCCCTCTATGGGAATATTTTACAGGTCCAATTGTAACTTCACAATTTGTGGCTATATCTGACACAGGCGGAATAATCGGAGTTAGCTCAGAAAGAAAAATTCAAATATTTAACAATACAAGTAATATTCCATTTTATAATTTTGATTTAACAACACTTCCTTATATAGGTTATGCGACTTTTCTGGATATTACAAATGACGGAAAGTTTTTAGTGTGCAGCGCATCTTATGAAGATTCAAGTACAGTTTTTGGAATCGATGTTATCTCAGGAAACATTGTCTGGAGTAAAAGAATTAGACCTGAATATCCAACTAATGGAGCATGGATACAGGGAATCAAAATGTCCGGAAATGATTCGTTAGTGATAGTAAATAATAGTACGGAATTCTTTGTAATTAAAACGTTTACAGGGGAAGTGATATTCCAGGGATATATAAATCCTTCCGCACCTACTAATCATACTCAATCTGTCCAGGGTATAAGCGGTGACGGGAGAGTTGTAGCAACAATAAGTAACTTTGGTTTATTAAGAGTTTATCAGTGGAACGGAACAACATATGATTTTATCTGGCAGGATCAAGAATTAACCGGTTTTTATGGATGGTATTCATCTATAGATATTACTTATGACGGAAATTATATAGCTGCAGGAGTATTACTCTTTAATAGTTTAGAAAAGTACTATGGAAAAATAAAACTATTTGAAACAAATCAAAATGGTATGCCTTACTGGATATACGACGGATGCGGAGACTTTATATCCGGATTATCCTTTTCAAAAAGCGGAAATATTTTAAGCGCAGTTTCATGGGGAGCTATCGATAATAGTAAAGAAGATTTGTATGTATTTAAAACCTTTTTGGGTAATACACCAATTTTTAAAATAAATACTCCAGGTTCTTTATTCACATGTAAGACATCAGATGATGGACAGTCAGTATTAGCCTCAGGTAAAGCTGTTCATGCAAGAATTTTTGGATTGGGAGGACTTCTTTATAATATAAGAGTCGATACTTCAGACATCATTACTTCAGTGAACAATGAAAGTTTGGTTCCGAATAATTATTCGCTTTATCAAAATTACCCAAACCCTTTTAATCCTGTTACCAAAATAGTTTATGAATTGCCGTATTCAGAATTTGTTTTATTAAAAGTGTTTGATATTCTTGGAAAAGAAATTGCAACACTTGTAAATCAGAAACAGGATCAGGGAAAGTATTCAGTTGATTTCAATGCAGGCAATTTACCAAGCGGCACATATTTTTACAAAATTGCAACCGAAAAATATTCGCAGGTAAGAAAGATGGTATTGACAAAATAAATATAGATCAAATTTAATTTAACAGGCAGACTAAAGAAGATCCGGATTTGCAATAAAATTATCCCCAAATAATTTTAAAAGAGAATATGAAAAAGTATTTTTTGTATATACTGACTGATAAGAAAAATGGTTCTTTACATATTGATATTACTGATGATATTGTAAACAGTGTGATTGAATTTAAAAAGAGGCGTACAGAATTTTTAAAGAAAAAAGATAGATACTTTCTTGTGTATTATGAAGAAGCCGGTAATATTATCTCTGCAATTAAATACAAAAAAAAAATGAAAAGATGGAAAAAATTCTGGTTAGATACTCTTATTGATAAATGCAATCCTCAATGGGATGATCTCAATAAGGAGACAGAAGATATTAATAATTGATTATCAGGAATCAGGTATTATTAAATAAAGTAATTTTAATTTCAATAAGGTTTTTAAAATATTTTTTGATTTTAAATCCAACTTTACACAAATACATACTAATTTGATATTTAAAATTTAAAATTTAAAATTTTAAAGACTTATCACTTGAATTAAAATTTAATAGCTGTTAGTTTTTTCAAAAAAACTGACTATGAAAATTACAAAAATCAAATCTTCTATCGCCATTTTTACTTTGTCACTGTTAATCATCTCTATTAACAGTTGCACTGATGACCTGACAAGCATTAATAGTGGAAATCCGCCGGTGCTCGGCGGTTATGATGTAAATGAGGCAGGAGAGATAATGACTCTGGCGGCATTATGTTATACTGCTGAGAATAATCCTAACCATGCTGAGATTAAGGATTCGTTGATACTACAGTTGTCAAATACAAATTATACAACAGGAGGGAACTGGAAATTAGTATGGGGTCCCGGGATCAGTCCTGACGGAGGAAATATGATGTATGTTGCTGCTGATACAACAGGTGATTCGGCTTTATATACAATTGCTATCAGAGGAACAGACTGGATATTTCCATCGAATATAATAGAGGATATGGAAGTCTGGAAGCTTGACAGATATCCTTTTACAGCCGGTAATATGGATTCTGTAGCAGTCGGTTCACTTGACGGACTAAATACATTACTGTCAATAACAGACAACGGTAAAAATCTTGCGACATTTTTAAATAATATACAGGGAAGCAATCTGAAAATGTTTATTACCGGTCACAGTTTAGGCGGTGCACTTGCTACGATGCTTTCTGCATGGTTTGTCGATAACGGATATACAAATATATTTGCGCTTGAGACATATACTTTTGCAGCTCCGACCGTCGGAAATGAATCTTTTGTGGAACATTATAACAGCATAATGATAAGTACAAACTCGCCGTCACACAGAGTCGTAAATTCAAAAGATTTTGTACCCTATGGCTGGGCGGGTCTTGACAATATTATTCCGGATGAGATCCCAACATTCGTACCAATTCCAATTGGAATAGTAATTATTGCTGTTGATCTTTATCTCGATTCTTTAGGAGTCAAATATAAACATGTTGATAATAAGGTTTCGTTAGGTACACTGACTCCCACAAATTGTAATTCAGGAAATGAAGAGGAAAATTATTTTTGCTGGATAGAATTTGAACATGATCATAACAATTACCTTCGTCTCCTGAATGCAGATACTGTTGCTACTAGTAACCGGAGGAAAATCAGTTATTAATTTTAATCTAGTAACAATTAAAGATTGAATCAGATTGATTTTTTTAAATCACAGATAATTTTTTATTTTAAGAGAATCATTTTTTTAGTTTCAAAATAATTCTGTGTTTCAATTTTGTAAAAATAAATTCCACCTGGGAGATTGCCAGATTCAAATTTTATTTCATATGATCCTGCTTTAATAAAATTATTCTGAAGGATCTGGATCTGCTTCCCTAATATATCATAAACTTTTATTGATACAAATTGATCTTCAGGGATCTGATATTTAATTTTTGTAACAGGATTAAACGGATTAGGATAATTCTGAGACAGCACATATTTCTCAGGTGCACCAATTATTACTTCAGAATTTAATTCATAATATTTAAAATTACCGTTGTAGTCTATCTGTTTTAATCTGTATTTATATTTTCCGGGTAATAAATATTTATCTTCATAAGTATAACTAACGAGTTCATTTATTGTCCCATAACCGTCCATGAATCCGATATCTGACCATTCAACTAAAGATACTGAGGAAGATTTTCTTTCTATCTCAAAACCTCTGTTGTTAATCTCTCCGGAAGTATGCCATCTCAAAGTTACTTTGTTTTCATTTATAGAATAATCAAATGAAGTCAGCTCAACCGGCAAAGCAGTCACTGCATTTTTGTATGCAAATTTGCCAAGTTTGCCAACAGTATTTACAACTGTTGATGTCATACTGCTTAATGCCGGAACATCACCGGCAAATATAGAATACAGAGGAGTAGTGCTCCCACTTGATTCTTTGTTCCAGGTCATTCCTCCGTTTGTAGTTGAGACAATAGTCCCGTTATCTCCGACAGCATAACCGTTATCTGTGACAATCTCTTCAAAGTCTATTGAGTTAAGTCCGCTGGTAGTTCCGCTAGTCAGAGCAGTCCATGATCCTCCGCCGTCAACAGTTTTCCTGATTGTACCGCTGCTTCCGCAGACATATCCGGTCAAACCGTTAATGAAATAAATTGATTTAAGATCTTCAGTTGTCCCTGATGTTTTAACAATCCAGTTTACTCCGGTATCGGTTGTCTTCAAAATTGTTCCTGCGTTTCCGGCAATGATTGCTTTATAGTCATCAAGTACAAAGACAGAATTAAGATGATTTACAGTGCCGCTGGTGTGAGAGGTCCAGGTTAGAGCTGAGTCCAATTGAAGTATAGTTCCGTTATCTCCTACACAAAACGTATTATTCAAAACTCCGCTTGAAGTATAATCTACAACAATGCTGTTCAAATGCTGTGATGTACCGGTCGGCTGAAGTGTCCAGTTAACTCCTCCATTTAAGGTTTTTTCAATTGTTCCCAATCTTCCGCAAGCCCAGCCGGTATCATTTTCATTGGGAAAATAAATTGAAAATAAATAATTGAAAGTTGCAGATGAATATGTTACCCAGTTTTCGCCTCCATCAGTTGTTTTATTCACATAGCCATCCATCCCAACAGACCAGCCTGTCATTTCATTTTGGAATTGAACATCAAACAGCGTCATGTTTTGGGTAAATGGCGATGAATACTGAATTAGCTGACTTATCCAGTTTGTTCCGCCGTTTGAAGTATGCAGTAAAATTCCCTGATCTCCCACTGCCCAACCTGACATATCATCAGTAAAATCAACTCCTCTTAAAGTTTTTGTTGTTCCGCTTGTCTGTACTGTCCAGTTCACTCCGCCATTTGTTGATTTTAATATTTGTCCGCTGCTTCCGACAAAATATCCGTAAGTATCATCCGTAAAACTTATTCCATACATTGTGGAAAGTGAAATTATTGGAATACCATAATTGAGCCAGTTTGATCCGCCATCTGTTGTCTTAAAAATTTGCGAATTTGCACCTACCGTCCATCCGGTTGAACCGTTTATGAATGATAATGCATATCTGTTTATTGGATATCCCGGACCAGACGCAATAGACCAGTAGAATCCGCCGTTAGTCGTTTTTGAAAGATAGCCGGTAGCACTTGTTACAACTCCTTTCAAACCGGTTGAAAAGAAAACTGCACTTCCGGAAACTGAAATAAGTGATGACCAGTTTGTGCCTCCGTTAGTAGTTTTAATAGTTACTGAAGGTCCAACAGCATAACCGGTATCAATTGTGGGAAAATGAACTCCGGCTAAACCTGATGTTGTTCCTGTTGTTAGAACAGACCAGTTAATTCCGCCATTTGTAGTTTTTACTATAACGCCGCCGTCTCCGGATGCCCATCCTGTCAGAGCATTAATAAAATAGACGCTTCTTAATTTTTGGGTAGTACCGCTAGTCACACATTGCCAGTTAGAGCCGCCATCTGCTGTAGCTATTATCATTCCCGAATCACCTACAGCGAATCCCGACATATCATTAATGAACTGAACTGAATTTAAATTGCCTCCTGTAGATTTTAAAATCCAACTGGATTGAGAATGGATTTCAGATGTAAAAACAAAAATTAATGTTAAGATTGAAATAAAAAGATAATTGAAGATTTTCATTATGATTTCTCCTTGTTAGATTTAATTTGAAAGGCAATCCAACATACAACTGCAGACTGTATTTCTATGATCTTAAGAACGGGTCCGGATCCCATATCTAAACACCGAGTTAAATTGCCTTTCATAAATTTTTTATATAAAAATACGGGGTTTCATTTTACAGAGCAAAGAAAGTTTTTCAGGTTTGCAAAAAGTTATTGTATCCGAAATCCAGGTCACACTATTAAAAAAATTGTATTTTCGTATTCAAAAAGCTATTTTTGATATAATTGCAATTACAATTTGTAGAAATTCGGATTGAAAATTTATGCTTAATTCAAAAGTTATAGATATTCTTAAAAGCTTTTCAGACAAGGAAATAAAAAGATTTGAAGAATTTCTTCTATCCCCGTTTCACACTAAAAATAAAAAAGCAGCATTACTCTTTAGATTATTATCTGAGTACCATCCCGGATACGATAACCAAAGTCTTACCAAAGAAAACCTGTTCCAAAAAATCTTTGCTTCAGAAGTTAAAAATTATAACGACGCTTCCATAAGAAATTTACTCTCTGACCTGATGATACTTGCAGAAAAATTTTTATCTTACATTGCTTTTGAAAAAGATAAGTTTGATGTTTTAGAAAAAGGACTCAGGGAATTGAGTGAAAGACGACTGTCGGGTGTATTTGACAAAAAATTAAATTCCACCGATGAACTATTTAATCCGAAAGAATTCGAGGGTGAAATCCGGTTTTTTAACAAACATATTATAGAGGAGTTAAAATCATCCAGTTTGCAATTTAAAGATAATCTGAAATTATATAAGGATAATTCTTTGATTAAATCTACAGATTATCTTACTTACTATTATCTTATTAAAATTTTTAAACTGCTAAACTTTATAGAATTTCAAAAACAGTATAGCGCAGATTCTTCTTCTCTTTTAATCAGTAAAATTCTGACCGGTATTAATATTGAAGATGTTTTAAAACATGCCGAACAATTTTCGAAAGAGTATTACGAAATCCTCCTTGTTTATTATAATATGTATAAAGCGCTGGCGTATCCTTTAAATTATGATTATTATTTTGAATTTAAAAAAAGTCTCTTAAAATATGATGAGATATTTGTACCAATAGAGAAGTACGGATTATATGTCTGTCTTAGTAATTCCTGCATACAGAAGATTGATAACGGCGACGAAAAGTTTTTTAAAGAATGTTTTAGTGTATATGAAATTATGTTTAAAAAAAATGTTTTCGACTGCTATCCCGGATATCTTTCCATGACTACATTCACTTCTGTAATAATAACAGGTCTGGCAGCGTGTGAACATGAAAAAGTTGAAGTTTATATAAAGGATAATTCGGATAAATTAAATCCTGATCATAAATCGGATGCTGTCAATTATGCAATGTCACAATTATATTTTTATAAAAAGGAATACGAGAAAGCACTGGTGAGTATTAGTAAAATTGATTTTGAATTTTCATCATTCAAATATCATTTGAGAATAACATCCCTTAAAATTTATTTTGAAACCGGGGATTATGAGATGCTTTATTATACATCTGATTCCTTTTTACACTTTATCAACAAGAATAAAATGGTAGGAAGTCTCTATAATGAAGAATTTAGAAGTTTTATGAAAATACTAGATCTCCTTGTTAAGTATAAATTAAATAAAGATGATGATGTATCTCAGAAAATAAAAATGCTTTTTGATAATAAAAGAACTGCAAATAAAAAATGGCTGGTAGAAAAATTTTACGAGATGGTTTCAAGGTGAATTTCTGAAACTTAAAGTCTATGGGAGTTTTATTGAGCTAAGACAATCCAATAGTTCTTATAATCTGTAAAAAAATATGCTTGAATATTTTAATGTTAAAATGAAGCACCCCGCCGCAATCAACGGTATCTTGTTTTCTAATTTATAAATCTTTATGCTTCAATTGGCGGAGAACTATACCTTAAAAAAATTAAAACAAAACTAAAATTTTTATTATAATAAGCCGTACGACTTTTGAGGTCATCTTTATTTATAAATCAATAATATTATATAAAACAAAGTCGTTCACGGAGTAATTTTACTCGCAAAATTAATCCTGGTATTATCAGCAAACACAGTATAAGCTAGATTCAACACTCCTTCCCCGCTCAAACCAGATGCTTATTTCCAATTCAAATATGAAACTTTATTTTGATTTTTTAGAAATGTATAAAAATATTTATTTCAATGCGGCAGCTTCTCTCTGAACTTCCCGTAGATCCAAGTCCCTGCGATCGCAGAAAATACCGTAACTATTATTACAGAGAATCCACTACCGACTTGCGCAAACAGTGGTCCCGGACACGCACCGGTGATCGCCCAGCCGATTCCGAAAATAGCAGCTCCGTAGATCTGACCTTTATTGAATTTCTTGTCATCGATTGATATCTCTTCACCGTAAATGCTTTTCAGATTCATTTTTTTTATTACAAATACTGAAAGAGCTGCTACTACTACTGCAGTACCAATTACTCCATACATAAAAAATGAAGTGAGCTGAAACATTTCCTGTATTCTAAACCAGCTTATAATTTCTGCTTTTACAAAAACTATGCCGAATATTATTCCTACTAACATATATTTTAAATTATACCACCACGGATGAACTAATTTTGATTCGTTAGTGCATAAAACATCCTGATGACGGATCTCAAATTCCTCGGCAGTTTCTATTTGATCATTACTATTTATATTTGACATTATTGTATAAGTTTGAAAATTAACGGAATCAGAATGTTGGTAGAAAAAAATCCACCAACCATAAAAAACATTGTAGCTATTAGCGAAGGCATTTGAAGATTGGCAAGTCCCATTATTGCATGACCTGAAGTACAGCCGCCTGCATATCTCGTTCCGAAGCCGACAAGAAATCCTCCGAAGACAAAAAATATTAATCCCTTCATTGAAAATAAATTATCCCAGCTAAAAAGATCTGATGGCATTAGACTTGTGAAATCTTTTATTCCATATCCCTTCAAAGTCTCAAGAGTCCCCGGTGCAACCTGTATCATATCTGCCGGATCAGACAGAAATGTTGAAGCAATGTATGCGCCGATAATAATTCCACCGACAAAAAATAAATTCCATACTTCTTTTTTCCAGTCATATTTAAAAAATTTTATGTCTCCAGAAAAACATGCAGCACATATATGACGGAATGATGAAGATATTCCGAATTTTTTATTACCAAGTACCAACAGTAAAGGAACTATAAGTCCTATCACAGTACCGCTTACAGCCCAGTGCCATGGTTGTTTTATTAATTCAAGCATTTTTTTATTTTTTAAAATTTAAATGTTATCAGAATTTCTATTTTTAATTTTTTGAAGTACAAACCATATCAGTCTTTGGAATACCGGATTCCCTGATACTGTCAAATCCACCTTCGATCTCCATAAAATTTTCCCATCCTCTGGATTTCAATATTGAAGCTGCAGTCATACTTCTGTATCCGCCTCCGCAGTGAATAATAAAATTCTTATCTTTCGGAAACTCAGACAGTCTTTCATTTATGAAATCCAGCGGAATATTTACAGCTCCATCAACTCTTTCTGAATTATATTCTCCCGGCTTCCTTACGTCAATCACAAGTGAGTTACCATCGTTGAATATCTTTTCAAACTCAGAAACATTTATCCTTTTAATACTGTCTGTTTCCTTTCCGGCTTTTTTCCATTCTTCAAATCCGCCTTTAAGATATCCTATTACGTTGTCATATCCTACTCTTGCAAGCCTCATGACTGTTTCTTCTTCTCTCCCCGGCTCAGAAATTATCAGAAGCTGCTGCTTAATGTCAGGTATCAAAGCTCCTACCCATGGCGCAAACTGACCATCAAGAGAAATGTTTATACTGTTTGGAATAAATCCCATATTAAAAAAATTATCATTCCTTGTGTCAAGCATTAATGCATCTGTTTTATTTGCTGCTGTCTCAAACTCCTCTGCTGTCATTGTTTTCAAACCGCGCTCCATTACCTTGTCAATGCTTTCATAACCCATCTTGTTCATTGCTACATTTTCAGGGAAATAAGCAGGTGGAGGTAAAAGACCGTCTGTAACTTCCTTTACAAATTCCTCTTCAGTCATGTCAGCTCTTAAAGCATAATTTGTTTTTTTCTGAGCTCCGATAGTCGATACAGTTTCACTGCTCATATTTTTACCACATGCACTTCCGGCTCCGTGAGCAGGATAGACAAGTATGTCATCATTAAGTGTCATAACCTTATTCCTAAGTGAATGAAATAGAGTTGCTGCAAGTTCTTCCTGAGTCATATCAGCAGCTTTCTGTGCCAGGTCAGGTCTTCCGACATCTCCTATAAAAAGTGTATCACCTGAGAATAAAGCTTTCTCATTTCCGTTTTCATCTGTGAGCAGGAATGAAGAACTTTCCATTGTATGACCGGGAGTATGCAGAACTTTAATTGTAACGTCTCCAACTTTAAACTCTTCTCCGTCTTTAGCAGTGATACATTCAAAAGCCGGTTCTGCAGTTGGTCCATAAATAATTTTTGCACCTGTAGCTTTTGCAAGATCGACATGTCCGCTCACAAAGTCTGCATGAAAATGAGTTTCAAAAATATACTTTATTTTTACACCGTCTTTTTCAGCTCTTTGTATATATGGTTTTATCTCTCTCAGTGGGTCGATTATTGCTGCTTCTCCTTTACTTGTTATGTAATATGCTCCCTGTGCAAGGCAGCCCGTGTAGATCTGTTCGATTTTCATTTTGTATGTATTTTTTATTTATGATTAAAATTAATTTAGTCTTTCTTCAGTTCGCCTTTCCATTTATTTATTCCTCCTGATAAGTTGTAAAGATTTTTAAATCCTTTGCTGTTCATAATTTTACATGCCCTTGAGCTTCGGTTTCCACTTCTGCAGTAAATAATATATTTTTTTGTTGTATCAAGTTTTTTTATTTCATCAGTAAAACTGACTCCGCTGAAGTCGATGAATAAATCTGTTCCGGAAATATAGCCATTGCTTATTTCACCTGGAGTTCTGACGTCAACTAAAATAAAATTACTATCTGTCAAACCTGTAGTTAATATCATCATTTCATCAATGCTGAGATTAGTATGGCTGTTTATGGAATCTTTTCCTGAAAAAAATCCTGAAAAACTTTTTTTAACGGAAGCTCCTGCTATAGTGGAAAAAAGAAGTGATCCAAGCAAAGCTCCATAACCAACTGAAATGAATTTATTTGAAGTAATAGGACAAGCTCCTGATTCGCAGCCAACAAATTTCCAGTAAAGAAATCCCGCTACTCCGCCGATAAGTATACCTAAATATGACATTTATTTTTTTATTAAATTTATAAAAACTTCACTGCCGGATCTTGGCTGCACTGAGCTATAACATTTTTCAAGAACCTTTACATCAAAATATTTTTTAAACAATTCTTCGTATTCTTTTATTGATCCTCCATAAGGCGGTCCATCTTTTTCAAATTCTCTGTCAAAGAGTACTCCAACTAATTTACTGTTTGTGTTTAAAAGTCTATTCATTTTTTTACAATATTCTTCCCGTAAATCCGGATTTAATGCACAGAAAAATGTTTGCTCTATTATATGATCATATTTGTTTTCATGTTCAAAAAAATTCATACATATCACATTGATATTTTTGTTTTTGGCAAATTTCTTTTTCAGCTCATCTGTAACTACACTTGAAATATCTAGAAGTGTAATATCCTTAAAACCATTATCTGAAAGATAGTTAGCTTCATAAGCAT
Source organism: Ignavibacteria bacterium (assembly GCA_049293015.1). Taxonomy (GTDB): domain Bacteria; phylum Bacteroidota; class Ignavibacteria; order Tepidaquicellales; family Tepidaquicellaceae; genus UBA2330. Next base: position 33,481 of record JBATSB010000120.1, read on the forward strand.
TTCCGCATCCGGGTATAAGGATCTTAATGTTTTTATTTTTTATCTGATCGATATAATTTTTAATCGGAGATGAAACTTCGCCAATGTCCCAGCCTATGTTACCGCTTCTGTAAATATTGTTCCAGTATTTTTCATCAGTTATTTTGTTTATCTCAATGAAATTTTTACTTGTAAGTATTACATCACTATTCGAATTATATTTAGTATTCACATTTTCCTTTATTCTATTCATCAGACATAATCCTTTCGATCGAACAGACTGCATGACTCCATACATTCAAATATTTTTAAAATGTTCCTGTCTTCCAGACGATAAAGTACATTCATACCCTTCTTCTCGCATCTGAGAATTCCTCTGTCTTTCATTTTTATCAAATGATGTGACAGAAGTGATTGCTCTGTATTGGTTTCGATCTTCTCCTGAATTTCAGAGACTGATAAAGGTTCCTTTTCCTGAAGTGCTTCTAATATCTGAAGTCTTACCGGATGACCTATTGTCTTTAAAATCTCGGCTACTCGTATCACTTTTTCAGCATTTAAATATTGTTTTGTTTTGGACATGTTTTTTTAAAATTAACAAAATAAATATATGAACATTTATTCATATAGTCAAGTGAGATTTAACCTCTATTTTTGGTACAGTCTTCCATACTCAATTTTTATAAGTCTCAGTTACACATTTCATATTAATATATAATTCTATAAATTTGAAAAATTGAAGTTCAAACAAAAAATTTTTATTTAAACTTAAAAAGCTGACATGTCATTACCAAACATATTCAAAAAAGAAGTCTCTGACAAAATTATTCAGAGGATAAATAATTTAAGTTCGAAAACTCAACCTCTTTGGGGAAAAATGAATGCTTCACAGATGCTGGCACATTGTAATGTTGTTTATGAAATGGTCTTCGATAATACTCACAAAAAACCAAATGGATTTATTCGTTTCATTTTAAAGCTTATTGTAAAAGATAAAATCGTTGGTGAAAAACCATACAGCCACAACCTTAAAACCGCCCCACAGTTTATTATGTCAGATTCAAAAAATTTTGGTGCTGAAAAAAATCGATTAATAGATTATATAAATAAAACCCAAAATCTGGGAGAGGACCATTTTGATAATAAAGAAAATCTTTCCTTTGATGTGCTTAATAAAACAGAATGGAATAATATGTTTTATAAACATCTGGATCATCATTTGTCGCAGTTTGGGGTTTAATTAAATTATGATGTAATTAAATCCATTTTACTCAATCTGATATCCGACTCGAAAAATTTTCACGAAAAAAATGAGTAATTAGTTTACTTCTTTAAGTTAATCAGAGCATGAACTATTTCCATAAATAAAAATACCATTGATTAATAATGACGAACTATGTTTCAATATTGAGAGGCATAAATGTAAGCGGACACAGGAACATAAAAATGGAAGCACTTCGGAAATTATATGAAAATTTAAAATTTCAAAAAGTTAAGTCCTATATACAAAGTGGGAATGTTGTTTTTCAATACAAAAAATCTGATGCAAAAATTTTAACCGTCCGGATTTCAAACAGTATAAAAGAAACATTCGGATTTGATGTACCAGTCATAGTATTAGAAATAAATGATCTGAGCAGAATAATTGAATCTAATCCATTCGCAAAGGACAAAAAAATAGATCCAGCACTTTTGCATATAACATTTTTATCTGATATACCTGAAAATAATTTTCTCAAAAAACTTGATGATATAGATCTTAAGAATGATAAATTTTATCACAAGGATAATGCAGTTTATCTTTATTGTCCGGATAAGTACAGCAATTCAAAGCTGACAAATGGTTTTATCGAAAGCAAACTGAAAGTAACTGCGACTACCCGAAACTGGAAGACTGTAAATGAACTTTTGAAAATTGCTCAGAATACTGAAGATTAAAAAATCTTTTGAATTAACTGCTAAATTCAAAAAAGATTTAATATATAAATTAAATATTGAAAACTCTAAAACTTATACCTCCTACTGGTAATCTGGAAAATGAATACAAAGAAATGCTTAAAGAATGGCATGACTCAGAAGAAGAACACGTACCTTTTGTATTAACATATGATCCTCAGAATTTCAAAAAATTTATCGGACAGATGGAGGGATTCAAAAATGGAATAGATATACCCGAGACATTTGTTCCTCACTCAACATTCTGGTTAATAAATTCTGTAGAAAAAATTTTAGGAGTAGTGAATATACGTCACAAACTTAATGACAAACTTAAGCTGATCGGTGGTCACATCGGATACGGTATAAGACCATCTCAGAGACGAAAAGGTTATGCAACAAAAATTCTGGAGCTTTCTTTGAAAGAGGTAAAAAAACTTGGCATAACCAAGGCTCTTGTAACCTGCAACAAAGAAAACATTGCATCAAAAAAAACCATTTTAAAAAATAACGGAATGTTTTATAAGGAAAATGAAGTGGATGGTGTAAATGTGTTAAGTTTCTGGATAGTTGTAAATTAACAAATATCTCTTTCGTATTTGTGTCAACATTATGTTTATTGAACTGACGCAAAAGAACCTTCAATATGTCACATAAACACCTTATTATATTACTACTAAAAAAGTATTTTGTATAAGTTAACATTATAATTAAATATCTTTTATGAGAAAATTAAAGCTTCAGACTCAGATCTCTGTGGATGGTTTTAATGCAGGACCGAACGGTGAAATGGACTGGATGACATGGAATATGGATGAAAAACTTTCAGAGTATATCAATTCCATTACTGACACTTCAGACACAATTTTACTTGGAAGAAAAATGACAGACGGATTTATTACTCACTGGACGAATGTGAGAAAACTTCCGGATGATCCCGGATATGAATTTGCAAATAAGATGATGGATAAACCCAAAGTAGTATTTACAAAAACTTTGGATAAATCCGATTGGGAGAACACAGAACTTGCAAAAGGAAATCTTTCTAATGAAGTTAATCGATTAAAAGAACAGGACAGAGGAGACATTATTGTATATGGAGGTTCAGGTTTTGTGACTTCACTTATTAGTGAAAGATTGATTGACGAGTTTCATTTATTTATAAATCCGGCTGCCATCGGAAAAGGTATGTCAATATTCAAAGGTCTTGCTTCAACCCAGAAGCTTATCTTAAAAAGCTGTACTTCTTATGAATGTGGAATTGCAGTACTTGTGTATGAGAAAAAATAAATTAAACTTTATTTAGTTGGTATTTTAAGGATTCGGAAATTTGATATGAATATACTTTTAAAAAAATAGTTTTAGAAAAAAATTTAATATCAACAGTAAGTCAGTGGGATATTATTAAATTAAATTATTAAATTTTTTATGGAAACATTATTAAAAGAAGTAATGTGGAAACAGTTCGGCGCTTCTATAGATATGTTTGAAAATGCAGTGAGGGCATGTCCTGAAGATCTTTGGGATGCGGATTCAAAATACTGGTATATAGTTTATCATACTTTATTCTTTCTTGATTATTATCTTTCCACAGATCCTGATAATTTCTCACCTCCTACTCCGTTCACACTTTCGGAATTTGATTCTGAAGGAGAGATGCCTGAACGTGTTTTCTCAAAAGAAGAAATGATGACATATCTGAATCACTGTCGAAACAAATGTCACGTTCTGATCACAGGTCTCAATGCAGATACTGCAATGAACCGCTGGAAAAATGAATACAGGGATTACAGCATTCATGAAATATTACTTTATAACATGAGACATGTGCAGCATCATGGAGCGCAGTTAAATCTTTTACTCCGACAGAATGGTGGGGAAGTTCCGGATTGGGTATCTCAGACTAAAATAAAATTATAAACATTTATTATTTGAGATTTAGAGTTTACCGAATTATAAATTTTATACTGGGATTTTTTTTAAATATTTTTTAAAAGCTAATATATTGAGAAACTTACTTGCACTATTTTATTTATTTACTACAGGTTTATGTTTTGCGAATATGGCTTCACCTTTAAGAGAAGGAACTCTAACCGGCGCAGCATTTTCCAGCCGTGATATTGATATTCTTAAAGAAAAAATTAGTCTTGTAATAAATAATGGTTTTCAAACAGGTAAGTTTAATATTGAATACTTTATAAGATCTGACTCTGACGGAATTCAAATTCCGTTACTTTTTATTGCAAAGGATTACAAAAGTGATTTTAAAGTTTGGGTGGACGGCAGAGAAACAACTCTTCTTGAAATCCCTGCTGATTATACTTCAAGGACAAAACCTCTTTCAGATAAAATTAATAAATTTTCAGATTCATTTAATAAATATGAAAATGAAAAAAGTTCTGAGACAGTTACAATTTACTGGAATGAAAGTTCAGGTATTGTGTATGATCTCAATGAATTAAAATATTTTGAAACTGATCTTTCAAAAGGTGAACATATGATAAAAGTTGAATATACTGCAGATGCCTGGGTGGACAGATCCGGATGGGTGAAAGAATACAGCTTCAGATATTCTCTATCTCCTGCTAAACACTGGAGATCATTCAACTCTTTTGAGGTTTCAATTAATTCTACTGCTGTAAATTCGGAAGTGACCTCTAGTCTCGGGGAATCTTCGGACGGCAATATTAACTCTATAGCAGAATGGAAATTTTCAGATCTGCCCGCAGAATTTTTCACAGTAAGCTATACTCCAAAGATCAGCGGATATGTAAGTTCTTTAATTGATATTGGTCCTTTAAATCTTACAATAATCTTTGGAATATTGGCAACAATTATCTTAATTTTTTTAATTTATTTTTTTAGAAATAGAAATCCTTCAAAGAAAATATCATGGGTTGTAATCACAGGAAGTATTTTTATTCCATTTATGACAATTCTATTTTATATTTTTTCATTTGATATAATTGACAATGCAATAGGAGTTGAAGCAGGCAAGTATCATGGATACACATTCCTTGCAATTCTCTTTTATCCGTTAGTTGTTCCGGTTTATTGGCTTATAATGTGGCTGATCGACAGGAAATTTAAAACTTTAAATAATCAGATCACTTAAGTAAATTGTTAAAAATAATAAATATTTAAACAGTGATATTTTTTATTCCCGGATTCTTAATTTTGATAATTAAAAATGCATTATGCATTCTGAAAAAAATCTGAACAACAGAAAACAAATGTCAGAGTTTGTTCTGATGATGTTTATAACAGGTTTACTTCTTTATATTTGCTGGCTGATGCTTGCCCCATTCATATCAGTTTTATTATGGTCGGCAATTCTTGTTATAATTTTTTATCCTGTTTATAAAAAACTTTTTATCAAAACTAACAATCATTCGTTAAGTGCTGTCATAACTATATTTGTATCGTTGTTTACTTTCATTATACCTGTATTGGCATTGTTAGCATCTGCTGTAAATGAAATTTCAGGGATCTCAGGTACATCAGTTGATGAGATAAAACAAATATTATCCGATATGCAAAAAGGGAAATTTTCATTTATTTATAATTATCTGAATGAATTTATCCGCATAGAGGAATTCCTTAAACCTGAAGATATTAAAGGTCTTATAAACAATATCAGAGATCTTATTTTGTCTGCCTCTTTAAATTTTATTGAAGGTGCTTTCGGAATAATCATAGGAATCACTTTGTCAGTGTTCAGCATGTTTTATTTATTCAGAGACGGTGAAAAGATCGTAAAAAATATTCCGGATATTATACCGATGGAAAAAAGTCAGTCGGTTGAACTTATCCGCGAGACTTCAGCTCTCATAAATGCAACTATACGTGGTACGCTATTTATAGCAATACTACAGGGAACATTAGCTGGATTGATATTCTGGATTTTGGGAATTCCTTCATTTATTCTTCTGGGCATGTTAGCTATGATATTTTCCGTGATACCAACAGGAGGCACTGCCTTTGTAACTGTGCCTGTAATTATAGTGCTTTTGTTTTCAGGAGAATACGGCAAAGCTGCTATCATTGGTGTATATGCTGCCGTTGTAATTGGGATGATTGATAATTTTCTTCTTCCCAAACTTATAAAACAAAGAGTTAAAATGAATGAACTTTTTGTTTTCTTTAGTGTGATCGGAGGAATTCAGTTGTTCGGTCTACTGGGATTATTTACGGGACCGATCATACTTGCAATTGCTCTGGGATTCTTTAAAGTGTTCAGAGGGAAAAAGATCGATAAAGAACAGGTATCAATGTAAATTTATTTTTGTAAAAATTTCAGACTTATATGAACTCAAGACTTAAAGTAAAATCAATTTTTACCGTAATCATTTTTTGCATAATCAATTTAATTATCACAGCCATGTGCACAGGAGCAAACAATACAGAAATTCAGGAAGACAATGACAGCTCAGGTTTCAGCAGTGACGGACCAGTAATTGTTTATGAAGATTCCAAAATTTTAAACTACTCAGTAATACCGGACATGGATGAAACTGACGGAAATTTATTTAAGATATCAGTCACAGAAATTTCATCTGATGATACTTTAACATGTGTAGTAGATGAGTCCGTTCATCAATTCGATTTTAAACTAAAAGAAAATATACAGATTGAAAAAGATACTTACGAGCTTCCTGAAAAAATGCTGATCATTTCTGACATTGAAGGTAACTTCAAAGGTTTTCAAATGATACTTGAAGGATCAGGTGTGATAAATGAAGAGTTCGAATGGACTTTTGGAAATGGACATCTTGTACTCGTCGGAGATTTTTTTGACAGGGGATTAAATGTAAATGAATGTTTATGGCTGATCTATAAACTTGAGAATGAAGCGGAGATGAAGGGCGGCAAGGTTCATTTTATTCTTGGCAATCATGAGATAATGGTACTGCAGAATGACGTGAGATATGTCAGAAAAAAATATTTTGTCAATGCGGATTCACTTGGTCTGGAATATAAAAAATGGTACGCGGCTAATACTGAACTCGGCAGATGGCTTCGCAGTAAAAACGCAATTGAAAATATCGGCGGTTACTTATTTGTACATGCAGGTTTGAGTAAGGATGTTCCTTTTGGTGAATTTACTTTGTCTCAGATCAATGACAGTATAAGAATTTCAATTGATATAAATTTTGAAAGAGAAGTAAGAAGGGAAAGCATTTTCATCGGCAGCAAAAGCCCGATATGGTACAGAGGCATTATGGAAGAAGAAGAAACTCAGGCGGAAGTTGACAGTACATTAAAAATTTTTAATACAAAAAAGATGGTACTTGGTCATACAGTAGTTGATAAGATAAAATATTTATATGATAAAAAAGTGATCGGGATTGATCTTCATCATCAGGAAAATTCAGACAGGGGAGTAATGTATGCGCTTTATTTCGAGGGTGGAGAATTTTATATTATTGATAACTCAGGGAATAAAAGCATTCTAAAATAATTTCTTATTTAAACATATACCTTCAGACTGTGCGAAAACGTCGGAAATGCCTCAAAGACTCTAAGACTCAAAGTTTAAAAACTTAATAAATAACCTTCTTTGAGTCTTAGAGCCTTGGAGGCAACTTGTAAGCAAACTTTAATTTTTGTTTTCAGACAGACTGCTTGCAACGGAAAGAGAGGTTTTTTATTTGTAATTTGTAATTTGAAATTATTTCAGCAACACCATACGCTTAGTCTCAACAAAATCACCTGCCTTGAGCTTATAAAAATAAACCCCGCTAGGAAGATTATTTCCATCGAAAGAAACAGAATAGCTGCCTATGTTTTGACTTTCGTTAATTAAAGTGGTTACTTTTTTACCTAAAGCATCATAAACTATCAGTGAAATGTAATTTGCAATTCCTAATTCGTAATTAATAACTGTCTTTGGATTAAATGGATTGGGATAATTTTGAGTAAGAGAAAATCGCGCAAGAATATTTTCATTATCATCACCAATACCTACAAATATTCCACCACCATTTGTAGTCTTTAGAATTTTACCATCGGAACCTATAATATAACCTGTATTAATACTTGTGAAAAATATATTGTTTAATGAATGAGCTCCCCAGGTTTCTGACGAATAAAAAATATTACTCCAGGTATTTCCTGAATTAGTTGTTTTGTATAAAGTATTAGAACTTATTGAATATCCAATATTATCATTATAAAAGTAAGGTCCATTTGTTATTAAAAATTGTCCTTGATAAATATTTGTCCATGTATTGCCTCCATTTGTTGTCTTATAAATACCATTCCCGGAAACATAGCCGGTTCCGTTAGAATTAAATTTTATAGAAAGAAGAACTGCGCCGGTGAATCTAGATAGCAGATTCCAATGGAGACCATTATCAATGGTTATGAAAACATCATTAATCAATGTAATAGGAGGAACACCAACATAATATTTAGTTACTACATATCCAGTATCATTATTTTCTAAATAATCAAAAGCAACTAATTCATTTTCGAAAGAATGAAAACTCCAATTAATTCCTCCATTAAGAGTTTCATAAAGATTCTGTTGTCTAATAAAATATCCGGTATCTAAATTGAAAAAATCGATTGCAGCTATTCCGGAAAATTGGGATAATGAATCCCAGGAGAAACCAGAATTTGTTGTTTTAAAAATTTTGGAACCTGATATTATTCCTGTGCTTTCATTAAAAAAATTAATATAATTTAAACTATCAATATTTGGAATATTTTGTTCGTTCCAGTTTAAACCGGCATTTGTAGTTTTAACAAAACTATTTCCACCGGTAGCATAACCGGTATTTTCATTTATAAAGTCAATGGATATTAAATCGGAAACATTTAAATTTGAAGTTTTATTTATCCAATTGTTCCCCTGGTCGGAAGATTTTAAAATATGCCCACCATTACAGACTATATAACCAACATTGTGATTTATAAAAAATATTTCCTCAGCAAAAGTATCAATATGGTATACTTCATTCCAATTATTTCCGCCATTTGTAGTTTTTAGAATTTTACTTGAAAGTAAATAATGGTTTGAAATCAAGTATCCTGTGTCTAAAGAAGTAAAATATATATTACTATAATCATTAATATTGCTTTGTGATGGAAGGTAAAACCAATTTTCTCCGCCGTCAATTGTTTTCAAAATTTTTTCACGGAAACCACAAGTGTATCCAACGTTATTATTAAAAAAAAATAAATCATAAATATCCCCTACCCCAAAACCAACTTTAAAAACCCAAGTATTGCCTCCATTGGTGGTTTTTAGTATTCCTTGATATGATTCTAAAATGAATCCTGTATCCGGTGAAACAAAAAATAATTCGGAACATCTATCTCCGGTTCCACCTGTTAAAAAAACAGACCAGTTATTACCACCATCAGTTGTTTTAGAAATCTTTCCTCTGCTACCTACGGCATATCCAATATCAGCTGTTACAAACTGAATAGAAAGTACTTCAATTCCCGGATTACGATATACCCAGTTGTTACCACCATTTGTCGTTTTGAAAATTCCATTATTGCCAACAAAGCCAGTTTCGGAATTTATGAAATAGATAGCATTCAAAATTTGACTGGAACTTATTCCATTGGGAATAGAATCAATGTGAGAATTTGTAATGAACCAATTATCACCTGAGTTTGTAGTTTTTAAGATTGTAAAATTCCATCCTGCCGCATAGCCCGTATACTGATCTACAAACTGGATTCTTGACAGATTATTTCCCTGTGGAAGAGGATTTTGCCATAACCAGTTACTTTGGGAATATGCAGATGTAATTAATAGTAATAAATTAAGAATTAAAAATAGAATCTTTTTCATGACTAAATTAAATTTTATTTTATTAAAATCATTTTTTTAATTTCAGTAAAATCACCAGCTGACAATTTATAAAAATAAACTCCGCTTGCAAAACTACTGCCGTCAAACTCTACTAAATAACTCCCAGCATTCTGCTTCTCATTAACAAGTTCAGCAACTTCATTTCCCAAAACATCAAACACTTTTAACAAAACATCATTGTACATTGAACATTTATAATTTATAATTGTCAATGGGTTGAAGGGGTTTGGATAATTCTGACTTAAATAATACCCTTCGGCATTGGAATTATGATTTTCGATTTCGCTAAGGTAATCTGTCATATATGATTCCACCAGTTCGGTCTTACCAGCAGTAGTTCTCTCCCATACGGTTTTGATTCTATAAAAATATGATTGATTGAAAATTGGTTGACTGACATCAAAATTTGTGACAATACTTGTATCGCCTAAATAAAGCTTCTTATATTGAGGATTATTATTGAAAGTCCCCGGTCTGTTTATAAATACAAAACAGAGCGAATCAGAAAATTCTGACAAGACACTGAATGCGCTGAATTGGAAAAATACTTCATCTGTAATTATAGGCATCCATGAACCTTTTCCGCGAAGATGTTTTCCCGGAATATTTTTTGTTACTACTCCTTTAATATTTTGTCCTGTAAGTGTGAAAATAAGTATATGTGTTGAATTAAGAGTATCATATGAATATGTCAGATATTCAGAGCTTGCATAGGAGTATGACAGGTTCCTTTGTGGATTTGGCTGCTGGATTTCAAAAACATTTTCCCATGCAACTGGTCCTCCTGAATTATTTTCATAAAAGATTCTTTGAGTTATTTTTGTACTATCTCCAGGATATTTTCTTAGAAAGACTAATCCATATTGATTTGAGAAATTCCCTTTTGCTATGACAGGTGAAATGTGATCATAAGCACCGTCTGATACCAAAGTGTCGTTATCCCAGATGTTAGTTGATGGTCTGTATTTTTTAAATCTTATAGTACTATCCCTTTTATATGCTAAGTATGAAAAATTATTTTGAAAAGTTTTAATGTATGGGTTTGTTTCGTCAGCAGAAGAAGAATCTAATAATATCGGTGCTGACCAAATGTCACCAATTAATAAAGAGTAGTAAATATCCCAGTTACCTCTTTCATTCGATTGCCATACTATCATACCCTGATCAATGGAAGGATTAATATTCAATGCATTATTTGAATTTGTAATTACTATTTCATTGTCATATGAAGAATACTGGGCTTTGCGCACTACGATATCAGATGAATTTCCATTATGTCTTTCGTAAACCAGCCAGGTATATTCACCTCCCCACCTGTTGTTGAATACAGGATTTTTATAATCATAATCGGTGGATGATACGACGGTTTTTACAGAGTCAAAGAAATTAATCTGTGATGAACTATTTTTTACTGAAGTAAATATACAGAGCATTATAAGAACAGGTACAATACACTTTTTCATAATGGTATATTTTAGATTTAGAAATCTGTTTTAAATATAGTTTAGAACTATTTCAAAAAAATTATTCTAAGTCATTTCCAAAAATTATCAACTTCCAATCTATAAAACTCCTGCTCATTAGTTCACTCAAATATAACTCAACTGAAAAGTATCCGGGAGTTTTATTCTAATTTACCAAAATTTTATCTTTAATAATACACTGCCTATTTGTCTGAATATTCTAAAATATCTCCAGGCTGACAATCCAGAACTTTACATATAGATTCAAGTGTACTGAACCTTACAGCTTTTGCTTTACCTGTTTTTAGTATCGAAAGATTTGCAAGTGTCAGACCGACTTTTTCGGAAAGTTCATTCAGCGACATTTTCCGCTTCGCCATCATTACGTCAAGGTTTACAATTATCGGCATGGCTTATACAGTTAATTCATTTTCGGACTGAAGCTCAACTCCTCTTTTAAAAATCTGTGAGATGATAAATACCAGCCCTGCCATAAATAAATATTCATTTAAAATACCATTTCCAAAATACTCACCTGTCCATTTTAACATCCACTTTGAATTTACACTGCTCAGTATTGATACTATCCATATCCCGAATAAAACATAACTGATCTTTTCAATGGTCAGTGCAATTTCCATTTTAAATGGATTCATTAGTTTTATCTTTGAAAATATTTTTATTAAAAGATAAACGAGATATGCTTTCATTGCAGGAATTGCAATCAGAAAGGAAACTGACTGAGTGTACATCCAGAAATCTTTAGATCTGAGATCAAACATATCAAGACCTTTGTACAGATCCATTGATGTCTCCTGATTTATACAGCTCATAATATATGTGAAAAGTATTGCGCCTGATTCTATCAGCAATCCTATGAAAGCTATCCAGGCAAGTACGTTCATTACATTCAGTATCACTTCGGTTCTTGTTTTATTTTCCATTTTAGAAATAGTTTTAATTTCTGAATTCATTATTGTTATTTAAATTTGCGCTACAAATATAGATAAATATTTATTGATAATCAATAAATAAAAAATGATATTCGATAATTAAAAAATGGATAATTTTTTGTTACTGCAGAGTCACGTGCATATCGAACTCTGCTGTTAATGAATTAAAATAGGAATTAATCCATTCTTCCCGGGTATTTGTTCCCGCAGAGTCACGTGCTTTACGGACTCTGCGGATACTGAATAAAAAATTTGCGGATACAGAATTATCCTTTGAATTTAATTTTCAAAATTCCTATTCCGAAATTGTAACATCAGGAATAGTTGTCTTCGACATTTCATCAAGATATTTCGTCCGGTCTTCTTTTAAATTTCTAAGAAAGGAATCTATACCATCTCCATAACTTCTTTTTGAATAAGCATAAATAATTATTCCCATACTGCCATTTCCAATGTCTGTTTGTTTATAGCGGTAAGCATTGAATTCTATTACCGGCGTCTGACCTTCTTTATCTTCACTTAAAATAAAGTCAACAATAATCTCATTTCCATCAGGACTTTTGAATGAAGAATAATTACAAAGTTCATCACTCTTTTTTCTGTCTTCAAGTTCGCCGATCTTTTTACTTACCATTTTTTCAACTGTCAGATCGGTTAAAAAAAGATGTACCGACATCATCTGATTAAAATTTTCAAGCTTTTCTCCCAAAGGAAGGTACTCCTGAATGTAATAATTATCACGAGGTTTATCAGACCATGCAAGATCAAAAGTCGTTGCATTGAATTCAAGCGGACCTTTTACTCCAAGAAAGTCTTTCACTTCAGAATAATATTTCACTTCAGGTTTTTCCTTTACTTCAAGATTGCTTTTCGCTCCAGGCTTTTCTTTCACATCCTCGGAGGAATTGCCGCATGAATAGAATATTAAAAATGAAATAAGAAAACTTAATCTGTAAATTTTTTTCATGATGTGTTTTTTATTTTTAAAATAAATAATTTTTGAATTTATACTGAAGCTAATTTAAATTAAGAAATACGAAAGAATTCTTTACTGCTTTACAATTAGAATTAATCATCAGTTAATTTAATATTTAAAATTTAAAATTAAATCAACTGCTTTATCAAATGTAATATCTCTTCCATTATTGAATCTTTTAAGGAATTCTTCTTCACCTATTTTCTCAATGAGCTTTAACTTAGCATTATCATAAACCTTTAGCTCAAATCGGGGAAATACATAATTCCTTTTTCAGATATTTTTTATATGTATTATTGGAAATAATGATCTGTTCACCCTATGCTGCTGACATCATTCTTGCAGCTCTTGCAAGCGTAATAAAACCCATGTAATTTTTTCCGTTCCACTCTGCATTACTACTGTGAATTACCATTCTTGCTTTGATCACTGCATCCGTCCATTTTTCATCGGTAAGACCTTTTTGAGAATCAACAGCCGCTCTTAATTCATCATCAGCATTTTCAAAAGCTGCACAAAAAGCATCTCCAATAATTTAAAACACAAATCCGTTATTGGATTCTATAGCTTTTCGAAGTATTTTATTATGAATTTCAAGTGCAGCCTGCAGTGTTTCCGGAAATTCTTTTGCTAATTTAGTACTACTTTCAATATCGGTGAAAAGAAATGTTACTTGTCTGATTGGCTTATCTAACAATTTAAAAAACTTAAAATTTATAATTAACTATTAACTATTAACTATTAACTATTAACTATTAACTATTAACTATTAACTATTAACTATTAACT
>JBATSB010000121.1:0-1785 GCA_049293015.1 Ignavibacteria bacterium
GTGTTGGGTTAATTGAATCATCGTCAGGAGCATGCGGAGATGACAAAGCGTGGGGATGATAATATTCGGAGGTTAGATTTAAATACTGATTGAAATAGAATTGTGGAAGTTAAAGTAGAATTTTCAAATGTATTCAGGCGGAATTACAATTCGAGGCAGAGGGTGGTTCTGAATGAAGGCGGCGCAAGATCCAGTAAGTCATATTCGATTGCACAGTTATTTATTAAGAAATTATTTGATGAAGATAAAAAGAATTTTTTGATAACCCGTAAAACACTTCCTTCGCTGAGAATAACTTCGTATAAGCTGTTCATAGATCTGCTGAAGCAGTACGGCGTTTATGAATGCTTCTCACATAACAAGACTTTCCGCGAGCTGCGGTTTAAAGATAACTATCTACTCTTCACAAGTATAGATGATTCCACAAAGATACAGTCAACTGAATTCAATTATATCTGGATGGAAGAGGCCGAGGAATTCACTTATGATGATTTCATAACTCTGAAGACAAGACTTTCCGGAAAGAAAAGAGAATATGAAATGAATCAGATCTTTCTTGCTTACAATCCCAAGAAACAATTCAGTTACATTAACAAGCAGCTGAAGCAGGACAAAGATACTGATTACATTCACTCTACATATAACGACAATCCTTTCTTAGATAAAGATTATATACAGCTTCTTAAAGATCTTCGTGAACAGAATTATGAATATTACAGAATATTTGCATTGGGTGAGTATGCAGATCTGGATTCGCTGATCTACAATAACATCAGACTAGTAAATGTAGCGACTTATCCTGAGTCTTATGATTATACAATTTATGGTTTGGATTTTGGTTGGAATAATCCTACTGCATTGCTGGAGATAAATGTCAAAGACAGGAGAGCTTATCTGATCGAGAAAATATACAGAAGCAGGATGCTGGATGATGATCTGATATCGCTAATGAATGAATTGAACATCAGCTATAACGATGAGATATTCTGTGATAATGCAGAGCCGGATAAGATAGAGAAACTGCGGCTTGCAGGATACCATGTATTTGAAGCGGATAAGGATGTGAAGCTGGGAATTGATTTTGTGAGGCAGACGGAAATTTTCACATGTCATGATAATGTAAATCTGAATAAAGAAAGAGAGGAGTATGTTTTTAAAAAACGCAGGGACGGAATAGTAATGGATGAGCCGATAAAGATAAATGATCACTTAATGGATGCGCTGAGGTACGGGCTTTATACTAAGTCAAAAGAAGCAGAACCGGGAATCAGAATTATTTAAAGAGCATAATTTTTTGAAAATTATTTTTACGTCTTGAATAAATTATTTTCACAAACAGCAAAAATTACAATTTGACAATTTTGTATAAAAATAATAATTTGTTAAAGTTTTTTTAAAACACATTCAGTTCTTATTTACTGACTTTTAGAAATCAGCAATCAGAAATAAGAAAATAATTAAAGGGAATTTTCGGAGAAGAGTATCAATCTTTTGATGCTAGAATTCGGTGGTTATGTGTAAAACTACATCAAGTAAAAAGATTTACAAATATTGAACATGTTACATTATATCATAAGATTTTAAAAACAGCAATATTTTATTAAAAAAAATAACATATGACTTATGAGGAAAAAGCAAACAAGAACAGGAAATATTGCGACATCAAAGAAAGCAACAAGTGGAAAAAGAAACATGACCAAAGGACCAGGAAATAAATTAAGCAAAAGAAATACAGCAGGAAAAGCAAACTCAGATTCTAAATCCGGAAATGAAGAGATGTGGGAA
>JBATSB010000122.1:0-9896 GCA_049293015.1 Ignavibacteria bacterium
CCCAGTCAGCATAAATACCATGTGACATAAATACTTTATCAGGATTTAACTTTTTTAAAATATTTGATGAAGTCTCAGCGACAACAAGAACTGTAAATGAATATTCTTTTAATATTTCTTCCTGACCAATGAAAGTGCCGCTCCTTGTATGTCGTATCATAGCAGATTCAAGATTATTACCAAGAGCAAAACCATTTAATGAAAGTGATTTATAATTAGTCAGATCTGTTTTCAATGATAATTTACGTAACTCATCTATTCTATCAGGTGAAATATGCTCACTGACATATGAATACTCTACGCCAAGATTATCTAGTACAGCGGAGCTACGTTTTATACATGTCTTACAATATTTTCCCCATTCCTGCACAGGTACATCAATATGATCAACTCTTTTCGCACATGCTTTATAAACTCCGTCACATAAAACCACATGAACTTTCTTACCTCTTAGCTTTAAAGATGCAGCTAACATTCCTTCTATATTTGTCTGTACCAACATTCCGCCAGTTGTCCAGAATAATACTTTCTCGGAATTTTCATCGGACTTTATTCCTTTTCTATACAATTTATTGATCTTACTTTTTCTATTAAGATCTTTAATAAATTTCAACCTAAACAGCCGGCTTTTTATAAATGATATTGCGTTCAAATTTTAGTAGTTCATTTATTTTTTTTTAACTATGCACAATTGGATTCACGCCTTCAGGAATCAATCCGTTTTTCCTTAAATGATCTGTAAATCTGAATAACTGCAGATCATTATATTTTCTCGCTGTGATCTGAATTCCAAATGGAAGTCCGTCAGGCGAAACAAATACAGGACAGCTAACAACCGGTAAATGACTCAGTGTCCACATCAGTGACGGATCCGGCTTTTCACTTTCATTTCTTAATGGTGCAGCTCCTGCCGAACTTAATGATATTATTATGTCAATATCTTCAAAATATTTTTCCATTGCCAACACTATTTTTTCCTGATTCGTCAATGAATTATGGTATTGATCAACTGTGATCTTGTTTCCTCTCTCAAATATCTCATTCATTACAGGTGATATGAATTCAGGTTTTTTAAATTCTTCCTGAAAATAATAAGAAAGAGTTTTATCATAGATCATTTGATGTACTTCATGTGACTGCTTAGTTATATCAGGAAGATTTGCTTCCTCTATTTCAATATCCTCAGTTAACGATATTTTTTTAACCAACTCTTCAATAGACTGCTTTGCATATTCAGGAGCATATTCCCATGTATGTGTCTTAGCAAAAGCAACTCTCCATTTTCTTCCGGAAGGTTTGTTTTGTCTTTTTTCATCAGTTAAAGCAAAATGGCTCATCGGGTAATTTTCTCCATGTACTCTTACTACATCAAAAACAGTTTCCAGATCTTCATATATTGATGTGAAAAATCCGATCGTATCAAGACTGTCAGTTGTCTTCAGCATACCTGTTCTGGGAATAAGACCGAATGAAGGTTTACAGCCGTAAACTCCGCAGAAGCTTGCAGGACGGACGATTGAGCCTGCCGTTTGTGTTCCAATTGCTGCCGGTACCATACCAAGTGCTACTGCCACTGCAGATCCGCTTGAAGAAGTTCCGGGTGTTCTTGTTATATCATGAGGATTAAGACAGTTACCAATCTCATGAACTGCAAATTCTGCTGTATCAGTTTTACCCGGAATTATTGCTCCGGCTTCTTTCAGATAATAAATTACTCTGGCATCATTTCCCGGTGTAAATCCTACCCATAAAGGACTCCCCATCTGAGTCGGAAAATCATATGTATTGAAAATATCTTTTATACCAACAGGAATTCCTTCCAGCTTTCTTAAAGTATCACCGTCATTTATTTTCCTGGCAGCTACTTCCGATTGCTCAAATATTTTTTCTTTATCAAAGCAAACCCACACTTTGTATTTTTCATCATATTCATTTATCCTGTCTATACATTCTTCGGCTATATCCAATGGACTGATTTCCTTACTTCTAAATTTTGTCAGAATATCTTTAATACTCATTTCAAGAAAAATATTCTTTTCTATCTGACTGTTATTAGTTTTCATTTTTACTTCGCTCATTTTTTTTTCTAAGTTCTTCTCTTTCAATTAATTGTTCTGGGAAAGGCATGATCCTCTCTTTGTTTATTCTTGTTTTAGTAATTACGGGTAGTTCAATATTTTTTATTTCATCTAATCTTTTTTCTTTCATAATTTTATAAAATTCCTCTTTGCTCATACCAGTAATTTTCAAATAATATTCAAGCGATTCAGGAATTTCACTGTCAAATTGCTTCGAAAGTTCAAATCCCTCTTCGCGGGAAAGCAGTCCGTTCCTTACATCGACACTTGCCTGATATGTAGATCTTCCATATCCTCTTTTTAAATAATTTGTAAAATCATGCATTCCCGGCATTATACATTCTGCACTTTTATATCCTTTATATGTCCCTTCAATTTCTGTTTCTTTCCATCCATAATGATCACGTACAAATTCCATCTGCCTTTCATCATCCCAGAATATATAATCCCCGAGATGCATCAGCTTAACACCAACTCTTTTAAACTCTTCAATAGTTGGTAAAAAAAACGGCTTCAGATCTTTTTCAGAAATATTTTTATCTATCATGTCTTTTGGATTTTTCTTGATCGAAACCCTTTCAAAATAATCTATTTCAAACTTCATCAAAGGTTCTTTATAGGAAGATCTACCCGAAGATTCAGCAATTGACTCTCCATAGACAACTAGTGGGATATTAAATTTTACTGCAACCTGCAAAGGAAATGCACCTCCTCCAGCATGACAATGCCAGCATGTATCTCCGATTCCTTCCAAAGATTTTCTTGCAAGCCGGTTGACCAGATCTCTGTTAGGCGTGAACATTATGTGATCTACATTAAACTTTTCTAGAGAATTCATAAGATTGTACCAGCCGGTTTCACTGAACCAGTTATGACTGTGTGTTACAGCAAGCGGTTTCATTCCGTACACTTTTGTTAGCACATGAAGCTGGAAAGTACTGTCTTTCCCGCCACTTATACCAAGTATGCAGTCATAATTAGTTCCTGCATTGTCCTTTGCCTCCTGAAAAATTTTTTTTAATTCCTTTTCTTTTTCAACCCAGTTGATATGTATTTTTTGTTCAGAAGACTGACATGCCTGACAAATCCCCATCTCATCAAACTTAACACCTTCCTGAGTTTCAGGAATACAGCATCTTATACAATACTGAACTCCATCCATTTGAGGTTTTCCGTAATTAGGATTATCCATAATTTTATTTATTTATTTTTTTATTTATTTATTTTTTTTTATTAGCTTTAAATTCTCTTGATAAAATTGAAAACATTACTATATCAAGATATTTTCCATTTTTAAACAATACTTCTCTCATTACGCCTTCTTTTTTCATTCCATTTTTTTCACAGATCTTAATTCCTCCGATATTTATAGAGGGTGTTCCCGTAGAGATCCTGTTTAGATTGAGAGTATTGAATCCATACTCAATGAAGAGAGACAGAATTTCCGTGCTGATTCCTTTATTCCAGTAATTTTTATTTCCTATTATAATTGCCATCTCACCGGATTTGTTTACAAAATTTATATTCTGAAAAGATGCATTGCCAATGTGTAGATCATTTTTTTTCCATCTTACAGCAAAGACAAGTTCTGTTTTACTGTTAGATATTGAATCCACATATGATAATGTTTTATAGTAATTATTCGGAAACACCGCATGCGAATTTCCTTCACATACCTCACTGTCATTCAGCCAGTGAATACTGTCTTCAGAAATGTCTTCTTTTGTTAGGGGAGACAAATATATTTTCTTTCCGATTAAAAATGGATTTTTCATATTATAAATTTTTTAATTTACTTTTTCTTTTACTTTCAGTTCATCTGATATTACTCTGATACAATTTTCAATTCCATCTGCAAATATATTATCAGAAACATGCGTTTGCATTTCTTTATCCAATAGATAAATCAAACTTTCAGTATTTGCATCAGATGATTCTATGCCTGCTTCTTCAAAAGCTTTTCTAAGCGAATTATTCATTGGGAATAAATTCAAACTAATAGCTCTTTTGCCCATCGACCTGGCTTCAAATAATGCAATTGTATTATAACCAATAATCAGATCGGCTTGCTCTATTAACTCATTTATAATTTCATTGCTTGTCTGTATTAGCGTGACTTTATTTATTTTTTTTTCTTCTAATATTATTGAAAGATCCTCTGACATTTTTTCAGATGGGTGAAGTTTTATTTTTATATTTATTTGAATATCTGATTTCTCCGAATATTCAGAAACAGCATTTATCAATTTTCTGAACGGGTGAATTTCATAATTATCTATACCTATTATATCTAACGGCTGTGAAAGAAAAAGTATGTTAAGAACATTTCCATTTATCTTCTCAGTTAAAGTTCTTTTATTGTTAAATATTTTATCAAGAAAAGGATGCCCTGTCACTTTGATATTTTTTTCAGGAAAGTCTTCATTTGTCATTTCCTTTTTTGTCAGATCGTCCATCACACAAATTAAATCCTTTAGTTTGGGAATATCATGATCAGCATAGAGCCATCTTCTCCTGTAATCTTTCCAAAAATCAAGTATCACAACACTTGGGATATTTTCTCTGTATGCAATATTTCGAAAGAGCTGTTCTGTATTCCCTCTTCCGGTAGAAGTTAATATCATATCAGGCGAAACAGTTTTTATAATTTCTTCGGCAGTATCAATGCCAATCATATCACCAATGATCTTATATTTTAAATCTGCATTTTCCGAAATTACTTCACTTAAATTTCCACAATAAATTATCAGATTATATTCAGAATCTGCAGCCAGCCTTTTAGCAACTTCAGAAATTACTAAGCCGCCTCCCGGATCTACAAATATTATCAGAATATTCTTCTTGATCATTTATACTGTGACAGCTTTTTTAAATTCGTAATCTTTTAACTCATTTACATTTTCATAAACTTTCTGATAAGCATTCAACACATCTTCAAGATCTGATTTTGAAAAACTTGGTCTCATAAATTCGTGAGTAAAGACTTCATCAAAAAACATTCTTTCAGTAACGGGACATATTCCTTTTTCATAAGAAACATTACCTTCATATCTGGGGCAATTAAATGAGCATTGATTCAGTCTCTGTTGATACAAAGGCTGTAGATACAACGGTGCTGCAAACCCGCACCCGATAATTGGAGAATTTTCCCTGAGTACCATAGTTGGAAGTTCTGCTCTCAATGCATCTACAAAAGTATCTCTGTGAATTCCAATAATTTCTTTATTGAATTTAAATGTCTGCAAATAATAAACATGCTTACATCCTTCCTTTACCAACGGCGGTGTAATGCCGGAAAGTTTACCAATTATACCTGACAGATAATCCGCATACTCAATTCTTTTTTCAATCAGACCCGGAAGTTTTTTCAACTGTTCAATTCCAACCGCTGCTTCCATTTCTGTCATTCTGTAATTGAATCCAAAAATATTTTTTATGTCTTTTGTCTTCTTTCCTGCAACTACTGCTTCACCGTGATTCCTGATCAACTGAATCTTTTCGGCAATTACCGGATCATTTGTGACTATCATTCCGCCTTCACCTGTGTGAATGTGCTTATGATAATTGAGACTGAATACACCGACATCTCCAATCGTACCAACCAATTTTCCTTTGTAAGTGGACATAGGCGACTGAGCGCAGTCTTCTATTACTTTCAGATTATGTTTTTTTGCAATAGCCATTATCTCATCCATGTCTGAAGGATGTCCTAAGATATGAACAAGTAATATAGCTTTTGTCCTTGGAGTTATATTTGCTTCAATACTTTTCGGATCTAAACAAAATGTGTCTTCGTCAATATCTGCAAATACAGGTACTGCGCCATAGATCAAAGGTGCAATTGCTCCGGCTGTCATTGTATAAGGCGAGACTATCACTTCATCACCCGGACCAATATCACATGCACCCATGCATGCATATAGTCCGGAAGTATTTGAATTCACTGCCATGCAGTAATCCACTCCGAATGCTTCTGCCCAGTTTTTTTCAAATTCCTTTACCATTGGTCCGCCATAAAAATCCGGATTCCATGTACCAACATACTGTGAAAGATTTCCTGAATCTAATACTTTCATTACAGCACTTTTCTCTTCTTCCCCTATTGTATTACTCTGAGGAAATATTTTTGTCCGGATTGGTGTGCCTCCGGTTAATGCTAATTTTGCCATATTCTATTTTCTCTGATTTTATTTATTAAATCAAAAATTTTTATTGAATTTTCTGCAGGTGAATGCATTTCTTTTTTATTCTTCATCACGTCATATATATTTTCGTATGCGTTTGGTAATGCATATTCAAATTTTACCGGTATTGAACTTTCTAAATTTAATGCCGTGTATCCTATGAAAACCGGATTTGATATAACTTCATATCTTTCTATCTCATTTTTAAAATTAAACTTTATCCTTCCGGAAATTCCGACTATATCTATTTCAGCGAAAGATAATTTACCTGTATCAAGCCCGATAAAAATTAATTCAGGTCCTTTATTATATTTAAAAATAAAACTTACAGATTTATCAGCATTAGTAATTCCCTTCTTTGATGAAAAGCTGAGCACTTCATCAGGAATTCCGAAATACCATAAAGCAAGATCAATATAATGTGAAGCATTGTGAACAATCCCTCTTGAATAATAAAAAGTTACCGATTCTATTCTACCGGTTTTTTGTTGATCAATGTCTTTTTTAATTTCTATAAATTCATTCAAAAATCTTCTCGTATAATTTACCTGCAGTGGTATCCCAACATTGTTATAGTGCTTGCAGACAGATTCTATTTCGTTGAAATTTAAAGCGAGAGGTTTTTCACAGAATACAAATTTTGGTTTGTAGTCTTTAATATTTAAAATGTCATTTAAAATTTTGTAATGTGATTCGTCATTTGTTACAATTGCAATTACATCAGGCTTTTGTTCAATCAGCATACTATTGTAATTTTCATAGCATGAAATATTTGAATGACTGCTTATAGCTTCAAGTGTTTCCTTATTTTTTTCTGCTACAGTTATTAAATCAAATCTATCTGAATTTTTTATTGCTCTGAAATGTGTCAATGCACCTTCCCTGTCGTCCGACCAGTCTGCATCAAACCTGTACCCTATATCTCCACAGCCAATTATTGAAGCTGAATATTTATTTACCTTACTCAAAGATTCGAAACTGTCTTTTGTATGACTTCAGAATTTATTTTTAGTAACTCTTTATTTTTATCTAAAAAATTTAATATTTCCTCAAGACCAAAGTCATTATTTATTTTTATTAACTCAGTATAAATTTTTTCTATAAACTGAAGATCTTCTTTTGTATCCAAAGCTAATCTTACACTATAATCTCTTTTCCATTTATCCGGGGTCTTTATGTTAAAAAGTTTATATTTATTTTTACCCGTTCGGAAAAAATACAAAGATACATGTTCTCTGTCTTCAGGGTCATCTGTAATTTCACTAATATATTTTAAGTCTTTAAATGTGAAAACTCTGATGTCCATTCCGATCGGTATCTCACGAACTTCATTTTCCACATACCCAATATTAGTTACATAATCATATTCAGGATAATTTTTTATATATTCCTCAATCACTTTATCCATTACCTTGGGATCCATCAGCGGACAGTCACCGGTGATCTCTACGATAATATCACCTTGCACAGATTCCACTGCGCCGACTACCCTTCCCAATACGTCATCTTCACTCCCTCTAAAGACTGCAACATTTAATTTTTTTCCCAGCTCTTCGATTCTGTCATCTGAGTAATTCGAAGTAGTCGCAATCACAATTTCATTTATATATTTCGATCTCCTGAGTCTGTCGATAAGAATTTCCAGTACGGGCTTACCGTCCATTTCCATCAGCACTTTACCAGGCAGTCTGCTTGAAGTCATTCTTGCTTCTATAGATGCTACTATTTTTTTATTTTTATTCAAATTTAGTTTTTCAGAAAATTTGCAGATTATTTCTTTAATAAAACTGTTTTTCTGTTAAAATGCTTTGCATACCCTTCATTATACATTGTTTCAGCTTTTTCATATATGTCATGCTGGAAAAAAGATTCAGGTACATTAATTATACTCTTTACAAATACTGTATCGGAATTGCTGTTGTAAATATGTTCATATCTTTCAGTAAGCTGTTTATCATATTCGGATGCCTTTCCTGAAAACATATCTGAATATGCAGTTTTAATATTATTATCCTTAAAGCCAAATGCAAGTATCAGCACTAATGCAATTCCGAAAGCTGCATTCGGGATCCTTGCAGTGAATAAATTAAAATTGTTTCTGATGTAATACAGAAATACAACTATGTTATAAAACCAACCGATAATAAATATCAGATAAATAAAATTTAAGATTCTCCCATATGGTGCTTCTGCTATACTCCAAAATATTAAAAAAGAATTTACCACCATCAATCCTGAAAATAACAAAAATGCAATCATAGGATTTATTTTAAATACATCATTCAGAGAAGTATCATTTATCATTTTTTTAAAAACAGGCAGCAATAAAAATGTAACAAATAACAATGGCGTTATGAAAGTCCATTTTAAAAATTCTACCGAAGCAAATGAAAGTGCGTTTGTAAATGAATATAAAAAATCGTGATTACCCGGATACTGTAATGCTCTCGAAACATTACCCGGAGCAGAGTTTACAATCCATACTCCAATCAAACACAGAATCAGATAAATTAAAGTATAATAATTTAGAGATCTGTTTTTTAAAAAATTTATTATCAACAATGCCGTCAGTATCATAAACATAGTCCCGCCAACAATTTCGCAAGATCCAATTAATGCACCTAATAAAATTACACATGGGATCATGTATAAAAATTTTTTTGATTTGTTGATCGTCTTTTGCTGATTTGAATAGACTATTAGAAATAATAAAGAAAGTATAATGCCGACATTATAAAACAGAACTGAGATCAGCCAGTAAAATCCCTGACCTATTGACGGCATTGAATAGAGACAGGCAAATACTATTGATAGAGTTAACAACAATCTCTCGCTTAAATTTAAACTGTCCCGTGTAAATCTGGATATAAAAAAATGAATGGTTACAAAATAAAGTAACATCATGAAGAAAGTTGCAAACTTGTATCCGGTAATTGAATTAAAGCATAGCGGATTCACTAAGATCAGTATATATCCAAAATACCTGCCTCCCCAGAATTTATATAACCCTCTGAATGCTTTTGAAAAACCAAAATTAAATAACTGCCCGCTGTAATAGAAATCCTCTGATGTAGGTTGATTGTAATAATTTAAAAGGAGAAAAGGAATTACTGACAATATTGTAATGACTGCAAATGTGATATAAATCTTAACAGGCAGTCCGTCGTTTCTTTTATTAATTATTTGATCTTTATCCTGCAAGAACTAAAAGTTTGAAAATTCCATATAAATTCTATTCTAAATGACTCTTATATTTTTACCTGTCAGAAATTTCAATTAACATCAAATAAACATTTCCCATTTTAACACTGTATCTTCCTCAATATCTTCAGCAGCTCTTTTCCCTATTAAGTTATTTATCTCTGACGGACTTATTCCTGAAGCCGGTCTTTTCCAGGTAAGTTGAGATTCGCTTATTACTTCACCTTCTTTTATTTTCTTAGTTGAAACCAGACTTCTCCTGGCGTTCTTTATTGATGCATCTTCTGAGTCAAGAGCTTTCTTTTTAAAATTACCTGCTATCAGAAATACTCTGTCCAATTCCCTGAAAAAGTTCTTCAGATCTTCTTTATCCATAGCGTGATAATGATCATTACCCGGTAATGTCTTATCAAACGTAAAATGTTTTTCCAAA
>JBATSB010000123.1:0-52526 GCA_049293015.1 Ignavibacteria bacterium
CAGGTGAGGTGTTTATATTTTTGCAGCCATTACGAAAGAATTTCCGGCAATTTATCACCGCGGACGACTTTTTTTGTTACTTTTTTTGGTCGTTCAAAAAAAGTAAGTAGAAAAAAGTAAATCTTAAAAATTTAAGATAAAATGTTTTGGATGGAACTTTACAAATATGGAATTTTGAATTTGATAGTAGAAGGTAAGAATTGCTGAAAAATTTTTCTGTGAAAAAGATTTGAGATCAGGTAATAAAGATAAATTAAAGTTAAGTCCCAAAGATCCGGTCGCCGGCATCACCGAGTCCCGGAACGATATATCCTTTTTCGTTAAGCTTTTCATCTAGACTGCATGTGATTATTTCGATATGTTTCTTTTCATCTTTACCGAATCTCTTTTCAATTGCCTCAATTCCTTCGGGAGCGCAGAGAAGTGAAACGACTTTTATCTTTGTGATACCCATATTTAAAAGATATTGAATAGTAAAAATTACACTGCCGCCTGTTGCGATCATCGGATCTAAGATAATAACTCTCGCTTCTTTTTTATCTTTAATTTTCGGAAATCTGAAATAATATTGTACCGGTTTTAGAGATTCTTCATCTCTGTAAATTCCAATATGACTTGTAAGTATCTCCGGGTAAAGGTCTGTAAATCCTTTTGTCAGACCAAGTCCGGCTCTTAGAATTGGAAGAAGGATAACAGTATCGTTTACCTTCTTCCCTTCGATTTTTTTAAATGGTGTGTAAACTGCTTTGTTCTCAAGACTTAGAGATCCGAAAGTTTCTGTCGCAAGTATATAAGAAATTTTATCAAGTGATTCTTTAAAATCTACCTGCGAAGTTTTTTTGTCTCTCATGATCGAGAGATAATGCTGAACTAACGGGTGATCTATTATCTTAAGTTTTTTCAAATTGGTTTTATAATTTATTGTAATTTATTGAATTAGATTTACAAACAATTCAGTAGTAACATCCTGAGTAGTATTTACTGACTGATTACCGGCTGAAATTTTCATATCAAGTTTCAGGTTTGTATTTGTCTCTTTTTTAGTCACACATCCTTTTGTAATATTATAGACAATTAATCCTTTACCGCCAGTTTCAGCTTTTTCTACTTTATAACTCATCTGTTTATCTTTGATTTCTTTTTCAATAAAATCAACTGCCAGATCTGCATCTATTGTAAGTATAGTCTGATTATTTTCTTCTTTGACTTCAGTTAGTTTATAACTGAGAGAATTTTTAACAGGGAAGATCAGCATCTGTGTCTCATAAGATCTCGTCCATACAGAATCAAGGTAAACTGCTGCCTCAGGAAACATCTGAAACTGCTGCTGCAATACAGCTTTGATCGCATCTCTTCCGAATGAATCTTTCAAAGATTCTTTCTGCTCATTTGTAAGAGTGTCGCCTAATGCCTTAAACATTTTTTCATAAACTTTTTCGAGACCATAGATATCAGAGATCTCACCGTTCTGCGAGACCCTTGCGTAAAAATCCTCTGCCATTATCGCATTGTACTGAAGGAAGTCCGGCTTGGAATAAATAGAATCTTTAATGTTGGAATTGTAAGTAAGACCGACTGTAGAATCACCTGATGCCAGATTTGAAATTATTGTAATGCTGTCGAAAGTGATCTTATAACTTACTATGCCTGCGGAAGTGATATCAGTTACTTCTTCAGAATAATAATAATTTATGTCCTGAATCGATGTTAATTCTTTGCCTTCAGTAAGCGGACTGTTTTCTTTTGAAGTGGTTTTAGCATTCATTTTATATTTCAATACGTCGCCGACTTTTGGTTTCAGGAGCAGGCTTACTTTTGTACCTTTGTCATCTTTTGTGATCAGATCGGCATTTACAGTATCAGATCCTTTTCCATTATTGCCTTCATTTTTTTTGTCATCGCATCCTTGTATAAATAAGAAAGTCATGAATATTATAAAAACTACTGCTATGTTTGATTTTATGGACATTAGATTTGCTTGATTAGATTTAAAAAAATATCGTAAAATATACCATTTCTGCTTTAGAGATTCAAAGCATAATTCAGTCTGAGATTGAGAAATTTTAGAAATATGTAGATTAAAGATCGAATTGAAATTGTTGAAGCTATTTCAGAATATCCGTTTATTTTTGGTCACACTCGATATGCTCACTAAGACCAATAATGGCCAAAAATTCTTACTTTCGATGAATCACTTCTTGTAATTGTCCAAGCTTTTGCAGCATTAATATCTTTATTACTTGATTGTTTTTGATACCACTGCTCATTGAATTTTGGATCGTTTGGATTAAAAAAAATATCATTCAATTCTCCCGCTCCATTTAACTCCACATCTAGAAACAATCCTGATTGTTTGAAAATCTCTATGTAATTAAATGCATCCATTGTGTCAGCAAGTCCTAAATACATATAACCTTTTAATGCATTTAAAGGAGGAGTATCTTCATGAATTTTTATAATAGTGAAATTCAATGAGTCAATAAAATTATTTACTTGTTGCATATATTCAGGATTATTTCTTCTAATTGTATCAAGTCTTACATCCAATTCATGAGTGAAATATCTAAGTTGGAAATCATCTTCAAATATTCTCGTTGTAACTCCGGTTGAATCATCTTTAAATACCTGAAAATTTTGTGAAAAAAGTTTTGAAGATAAAAATAGATTTATAAAAAGCATTACGAAAATTATTTTATTCATATTATATTTTTGAAATTTAATTCCGCCGTTGTTGGAGTTCCAAAAAGTTTACGAATCTAAATGCTCATTGTAAATTTTATACTACTGCAAAATTATTTGACCACCAACAACCTGAACTCAATAGAACGTTAGACGGACTTGTAGTGCTCCATAAACCAAACTCGTCAATATCTTCATATAAGATTTTGCTGATGAATATTTGTAATCCTGATAAAATTAATTTTTATGAACAGATAATTCAAGTTGAAATTAGACAGGTCATGTAAATAGATTAGAGTGTAGTTTGTTGATGGTGACCAAAAAGTTTAATCGGGTGACACTGTGAATTCATGTTCAGCATTGAAACTTTTTGGAACACCAACAACGGCGATAATTTTTATGAACAGATAATTCAAGATGAAATCTGAAATTCCAGATCAGTATCAAAATTTTTTTGATACAAAAACAACGGATCAAATTATATTAATGACTTTCCAAATATAAAGTATCCGGACATAAATCCTGTCCATTGATCCACATTATACTACCCATCATAGGTTTAACAGTATTAAATAACTCAAGATTTTTTAGTTCACGAAATATCCCAATGTCAAGATAGGGTTTCATATCAAACATTTTTACTTCCCCATTATTAAATGTTAATACGAGAGAATAATCGGAATTTGGTTTTACTGATTTAATTCTTGGATTCATTTTATTTTAAAGGATCTATTTTAAAAACTTGTTGACCATTTATAGCTAATTCCCAGTTTGCCATTAATTCATCTCTATGAATTTCAATCCAGGCTTGTACTAATTTCATCTTATTGGATTTCAAACTACCCTCAAGCAAGTTTCCATCTGGAATTGATAAAACTACTTCCTCATCCTGATATCTTACATGAATGTGAGGAATGTTATGTTGCTTATTATCAAGATAATATATTGAAATTATTATACCATAAAACATCGAAATAATAGCCATATGTTTTTTTAATAAATATATTATTAATTGTTTAAAGTAAAAATGAATTCTAATAGTCTTAACTTGAATACATGAACATTATAGACTGGGAAAACAATTTTTATCTAACAATTCTTCTAGTTGATTCTTTATATAGGAGAGAGTTTCTGACCAGTAGGTTTATTTGTTTATGAGCAAAAAGTTTGTTCAAATGAAGAGTGAATTCATGTTAATCCATAAAAATTTTTTGAAACATCAATAACTTCTCAAATTATACCTAAAGTTTATGCAGGTTGAAATCAGATAGGTCATGTAAATAGATTAGAGTGCAGTTTGTTGTTAGTTAACAAAAAGGTTAATCGGCTTTAGATTGATTCTAAAATAAATAAAAATTATTTTGAAAATGATTATGAGTACAATAAAATTAAAAACAAGTCTGCATACATCAATTGAGTGTATAGAGGATATCCACATTCTTGAAAAGTTAAAAGATATTGTTGATATTATTGTTAAAAATGATGACATAGATTTTTGGAATGAACTTACAGATGATGAAAGGAAAGAAGTAAATCTGTCATTATTGGAAAGTAAAGTTGATGAAAATCTGATCCCGCATGAACAGGTTATGAAACAAGCAAAAAAATGGCTAACAAAATAGTTTGGCTAAAACGATCAATAAAAAGACTAGAAGAAATTGTTAAGTACCTTGAAGTTAATTGGTCTAAAAAATTGCTGCAGAATTTTTAAATCTGATCAATCTTAAAGTTTTAATTATTTCCGAAAACCCACATATAGGAACAAAATCCGAAAAGAAACAGAACGTCAGAAAACTCTTGATCTCTAAACAAATATATTTGTTTTACACAATTTCTAAAAATAAAATAATTATACTTATCTTGTTTGACAACAGACAAGATCCAGTCAAATTGAAATTATAATCACTTAATAAATTCCTGTTTTTTAAAAATTAACCCTCACAATAGATTCCAGGAATTGCTGCCCCGGATATTGCGGGCCTTTGTCCGTTGGTAATGAAGTTGAGAATTTATTGTACATTACACATTTATAATTGAAAATTAAAAAGTGGTTTGAAATTCAGAAATTAAAAACATATTTTTGTAACTTATTGATTCAAAAAAATTAAGGGCGATTAGCTCAATTGGCTAGAGCACCTCGCTTACACCGAGGGGGTTATAGGTTCGAGTCCTTTATCGCCCACTTTAATTTCAGAAAATAAGTACTCCGCTGCATTCAGGATTACTTATTCTTTTTTAAACCTCTCACTAAATTAAAAGAAATCTGAAAATTCTCATTGAAAAGTCCGTATTCAAATTTAATTTTTAATGAAGAATAAATTATTATTCCTTGCATCACTTGCCTTCGTTTTTGTAATAAGTCTCTTTACTGATAACATCGATCCCTATTATTATACCATTCTTATTTATATTGGTATAAACATTATTCTTGCTACAAGTCTTAATTTAATCAACGGTTACACAGGACAGTTCTCACTTGGTCATGCAGGCTTTATGGCAATTGGTGCTTATTTATCAGCATCGATCAGCACTTATTTTGCGCCGTTTTTTATAAATAGTTTTGGCACAGGTGTATTTGGAAATGCGATCTCATTTATAATTGTTCTGATCATTGGCGGTATTGCAGCAGCTATTGCGGGTATAGTAGTTGGAGTTCCTTCTCTTAGATTAAAAGGAGATTATCTTGCAATTACAACATTGGGATTTGCCGAGATCATCAGAGTTATTATTCAGAGTCTTGAAGTGGTTGGCGCATCACAGGGATTCAGAGGCGCATACATTTTTGAAAACGGAGTCAAAGCAGCGATAATACCTGCTGACATGTCCTCAGTTCCGTATGAATTTTTTACCATCCCAAAATACACAGATTTTTTCTGGACGTTCGGCTTTGTAGTAGTTATAATTTTCTTTGTTAAAAATCTTATGAGCTCTTCTTACGGCAGGGGATTCCTTGCTGTGAAAGATGATGAGATAGCTGCCGAATCAATGGGAGTCAATACAACAAAATTCAAAGTAACTGCATTTGTCAGCGGAGCATTCTTTGCAGGAATAGCCGGCGCACTCTATGCACATTTCAATCTGTATCTGAATCCTGAAGATTTTAATTTTCTGAAGTCAGTGGAAATTGTCGTAATGGTGATACTCGGCGGAATGGGAAGTATGATCGGTGTAATAATTGCTGCAGTTGTTTTGACTATACTACCCGAATTTCTCAGAGGCATTGCTGAATACAGAATGATAATCTATGCATTGCTTTTAATAGTTATGATGATACTGAGACCGCAGGGATTATTCGGTGTTCAGATCAGACCAAAGAAAAAAAGAAATAAAATAAAATGAGCTTACTCGAAATAAAAGACTGTACCATGAGATTCGGTGGATTGACCTGTGTTGATAAGCTGAACACGCATGTCGGCGAAAATGAACTGATCGGTATGATCGGTCCGAATGGCGCAGGTAAAACAACAGTCTTTAATATTATTACAGGTGTATATAATCCAACTGAAGGTGATGTACTTTTCAAAGGTGAAAGTGTAGTTCCGCTAAAACCATTTGAAGTCGCTGAGACAGGGATCAGCAGGACTTTTCAGAACATCAGGCTTTTTCAGAGTCTGAGTGTCAGAGATAATATTAGAGTATCTTTTGTGAAAAGTATTAAGTCAGGTTTTTTTCATTCCACATTCCAGCTTGGACAATATGAGGAAGAAGAAACAGAGATCGAAAATAAAATTGATGAACTTCTGGAGATTTTCGGATTACTTGATGAAGCTGATGAGTATGCAAGTTCTTTACCTTACGGAGATCAGAGAAAGGTCGAAATAGTCAGGGCTCTGGCGACTTCCCCTCAGTTACTTTTGCTTGACGAACCTGCAGCGGGAATGAATCCGACTGAAAAAACTGAACTTATGAGTCTGATTAAAATGGTTAAAAATGAATTTAAAATTTCCATACTTCTGATCGAACATGACATGAAAGTTGTGATGGGTGTATGCGAAAGAATATTTGTTCTTGATTACGGAAAAAAGATCGCAGAAGGAAATCCTGAAGTAATTAAAAAAGATCCGAAAGTTATTGAAGCTTATTTAGGAGAGACACAGCATTGAACATTCTTGAGATAAAAGATCTGCATGTGAGCTATGGTGCTATTAAAGCTTTGAAAGGAATTAACTTAGTTGTCAAAGACAAATCGATTGTTACGCTGATCGGTGCGAACGGTGCTGGGAAGACAACATTACTCAGAACAATTTCTTCTTTGCTTAAGCCTGTTTCCGGCGTGATAGAATTTGAAGGAAAAGATGTCACAAATTTAGCTCCCGATAAAATAGTTGAACTTGGAATTTCCCAGTCACCTGAAGGCAGAATGATTTTTTCAAATCTGACTGTAAAAGAGAATCTTGAAATGGGAGCTTATACAAGAAAAGACAGACAAAGCTTAAGTGAAGACCTTGAAATTATTTATGAACTTTTTCCAAGGATAAAAGAAAGACTAAAACAATTAGGCGGAACTCTGAGCGGCGGTGAGCAGCAGATGCTCGCAATATCAAGAGCGCTTATGTCAAAACCAAAATTACTTTTACTCGACGAACCATCACTTGGTATAGCACCAATATTAGTCAGAACTATTTTTGAACAAATTGTTGAATTAAATAAGAAAACAGGAATCACTATTTTACTGGTAGAACAAAATGCAAACATGGCACTCTCTGTTTCAGATTATGGATATGTAATGGAGACCGGTGAAATTATTCTTGAAGGTGCAGCAAATTCTCTCGCACAGAATGAAGAAGTTCGCAAAGCATACTTAGGTGAATGATTGTTTGTCAATTACAAATTACGAATTACAAATTACAAATATTTAATAATTAAATTATTCTAATTACAAATTTAATTGAATAATTAATCATAAAGTTACAATTCCATAAAGCGTTTATGTTTTCTATATTATATGAGGTTCAAATGAAAAGGAAAGAAAAATCATTTAAAAAACAAAATTATAAAAATTAAAAATATATCATCATGAAATTAGCAGACAGAATGTCAAATCTCGGAACGGAGACAGCTTTTGAAGTACTGGCAAAAGCAAGAAAGCTTGAAGCCGAAGGAAAAAGTATTATTCATCTTGAGATAGGCGAGCCGGATTTCCCTACACCGGAAAATATTTGTAATGCAGCGATTGAATCTATAAAAGCAGGTGACACTCATTATACTCCTTCTGCAGGTATTCCTGAAGTCAGAAAATCCATTGCTGATTATATCAGCAGAACCAGAGGGATTGAAGTTCATCCGGATGAAGTCGTCATGACTCCCGGTGCAAAACCGATCATGTTCTATGCTATACTTGCTCTTATAAATCCGGGTGATGAAGTTATCTATCCGAATCCGGGATTTCCGATCTATGAATCGATGATTAAATTTGTTGATGGCGTCCCTGTTCCTATTCAGCTCATGGAAGAAAAAAATTTCGCATTCGATCCCGAAGATCTAAGAAAGCTGATCACTCCGAAGACGAAAATGATCATCATAAATACTCCGCAGAATCCGACAGGTGGAATTCTTACAGAAGACGTGATCAGAAAAATTGCTGAGATTCTAAAAGACAGAGAAGACATTACTATCCTTAGTGATGAAATTTACAGTAGGCTTATTTTTCAGGGAGAACATTTCAGCATTACACAGATCCCCGGATTTAAAGACAGGACAATTATTCTTGACGGTTTTTCAAAAACTTATGCAATGACAGGATGGAGAGCGGGTTATGGAGTTATGAATAAAGAACTTGCTGCCGTCACTGCAAAGCTTATGACAAACAGCAATTCATGTACAAATGCTATGGTACAGAAAGCTTGTATAGAAGCTTATGAAGGTTCACAGGATTCAGTAGAAGAAATGAAAAAGGAATTTATGATCAGACGGGATATTATTGTAGAAGGTCTGAATTCAATTGACGGATTTTCCTGTAATCTTCCGCTCGGCGCATTTTATGCATTTCCGAATATTACAAAGACAGGAATGGGATCAAAAGAATTAAGCGATCATCTTCTTTATAAAGGCGGTGTAGCTGCTTTATCAGGTACTGCATTTGGTGCATTTGGTGAAGGTTATCTCAGATTTTCTTATGCAAACTCCAGAGAGAATATAAAAGAAGCTATCAAAAGAATTAAAGATGTGATGTAATCTTTTTTTTAAAACTTTTTTATTTTAAAGGTTATATTAATCTTCAATTTCACCTGATTAATATTTATTTTTACTGAGCGGATATTATGTCCGCTCTTTTAATTTTTGAAATATATAAATTTCGTAAACCAATAATATTTGACAACAGATTTTTTAATTATCGGCAGCGGTATTGCAGGTCTTTCGCTTGCATTGAAGCTAAGTGCTTTTGGGAAAGTTATTGTCATTACCAAAAAGCAAAAATCCGAATCGAATACTAACTATGCGCAGGGCGGTATTGCTGCTGTGATGAGTGAAGATGATAATTTCGAACTTCATGTAAATGATACTCTTGACTGCGGAGCAGGACTATGTGATATAAATGCTGTCAGAAAGATTGTGGAAGAAGGACCGGGTATGATCAATGAACTTATAGAATTTGGTGCAAAATTTTCCAAAGATAAAGGAACACTTTTACTGGGAAAAGAAGGTGGTCATTCGATGAATAGGATCATTCATGCAAAAGATCTTACAGGAAAAGAAATTGAAAGAGCACTGCTGAATCAAATTTCGAAAAATAAAAAAGTAAGACTATTCGAATATTATTTTGCTGTCGATCTACTTACGAATAAAAATCTTAAGAAAAAAAAAGACAGTGAACAATCTTGCTATGGAATTTATGCTTTAAATGTGAAGACAGATAAAGTAGAAAAGATAGTTGCACGAAAAACCATCCTCGCTACAGGCGGAGCAGGTCAGATATATCTTCATACCACTAACCCTGCAATAGCAACAGGTGACGGAATTGCAATGGGCTTCCGCGCAGGTTGTGAAATTGCAAATATGGAATTTATTCAGTTTCATCCGACTGCATTATATGATCCGGAAAATGACGACAGTAATTCTAATAATGGTCAGGTTTTTTTAATAACTGAAGCAGTACGAGGTGCCGGTGGAATACTCAAGACCATTAAGGGTAAAGAGTTTATGAAAAAATATGACAAACGAGGTTCGCTCGCTCCCAGAGATATTGTCGCTAGAGCTATTGATAATGAAATGAAGAAAAGCGGTGACACTCATGTGATGCTGGATCTTTCAAATGTTGATAAAGAAAAGATTTTAAAAGAGTTTCCAAATATATATAAATATTGTTTTGCAAAAGGTATCGATATTACAAAACAAATGATACCTGTAGTTCCTGCAGCTCATTATACCTGCGGAGGTTTGAAAACAGATCTGCATGGTAGAACTAATGTAAAAGACCTTTATGCAAGCGGAGAAGTAACAATGACAGGAGTTCACGGCGCGAACAGGCTCGCATCAAATTCTCTGCTGGAAGCAATGGTATTTTCAAATGCTATATATAAGGATTTAAAAAATATCTGTCAAAATTCTGATAAAAAAATAATTGAAAATATTTCTGAAAAAGAATATCTGCTGAAGCTTAAAGAAAATATTTATGACTGGGATGATGACGGTATGGAAAATACTGATGAGTGGATTCTTATCTCACATAATAAAAAAGAGATCAAAGAAGTCATGAGTGACTATGTGGGAATAGTCAGAAATATGCTCAGACTTGAAAGAGCTTACAGAAGAATTAAGATGATGAGGCAAGAGATAAAGGAATTTTATGATAAGACAAAAGTAAATGTTGATCTGCTGGAGCTGAGAAATCTGGTAACAGTCGCTTACCTAGTTATTCAATCTGCGATGCTAAGAAAAGAATCCAGAGGACTTCATTTTATGTCAGACTTTTTGGAGAAGGACGATAAGAATTTTTTAAAAGATACTGTTATAATTAAAGATCAATTTTAAAATTGAAAATATTTATTGTTATCATTTTTATATTTTTTTCCTGCGCTGTATCAGCTCAGGATAATATTCCTTTACCTGAAAGGAAAAGTGATTTTGATGTTTTTAATATTGATATAAATTTAGACATAGATGTAAAAGGAAAATTCCTGTCAGGAATTGTGATGTCAGAGATTACTCCGTTAGTTAACGATCTTGATATAATTGAACTTGACGCAGCAGCATTGGAAATAAATTCCATAGAAGACCAGTCCGGAAATATTTTAAAATATGAATACACAGATAATAAACTTAAAATAAATACCGGCAAAAAATATTCTACGGGTGAGACTTTAATAGTCAGCGTTAATTATACATGCAGCCCGCAAAGAGGAATGTATTTTATTTATCCATCCGAATTAAATCCGTCAATGCCTTATCAGGTCTGGACTCAGGGCGAAGATGAAAATAACAGATACTGGCTGCCTATCTATGACTATCCAAATGATAAGGCAACTGTAAGTCTGAAAGTAACTGTCGATGATAATTTTAAAACTCTTTCTATTGGAGAACTTATTTCTTCAGAAAAAAATAATGAATCCGGAAAGAGAACTGATCACTGGGTTATGAATAAACCGGTTTCTTCTTATCATATAATGCTCGCTGCAGGAGAATTTAATATACTGGAAAAAATGTACGGAAATATTCCTGTACAATCATACACTGATCAGAATATTGATATAGGTGAAGCTGAATATACTTTTAGAAATGTATCTGAAATGACACGTTACTTCAGCGAAGTATTTCAGTATGAATATCCTTGGAATAAATATGCGCAGGTAATCGTAGAGGATTTTATGCACGGAGGAATGGAGAATGTCACTGCTACAGTTTTAAATAAAAATCTGATCTATAATTCTTCTGTCGAAAATGAATACGGAACTGAAGGAACTATCTCTCACGAACTCGGACATCAATGGTGGGGTGATCTGATCACATGCAGTAACTGGAGTGAGATCTGGCTGAATGAAAGTTTTGCAACTTACTCAGATGTTTTATGGGATGAAAAGGTTTTTGGTAAAGATGAATATGATTACAATATAGTTTTATATGGTGATGCTGCTTTGAGATTTGACAGTGTCAGCGGAAGATATCCGGTGTGGGCGGGGTACGGCAGATATACAACTAATGTATATTCTAAAGGAGCAGTAATTTTAAATACATTCAGATATATTTTGGGTGATAAATTCTTCCCCTCTTTGGGTACATTTATAAAAGACAATGAATTTAAAGAAGTAGAAACTACTGATCTAATAAATTCCATAAACAAAACTACAGGTAAAGATTATAAGTGGATGTTTGATCAATGGATATGGAAAGCCGGGCAGCCTGAATTTTTTGTGAGTTATGATTTTGATAAAAATAAAAATGAACTTGCTCTGAAAGTGAAACAGCTTCAGAAAGAAGACTCAATTACTCCTGTATTTAAAATGCCAATTGAAGTAAGAGTAAAGGAACAGAATAAAAATGAAGTTCATAAAATTGAAATTACAGAAAGAGAGCAGACTTTCAAACTTCCTTGTACATCAGTTCCTGAATTTGTTGTGTTTGATTACGGAAATAATATTCTCGATAAATTATATTTTGACAAGCCGTATGATGACTGGAAAAATCAATTGCTTCAAAGTGAAAATGCAGTTGACAGGATAATGGCTATGCGAGGTTTAGAGAAATTTTTACAACCCGATCTTTCTGAAACAGTTGGAAAGCCGGCAATAACAATTGACCAGTCTGAAGCGCTTAATCTTTTTGAAAACAGTTTAAACAATGATAAATACTGGGGAGTAAGATTTGAAGCAGCAAAGATCCTTGGTAAAAATTCTGTTATTAATTTCAATATTGAAGTATTAAAAAACTCTTATGATGTTCAGACAAATTCAAAAGTTAAAAGACAGATATTAAAATTTATAGGGAGTTCCCGGAATAATTTTAATTCTGAATTTATCTTAGAGAAAATTAAAAATGAAAAAAATGATTATATTGTAGCTGACGGAATTTCATCACTTGCCATTTGTATGAATCGAGAAGATATTGTTGAATTTGTCATACCATTTGCAAAAAAAAATTCTCACAGAGATGTGATCAAAAGGTCAGTAATACGGGCACTTGATTCGGCAAATATTGACGGTACAGATCCGAAGATAAAGAGTGTTATTATGAACATTGCATTCGGAAAAGATACAGAAGGCAGGCTCAGGTCGGCGGCTTTAAATTCACTGGCAAAGTATGCACGCGATAGTGATGTAAAAGATTCTGCGTTAAAATATCTGGATTATAATTTTATATTTGTAAAAAATTCTATGTTAAATCTGCTGGCATTATCAGGTGATAAATCTCTGATCCCGATTTTGAATGATGAACTATCTAAGTGCACTAACCCAAGTATCAGAAAATATTATGAAAACGCTTTAGCTAAATTAAATAAATAATAAATTTGAAAAAAAAATATGCAATACTATTTGTCTTATTAACTGCTTTGACAATCTATTCATGCGGGAAGACTGATAACGAAAGCTCAGCCGATAAAGAAAAAAATGAAAATACTGAAAGCGGAAATATTTCTTCTGCCGGTATTAAAGAGAGCGGAAAAGAATTTGATGTCAGATATAATTCACCAAGAAAGATCTATAACATTGTAAAAGAGGATGTAAATAATGACGGTAACCGTGAGATATTTGTGCTTAGTATTTTAAAAGATACTGCCGACAAATTCAGCAGTTATTATAATTTTGATATGGTGGAAATATTCTCATTAGACAGGTCATCGGAAAAATATATAAAGATACTTACTGATACAGTTGATTATTCCACAGAAATATCTTTTGAAAATATTCCAAAGGATGAAAGTAAGCTGATACTGATCAAGACAAATACAGGCGGGAATGATGCATTGAATTCGGAGGGAATGTTTGTCTATCAAATGAAAGATTCAGCAAATATAGAATTGCTGAAATATTTTGAGACCGGATCCCCCGAAGTAAGTGATCTCAAAAAAGACGGTACTAAAGAATTGATAGTGATGGATCAGTTCCTCGGCGTAATGCCTCAGGTAAATGCCGTGAGTTTTATCAGAGAAATTTATACGATGAAGGATAACAAGTTAATTTTAAGTAATGAGGAATTTCCGGAAGTGTACGACGAGAAAATCAGTGAATTAATTGATAACTATAACTCTCTGAAAAGAAAAGTTGAAATGGGAATGCAGCCAATGGACTTGTCATATCCTCTTTACAGGGAAGCGGCTGAGATATTTGTGAATTATTATTCTAAAGGTGATATGCAGGGATTAAAAAATTTCTGGGATAAAGAAAAGGATTCACTTAAAAAAAATATTCCAAATGATGAATTTCAGGACTTGAATAGTTTTATTTCGAAAGCATTACCATCTTCAAGTAATGCCTGATAAAATTAAAGTGTCGGTCATATCTGTAATAATAGTAACATGGAACAGCTTGGACGAGATCATCAGCTGTATTTATTCAATCATCAATAACCAAAATAAAAGTGACTCTGAGATTGAGTTAATTGTAGTCGATAATAATTCATCAGATGATACCAAGGAAAAACTTGAGCAAATAAAAAAGGAATTTCATGATAAAATAATTTTGATCTATAATAAGGAGAACTTGGGATTTACAAAAGCATGTAATCAGGGTATTGAAATTTCAACCGGAGATAACATTCTCTTATTGAATCCTGACACGGAAATTGTAAATAACGCAATCGGGAAAATGGCAGATAAACTGAATTCTGAAGTAAGCATTGGTGCAGTTGCTCCGAAGCTTTTGAATGAAGACGGCAGCATACAAAAGTCATGCAGGACTTTCCCCGAATATTCGGATATGTTTTTTGAAATGACTTTGCTGTCAAAATTATTTCCCAAAAGTAAAATGTTCAGTAGATGGAAGATGAATTATTTTGACTATGATACTGAGTGTAAAGTAGAACAACCGATGGCAGCGGCACTGATGATTAAAAAAGGTGTACTTGAGAATATAGATAATTTTGATGAGCGGTATAAAATGTTCTTTAACGATGTAGATATTTGTAAAAAAATTTATGATTCAGGAAAGAGTATTATATTTTATCCTGATGCGGAAGTCATTCATATAAAAGGAGTAAGCATTTATAAAGACAGAGTAAAGATGATAAGAACATGGAATAAAGATTGTGCTGAATATTTTAAAAAATATCATAACAACATTATATTATTTAATCTTCTGAAGGCAGGTTTGGCAATATCAGGAGCAGTAAGAATTTTATTATATAAACTAACAAAATGAAAGCAGCTGTAGCACAGACGACTTCCGTACTGGGAGATCTGAAAAAAAATATAAGTCATCATCTGGATTTTTGTGATAAAGCGATAAAAAATAAAGCGGATTTAATAGTCTTTCCTGAACTTTCATTAACGGGATATTCATTAAAGGATCTGAATTTTGTGATCTCATTAAATCTGAAAGAGACTAAATTATTAGATGAACTAAAGAAAAAAAGTAAGAAGATCTCGATCATCTGCGGTCTTGCAGAGGAAGGTGATGATTTTGGAATCTACAATACCGGTATATTTATTTCTGACGGAGAAATTAAATTTTCACACAGAAAAGTCTATCCGCCGACATACGGATTATTTGAAGAGTTCAGATATTTCTCAAGAGGAAAGGAATGTAAGGCACATGAAACAAAATTCGGAAAGCTTGGGTTACTCGTATGCGAAGATATGTGGCACATGACCCTTCCTTATACTCTGGCATATGACGAAGCAAAAATACTGATCGGGATAGCCGCATCACCAACGAGACTTGCAGCAGATCACGAAGGATTTAAAAATTACGAGATAAATTCAGAGCATCACAGGACATTTGCAAGAATGCTTTCGAGTTATTTCCTTTTTTCAAACAGGGTCGGATATGAAGACGGAGTGAACTTTTGGGGAGGCAGTGAGATTATAGACCCTTTCGGGAATGTACTTGTGGCAGCAAAATTATTCGAAGAAGATATAATATATGCAGATATCGATATGGAAGAGGTCAAAAGATCCAGACATCAGGCAAGACATTTCTTAGATGAAGACCTTGAACTGACGATCAGGAATCTTTCCAAAATTCAAAAGAAGTAAAAAAATGAATTTTTAAAAAAAGTTAAAATAAGTACTTTGTTCGTTCAAATAAAAAATGATCACTTTAACAGATAGAGAAAAAGAAGTATTAAGATATGTTGTAGATAATTTTATCAGCAGTGCAGCGCCTATCGGTTCGAGAAGCGTTTCGAAAAAAACTGATCTGAATTTGTCTTCAGCTACTATCCGGAATGTAATGAGCGACCTTGAGGAAATGGAATTGCTCGATACTCCACATACCTCTGCGGGCAGGATCCCGACTGATAAGGGTTACCGGTATTATGTGAATTCTCTTATGGGACAGGGAAGTATATCAGAAAAAGAAGAATTTCTTTTTAAAGGATTTTTTAATGATAAAAATCTGAACATACTGGAAAATCAGGAGATATTTATCGAAACATCAAAGCTGTTAGGTAAAATATCTCATTTGCTGACAGTAGTTTCCCAGCCCAAAATTGCTAAGGGAATATTTGAAAAACTTGAATTTGTAAATGTAGCTTCAAATAAATTACTGGTTGTTTTAAAAATAAAATCAGGTATTATTAAAACAGTAATAATGGAGATCACAAGTGAGATTCCGAAAATTAAACTTGAGAAACTATCTTCTTTTATAAATGAAAAATTATCAGGTCTGACACTTGAGCTTATCAGAGAGACCTATGCTGAAAGGATCGGTGATTACAGACACAAAGAGCCTGAGCTGATTCAGTCTTTTATGGATTCGTTTGAAAAGCTTTATGCAGATGAGGAAAGCGGAAATAAAATATACATTGGCGGAACAGGTGATCTGATACTGCAGCCTGAATTTGAAAATCCGAAAAATTTTACAGATATAATCAAACTGGCTGAGGATAAAAATCTTGTCATTCACATTTTTGATAATGATAAGTCTCTTGAGAATAAAGTTCAGATCTCAATTGGCGGCGAGAATAAAGATGCAAAGCTAAAGAACTACAGCGTGATCACGACTTCATATAACCTGGGAGATGTAAAAGGAAATATTGGAGTGATTGGTCCAAAGAGAATGGACTATGCAAAAATGATATCACTGCTTGAGTACACTTCAAAATTAATAAATGAATTTTCTAATTAGTTAAAGTATAAAAGTAAAGAAAGGAAAATGTAATGAGTAATAAAAAAAAACATAATATAAAAATAAATGACGAAGATAATATGAACCATAATGAAGAAACTGATACTGATATAGAAGATACTGACGCAGAAAAAGAAGAGATTTCTGTAGATGAAATTTCGCATGAGCAGGAAATTGGCAGACTGAAAGATACTCTTTTAAGAAAAGCAGCTGAATTTGAAAATTACAAAAGAAGAACTGATACTGAAATTTCTAACTATATCAAATACGCATCTGAGAATCTGATCAAAGAACTTTTGCCGGTGTACGATGATCTCGGCAGGTCAATGGATTCGGTTAATAAAGGTGAGACAAAAGACTTTGATACTTTGAAAAAAGGAACGGCATTAATTTATGATAAATTTAAAGGAGTGCTTGAAAGAGAAGGATTGAAAGAGATTAATTCTGTTGGAAATGAATTTGATGTGGATCTGAATTCCGCTATGATGCAGGTTCCCAGAGATGACGTAAAGCCGAATACTGTATTAGAAGTAATTGAGAAAGGTTATAAGTTAAAAGACAAAGTGATAAGACACGAAAAAGTTATTGTATCAAGTGAACCAAATTAAAAAAGGAATAAAACTAAAATGACAAAAAGAGATTATTACGAAATATTATCAGTCAGCAGGACATCAACGACTGATGAAATAAAAACTTCTTACAGAAAGCTTGCTATGAAATATCATCCGGACAAAAATCCGAATGACAATGAAGCTGAGGAAAAATTCAAAGAACTTGCTGAAGCATATGAGATTCTTTCAAATACAGGAAAACGCCAGCGCTATGATCAGTTCGGACATCAGGGTGTAAACGGCGGAGGAGGTCAGGGATTCAGTGATATCAACGATATATTCTCGCAGTTTGGAGATATATTCGGAGGAAGAAGCGGCGGCAGCGGCGGAAGTATTTTTGAAGAATTCTTTGGCGGCGGAGGCGGAAGTTCAAGAAGGCAAAATAATAACAGAGGCAGCGATCTGAAGATAACTCTGAAGCTGACTCTTGAAGAAATTGCAGACGGTGTAGAAAAAACCGTTAGTCTGAAAAAATTAAAAACATGTACTACCTGTAACGGAACAGGTGCGAAAGATGAAAAAGGATTTACAAGCTGCTCGCACTGTAACGGTTCAGGCGAAGTAAGACATATTTCAAGATCCATTTTCGGACAGGTGGTCAACGTCAGCATGTGTACTTATTGCAGCGGCGAAGGCAGGATAATTAAGGAGAAATGCAGTGATTGTCACGGTGAAGGATTGAAAAAGGAAGAAGCAAAAATAAAACTCGACGTACCTGCTGGAGTGCAGGAAGGAAATTATATTCCGCTAAGAGGTCAGGGAAATGCAGGCAAGAGAGGTGGTCAGAATGGTGATCTGCTTGTATTTATAGAAGAAGAAGAGCATAAATATTTTGTAAGAGATGAAGATGATATTTATTATGATCTGGAAATAAGTATAGTAGATGCAGTAATAGGAGCTGATCTTGTAGTACCGACATTGAACGGTAAAGTGAAGCTGACAGTAGATCCGGGCACACAATCAGGAAGTTTTCTCAGAATGAAAGGTAAGGGAATTAAAACACTTAACGGATACGGAAGAGGTGATCAGATCATCAGAATAAATGTTCACATTCCAAAGAAAATAAATTCAGATGAGAAAAAGATACTGAATGATTTAAGCCGTTCGGAAAATTTCAAGCCGCGTGCTTCGAAGTTTAAGGATGATGATAGCGATGATAATAATTCTAAGAACAGAAAATCTTCAGATAAGAAATCAAAGAAACAGGATAAAGGTTTTTTTAAGACGGTGTTTAG
Organism: Ignavibacteria bacterium; assembly: GCA_049293015.1. Taxonomy (GTDB): domain Bacteria; phylum Bacteroidota; class Ignavibacteria; order Tepidaquicellales; family Tepidaquicellaceae; genus UBA2330. The sequence goes on from JBATSB010000123.1 coordinate 18,745, forward strand.
TTAATTGCAAATTACAAATTACAAATTACAAATTACAAATAGTACAATCGACGTTGTTGGAGTTCCTAAAAAGTTTGAAAAATTTTATGTGCAGAATAAATCAGTAAGTAACTCAAACTTTTTTTAGTCTCCAACAACAAAGCCTAAGATTTGTCAAACTTTCAGGAGCAGCAGCAGTGACTTAAATATCATTTAACTTTTCAAAGCTCCAAGTCCTTTTCTCAGATCATCAACATTCATCACAGGGCTGAATTCGACTTCGGCATTTAGTTTTTCGCCGTTGTTGGAGTTCCAAAAAAGTTTGAATAATTTAATGTGTAAAATAAACTTGGAAGTAACTCAAACTTTTTTGGTCTCCAACAACAAAGCCACTAGTCGGTCATGCCATTGATCTCAGCTTTTTGGTGAACTGCAAAAAAATATTTTTAACTTTTTAAAGCACCAAGTCCTTTTTTCAGGTCATCAACATTCATCACTGGACTGAATTCGACTTCGGCATTAAGTTTCATAAACAAAGGTTCAGCAATTGCCGGAATGTCAGATGAATCTTTCATATCAAATACTATAATGCATGATCGGCATCCTTCGGTAGCAGTAAAATAAGCTGCTTCGGGTTTAATCTTTTCCATAAGACTTTCTATAATTTTCCCTAAAGACCCGTCTTTAATCGCTGCATTTCCTAAATCTGTATCAAAAGTTGCTTTTAATAATGTTCTCATGTTTTTATTGTTTGATTTTTTAAAGTTTAAATATAAACAAAATGAGTTTAAATTTATAATATTTAATAAACTAAAAATCACTTAATCTTCATAAATCAGACTTCTACTTCCCCACAAATGACGAATTCGTTCCGAAGAAAAACTTACTATTCGGCTCAGAATTCAACTATTTCATAAGAAACTTACCAAAAATTCTCAATTAGCAAACCTACAAACTCAAAAAGAATTCTTTGATTTATAGTTAAATTAATCCTAACTTTGATCAAAAATAATAAAATGAAATTTCTTTTTATAATATTATTAACATTGGTAATCTTTGCCGAATCACATTCCCAGTATGTCTGGAATACTAAAATCACAAACACCACAGAAAATTTGAATTCCATTACATTCATAAATTCGACTACCGGATTTGCATGCTGTAACTCTGGAGTGATTATAAAAACTACAAACAAAGGTGATACATGGACGAGACTGAATACTGTTTATAATTCAAACATGAATTCAATTTTATTTCATCAAAGTTTAAATGTTCTTTGCGCTGTTGGTAACAATGGAGTAATAACAATTTCAAGAGATCAGGGAAATACCTGGCAATATACTGTTAATAATATTTTTGAAAATCTAAATGATCTGAGCTGGGACGGGAGTCAGACTTTTTGTGTCGGTGACAACGGAACGTTTCTTAAATCTACAAATGGCGGATTAAACTGGATAAATATTGTTCCTCCAACTTCAGGAAATATTAACAGCAAAGTAGCTGACTTTATTTGCGGGGATAATGGACTTCTGATGAGACAGGGACCAGTTGGAGTGTGGACACAAATTCCAGCCAATACTTCTGAAAATCTTTTGTCAGTAATACAGGATCACAGCCGCGGGATTTATATCTGCGGAACTTCAGGGACAATTTTAAAAGTCACTGATAATATTGTAACAAGACTAAACACAGTTGTTACTGAAGATCTGAAAGATATTTTTCTTGTAAAGTCAGGAAATTTTTCTTTTAAATATTGCGTCGGAAATTCAGGAACATTAATTAGAAGTTGGTATGCAGACTCTTTGTGGGAGCAGATCTCTCTGTCTGTATCTAATAATATCAATTCTATTTTTATGATAGATAAATATACAGGATGTATAGCCGGAAATTCAGGTCAAATTCTTAAAACAAGTAACAGAGATTTTTTTGGAATAGAAATTAATGGCAATAATATCTCAACCTGGTATCAACAGACAGGAGTATTTAATAGAAAGAATAACGGACAAGACGGATTTGAATGGCCAAAAAATTCAAATATGTATTCGAGATATTTATCAGGTTTAGTAATTGGCGCAGTTGTAAATAACGATACTTTAGTTGATTGTAATTATACTCATACAGAATTTCTACCCGGTTATACTAAAAATGATTTCAGACCTGAAGGAAAAGATGATGCTGCTTACAGGATTTATAAACTTACTCACGGAATCAATGATATTGACAGAGTAAAATGGCCGAATTCTCTACTGCAGAATTCCGATCAGGGAGCACCTGTAATATTAAACGGATCGACAGGACTTTATGAACCGGTGGACTATGGGAATCAGACAATGTTTATGAGAATGACTGACTCATATCCCGAACCTCATACTAATCAATGCGGTGCTTCACTTCCACTAATGGCAGACATAAAACTTATCAATTATAGTTTTGATTCAAGAGAAGATCTGAAAAATGTTTTGTATTCGCATTATGAAATTATAAACAGAAGTCCTGATTTATGGGAAAATACTTATTTTGCTTTTTATACAAATGATGATGCTAGCGAATATGTAGGAAAAGTCGGATGTGATACATTATTGGATGTAGGATATTCTTATAGTTGGAATAATAATAATCCGGTGTATGGAAGTAATCCTCCTGCTGTTGGATTTAAATTTATCAGAGGTGCAAATGAATATACTGGAGATCAGGAAGACACTTTAAAATTATATACCGGCAGAAATAAATACAGTAAAACCGGATATAAAGCAAAAGGAATGTATTCTTATAATCATTTTCAGGATGACGGTCCGGGTGATCCAAATGATACTTACAGATCTATGAGCGGACTTAGATATCATTACTTTGGACCTATCAGAAATCCTCAGGGAGAGATCACAAGATTTTATTATTCAGGAGATCCGGAATCTGCAACAGGCTGGAATATGCATCCTCTCGAAGCTGGATACCGCAGTACAATTACAACAACCGGTCCGGTAAATGTAAACCCGGGAGATACGCAGCATATTGTAGTCGCGCAGGTGATCGCTCAGGGAAGTAATTATCTGAACAGTGTGACAAAATTAAAAGAAGCTTCAGAAATTGCGCAGCAGTATTATGATAATTTATTTGAGAATGTTCCAGTCGGAATTCAAAATGAAAATGATATTATACCAAATGAATATTCACTCGATCAGAATTATCCAAATCCATTTAACTCTTCCACTGTCATTAAATTTTCCTTACCTAAAAAGAATCATGTGAATTTAAAAATTTACGATATTCTCGGAAGGGAAGTTTATAAGCTAGTTGATTCGGAATTAGATGCAGGAAATTATAAATATAATTTTCAATCATCTTCAGTAAATAATGCTAGCGGGATATTTTTTATTGTGATGAAGACTGTTGAATTTCAGCAGAGCAGGAAAATGATTTTACTGAAATAAATTCTGAGCTTGAATATACATTTATTTTATAAATTATTTTCGCAACCCCACCCCCAAACCCCTTCCCCGCGGGCGGTGAGGGGGCTTTAAAGAAATTGAATTCGATTTTACTTTTCACCTCTGTTTCGCAAATGAAACACAAGAACCCTCACCGCTTGCGGGGAGGGCAGGGTGGGGTTGGAAAATCAATTCAGCAGTACCATTCAATTTCGCTGTTTTGGTGGCTGAAAGATTTCAAATACAATATTTTTGTTAAGTAATATTAAAAATAAAAATGAAATATTTTTTTTACATAATTATCTTTCTGACTTTTGTAACTAATTCATATTCCCAGTATGTCTGGCAGAATCAATATTCAGGAGTTTCAGATAATTTGAATTCAATTATCTTTACAGATTCATATACCGGATATGCCTGCGGTAATTTGCCATATATTTTAAAAACTACTGATAAAGGAAATACGTGGATGAGTTTGTTTACATCAAACTATGTAAATCATTATTCAATTATTTCTATTCAGAATAAAATTATTGCAGTTGGAGATAATGGTAGAATTGTAACATCAACAAATCAGGGAAACTCATGGCAGACCACATATCATTCAGTTACTCAAAGTTTTCGGGATATAAGCTATGACGGCAGTCAGGCATTTATTGTCGGAGATTATGGAACATTTTTAAGATCAACTAACGGCGGACTGAACTGGATCAGCATTGTTACACCTGTTCAAAATCAACTGAACAGTAAATCCGGTGAATATATAGTTGGAGATAATGGATTAATTTTAAAATGGGGACCGGCTGGAGAATGGACACAGATTCCGTCAAATACTACTGAAAGACTTTTATCAATTACAAAAGATCCGTCAGGAGGATATTATGTTTGTGGAAATTCAGGTACGTTATTAAAAGTTAAAGATAATTCCGTAACTACACTGAACAGCGGAGTCACAGAGCATCTCAAAGATATTTTTGTGATAAGAGCAGGACCTGTAAACATAAAATACTGTGTAGGAAATGCCGGTACACTGATCCGCAGTGTTTATTCAGATTCAGACTGGGAAAGATTTCAAATGCCTTTGACTACAGATATTAATTCAATCTATATGACAGATAAATCAACAGGATATACTGCAGGTAATTTTGGAAAAATACTGACAACATATAACAGAGTTCATTACCCTTTAAAAATGGACGGCAATAATATTTCCACATGGTTTCAACAGACAGGAAGTTTTAACAGCCAAAGTATAAATCACTGGTCAGGATTTGAATGGCCGAAGAATTCTAATAAATTTGCCAGATATATTTCGGGATTGTTTCTCGGAGCTGTTATAAATGGAGACACATTAGTCACATGTTCCGAATATTATGCAGAATATTTGCCGGGCTATACAAATGACAACCACAGACCTGAAGGCAAAGACGATCCGGCATACCGTATTTACAAACTTACAAGCGGTGTCAATGATCTGGATAGAGCAAAGTGGCCTAATTCTTTTCTGCAGAATTCCGATCAGGGTGCTCCTGTATATTTAAATTACTTAACTGGATTTTACGAGCCTATGGATTACGGGAATCAGACAATGTTTCTGAGGATGACAGACTCGTATCCCGAATCACATTTTTATATTTGCGGAAATACTAAACCTTTGTATGCTGATGTAAAATTAATAAACTATAGTTTTGATTCGAGGGAAGATCTTAAGAATATTTTGTATTCACATTTTCAAATAATAAACAGAGGTCAGAATATCTGGAACAATGCATTTGTCACTTTTTATACAGATGATGATGGAAATTTTGATGGTGGAAAAATCGGATGTGACACTAATCTGAATCTGGGATATTCTTATGCTGCAAGAGAGAATGTTCCTGTTTATGGTGATTATCCCCCGGCAGTCGGATTCAAAATTATCCGCGGTGCAAATTATTACACAGGTGATTATGACGATACGCTTAGTCTTTATTCCGGAAAGAACAGATATTTGAAAAGAGGATTCAAAACCAAAGGGATGACTTCCTTTAATCATTTCTGGGATGACGGTCCTTCCAATTTCCGCGAATCATATCAATGTATGAACGGATTAATGTTTAGAAATAACGGACCGATCATAACTCCGCAGGGAGACACTACAAAATTTTTCTATTCAGGAGATCCTGAGACAGGAACCGGCTGGTATATGGATCAGTCATTTGGAACTTACCGCAGAACCTTTACTACAACAGGTCCGGTAAATGTAAACCCGGGTGACACGCAGCATATTATAGTTGCGCAGGTGATCGCTCAGGGAAGTAATTATCTGAACAGTGTGACAAAATTAAAAGAAGCTTCGGCTATTGCTCAGCAGTATTATGATAATTTATTTGAGAATGTACCTGTCGGAATTCAAAATGAAAATGATATTATACCAAATGAATATTCACTCGATCAGAATTATCCAAATCCTTTCAATTCTTCGACAGTCATAAAATTCTCAATTCCTAAAAAGGATCATGTGAATTTAAAAATTTATGATATTCTCGGAAGGGAAGTTTTTAAGTTAGTTGATTCGGAATTAGATGCTGGAAATTATAGATACAATTTTCAATCATCATCTGTGAATAATGCAAGCGGGATATTTTTTATTGTTATGAAGACTGAAGATTTTAAGCAGAGCAGGAAAATGCTTCTTCTGAAATAATTTTATAATTTGTTCAAAATCGATTCAATTCTATAGTAGAAATTTGCATCCTTCATTTCTTTGCCGTAATCACATTATTATTTTTCAATAACCCGATATTTAATTTAATAAACGCATGTATTAATTTTTTTAACGGGCTTTTAAAAAAGAAACATTCATTTTTTAATTTTTGGAAAGCAATATTTAATTCTCACAATGCGTCATGTAAATCACCTGAAGCAATAAGTGATTTACTTATAGCGTCATGTAAATCACCCGAAGCAATAAGTGATTTACTTATAGCGTCATGTAAATCACCTGAAGCAATAAGTGATTTACATATAGGGTTGAGTAAATCACCTGAAGCAATAAGTGATTTACTTATAGCGTCATGTAAATCACCTGAAGCAATAAGTGATTTACTTATAGCGTTATGTAAATTACCGGACGCAATATGTGATTTAAATATAGCATCAGATAAATGACCGGACGCAATAAGTGATTTACTTATAGCGTCAGGAAAATTTTTTTCTTCGTGCCTTAGTGTCTTAGTGGTAAAAAGCAGTCTTGAGACAGCCTTGCTTGGCAATGCAATTAAGTTAAGGGCGAATTATTGTCGCTATCAGCAAACCCCTCCCGGCCTCCCCTTTGAAAAAAAGGGGAGGAGCTTGATCTTTAAAATTATAAATTTATATTAATCAAATTGTTTAAAAAAAAATCCCGCAGTGAAATTATCGATCTCTGCGGGAAAATTTATATTTTAAAAATTCTTAATTCCTAATTTTTAATTGATAATTTATTTTATCAGCATCATCCGCTTTGTATCAAGCAAACTTCCATTTATATATAAAGAGTAAAAATAAACACCGCTCGAAAATCCGCTTCCTTCAAAATCAACGGAATAACTTCCAGCATTCTGTTTCTCATTGACCAACTCAGCGACTTCATTCCCTAATACATCAAATACTTTAAGTTTAATATTATCCGTAACTCGTAACTCGTATTTGATAACTGTCTTTGGATTAAATGGATTCGGGAAATTTTGTGATAAATTAAAATCTTCTGGTATCTCAGATGAAATAATCGAAACACCTGAAACAGGATCTCGATTATAATTTACTGTTTTATTGTTTCCGAAAACCATTCCGTTTATGGAAATAGTAGAATAAACAATTTCAAATACAGGAAATTTTTTCCCCGGGATAAGCCATACATAAGAGTTCGTTGTAATCAATGTGACAAACGGTGTTCCAATGAAAGATGAATCTTTTGTTAATATTACATATTTGATCCTCAATGCATTTGTAAAAGTACCTGACGGAAGAACTATTGTACCCCAGGCATCTCCGCTGACTGTTGTAGTTCCGGTCCTGAATACCTGAGTACCGCTTAAAGTATAATCTGATGAAAAATTATCAGTGAAAGTGCTATTAAAAGTAAACGGATACTGCATAAACATCTGCTCATCACTGTTTATGATTACTCCATCAGGACCTCCGTATCCATTTATTTTTAGATTAGATTCAGAAGTTGTAAAATAATTATAATTTAAATTATCATTTGTAGAAGCAATATTAGAGCCCGGTAGCTGTGATCCATATGGTGTCGATCCCGAATTTACAAATGTAACTGACGTACTGTCGATAAATGAAATTCCTGAAAAATTCCAGTTCTGATTTGAACCTGAATTACCTTCTGATACATTTGTAGTATCACAGATCTTATAGTTATCGACGTCCCCGGCTGTCGGGTTTATTGCACTTGTTAAAATAGTCTGCGAAAAGCAATTGCAGCTAAACAGCATAAAAAGAAAGATTAATGTTTTCATTTTTGATTTGGTTTTATTTTTTTAATGGTTTTTATTTTTTTTGATAACTTTATAATTTGATTCGACTTATTTATATCTAAAATTAATTTTTCATAATATAATCTGACTGAATTACTGATAACAGAATCTTTACTACAGATAATTATTTTTTGTATTCTCTCAATTAGCATATGTGTAGAGTTCTTTAATCTGTACCCTCTCGAAGTTTTTAGCTCTGAATTAGTTTTATTTACCTTCATGACTTTATAATTATTGATAAATGTTGAATTGTGCACATTACAAAAATATGCATGCAGGCTATATTTAATCAAAGAAAGTTTATTGCGATACTAATCAGTGTTTTATATTATTGCAGTATCTTATAATCAGAAATTAATTAATTTTGTATAATTATTGCAATTTAAAGAAGAGAAAGATTTGAATCAAACTAAACTGATACTGACACTAAAATCATTTTCCCGCGATGAAATAAAATCATTTGATAAATTTATTTCATCTCCTTTTTTTAATAATGGAAGAAATTATATTCCTTTTTTTACAGAACTCAAAAAATTTTATCCTGACTTTGACAATAAAAACTTAAATGCGGAATTTATTTATAAAAAATTGTATCCGGGTAAAAATTTTAACAAACAGGTTATGTGGAACTATGTATCTCAACTGGAAAAACTTGCATTGGAATTTCTGATTCATAATTCATTGAAACAAAACAGATCTGAAAGATTCTTTCTTATCTCTGAAGAACTTTTAAAAAGAAATCTTGACAAACATCTTCTTAAAGAAATTGAATCTATGAGTAAAATTCTGAGTTCGGCAAAATTAAGTATTGAATATTATAAGAATAAGATGTTATTAGAAGACAGCAAAGCAGAATATTGGTATGTACTTCAGGGGAGACAGGATAAGAGTTATACCGGTCTGGTCGGAAGCACTGAATTTTTGATACTTAAAATGATAGCAGAACTTTCTGTACTGGTTTCAGATCTGCATATTTTTAAGATAATGTATAATGACGGTAAAGAAACAAATGATGCAATGGAACTTGTAAAAAGTCTTGATCTGAAAAATCTGGTAAAGGTGTCCGGCAAAATTAACAATCAATATTTTAAAGTCTTTAAATTTTATTATAATAAAATTATGTGTTCGCTGGATGAAAATGATGAGAGACATTTTTTTGAAATGAAAAAGTTTTTTGATGAAAATTATTTTTTATTTGATCTTAATGAACAGAGTAATACTATTATCTCCCTCGCTAATTATTGTGCACATAAAATGCGTCTTGGGATTGATAAATATCTGAGGATATTGTTTGAGTTAAATAAATTCAGGCTTGAAAAAAATATTGGGATTCATACAAACGGTAATTTGAACAAGGCATTATTTCATCAAATACTTAGAAATGCACTTTCATTAGGTGAGACAGATTGGGCTGAAAATTTTGTTGTAAATTATACACCAAAGCTTAAAAATAATCATCAGAAAACGATGAATGCCCTTGCTATGGGTTTTATCTGTTATGCAAAAAAAAATTTCACAGGCTCACTGGATTATTTATCAAAAGTAGAGTTCATAGATATTCGCGACAAACTTCATGTAAGAATTCTTTCTGCAAAAGCATATTATGAACTGAACAACACTGAAACTCTTTTTTATTTTATCGATTCATCAAATCATTTCATTAATAATAATACTTTAATTGGAGTTGAAACAAGAGACTCGTATTTGAAATTTTTTAATTATTTGAAAAAGCTTTTAATTTGCAAAGATAATTATAATAAAAAAAGAGTTTTGGAATTAATTTCCGATATCAATATTGATCAAATTCTAAGGCTCAGACATAAAGAATGGCTTTTAGAAAAATTATCAGAATTAAAATAATCGAATTCCTTCAATCACAAAGAAAAGTTATATCTCAAAAATTGAAAATGGCAAATGTGACATTCAACTATTTTCTCTTTATAAAATTTTTGAAACAGGTCTGGGCAAACGAATTAGTTTGATCATAAATTAATTTCCATGCTTTTTAAAAACAATTTCAATATTATTAACATGTAATTATTAAAATTATTTGACTAAATTTATTTCAGCAAAACCATCCGCTTCGTCTCAAACAAACTCCCATTTAAATACAAAGAGTAAAAATAAATCCCGCTGGCATAACTGCTTCCGTCAAACTCTACCGAATAACTCCCCGCATTCTGCTTCTCATTGACAAGTTCAGCAACTTCATTCCCCAATAAATTAAATACTCTTAATGATACATCATTAGACATTGAACATTTATATCTAATAACTGTCTTCGGGTTGAATGGATTTGGATAGTTCTGTGATAGTAAAAAGTCCTGAGGAATATTTGTGATTTGTGCATTACCATTAACTGATACAATTCCGGTATAATTTACTTTTAATTTATTAATTCCAAGAATTTCATAATATAATATTACATCCTTTGCAGGAGCGAGGAGTCCTAAACCACCATAAATAGCACCCGATGAGAATGTCCAGTTGGAACCCTTATCGAGAGAAAAATAACATCGACCAGAATACAAACCATTAAAAATTAAATTTGGATCTTCTTCACAAACAGCCGAAGCCCAGTTTGCAGATTGTAAAGTAAAAATTGGAGACCATGTATCTCCAAAATCTGAGGTCTTGTAAAATTCATTATCAACAGTTGTGGCATATACAATATTTTCTTCAAATACTGAATTGCTCATTGAAGGAATTTCTGAAGAGAGAATATCAAGCGATATGTTCCAGTTAATTCCGCCGTTAGTGGATCTGTAAATTTTAGCTCCGCTGCCATTTGTAGGTCCATCACCAACATAAATAATTTGTGAATTATTCCAGGTTACAATTATATCACATGGACTTTGAAATGGAAAATTACTGATGAGGTCAAAGGTTATCCCATCATCAACAGATTTATAAAAACCTCCTCCATCAGGAGCAAAATAATAAACAGAAGGATTATTCTGATCAAGCTCAAGCGGTTGACCATAGGTGCTGATATTTCTGGTAATAGAAGTAGTCCAGGTTTGACCGTAATTTGTCGATCGGATTACTTTATCCTGATTTCCTTCTACTGCTGCCATCCAGACATTTGTATCTAACGGACTAACATAAAAGGAATGCATTCCGCCGTCCGGAACACTTGCAATACTATCCCAACTGTCTCCATTGTTTCTGCTTACAAATATATCTTCAGCAATTCCGCAAAAAAATGTATTTCTATTTGATGGATGACGGCAAAGTGTATTACCTGCAACAGAAGATTTGTTTAATTTTCTTTCCCATGAATAAGTTGCCTGAACACCCGGAACAAACTGCCAACTATGCCCTTCGTTAATTGTTTTAATCAAAGCTGTATTCAGACTACTGACTGCATAGCCTTTTGACTGGAAATATGAAATATCCACCAGGTTATCCATCATAGGGTTAGGCTCAAAATTTGTGAAGTCTGTATTATTATTTAAATTATTTCTAATGAATCCTCCTCCACCGCAAATATGAATTTCACTGACCGATGAACCTGTAATTCCTGTGATGTCAGAAACAGTTCTTGTGTTTATTTCTTGCCACAAACCTGTGATATTTTTAAATAGAGATCCATATTCACCGGTCACTATTATTCCATCATTAAAATATTTTGTCTTTAGTAAATTTTTATCTGTTCCAATATTTTGCTTTGACCAGTTTATACCTCCATTAGTAGTTACATAGATATTCCCACTGTCTCCTGCGACCACTCCGTTATTGACATCTTTAAATGAAATTGAATTAAGTTTAACAGGAGGGATTCCGGTATTTCTCATCGTCCAGTTTACACCGGCATTTGTAGTTATATAAACAGATCCTTCCGAACCGCAGATATATCCTGTAGAATCCGATACAAAACAAACCGAATTAAATTGAAAATTTCCGGCTACAGAAAAAGTGGTAACAGACGAATTGAAATTTGTAGATATTCTGTAAATTTTATTATTATCTGCTGTCAGATATGTATTATTATTAGCAGAGGATATGGATTTGAAATTTACTTCCGAAACAAAGATCGTATTCCATGATAATCCGGAATCAAATGAACGAGAGATAATTCCATTATTTCCGGCAGCAATTACTCTTAGACCGTCAGAGGTTGTAACGCAATTATATCCATAGGGAAAAACAGGGTTGTTGATAAATAAAGACAGGGAAACCAATGCAGTAATAATAAAGATTTTCATATTAAATTTGATTGATTTTTAATTAAAGCAAAGTAGTTTTAAAATGATGATTTTGCAATTAATAAAAATTTACATTAATGTAATTTCAATTAATGTTTGATTTATGGTTGCAAAAGATTTCAGATCTGAAAAGGTGGGACACTTGCAATAAATTTCAGCCGGCAATGAAATAATACACCAATCCAAAAACAGCACTTATCACAATCCATAATATGACATTAACTTTGTATTTGTATAAAGCAATTAATGAGATCAATATCCAGATGAATGATGGAATGTCAAAGCTTTGCACGGAAACTCCATTTGGAAAAATTACTGCTTTCCCAAAATAGATTGTCAGATTAAGAATTATCCCAACAACTGCTGCCGTTACTATACTCAGCGAAGTTTTTAGTTTATTGTTTTTCTGTGTCCTCTCTATTAAAGGTGCGCCTGCAAATATAAAATAAAAGCACGGGAGAAAAGTAAAGTAAACTGTAGCAATCAGACCAAGCGATCCCATTAATAGAGAACTGTCAAAATGATTATACCCCGCCATAAATCCAACGAAAGCAAGAACCATCACTAGCGGTCCGGGTGTAGTCTCTCCGAGTGCAAGTCCGTCTATCATCTGAAGATCGGTCAGCCATTTTAAATTTTCCACACTGAACTGTGCCACATAAGGCAGCACTGCATACGCTCCGCCGAATGTTACAAAAGCTGCTTTGGTAAAAAACAGATAGAGAGTTTTCCAGAATTCAGAATTATTTGAAGAAGTATAAATTATTATAAAGGGAAGTATCCATAAGATTAAAAATGCAAATGTTAATTTTAAAAATTTTGATGTGTTAAATTCGATTCCCTTTATTATAGAATTTTTATTCAGATAATATTCATCTTCATTTAATTTATCTGTATCTGTGTTTTGGTTTTCAGAAATTGCTTTCAGCATTCCGGGAAAAATTTTTGAAGTTAATAGTGCAAGTAAAATTGCTCCAAGGATTATAAGCGGGAATGAAATATTTAAAAAATAAATACAGACAAATGCCGAAGCCGCGACAATATAATGAAGCGGAGAATTTAGAGATTTCGATGCGATCTTTATCAAAGCAATTATTACAATAGCGACTACTGCGGGTTTCAATCCATTGAATAAAGAATAAACCCAGGGAATTTCCCCATAGGAAACATAAGTAATACTTAGTCCAAGAAGTATGAACATTGAAGGAAGAATGAATAAGATCCCTGCAGTTAGTCCGCCTTTAATTCCATGCAGAAGCCAGCCTATGTAAGCTGCAAGTTGCTGTGCTTCAGGTCCTGGCAGGAGCATGCAATAGTTCAGAGCATTCAGAAATTTACTTTCGCTTATCCACTTTTTTTTATCGACAAGATATTCATGCATGATTGCGATCTGCCCTGCCGGACCGCCGAAGCTGATGAAGCCCAGCTTCAGCCAGAATTTTAATGCGTCTTTGTATGAAGGTTTATTTGCCAATGAATTTTAAAAATAAATTTTGATAATATACATACATTTTTGTTTGTCATAAATTCAGTTTTTGAAGATTGCCTCCAAGACTCCAAGACTCAAAGGAGTATTTCTTAGATTTTTTTAGACTTTTGATTAAACTTAGAGTCTTTGAGCCTTTGTGGCAGACGAAAATTATAACAATATTTTTACAGTGAACTCAGTTTTTAAAAAAATTAAATTAATAAAAATTTTTAACCTACTATAAAATAAATTCTAATGACCGAAAATATTAAAAATAATAACTTTGATCTGCAGCCATATCTTTATAATGATCTGATCGAGTTACTTCCGCTTAAAGAAAATGATTTTGATGATTTATTTAAAGCTGCTGCGGACCCGCTGCTGTGGGAGCAGCATCCGAATAAGGACAGATATAAAGAAGAAGTATTCAGAAATTTTTTTAAAGGGGCGATGGAATCCGGCGGAGCTTTTCTTGTGAAAGATAAAAAGAGTATGAAAGTGATCGGGAGTTCGAGATACTATGACTATAATAAGGAGGAAAGTTCTGTGTCTGTAGGATATACTTTTATCTCAAGAGACTGCTGGGGAAAGTCATATAATCCGAGTATGAAAAAACTCATGCTTGATCATGCATTTGAATTTGTCGATAAAGTTTATTTTCACATAGGGAAGGATAATATCCGATCGCAAAAGGCAATATTAAAACTCGGTGCAGTGAAGGTGGATGAAGTAGATATGAGATATTTTGGTGAGGAAGTGCACAGGAATTTTATTTATCTGATGGAAAAAAGAGATTGGAAATGAATTTCAAATAGGAAAGTTTAGGTTTTGCCTCTAAGACTCAAAGACTCGAAGGAAAGTGCTAAATGATTTTATTTATGCTTTGCAATTATGATGCAATTCGGTGAATTGATTTCTGAATAAAATTTTTAAACTCTAAGAATTTCAAGCCATGTAATTTGAATTAGCTTCAGTGACATATTTATTGATTGTTTTAAAATAGCATTTTATTCATTTTATTATAATTAAAAATGGGATTTTCAAATGAAAACTATATACATTACAATCATAGTTTTACTATTTAATTCTAATGTTTTTTCCCAGAGCAATTGGTTCTGGCAAAATCCACTACCACAAGGCAATCAACTCAGAACTGTATTTTTTATAAATGATAACACCGGATGGTCCGCCGGTTACAATGGCACTATTCTTAAGACTACAGATTCAGGACTTAGCTGGGATATAAAAAATAATAATTTCCAGGGAATTTTGAGCTCAATATATTTCACATCTGCATCTACCGGTTGGACTGCTGGAAGTAATGGATCAATTCTAAAGACTACTGACGGTGGTGAATCCTGGAATCTGCAAATTAGCAATACTTCAAATTTTTTAAATTCGATATTTTTTATTTCTCCGGACTCGGGCTGGATATCTGCAAACTTCGGGCAGATTTTGAAAACAGTTGACGGAGGAGAATCCTGGGCAGTTCAAAATTTAGTAGTATTTCATGATTATTACTCAATAAAATTTACATCCGGTTCCACAGGATATGTTTGCGGGAGCTTTGGAGTAATCTATAAAACTACTGACGGAGCTGCAAATTGGAATTTACTTACAACCGGTACTAAAGAATATCTGTATTCTATAGACTTTATAAATGAACAAACCGGCTGGGCTGCGGGAAGAGGCATAATAATCAAAACTACAAACGGAGGAATCAACTGGTTTACTCAACTTAGTAATATTTCTGATATTAAATCTATTCATTTTGTTTCTGAATCCTCCGGCCGGGCTGTAGGAAATTATGGAAGCATTTATAGTACCAATAATGGTGGTACAAACTGGACTTCACTTTCTTTAGGGACAATTAATGATTTTGAATCAATTTATTTTTCAAGTAAATCATCAGGTTGTATAGTTTCTGAAAACGGCAGAATATTTAAAACTACAGACGGAGGCGTAAACTGGACATTGCGTACTACGGGCAGTATTTACGGTTTGCATTGTTCTTACTTCATTTCATCTAATACCGGATGGGCATCAGGAATATTCAGCACAGTCCTTAAAACAACTAACGGTGGAGACAACTGGAATACTCTAACATTTACTGAAAATTTCTCAACAAATGATATCTTTTTTATTTCGGAAAATACAGGCTGGATGGTTGGCTATAACGGACAGATTTTGAAAACAATAAACGGAGGAAATAACTGGAGTTTTCAATCAAGCGGTATTACAGGATCAAATCTCAATAGTGTATTATTCAAAAATGCTCAAACAGGTTACGCAGTTGGCAGCAATGGAAATATAGTTAAAACAACTAACGGCGGTGATAATTGGTTTTTTCAGAACAGCGGGACTTCAACTTATTTACTCTCTTTATTTTCGAATGATAATAATATATGGATTGCAGGAGGAGCAGGTGTAATTCTTAAAACTACCAACGAAGGATTAAACTGGATACAGCAGCCTTTCCCTGTCGTTACTGAAATTAACTTTATATATTTTTCAACTCCTGAAAATGGCTGGGCTCTGACTGATAATGGAATAATTTACAAGACTACGAATGGAGGAATCTACTGGAATTCTCAGTATACGGGAACTGGTAATTCCTTAAATTATATACAGTTTACTTCTCAAAAAATCGGCTGGATAATAGCCGGTGGCGGAACAATTTTCAAATCCACAAATGGAGGCGATAATTGGTTATCACAAAAGAGTGGTGCATCTCATTGGCTTTCATCAGGATATTTTTCTTCGGATGACACCGGCTGGGCTGTCGGACTGAATGGAACAATATTAAAAACAACAGGCGGCTTGGTGAATATTTCTTTATCTCAAACAGACATTCCTGATGATTTCCATTTATATCAAAATTATCCTAATCCTTTTAATCCAAATACAACTATAGAATTTAATATTAGAAATAATGGATTTGTAAAATTATCAGTATATAATTTACTTGGTGAAGAGATAGCTTTACTTGTTAATGAAAACTTAAATTTTGGTTTCCATTCTGTAGTTTGGAATGGAACTGATCTTCCAAGCGGAATTTACTTTTATAAAATAGAAACAGACAACTTTGTTAAAACTAAATCTATGGTATTAGTTAAGTAATTTAGAATTAAAAATTAGGAATTAAAAATTTTTAATATATAATTTTTCCCGCAGAGATTTGAAATTTCTATTCGGGATTTTTTTAAATACCTGCCTTTGCGAACCCGAATTCATTCGGGTGAAGCAATCTGCATTTTATACTGATTTATAATTTATAAGAATACAAATCCCAAAATAAAATGATTATGCTCCGCTGATAAGTTTGGCATTATATTCGGAGATTACTTCGCTTCGCTCGCAAAATCAAATCTATATATTTTATACTAAGAATTTCTTCTCATATATTCTAAGAATGCTTTTTCTTAGAGTCTTCGAGCCTTTGAGGCAAATCCAAACAGAAGATATTTGTAATTTGTAATTTGCAATTCTTATGTAATTTATTCTTAAAATTTATATTTATAATAAGTATTTTAACCCCATGACAAAAACCGACGAGTTATGTATTAACACCATCCGACTGCTTTCTGCAGATGCGGTACAGAAAGCCAATTCAGGTCATCCGGGTATGCCGATGGGTGCTGCTGCGATGGCTTTTTCTTTATGGACAAATGTAATGAATTATGATCCTTTCGATCCGGACTGGTTTGGCAGGGACAGATTTATTCTGTCTGCAGGTCACGGAAGTATGCTGCTTTACAGTATGCTCTATCTTACCGGATATGATCTGACAATGGATGACATAAAAAATTTCCGTCAGCTCGACAGTAAAACTCCCGGACATCCCGAATCACATCTGACTCGCGGAGTCGAAACTACCACCGGTCCGCTCGGACAGGGATTTGCCAATGGAGTTGGATTTGCAATCGCACAGAAAAATCTTTCAGCGAAATATAACAGAGACGGATATAAAATTTTTGATTATAATATTTATGCGATCGTTAGTGACGGTGATCTGATGGAAGGGATTTCATCTGAGGCAGCATCTCTTGCCGGTCATCTGAAACTTGGGAACATGATCTATCTCTATGATGACAATCATATTTCCATCGAAGGAAATACTGAAATTGCTTTTACAGAAGATACAGGTAAAAGATTTGAAGCTTTCGGTTGGCAGGTGATTGAAGTAAGCGACGGCAACGATCCTGATAAAATTTCTGAAGCAGTTAATAAAGCTAAACAGGAAAAAGATAAACCTTCATTAATAAAAATCAGAACTCATATTGGATTTGGAAGTCCGAATAAAGCAGACTCAGCAGGATCGCACGGTTCACCGCTTGGTGAGGATGAATTGAAATTAACAAAGAAAAATCTTGACTTCGATCCGGATAAAAGTTTTTATGTGCCGGATGAAGTGTTAGAATTTTTCAGAGATAAAGGTGGAAAAGGTAAAGAGAAAAGAAATGAATGGAAAAAAATGTATTCAGAATATTCTGAGAAATTTCCTGATGAATCAAAAGAGATCGACAGATTATTGAAAGGTGAATTTATTGAAGGATGGGAAAAAGCTTTTCCTGTATTTACAACTGATGATGGAATGATGGCGACAAGATCTGCATCTGGTAAGACTCTGAATGCAATCGCAGAATATTTCCCCCAGATGATCGGCGGTTCGGCAGACCTTGAGCCTTCCAATAATACATTTTTAAAAAAGTATAAAAGTTTTCAGCCTGGAAATTATGACGGAAGGAATCTGCACTTCGGTGTCCGTGAACATGCAATGGGAGCGGTCTTAAACGGTATTACACTTACTCTTCCGATGATTGCATACGGTGCGACATTTCTGATTTTTTCTGAATATATGCGTGCACCGATCAGACTTGCTGCCATTATGGGAATCAGACCTATCTATGTATTTACTCATGACAGCATTGCATTGGGAGAGGATGGCACGACACATCAGCCGATAGAGCAGTTGATTTCTTTGAGATCAATTCCAAACCTTACAGTGATCAGACCTGCTGATGCAAATGAAACTTCACAGGCATGGAAGACTGCATTAGAAATTAAGACAGGACCTGTGGCACTTATTTTAACAAGACAGAATCTTCCGATTATAGATCAGTCAGAATTTGGGAGTGCAAAAAATTTAAAAAATGGCGCATATATTTTAAGTGATTGTAATGGCGAGCCGCAGATACTATTGTTAGCTACCGGTTCTGAAGTTTCTCTTGCAATGGAAGTTCAGATTGGACTTGAGTCTGAAAATATTTCCTCAAGAGTAATCAGCATCCCTTCATGGGAATTATTTGAGAAGCAGTCAGATGAATATAAAGAGATGATCGTTCCAAAGAGCATAAAAAATCGAGTTTCAATTGAAGCAGGCTCAACACTTGGCTGGCATAAATATACAGGTGATAATGGTCTTAATATTGGGATTGATGAATTCGGAAAGTCTGCACCCGGAGATGTATTGATGAAGGAGTATGGCTTTGATAAAGATAAGATCATTGAAAAAATTAAAAAGCATTTTCATATAAAATAAATTTTCAACATCCGATTTATCCGCAGAGTCCGAAGAACACGAGACTCTGCGGGAACAAGTTTTGGCTATCCGCAGAGTCCGAAGAACACGAGACTCTGCGGGAACAGGTTTTGGGTATCCGCAGAGTCCGAAGAACACGAGACTCTGCGGGAACTATTTAATGTTTTCACATAAAATAAATTTTAAAAAAAATAAAGTAATTTACAGATTCAGAATATGAACATTACAAAAAATGATTTCAGCTTTGGCAGATATAAGTCTGACATAAAAAAGAAAATAAAAAGTTTTGAAAATACTGAAATTCCGGAAAGAATATTCAAAAAAGATTTTACAGTATGGAAAGAATCTCCAGAATATGAACAGTTAATAAAAAACAGATTAGGATGGCTGCTTCTGCCTGTGACAATGCAGGAAAAAGCAGATGAGATTGATTCGTTTGTATCGGAGATCAGAAAGAGCGGATTCGAATATGCAGTAGTGATGGGAATGGGTGGCAGCAGTATGTGTCCCGAAGTCTGCAGGGATACTTTCGGAGTAAGAAAAGGTTATCTGAATTTATTTGTACTCGACAGCACTGACCCGCAGTCTGTAACCGATATCGAAAATTCTATAGACATTTCAAAAACATTATTCATAGTATCAAGCAAGTCCGGATCCACTATCGAAGTTGATTCATTCCTCAGATATTTTTTTGCGAAAACTGAAGAGATATTTTCTGAAGATGCCGGAAGCAGGTTTATTGCAGTCACTGATCCGGGAACGTATCTTGATTCACTTTCTACTGAACTGGGATTCCGAAAAACATTTGTAAATCCCGCTGACATTGGCGGCAGATATTCAGCACTTTCATTCTTTGGACTTGTACCTGCAGCGCTGATTGGAGTTGACGTAAAGAGGTTTCTGAAAAAAGCAGAGGATGTGATGAACATGTGTTTCGAAGATTCATTTTTTAAGAATATAGGTTTTTCAACTGGAGTGATTACAGCATATTTATCTGAATTTGGAGTTGATAAACTTACGTTTGTATTATCGGATAAAATAAAATCATTTGGATATTGGGTGGAACAGCTTATTGCAGAGAGCACAGGAAAAGAAGGCAAAGGAATTTTACCGATAGAAGGAGAAAATACAGGTAAGGCAAATTCGTACAGCAGAGACAGATTCTTTGTAAACATTTATCTGAAAAAAGATAAAAATAAAAACAAAAATAAAAACAGGGTAAGATTTTTGGCAAAGAAAAAATATCCGGTATTGAATATTGAGATAGATGAACTCTATGACCTTGGAGGACTTTTTTATTTATGGGAATTCGCTACTGCAGTGATGGGATATGCAATGGATATAAATCCATTTGACGAACCAAATGTAAAAGAGAGTAAAGATAATACTTCTAAAGTTCTGAAATATTATGAAGAGAATAAAAAACTTCCTGAGCAGGCAGCCATTTCAGAAAATAAAAAAATAAAACTTTACTCGGGTAAAGAAAGTGATACTCTCAATTTGCTTTCATTCAAAAAAGATAAAGTTAAAATTTCTGAAGTAATGAAATATTTTACAGACCAGTATACTGCAGGTGATTATTTTGCGATCATGGCATATCTGAACAGAACTGAAAAAACAGATATACTTCTTCAGGAGCTTAGAGAAATTCTAAGATCAAACTTTAAGTCAGCTACAACAGTTGGTTACGGACCGAGGTTTTTGCATTCCACCGGACAGTTTCATAAAGGCGGACCGGATAAGGGCATGTTCATACAGATAGTATGTGATGACAAAACAGACATTGAAATACCCGGAAAGAATTTCAGTTTTAGTATTTTAAAACAGGCACAGTCTGAAGGGGATTTTGAATCTTTACAAAAGCATGACAGAAGAGTTCTAAAATTCAGTACAGGCAAAGATATCAACAAAGGTCTTAAAGAAATTATAAAACAATTCAGGAAAGCATTAAAAAATAAATAAAATAATTACGGAGTATAAATGAAAATAGGATTTATAGGACTTGGGAAAATGGGAGCTTTCATGGTGGAAAGACTTCTAAATGACAATCATGAAATAGTAGTATATAACAGATCGCCTGAGAAGACGAAGGAGATCGAGAAGAAAGGAGCAGAGGCATCATTTTCACTTGAAGAGCTTGTATCAAATCTACCATCCCCGAAAGTTGTATGGATGATGATTCCATCAGGAGACACAGTTCAGAAGACGATCGAACAACTTATTCCATTACTAAATAAAGAAGACATTATTATTGACGGTGGTAATTCTTATTATAAGGATACAGTCAGAAGATCTGCAGAGCTAGAGAAAGCCGGAATAAATTATTTAGATGCAGGTACAAGCGGCGGAATATGGGGACTAAAGCTTGGCTATTGTGTAATGGTCGGCGGTGAGAAGAAAATATTTGATCACTGCGAATCTGTTTTCAAAACTCTCGCTCCTGAGAATGGATATAAATATATTGGCAAAGCCGGTGCAGGACATTATGTAAAAATGGTTCATAACGGAATTGAATACGGTATGATGCAGGCGTATGCAGAGGGATTTGAACTGATGCATAAGTCGGATTACAATATCGATCTTCAGGGAGTTGCTGAATTATGGGATCAGGGAAGTGTAGTGAGGTCATGGCTTTTACAGTTGCTGGCAAATGCTTTGAAAGAAGACAAGGATCTTAGTTCGTTGAAAGATTATGTCGAAGATTCAGGTGAAGGCAGATGGACAGTACTTGATGGCATTGAAAAAAGTGTGCCTCTTCATGTAATTACTGATTCATTATTTGCAAGATTCCGTTCGAGACAGGATGAGTCTTACGGAGCAAAGATACTCGCTGCATTACGAAATGAATTCGGCGGACATGCGGTTCAGAAAAAATAAATAGGGGAATATTTTTTTCAACAGTTGAGCAGTTGTTGGTGTTTCAAAAAGTTTGCGAATAAATAAATATGATTTGAATTTAATAATGTTGCAAATTTTTTGACCACCAACAACCTGAGAAGATGCACAAAGTTACTTTGTTGTTGGTGACCAAAAAGTTTTATTAATAGAAATTGAAAATTCAAAATCTTCATGAAAACTTTTTGGAACACCAACAACGGCATGAATACAAAATCTGCATGAAAACTTTTTGGAACACCAACAACGATATTAAAAATAAAAAGAGGAATTTTATTTTTTACTAATAAACATCTTTTAATAAAACTTACAAATTGAGTTTAGAATATACAGTCAAACCCAACGATAACAACAGAATGCCGGATCCTTTTACTCTGATAATATTCGGAGCAAGTGGAGACCTCACTGAAAGGATGCTGATCCCGTCAATGTATCACTTATTTTCAGAGAATGAGCTGCCGGAAAATTTTTCAGTGACAGGATTTTCAAGAAAGGAAATGAATGATGAATCATTCAGAGAGAATATGAAAGCAGGTGTGATCGAACATTACGGTACAGATAATTTCAATGAAGGTATATGGAATAAATTCGAAAAAAACCTTTACTATTTTATAGCAGATTACAAGGACGCTGACTCATATAAAAAATTATTGTCAGAAATTGAAAAGATCGAAATTGAAAAAAATACCGGAGGAAACAGACTGATCTACATGGCAGTACCGCCGGATTCACTTTCTGAAATTGTTACAATTACAGGAAAGTGCGGTCTCAATAAAGAAGTAAATGAAAATTCATGGACAAGAATTATTCTCGAAAAACCATTCGGGCATGACCTGGATTCTGCAGTAAAATTAAATAATATCGTTAGTAAATATTTTTCAGAAAAACAGATATACAGGATCGATCACTATCTCGGCAAAGAATCGGTTCAGAATATTCTCGTTACAAGATTTGCAAACGGAATTTTCGAGCCGCTCTGGAACAGGAATTACATCAATCATATTGAGATCACTTCATCGGAAAATATTGGCATAGAAAACAGAGGCGGGTACTATGATAACTCAGGAGCGTTAAGGGACATGGTGCAGAATCATCTTCTACAGCTTCTCGGATATATAGCAATGGAGCCGCCTTCAACCTTTGATTCAAATTCCATTCGGGACGAATCGCTGAAAGTACTTCAGTCGGTCAGACCGGTCAGTGAAAGTGAAGTGGACAAAGTAGCTATCAAAGGACAGTATATAGGATCTAAGATAAGAGGAGAAAAAGTAAACGGATACCGGGAAGAAAATGGAGTTGAGGAGAATTCACGGACAGAGACATATGTTGCATTGAAATTATTTATAGATAACTGGCGCTGGGGCGGAGTCCCGTTCTATATCCGTACAGGAAAGAGACTTCCCACACGCGTGACTGAAATTGTGATCCATTTCAAAGCTACACCGCACCATCTTTTTAAAAGTGAAAGTGATATTGCAGAGTCTTATAATATGCTCGTGATCAGGATACAACCGGATGAAGGATTACTTCTGAAATTTGCTATGAAAGTACCCGGCGCGGAATTTAAAGTACAGAATGTGAATATGGATTTTCATTATACTGATCTGAACGATCTTGACCTGAATACTGCTTATGAAAAACTATTGCTCGATTGTATGCTGGGTGATTCTACATTATTTATCAGAGCAGATGCTGTGGAAGCGTGCTGGAAAATCATTCAGCCGATACTGAATGCTTGGAAAAATAATCCGGATATTGTAGTTTATGGCTATCCTGCAGGCACCTGGGGTCCTGAATGTGCAGATGATCTGATCGCCGGTAAAGATTTTCAATGGAGGTATCCGTGCAAGAATCTTGCTAATGACCATAATTATTGTGAGCTATAAAAAATAATACTCCATTAAACATTTTATTACAATTTTTAAAAATTATATATTATACTTAAAGAGAATTTAAAAATATTTGAAAACAAAGAATCACTTGCAGTAAATTTTGCAGATGATTTTATTTTTTTATGTTCTGAACTTTTAATAAGAAAAGAATTTGTTAACGTCGCATTATCCGGAGGCAATACGCCAAAACTTTTTTTTGAAAAACTTTTATATAAAAGATCAGAATTTAAAGACTGGGACAGATTAAGATTTTTTTGGGTGGATGAAAGATGTGTACCTGCTAATGATACTGAAAGTAATTATGGAGAAGCGAAGAGAATATTATTTGATAGAATGAAATCTGAATCAAATGTAGATCTGATACCTGGTGAGAATATTTTCAGAATAAAAGGGGAGAATGATCCTGCTGAAGAAGCAGACAGATATGCTGAAGTATTGATGAAAGAGCTTCCTGTTGAAAATGCATTTCCTGCAATTGATCTGATTCTGCTGGGAATCGGAGATGACGGGCATACAGCTTCTATATTTCCGGGAATGCTGGAATTGATGGATTCAGATAAATACTGTGCGGCTGTAAAACACCCTGTTACAGGTCAGGACAGAGTTACGCTTACAGGTAAAGTAATAAATGATTCGAAAAATATTTTCTTCCTTGTTTCAGGCAAAGATAAAGCTGAAACAATTTCTCAAATTCTAAATGAATTCGGAGAATATGAAAAGTATCCCGCTTATTATATTAAGCCAGTAGATGGAGAGAAATTCTATTACCTGGATAAAGATGCCGCTGAATTTTTACAAAATTAAATACGAATGGAAAAAATAATTTTAGCAGGAGATGCCGGTGCAACAAAGACAGAGCTTGCGGTTTACAGATGCAGTAATGGTGTTCTGAATGTTATAAGTACATTGAAATTTGAGAGTAATGCTTACAGTTCTCTGATCGAAATAATCAAACTATTTCTAAACTCTGCGGAAATGAAACCAGACGCCGCTTGTATCGGAGTCCCGGGACCTGTCATCGATGGTAAAGTTGTATCTACAAATATTCCATGGGAACTGGATGAAAAGAATCTTTCAGATAATTTGAATATTCCTGTATTTAAATTAGCAAATGATCTTGAAGCTGCGGCAACAGCAATTCCTGAAATGGATTCAAAATATCTTGTAAAAATTTATAAGGGTAAAGGTGCTGCGAAGGACGGGAATAAAATGGTCATCGCACCGGGCACAGGTCTTGGTCAGGCAATACTTGTTTACAATGAAGGAAAGTATAATGTCATATCAAATGAAGGCGGGCATGCAGATTTTGCGCCGACTACGGATATAGAAATTGAACTGCTTAAATTTCTGAAGATTAAGTACGGACATGTTAGTATAGAAAGAGTAATCTCAGGAATTGGGATACTGAATATATATGAGTTTCTTCTGACTAAAGATGAGTTTAAAGATTTTGAAAATTATTTTAATGACAGCAGCATCAATGACATTGCTGCAAAGATCTCAGAAGAAGGAATAAACGGTAGGAGCATTATCTGTGAAAAAGTTCTGGAGATATTTGTATCATGTCTGGCGGAGCTTTGCGGAAGTAAGGTCCTGAGTATGAATGCAACGGGAGGCGTTTATCTTTGCGGTGGTATTCCTCCAAAGATACTGAAAATTTTATTTACAGAAAATTTTGCGGGCTCATATCTTAATAAAGGAAGACTAAGTTATTATATTGAACCAGTACCGGTTTATGTCGTTACAGATGACTCAGCCGGATTGAAAGGTGCAGCATTGCTCGCATTAAAGAATCTTTAACTGTAAAAAATGATACTGCTCCAAAAAATTTTTGATTTTAATTATAAATGTTTTTTAAAAATAAAAAGAAAATGAATTTAACAAATTGCTTTAAATTATTTTTTGTATTTGCAGTATGCACAATAGTTTCGTTAGCATTTGCAAATGTATATTCAAAAGATATTCAGGACAATACACCGAAACATTCTAAAGTGAAAATTTTCATTAGCAATAATTCTGATTTGGGAAGAATAAATTCGGAAGGATTAATTTTTGATCATGCCGAATTACATGACGGCTCAATGGAGACATGGCTATCAGAAGATGAAATACTTTTACTTAAAAAATCAGGAATATCATATCAGATACTTATTAAAGACTGGGATGAATATTATTCAACAATTGAAAAAATGACTCCTTCGGAAGTGAGAGATGCGATACAACTTTCTGTACTCGAATATAATGTCAGTCATTCAATTTACGGGACAATGGGAGGTTACCTGACTTTCAATGAGGTCGTCTCCAAGTTAGATTCAATGAGAATCGAATATCCAAATCTGATCTCTCAAAAATTTACTATAGGTCAGACTGTAGAGAACCGTGAAATGTGGACAGTACGTGTCTCTAACAGCCCGAATGCTACGACAGGCAGACCGGAAGTCTGGTTCCATTCACTTATCCATGCAAGAGAGCCGATGAGCATGGAACAGAATATTTATTTTATGTACTGGCTTTTTGAAAATTATAATATCGATCCTATTGCAACTTACATTTTAAATAACAGAGAAATTTATTTTACACCTGTTTTCAATCCGGATGGATATGAATATAACAGATCAACTAATCCTAACGGAGGTGGATTCTGGAGGAAGAATAGAAAGCCGTTTGGCGGAAATGTCTATGGTGTGGATCTGAACAGAAATTATGGAATCTATGAATTCTGGAATTCTTCAAATATGGGCTCTTCGGAAGACTCTACCGAAGTTACATACAGAGGCAAGTCGCCTTTCTCTGAACCTGAAACACAAAATGCTATGAACTTTGTAAACTCCAGAAACTTCAAAGGAATCTTAAGTTATCATACTTATGGTAATTATCTGATCAGACCATGGGGTTACGTGGATGCTCCGAGTCCGGATGAAACTATATTTCAGAATATTTCACAGGATATGGTACTGGATAATCATTACACTCTTGGCAGATCTAACCAGACAGTTAACTATGGTGTAAGAGGAGTGACTGATGACTGGTACTATCATGACAGCGGACATATAAAGGCATTTGCTATGACTCCCGAAGTAGGAAACGGTAATGACGGTTTCTGGCCTCTGCAGTCAAGGATCTTGCCGCTTGCAAAACAAAACGTAACACAGAATATTTATTTTGCAATGTTCAGCGGAGCATTTGTGAGCACAAAATCAGTTGCACTAAACAGTGAATATTATTTACCCGGTGAAACAGGAACTTTGAATGTTAATTTAAAAAATAAAGGTTTGGAAAATGCTTCTAATGTCAGGATAGAATTAGTATCCGAGCATCCAATTATAACTGTTCTGACGAACCCTTTGATATACTCAGATTATAATTCCTTCAGAGAGGATAGTGTCTCGTTTGATTTTTCAGTGGCTTCAAATGCTCCGGTCATTTCTGCATATAGAACAAAATTAAATATATATCAGAACAATACTGATCTGGTCTATACAAAGACTGTTAGTATTGTAATTGGCAGCGGTAATGTATTGCTTCTTGACAGTGCAGAAAACGGACTTGGAAAATGGACAGTATCAGGAGGATTTGGAACTACAACTTCTCAATCCCATTCTTCATCAAGATCTTTTTCAGACAGTCCTACAGGACTTTATTCTAATTCCAGTATCAGAACAATGACATTGCAAACGCCTTTAAATATAACAGCAAATCCGGTAGTGATTCTCAGCTTCTGGTATAAACATACTATTGATACACTTGATAATGCTTATGTGGATATATCAAGTGACGGCGGTACATCATGGAGATCAGAAAAATTTTATAATAAGACAGTAAATAACTGGACAAAAGAAATCATTGATATTACTGAGCTGGCAGGAGGTGTAAATCTTAAGATCAGATTTTCATTAGTAACAAACGGGTCAGTTACAGCAGACGGTATTTATATAGATGATATTAGATTAGCAGGTTATAATTCTATATCAACTGGAATTACTTCAGAGAATGAAATACCTTTAAAGTATGATCTTAGTCAAAATTATCCAAATCCGTTCAATCCTTCTACATTTATCAGCTATCAGATCTTACATGGTGGAAATGTGAGTTTGAAAGTGTTTGATATCAATGGTAAGTTTATTTCAGAACTTGTAAATGAAAATAAACCGGCAGGAAATTACGAAGTTACATTCAGTGGAGAAGGTCTTTCAAGCGGAATATATTTTTATAGAATAGAGTCCGGAAATTTCTTACAGACAAAGAGAATGATGCTCATCAAATAATATAAAAATTAATGTAAAAGAAATATTAATTTATAATTTAACATTTAAAATTAAAAATTGATCAGTAGCTTTCTTTCAAAGACGGAAATTTTTCACCTTTAACATCTTTGATATATTTTTTAAAAGCTTCTTTAGTATCGATAGCCATGTTTGCATATCTTCTGACAAATCTTGGTTTGAACTCTTCAATAAGTCCGAGCATGTCGTGAGTTACAAGCACCTGTCCGTCACAGGACGGTCCGGCTCCAATTCCAATGGTAGGTATTTTTAAAACTTTGGAAATTTTTGTACCGAGCTTAGCGGGAATCTTCTCTAGTACAATTGCAAAGCATCCGGCTTTTTCGAGAAGCAGAGAATCTTTATAAATTTTATCGGCTTCTTCTTTTTCAGTGCCGCGTGTTTTATAACTTCCGAATTTATTAATTGACTGAGGTGTAAGACCGAGATGTCCCATTACAGGAATTCCGATCTCCACTACACGTCTTATTGTCTCAGCAATATAATCTCCGCCTTCCATTTTTACTGCATCACAGGCAGTTTCTTTCATCATCCTTCCGCAGTTAGTGATCGCTTCTTTCACTCCGACCTGATAGCTCATGAAGGTCATGTCAGCAACTACAATCGCATTCTTTACAGCTCTTTTTACTATCTTGGTATGATAGATCATTTCTTCAAGTGTAACAGGTAAAGTAGTTTCATTTCCCTGAATGACATTCCCGAGACTGTCACCGACAAGTATAACGTCTATCCCTGCTGCGTCAAGAAATTTTGCAGTAAGAAAATCATAAGCCGTAAGCATAGCAATTTTTTCTTTTCTCTGTTTCATTGCAAACAGAACTTTCGTCGTAATATGATGTTCAGTTTCTTTTTTCTGTGAAGACATAATTTTATTTGATTAACATATCCGAATAAGAATGTTTTATAAATTCATTTTTATTCAGTTCAAGAAATTCAATCAATTCCTTCATTTGTTTTTTAGCCGATTTAATATCCTTGTAAATAATTTCGATCTCAAGAAAATCACCCAGCTTTTTTAATCTGTCAAGATGTATCCTGACATTTTCTTTAATATAGATATTCCGCACTTTTGAAACTACTGTTAACACTTTAAACTGACTTCTCAATATATTATCAAGCTGCTTAAAATCATTTGTTCGGGATATTATATAACTAGATGTTCTTATTTTTGTTTTATCTGATCTTTCATAAAAAATTAGATTGGCATATTCATTTTTTATAATTCTCAGCTTAAGTCTTCCTTTTTTTACTTTATAATAAATATCAGTTTGTAATTCTTTTGAGTAAAGGTAAGAACTTTCATTTTTAAAGATCTTCCTGAATTTTGCAATATCGGGTATCTTACATTTTATTTCATAATTTTTATCAAACAATCTCAGCCTCTGATAATACCACGGTCACTTTTTTCAATAAAATCAAGAATTAACTTTACTTCATCGGGAACATTTCCTTTTGATGTTATTTCTTTTACAGCATCGCTTACATTGAAACCGGATTTGTAAATTACATCATAGGCATCTTTGATATTATGAATCTGTCCATTTGTGAAACCTCTTCTTCTGAGACCAACTATATTTACACCTTCAAATCTCAGAGGTAAATTTCCCACAAGTATGTAAGGTGGAACATCTTTAACTGTTCTGAATCCACCGCCGATCATTACATGAGCTCCAATCTTTGTGAACTGATGTATCGGAACTAGTCCGCCGATAATTGTCCAGTCGCCGATCTCAACGTGTCCGCCCATCTGAACGCTGTTTGCAATTATAACTCTGTCTCCGATTATACAGTCGTGAGCAACATGAGCATAAGCCATTATAAAACAGTTACTGCCGACTACTGTTTTGTTACTATAATTAGTACCTCTGTTAAGAGTAGCATATTCACGGATCTCAGTCCCTTCACCAATCTCCATTGTAGTCACTTCGCCTTCAAATTTCAGATCCTGTGGTACAGTGCTGATCACAGCTCCGTGATGGATCTTTACATTGTCGGAAATCCTTGCACCGTTTGCGATTAGTACATTCGAACCAATCTCTACATTATTTCCTATTACAACATCATCTTCAATGACAGAAAAATTTTTTATACTGAAATTATTTCCGATGTTAGCTTTATTGCTTATTACAGAATTTGACATTAAATGTTTTTATAAAAAAATTTAAAAAAATTAGATTGTTTCTTCGATCAGAATATCATCATCACTAATATTTGATTTGGTTATCATTTCAGCAATCAATCCAAGTGAAAGAAATTGTATTCCGACAACCATCATAAAAATTCCTACGAGAAAAAGTGGTCTGTCACTTAGCGGCATACCTTCCAGAAATTTCAGTACAACTAGATAAAGGGAAATAAAGAAACCTGCCATCGAAATTAAAATACCCATGCTTCCGAAAAAATGCAGAGGTCTTTTCATATATTTGTTTGTGAATGAAACTGTAAGAAGATCAAGGAATCCATTTACAAATCTGCTTGCTCCGAATTTTGTAACGCCGTATTTTCGAGCATGATGTTTTACAGGCTTCTCAGTAACTTTAAATCCAGACAGATGAGCAAGTGCCGGTATATACCTATGCATTTCTCCATATATTTTTAATGATTTGACAACATCTCTTTTGTAAGCTTTTAAACCGCAGTTAAAATCATGCAATCTTACTCCTGATAATTTTGATGTGAAATAGTTAAAAATTTTAGATGTATGCTTTTTTATAAATGGATCGTAACGGACTTTTTTCCATCCTGAAACAAGATCGTAACCTGAGTTAAGCACTTTTATAAGTTCAGGTATTTCAGACGGATCATCCTGAAGATCTGCATCCATAGTAATTACGATATTACCTTTAGCAGCTTTAAAACCTTTTGATAATGCTGCTGACTTTCCATAATTTCGTCTGAACTTTATGCATTTGAAATTATTGTCTTTCCTGTTTATTTCTTTTATTTTTTGAAAAGAGTTGTCTGTACTTCCGTCATCAATGAATATTACTTCATAATTACATTTAAGACTATCGAAAGTTCTTATAAGAGAATCGCTTAATTCCTGCAATGAATCTTCTTCGTTATATAAAGGGATGACCACAGAGATTTTCTGATTAGGATTTAATATTCTGTGCGGAGGAATTTTTTCCTCAGACTTATTTACCTTAGTATTGTAATTTTCAGAATTATCTTCTGAGTTTTCCTGCTTGTTGGATTTTTCTAAAGGCTTTTTTCTTTTGTGATGATAATACCTTTTTTTAGTTTTTTCCATCAATAAATTATTTGCAATTGGTAAATAAACTAACTTTTATCGAATCTAAAATCAATTGAAAATTCACAGCGTGGAAAATCTGAGAGATCGGTACAGAATATTTTATTTAGTAATTATATTAAATAAAATACTAATTTCCTTAATTGATTTTATGAATTACAATTGGAAATAGTATGTGCATTTAGCCAGCATAAAATCTTATTAATAATTTATTTTCAATTAAAAAATTAACAAAAAAAGTCAGAAATATTATTTTCAATAAGTAAAAAGTATTTTGAAAGTGAAGACAATTTTATTTAAGGAATAAAACATATGAAATAAATATCTTGGAATTTTAATCCATCAAAATTTTACAAACACATATAAATAAATTATAATCATTGATTGCAACATACTGTAAACAATGGATTCCTTTGTGATGATTTTCTCTTGCAGTCTGAATACATACAGTATATTATTACAATAAGGTGATGTGAAATCTAGTTTAATCTGCAAAAATTTCCAATTCATTTTATTTAAATTCGTATTCAAAAGGAAAGAAATTATTGAAGAATTTAGAGATAACATAGAAAACCGAATTGTAAAATTAATTTAGATAAGTTATAAAAAAAATAAAAATGTATACAAAAATCAATTTTTAATTTAGAATATAATTATTATATTTGCACACACAAATTTTAACGGCTTCTCAAAATAAAAATCAAAAATATTTTATGTTGTACAGAAATATTCATTGACTTATCAAAAGAAATCTCGTATATTTGTAGTTCGTAATTTAAATGTTCTTTTACATAAAATTTGCACAGGTAATAAAATTTTAATAATAGTTTTATAAAATTTAGTGTGCAGATTTCGATACCTTAAATAACCTTGTAGCTACGATCAAATCAAAGTTATAAAATTATAATGGAGAGTTTGATCCTGGCTCAGGACGAACGCTGGCGGCGTGCTTAATACATGCAAGTCAACTGAACTTTTGGTAGCAATATTGAAAGGGAGGTGGCGCACGGGTGAGTAACACGTAGGTAATCTGCCTTTGGGACTGACATAATTCCGCGAAAGCGGGACTAATATCAGATAATGCAGCGGCTCGACATCGAGACAGTTGTTAAACCTTCGGGGCCTGAAGATGAGCCTGCGTCTGATTAGGTAGTTGGCGGAGTAAAAGCCCACCAAGCCTACGATCAGTAGCTGGTCTGAGAGGATGATCAGCCACACTGGAACTGAGACACGGTCCAGACTCCTACGGGAGGCAGCAGTAAGGAATATTGCTCAATGGGAGAAATCCTGAAGCAGCAACGCCGCGTGGAGGATGAAATACTTTTGTATGTAAACTCCTGTAAGAAGGGAAAAATACACAGTTCTTCTGTGTTGATTGTACCTTCAGAGTAAGCCCCGGCTAACTACGTGCCAGCAGCCGCGGTAATACGTAGGGGGCAAGCGTTGTCCGGATTTACTGGGTGTAAAGGGTGCTCAGGTGGATTTGTAAGTCAGAGGTGAAATCCCAAAGCTTAACTTTGGTGCTGCCTTTGATACTGCAAGTCTTGAGTTTGAGAGAGGATAATGGAATATCTGGTGTAGCAGTGAAATGCGTAGATATCAGATAGAACACCAATGGCGAAGGCAGTTATCTGGCTCAAAACTGACGCTAAAGCACGAAAGTGTGGGGAGCAAACAGGATTAGATACCCTGGTAGTCCACACCCTAAACGATGAATACTAGATGTTGGTCTTTTTTAAAAGATCAGTATCCAAGCTAACGCATTAAGTATTCCACCTGGGAAGTACAATCGCAAGGTTGAAACTCAAAGGAATTGACGGGGGCCCGCACAAGCAGTGGAGCATGTGGTTTAATTCGACGCAACGCGAAGAACCTTACCTAGGCTTGAAACGCAGACTAATCCTGATGAAAGTCGGAGTGCCGCAAGGCGAGTCTGTACAGGTGCTGCATGGCTGTCGTCAGCTCGTGCCGTGAGGTGTTGGGTTAAGTCCCGCAACGAGCGCAACCCTCGTCCTTAGTTGCCATCAGATAATGCTGGGCACTCTAAGGAGACTGCCTACGCAAGTAGTGAGGAAGGTGGGGATGACGTCAAGTCCGCATGGCCCTTACGCCTAGGGCCACACACGTGCTACAATGGCCATCACAAAGGGCTGCAATACCGCGAGGTGGAGCCAATCCCTAAAAAATGGTCTCAGTTCGGATTGGAGTCTGCAACTCGACTCCATGAAGCTGGAATTGCTAGTAATCGCGCATCAGCACGGCGCGGTGAATACGTTCCCGGGCCTTGTACACACCGCCCGTCAAGCCATGGAAGTTGGGGGTACCC
>JBATSB010000124.1:0-27287 GCA_049293015.1 Ignavibacteria bacterium
AAAATAGAGTTATATTGAAAGGAAGCCAGTATAATTTTAATAAAGTATCATTTATAAATGATAGTGTAGGATTTGTAGGTGGAGAAATAGTTTTTAAGACAACTAATTTTGGTTTGACATGGGATAGTGTTGGTGCAGTTCCTTATGGTTTTGAAGAGGCATACTGTATAGAATTTGCAGACGAGCAAACAGGCTACAGCGGCGGAACAACAGGGACATTATTTAAAACTACGGATGGAGGTGGGAGTTGGGTACAGCAGCAAGGTTCGGAATTCGGACAAGGATTTTTCAGAAGCATTTACGCATACAATGATTCTATAGTCTGGGTTGTAGGAAATGGCAAAATTCTCTTTACGGAAAGTGGAGGAATGGTAAATATAGAGCAGTTAAGTTCTGATATCCCAAATGATTTTGAATTGTACCAAAATTATCCAAATCCTTTCAATCCAAAAACTAAAATAAAATTTGAAATAAAAAATATCAGTGATGTAAATCTTGAGGTTTTTGATATACTCGGAAGAAAGATATATACATTGGTTAATGAAAGACTACAAACAGGAACTTACGATGTTGACTTTGAAATATCGGATCAAAATTCAGGAGTTTATTTTTATAAATTAAGCACAGAGAGCTTTAGCAAAACTATGAAAATGATTTTAATTAAATAAACCGGAGGGTCAATTATGAATACTCCACCATGGTAAAAAATAATATATAGGGCGACAGCTCACTTTTAAAAAAACGTGGCAACGTTCATTAATTAAAAGTAATTCTTTTATTAAGAATTGCTGCGCCCTTTTTATTTTTTCTTTAAGGTTTAATTCCCGCCACTTGTGGCGAAAGATTTATAATTTAGTACAATAAGATATCCCGCTGCTTGCGGCGGGGGGTTTCATTTTTACAAAAATAACTTTTATTAACCATAAAATAAAACGAAAATGAAAAAATTAATATTTATGTTTTTGAGTGCTTTATTCTTTTTAAATTATAATAATTCCTTTTCACAGCCTTTAGATAATAGTTGCGGAACAGAATTAGTTAGCGGTCAATCACCTACATCATCAATATTTTTAGGTGGAAAATATAAACCACATAGATCAGATATTGGGGGAGCTCCAACCGGTACTGATCATTTTCCAGTTCTTGTAGTATATGTTCAGTTTCAAAATGAGCCAGGGGATACAACAAATATGGATGTTAACTATTGGCGACCTGGATTTGCACCGAATTTTGCTAATCAGACTATTAAAACTACCAGAAACGAATTAACCTCATGGTGGGATTCATATAACGGATATGATTTCAGTGATTACTGGCATGAGTATTCGAGAGGAAAATTTCATGTGATTGGAAGAGCAGTATCAGTTATACTTCCGCATGATTATCAGTGGTATATAAATTATTCAACTAATTTTCAAACAAGGCTAGCGAAAATTAACCGGGATACTTATGATGGTATCAATGGTACAGGCATTAATTTGGATTGGCCATTTTTTGATCAGTGGACATATAACAGTGTAGGAGATTTTTCATTCGAGCCGGACGGCAGAGTTGATATGCTTTTAAAAGTGCATCGTCATGATCCTAACAAATTGCTCCATGCTACTGCCGGGGGATATATTCCGTTAGGTGCGTGTGAAGGTGCTGACGGTAACGATGAATATACTGTATATCAAAGTGGAAATACTGTAGTGAAAATAAACGGAAATACCGGAGGTAATGGATCCGGCGGAGTAGTATGTCCAAAAGGAAGTATTACAGACAGAGAGTTTTATCTTGCTGTAACTACACATGAAATGGGACACTATTTATGGGGACATGGTCATCATCAATATTGTAAGATGGTAGCCGGATTGGGAGGTGAATTCGGGATAAGTCCCTGGGAATTGGTAAAACTTGGATATATTGAACAAGAAATTGTTAATTATTCCAATTCTAATTATTATTTATCAGATTATATGTCCAGAGGCGGAACTTCCGGAACAGAGGGAGAAATATTGCAAGTACCAATAAATGAATCCGGCAGTCAATTTTTTCTTCTTGCAAACAGAGGAAATTTATCTGAATGGGATAAAAAAATGGGAGGCGATACAGTTGCAGGTAATTTTTTAAAAAATATAAATGAAGAGTATGGAAAAGGAGTTTATATATATCATGTTAACGGAGGATATTCTGAACCATCGGGAAATGATAAAGAAATTGATTTAGAATGTGCTGACGGCTTATGGGATTGGACTCAGCAAGGAACTTCAAGTCCCATATGGAATCAATCTATTATTCATCCGGTTTTTGTAAAAACGAATGTGAAATACGATCAGGATAATCCTGCAACTCTTAATCATTTAGGAAAGGATGGAATGAGCGCATGGGTAACCGGAACAGTAAATGGAGATCCATATACGCAAGGGCCATGGTATTCAGAAGGAAAAAGCCATACTTATAGTAGTCCATTGAATTATGGTACAGACAGAGTATATACAAATGATAAAGACTTTTGGTATTCTTATCAAGTTGCCGGTGATCGTTGGGATCCATGGAATGTCGGATACAATGAAGTTTTTTCTCCTTATTCGAGTCCAAATACAAAAGACAGTGCTAATCAAAATACAGGAATATATATCTGGTTATATTCTAATTCAAGTTCAGGTCCTACAAGTTCTGCAGCTTTTAAAATTTTCAAAGCCGGTGAAGGCGGATATACTGACTCTTCAATTCTTCTGATAACTCCTCCTTCCCGTCCAATGGGAATTGAACTGCAGACTTTTTATCCTCCGAATTCAACAAAATGTCATCCTAAAATTGTCTGGAATCATAACGCAGAACCTGATATGGTAAGATCAAATGGAACAAAAAGATATATAATTTATAAGGCAACTGAGCCAAATTTAAATACTGTTCCTTCATATTATATTTTCTTAAATTATGTTGACGTTCCGGTGGATAGTACACCAAATTATATAGATTTAACTATCAACAAGTATGGTTGTGGAGCAGAACCAGTAGAACAATCTGTTAATTTTCCAGTGAGATATTATGTAAAAGCTGTTGACAAATATGATTGGGAATCAGTTCCTTCTGATTTTGTACAAGCGTTTGGAATTACCGGAGCAATTCAAGAAGAGGATAATATAAAAGTAGAAACTATTATTCCAAAAGAATTTAATCTTTTCGGTAATTATCCAAACCCGTTCAATCCTACTACAAACATTAAATTCGATCTACCAAAAGATGTTTTAGTTTCTATAAAAATATTTGACATGCTCGGAAGGGAAATGAAGACTTTGGTAAACGATTTTAAGACAGCCGGCAGATATACGATCTCTTTTAATGGAGCTGATCTTTCAAGCGGAATTTATTATTACAAGATAAAGGCGGGAGATTTTGAACAGGTGAGGAAGATGATGCTAATTAAATAATAAAATGTATTTTTCTAATCTTTTAAACAGGGTATCGTGATAGTCGATATCCTGTTTTTTTTAAATCTCCATTTAAACCAGTATAACTTAAATGTGTTTTTTATAAAAACCATTTTTCTTTTAGTGGCTATTTAGCATTATTATATAAAAAGATCGTAAACAAAATATTTTAAATGAAAAATTTCTGTTATACTAAATCAATAAACCGCTGCTGTTCTCAGGGCACAAGTCCAATGGTATAAGCTAATTGTTATTTGAATGTCGTGAAATCTCGAAAGAGGTAAAGCGGAAAACCGTAGTAAGCGGCATGCAGAGACGACCTCGATTAGCTTAGACATTGTGCAGGAGTTAGGTCGTGAAATAAACTTCTGTATTTGTTTGCGGTTTATATGTTATAGCAATTGGTCAGTACTCTTAAATTTAAAAAATTGGAGTGCTGACCTTTTTGCTTTTATCTGATATAATAAAAGCAAAAAATCGAAAGGAGTTAGCACTTTGAAAAATCAAGAATTTTTAAATTTTGCAGAAATCAGTAAAGTAATTCAATTCAGTGAATTATTAGACTGGCTTAATATTCCATATCAAAAAAAGAATAATGAACTTCGTGGGGAGGGATTTATAGTATCAATCGAGAAAAATCTTTTCTTTACACCAAATGACAATAATCTCAAGGGATCAGTTATTAATTTTCTGGCTCACCAAAAACAAATAAGTCTTCGTGAAGCCGCTTTATTATTAAAACAACAATTCATTTCACAAAAAATTGATAATAAACCGAAGCGGGATATTCCTGAATTAATACTTTTGCTTGACGATTATTTTTCTGAACGCAATATCAATCCTGAAATAGTAGTAGAATATGAAGCCGGATATGTAAAACAAAGAAGCATTGTAGCCGGCAGAATTGCATTTAAGATTTATGATTCGCAGAGTAATCATATCGGATATATTGGCTACAAGAAAGAAGACAACTCTTGGTTTTTTCCAAAAGGATTTGTAAGACCACTTTACAATATTCACAGGATAAATGAATTTAAAGCTGTAGTAGTAACTACAGATGTATTTGATGCTCTTAGAATAATTTCATTGGGCATAAAACAAGTTGTTTCATTACTGGCTAAATCAATGACAGCGGCTCAAGAAGAAGAATTAAAAAAATTTAAATATATATTTTTATTTCATCCAGAGCCTGAAAACATTGTCAATCGACTATTCAAGACATCATTTATTAAGTCCCCTACACTAATAAAACCGTTGGCGGACATGTCAAACAATGAATTATTAAAACTCATAAAACCCTCATCATAGAGGGTTTTTTTATATGCATAATTTTTTTATGAAACAATTCTAATAAGTATTAATAAATGATATTTATTTTTTAGGATAAAAGTTATATATTACTATTAACATATCGCGAAAGTTTATGACGACTTTCGTCTCGTTTCCAATTGAAACCTGGTAGTTTTAATAGAGAGGAAAAAGATGACGGAGGGCGTCGTCCTGTTAATACGGGACGCGCCTTTTTTATGTCTTTCTCTCGGGTCTACCAGGACCTCAATTGGGGACGTAATTATAGGTTGCGTCCCTTGTTCATTTTATTAACTAAACTTTAGAAAGGAAATCCCAAATGAAAAAGATTTATTATTTTTCAATCATTTTGATGATTGTATTTTTCGGTTGTTCAGCTTCAAAAAATTCATCCGCACCAAAGTTAAAACCATTAACTTTTCACTTTACACCTCCCTCAACTACCTCCGAATCAAATGACATTACGTTCGGATTAATTTCTCCAATGTATGTAGAATCCTTTAAAGAATCTAATCAAGAACCATTTATTACTTATGCTAAAAATATGGAGAATGATTTTATTGCAATGCTCACAGCAAGAGGATATAAATTCAAAGGTCCATTCTCAAATACTGAGCAGTTAGTTTACAGCGACAAGAAAGATATTGATTTATTAATCCAGCCGGTTATTGATCTTCAATTTACAGGTGCAGCGTTAATTCAGGATACAGACCTCGATTGGACTACAGGAAAGGAAAGACCCATTTTTTATTATGATGGTGATTTATCGGTTACTTCAACGATGAACCTTTCATTTACAGAACCATTTACAAATACGAAAATTTGGGTTAAGTCATTAAAAACAGATCCTATGACATTTAAATTAAAAAGCTCAGGAAAATATTATGTACAAGAAATACCAAATACAGATTTATTAGTTTGGAATACTTTGTCTGATAAATTAAATATCGTCTATGATAAAACATTACAAACAGTTTGGAATCATCTTGAGCCGGAAGAATTGATGCAGAAGAAAACAGAATCAGCAGAGATTAAAAAGAATTCAGGATTTATAAAGAATTAATTTTTTTCTAAATTTAAAAAATGGAGAACATTTATTTAAAGGTGTTCTCCATTTTTTATTTGGGAAATTAGTATATATATCAGCTTTACAAATCAAAAATAATGTACTACAATTCATAAATTATTCGGGGTTATAGCTCAGTTGGTAGAGTGCTTGCATGGCATGCAAGAGGTCAGCGGTTCGAGCCCGCTTAGCTCCACAATTATTTCATAGCAAATCATTGCAAATAAATTTATTTTATTTCTTATATAAAAAAATAAAATAATTGCAATGGGAACTTTTGAATTCAGCTATTCTGATAACAATGCTGAAGGAAGATTTAGTTGGAATAATTCTTTTGATAAGACTTTTGAATCCTATTATTTAGCTATTGATATTTACCAGTCAGCAAATATTGAAAAAGCTTTACAGAAGTTTAGATATATTTTAAAAAAACATAAAGATTTTATACCTGTGATCAATGAAATTGGCTGGCATTACGTTGAACGCAGAAATTTTTCCAAAGCTCAACTCTATTATAAATCAGCATTAGATTTTTGTCAAAACAAAATCCCAAATAGTTTTTCCGGAATTATTCCTTGGTATTATCTCGAAAACCGTCATTACTTAAGAACTCTTCAAGGTCTTGGAGTTACTTATGTTCTGGCATTCGAGTTTCAAAAGGGATTAGAATTATTGGAAAAGAATTTGAGTCTTAATCCTAATGACAATCAAGGGAATGGAAATCTTTTAGGTGATGTTCATCTACTTTTAAATGACCATTTAAAAGCTGAAGAATATTTTAAAAAATATCCTGATTATTGGCCATACCGATATAGCTATGGAGTTCTCTTATTCCAGAGGAAACAGTACATTGAGTCCATTATTCAGTTTAGTAAAGGGATTTTAGAAGATGAATACATTTTTAAGGTTATTACAAATAAGGAAATTGATTCAGTATTATATGAAAATCCTAATACTAGAAGCGACATTCAAGATGCTATAAATTATCATAGTTTTACATTGCCATTTTGGTTCGATAGAAAAATAATAATCTTTCTTAATGAAATTTTTGAATGTGATTTATTACAAATATATATAGAACAGGTTAATAAAATTAGAAAAAAAAGTGAGTCTGATAACAGTTTTAAGTCTTTAAAAATTGAGCATATAAAAAAACGTGAAATAATCCTTAATGAAATGGAAGAATATAAGGATTTAATGGATGAAGACTTTGCATTAAAGATTTACATGCAAATTAAACACAAACTCTAGTTAACTTGATTGAACAGAAGATTCAATATCTGCTCCCACAAATGAATTGTTCTAGCAGCTAATTAATGTATTGCTATCTTGAAATGTTTAAATGCCGGATTTATTCTTGGGAATATATGATAAAACAAAAAGGAGATCATTGATTTCCCCTCCATTTTCTATTTGAGGTATTATAATAGATTTATCAGCTTTACAAATCAAGGCTATTGTAATACAATTCATAAACTATTCGGGGTTATAGCTCAGTTGGTAGAGTGCTTGCATGGCATGCAAGAGGTCAGCGGTTCGAGCCCGCTTAGCTCCACAAATCTTTCTCTAAATGAATTTATTAACAAAGAAAAAAATCTTAATTTATTAGTCTTATGGGAAATAAAAGAAAAAAGAAAAAAAATAAATTGCGAAAAAAGATAAAGGGTAGAAAAAAACTTACTCAGCAGCACAAACCTTATTCTCCTACAAAGATGAAATTTTTTCAGATACCCAATCCCATGGATGGGATACCAATGGAAGAAAGAAGAAAAGTTATTAGGGAAATGGGAATTAAGGCTGAAACTGATTTTCAAATTGAATTTCCGAAGTTACAAGATTGGTTTAGGAAGTACGATGCACTTTATCTATTATCTTTTTGTGCGGTTTATTTTTTATCAAACCCAGAAGGTACAAATCCAGAAGTTAGGGACGGTCATCTTGATTTCTATCATCATTATTTGGAGTTATTACAAGCTTTTGCTTTGACAATGGATAGAAATGTGACTGCTAAGCCTTTGCAGGAAGATGCTAGTGAATTGGAAAAAGTAATGAAAAAAGTCAGCGAGCTAATGTCAATGAGAGGATTTGCAATTCCCGACGGTATTTCTGAAAATGAGTTACACAAATATTACGTAATACAGACAATCCGGAATCAGACTGCTGCAGTCAGAAATTCTTTTTATCCTTTTCAAATTAAAAGATATTACTCTGATATTCTATCAAATCTTGTGAGTGAATTTGAAAATTACTATGGTTTAAATCCTGTAACCTTGATAGATTGTTTAGAAAAAATGGGAGAGGAATTGAATAATAAGCTCAATATACATTTAAATAAAGTAAGACAATTCTTTAAAGAGAAAAACTATAAAAAGATTTTTGAAGCTTACCATTCTGCTTTTCCAGACACAGTAAAAGGCTCAGAAGAAGAACAGGAAAAGCTTTATGAGCAAATGGGTAAAAATCCTGAAACATTGAAAGCTTCATTGGTTGCTCATTCTGATTTAAAATTGGAAAGTATATTTACCTTCACAGTTGATGAGATTGCTAAGTTATATGGTGATGAAACCAACAAAGAAAAAATACAATCAATTTTTGATCTTTGGTCAATTAAGTTTGGAGATTTAAAAGATAGAAAGTATGAACATTTCATTCTTGATAATCCGGTTTTGAAGCAGCCTTTTGTTGCTATAGCAGATGGTAAATATTACTGTGGAATAATGGGGATTTTGTTTCATTTTATACCAATAATTATTGAAGGTCTGATTACAAACATAGGTCAAGGTACTAAAGAAAAATATGAAAGAATCAGGGCGAAATATTTGGAAAAGGAAGTTGAAAAATTATTTAGGAATGGTTTTCCGGACTCTTTGATATCGTCCAATAACAAGTGGACAGATGATGTTACGGGACAAATTTATGAAAATGACTTGTTGTTAACAATTGATAATTTCTGCATTGTTGTTGAATGTAAAGCAGGATATGTTGATCCTCCAGCACGAAGAGGTGCCGAACTACGTTTAATCGATACTTTTGAGGATTTAATTTTAAAGCCAAGTCAACAGGCGAATAGAATTATTGAATATCTAAAAACAAGAAATGGAATTTCAAAATTTACCGATGGTAGTGGCAAAGAAATAGAGATTGATAGTAGTAAAATAAAATATTTTATACCTTTAAGTATTACTTTTGAACAATTAGGAAGTATCTCTGCAAATTTAAAACAAATAATTGAAGCGGGATTTATTGATGCCTCCAATCCGTTAGTCCCATCAATTAGTCTTGGAGACTTAGAAATAATTTTCGAACTATTAGAAACTCAATTACAGAAAATCCATTATTTTTTGAGAAGATCACAAATAGAAAAAAATATGGATTACTACGCTGATGAACTTGATTTGTTGGCTTTCTATATAAATAACGCTTTTGCAATTGGGGAAGCAGAGTTTGATCATATACCTATGAACTTAAATACGATGTTTGGGGAACTTGAATACTACTATTTAGCAAAGCAGGATGGAGTGACTGTACTGAAGCCTGCAATGAAGTTTAGTAAGTGGTGGTCTGATATCTTGAATGTAATTGAAAAAAAGAAAATCGGATACTGGGTTGAAACAGGTTGTATTTTATTAAGTATCCAAAACAAAGATCAAGAGACCTTTGAAAAAAGGTTTAAACATTTGTTAGAAAAAGTTGCAACAGGCAAGGCAAAGAATAAATATAACTGGTTAAGTCTTCAATCTGGGCCAGAAAGGAGAAAGTTTATAATTGTTGGCTTCCCTTATTTTCCGAATTTATTTCAAAACAAAGAAGATAGGAACAGTATGATTGCCGGAATTTTAGAAAAAGCTAATGAGGGTTTAGACTGTGAAGGTATGCTATGTCTCGGAGTTTCAGCAAATCATTTACACTATCCTTATAGTCTCTTGGCTTATTATCCTAAAAAAGAATTAGCAGAGGCATTCAAGGCATAGTGTCTAAAGAGTGGAATATATTGCGCCGATTAAAGATCAATTTAAAGGATGCTTCAAAATCTGCTCTCTTAAATGATGCACGCTTGCCGCTAAGTAAACTGTTGTAGTCTTGATATCACTATGTCCCATCATTTTTGATAGTGAATAAATATCACATCCGCCCTCAAGCATAAGTGTTGCAAATGTATGTCTAAGTTTGTGAACGGTGAATTTTATTCCCGAAGTTTTGACTATTTTTTCAACCAATCTTTTAATTCCGCTCTCAGTGAATCCCATGTCGTAGGTGTATGATGTGAAAAATTCTGGACATGTCTTATAAGCTTTCTTTCTCACCTCCAAATATTTTTGTAATGTTTCCGCCAAACGATAATTGATCGGAATAATTCTGTCTTTATTCCCCTTTCCCTGCCGGATAAAAAGCGATAAGTTCTCAATGTCAACATCGGTGAACTTAAGATTTAATAATTCATTCTTGCGGATGCCGGTGAAAATAAATGTAGCAAAAATGGCGTAATTTCTGAATCTTAGAAATTTGCATTGATACGGATAGTTATCTACGATTTCAAGTATTTTCATTGCATCTTGCTTTGTTAACTTACTTGGAAGTCTTTTTTCAAGTTTTGGTACTTCAATTTTCTCAATCGGATTTACAGTAATGTGTCCTTCTGTCATACAGTAGCGAAAGAACACCATTAGAGACTTATGATAGCAGATGAAGGTATTTGGAGACCAATTTAGTGTAGTTCGACCAAAGTAAAACAAATTGCGAGTATTTTCTTCTGTCACTTCTTCGATTTCGCTAATCTTAGCATAATGACTGTAAAAGTTAACAACTTGTTTATAACGAGTAATAGTAGGGTCTGCGTATCCCTTAATATATTTGGAGTAGTCACAGAACTTTTGTAAAAGAATTTGTATAGACATAAAATCATTGCATTAGAATGCAGTGATTCTTTCAAAATCTATCGAACTAATTGAAAAAAGGAGACAATAATTTTTCCTTGGGAGGACCTAATTTATTCCGGTCTTTCTCATGAAAATTCATAAATTGCTTAGCATT
The DNA here is from genome assembly GCA_049293015.1 of Ignavibacteria bacterium. Lineage (GTDB taxonomy): Bacteria > Bacteroidota > Ignavibacteria > Tepidaquicellales > Tepidaquicellaceae > UBA2330. The sequence continues at coordinate 10,822 of JBATSB010000124.1, forward strand.
ATTGAAGATTTCGTACAATTCCCAAGTTATACACATCTATAATTAATGCCATTAAATAGGTCTACTCTATTTATATCAAAACCCTTGATTTTATTAAAGAAAATGCTTGTTTCTCAATAAAAATAGATGTTTTTGGGTAGACCTGTTTAATTCCAGTTCCAATTTGATTTTTAAGGCTTTGGAAGAAACAACAACAAGCTAAAATTATATTAATTATTATCTATATTATATCTCTTTTATACGAATTCGTCAATCGCAATTTTCCGAATTTGTTCGACTACATGCTCATCCGGCAGTGATCGCAAATACTGTAATGTCATTTTTAAACTACTGTGACCCATTAACAGTTTTAAACCAACAATATCATGAGTTTGTTTGTAGTAATTCGTAGCAAAAGTATGCCGGAATCTATGCAAGTGACAATTAATTTTTGTAGTATCCGACAACCGTTTCATAAATTTCTTAGCTCCATGCTCGGTAAATGGTTTATCTAGTAATCCTGAAACCCAAAAATAAAGAGTAAGATAATTCTTTCTGTGAGTTAAGTAATCCTCCAAGTATAAAACTAAGCCAGTATTGATTGGAATAATTCTACTTTGCTTAGATTTTGAAGTTTCTCCTCTGACCATTACCAGTTTCCTGAATAAATCAATATCTGATAATTTTAATCCTAGAAGTTCTTGTTTTCTAACACCTGTGAGTGCAAGAAACATTATGATTGCAATATTTCGTTTCTTTATGAGTAAATTTGTCCATTGAATAGTTGTGTTGACTGCATAACAAATAGCCTCAAATTCCTTTTGACTGTATGCACGTCTGTCGGTATATGAGACTTTCGGATAAGGAATTTTTTCAAATGGGTTTACTTTAATATATTTTCGTTCAATCAACCAATCAAAGAAAACATTCAATCGATTTCTTAAAATTAAAACGCTTGAATTCTTATACTGTCTTACAATATATTCCTTTCCTACTTTTCTTTCACGGGTATTTATGAATTCAAGAAAATTTATTATTGTTGATTCAGTCAAATCTTCCAAAGTTATTTTCCTATTAAATTTCATAAGCAGCTCAAAAGTATACTTGTGACCTTTAATTGTTGCTTCTGAATTCCTTGCACCATGCAATTTGAATTTAATAAACATTTCATGGAGTATCCTTAAAGGAAAATCATTATTGGTATCAAAAGGAAGTCTAGGCTGATAACTGTCCTGATCAAACAATTCTCTCTGTAATTTTTTTCTCATAAAAAAATAAGAGCTACGTTAGTTCTTAATCTATTTTAACATAATTCAATAAACTATATTGGAATATTTGAGTAATTATGTTTGTAAGGCGTAGAATTAATCAATAATAAAATCGAAAAAATCCTAATTAAATTTTCGTAAAATATTTAATACTGGCGGATTTGAGATAGCTTCAGGAATTATAGGATTATCATCTTTTTGAATCACTATAGATTCGAGACTATGCTCTTCTATTTCCCAGGCATTTTTTACAATTAAATTGTCCTTTAATAAAGCATGTCCTTCAATAATCTCTGTACTTTGAGTTTCAATGTTAATTTTTGAAGGAACTAACAAATATTTTTTATTTACTTCAAGTAGTTTCAGAAATCGATCAAAATGTTCCGGACTATTTGAATTCATTGTAATAAATCTAGCCGGTACATAAAAACTTTTTCCCGATATATCGTTAAAGGGATTTGATGTGATTAAGACTTTATAATGATTTGGAAATTTTTTGTTAATGCCAGTTATTATTGAAATTCTAAGTTGGTCAGTTTTATCATAATTCCCAAATTCTGAAATCCATTCATCAAAAATTTTGACTCCCGCTTCAATATTTATAAAACCTAGGGTTAAAATTGGTATTTCAGGAGTAGAAGGAGAATAACCAAATCCTATGCTTCTCCATTCACATTTATCCCATAAGGGTGCATTTATGTTTGAAATTGTTTTTATATCGCTATGCTTTATCTTTTCTAAATTTTTTAAATTGTTTAATGAAACACTTTTCTCAATGTTTTTCTCTCTTAAATTAGACAAGGAATTTTTTCCCGCATTGTTGATCCAATTACAGTTTCTATTAAGAGGATAGCAATTCTTTACTTTCATCTTCTCCCAATCACTATGTTTAAATCTGGGAGATTTTCCTAAGACATTATCAATAGCAGTATATGAAAATGAATAATTTATTGATCTTGCAATTATGTTTTCCTTTTGAACCAACTCTTCTAAAGTTTCTATACTTTTTAATTGAACGATTTCAAATATTATGTGAACAACTAATTCTAATAACCACGATCCTAAAGAATTTAAATTGAAGTAAACACTTTCTCTAAATTCTTTTCCACAAGTTATTATGAAAATCTTACCTGTAACTTTATCCTCTACTTGATATTGAGGTAGTTCTCCAATTGAAAAATCAGTTTCTTTAATTTCAATTTTTAATTGTGAACGATAAGGAAAAACTTCTCCCTTATCTTTGCTTCCTAATTCCGTTCACCGTATAATTTAAATTTTATAAACATCTCGTGGAGGATTCAAAGTGGTAAATCGAGGTTGGAATTAAAGAGAAGTTGAGGTTGATAATTTTCTTTTTTTAGAAGACATTCTAGATATTCTTTTAACTTTAAAGAGTATTTGAAAGAAATTACATACACTTTATCATGACTTTATTGATCTAAAAAGTAATGACTTATGTCAAAAAAACCATTATTTATAATTTAGAAAGTTTATTAAATTCTAAATCCTGCTAAAATTTAATTTCCGAGAACCTCACACATTGTGAGTATTCGAATGTGAAAGTCCGTTGCTATATCTGTTATTTTCTCAGAGTTACATTGGATTAATAGTGAAGTATGAAAAGTGGTCCAGAGACAATATGCAGTGAGTCAGGCAAAACATCGCAATTTGATTGTCGTGATAGTCATCATAAAAACATTTATATATAGAAGATCACCATAAAACCTTTGTATTCAGCCGGAATTAGGGATTGTTCTTGACAAGTATTGATTAATAAGATATATATTGTAATACAATTGCCCTTTTAAAACACTCAGCTCAAACATCTTGCATCTTGATTAAAAATTTCTCTAAAAGATTCAACTTACTCAAAATATACAATTATATAAATTTAAAGAAAGGATCAAAATGACACATACAAGATTTACCTGTTCTAAGTGTGGATATCACCTTAATAAGGAAGGATATTGTTTAGATGATATTACTTGTCCTTTAGGGCATGGTTCTATGTTAAAAAAAGCATGGAGCGAACAAGATTATTATCTTCGTTTATTTTTAAGTCTTTCCATTGTATTTTTAATATTAGCTGTGATAAACATGATCTTAATTATTATTTAAAATCAAGACAATGTATTAATGAACTACCCCCAGTTGTAACGCTGGGGATATCAGTTTAGTGGCTACGCCACTACCACAGTTTCGGTTGGACAAGCTCAACTTGATGATGTGTCTGATTACGGATATATAAATGCACAGCCGCTTCATTTAATCCCACCGTGGATATAAAATAACCTCTTCCCCAGAGTACACCTTTGGGGAATTTTTTTGTCTTTTTCTTGATCCAGCCTGAAGTTTTGCCCTTGAGTATTTGGATAATGTAAGCAATAGAATACTTTGGTGGAATACTAATGTGTATATGAATATCCTCATCACCTATGTGCCAGGCATATAGCTTTAAGCCTTTCCAACGGGCAATGAACTTGAACATTCTCTGAAGTTCTTGTTTAATATAAGTGTCGGCTAACACCTTCCGACGGTAGCTCGGAGTCCACACTATGTGGTAACTACAGTGTTATGTACAGTGGTCAAACTGGTACAAGAGGGTTGTTATTGCTGCCACAATAAAACCACCTCCTTTCAAGGTTAGGTGGTTTTATTATACCCCAAGGGCTACTCCTTTAAACACACACACCCGCTAACGCGGGTGGTTTATCTGGTTAAATCAAAGTCGGTATATTACCGACTTTTTTTAAATATACTTCTTTGCTCCAAAGTTAAATACTGGATTATTATATATTTTTAATAGTCTTAAATTATTTAATAGTAGTCCGCATTACTATAAAGGAAATTAGTAAAGATACAATAGAGATTAATAATCCCATCAAGGAAAACATTCTGTTGATTCTATTGTTGTTTTGTTCATTTACTATTTCAATGTACTCTTTTGGATTTGAAATATTATCAATCTTTAAAATAAAAGAAAAGCAAGAAAGGCAGGGCTTTTTACCAAGTATACATTTTTGATTCTGATAAAAATAACATTCGCTTTTTATCCAATTCTTTTTAAAAATTTTTTTCAGTCCCATATTATTAAAAAATTTTATTTTTTACCAATAGTATAACTGTAGTATCTTATTGCTTTTGTCAACTGCTTTTTGGAAATTTTAAATATTTTAGTTCTTTTTTTTTTATTATTATGAATTGGAAATATTTTTATAAACTCTGACTTAATTTTTTGACGACTAACATTGGAGTAAAGAAGGGGGTTTTTATACTTTAGCTTTTTTTCAATCTGTGAATTTCTCAATTTGTTTTTAATAGTCTTGTCTGATAATAATTCAATTGCAATTTCAATTATATCAATTCTTAAAATTATCATATTATTTTACTTCTTAATGAATTTCCAAAATCTCCAAAAACTTCTATGTATTCTTTCCAATAAGCAATATTTGTTAAGTAGTAATCTCCTTTCATTGTTGTCTTATAATGCTCATACAATAGAGTAGTTTCCCTATCCTCTTTAGGTATGATTTTAGCAGGGACTATTAATCGATTTTTTTTATTAGATATTATTTTAACAATTTTATTGATAGCATCTTTGGAATGCCCCATCATTTCCAAACTTTCATAGAATTCTACATTTAAATATTCATATATTTTGATTGCTTCTAAAACGTTATAAATGAGTGAGTTCTTATTTCTTGATTTAAATTCGTTTAAATTAAAAAGTCTATATGTTCTTTTGTATTTATCTTTATGGGTCAAAGTTTGATTTTCAGTAAAAAGCAGTATAACATGTTTGTTATCCAGATTTTTTCTTGGGGCTATTATACCGTCGTCGTCTTCCTCTATGGAATCGATGTCGTCATAATGGAGAAGAGTATAGACCAAGCTATCATATGCAATCTCAAAAATTTCTCGAATATTACCATTAGTAATTGAATTCATAAAATTCAAGTAAAGATGAGTAAATGGTAGATGTATTTTCTCTAATTGTTCTATATTGGTTATTCCATATATTGATAATAGCTTTTTATAAACAGAGTTCTCATTCAAGAATTTACTCACAATTGTTCGATAAATATTTTGGCTTTCCGGATGCAATACTACTGCAAGCCTTTTTTTTAAAAGTTTTTGCGTTGTCATAGGTTGCAATTCTATCCTTTGTACATCGGAAGTAAAAAAGATCTTATATCTCGAATCATAACATTCTATTGCACTGTAAAGAGGGGGTCTTACAGAAAGAATTACACTTATCTTATTAGATGAAGCAAATGGGAAAAAATTCTTCAAAAAGGAAAATAAATTTTCTTCTAAGTAATCAAAGTCATCGAGAAATATTAACAAATGCTTTTGTAGATTCTCCCGACTTAGTATAGATAGATGTTTTTGTAATCCATGTATATTGGTATCTATGTTTTTTTCAGTATTATTAAGCAAGGTATTAATAGGATTATTAATCTCCTTAAAATATCTCTCCATATCAGAAATGAAATTCATCAAACAAATATTTTTATTTAAACAATCTCCATAATCTACAATTAAAGGATATAAGTTGAAGTCATTAATGAGTTTGTTATCATATAATATTCTATACGTAAAACTACTTTTACCAACCCCTGCATCTCCTATGATTAAAATATTATCTCCCCTGTTTTTAATGTTTCTCAACATGCTTATTATTCTATGATACTCAGGTGTTCTGTTGTAAAAAAGATCATTAAAAAGTTCTTTATCTTCTTGACTTAGCTTCCTTAAAGTTTGAAAAGAAAATGTAAAAAATAGTTTGTAGTCATCAATTTTGTCAAAATAACTCATATTTAAAATTAAAAATTAAAAATTAAAAATTTTCATACTAATATTTTTTAGTAGTAGTAATTTGTTTTGTTAGATAACTCACAAATTCGTTTACGCATTAGATTTTTTTTCAAAATCGCTTAATTATTAATAAAAATTCCGGAATAAATTGTACATAAATATTTAGCTTCTTATTTATCTTAAAAATAATGATACGAGATCTAAGTATTTGTTGATAACTACATTTTATTTGATATGTCGCTCAAAATGGAGTATTCGATAGATTCGAAATAATATATAATTGTTAAAAGGAACCAAGTAAAAAAACTTTCTATGAGACATTGCACAAATATTTATTGTAAATAGTCGATCCTTAAAAAGTCTTAGGACTCAATGAAATCAATGGTATATGTGAATTTTAGTATTTAAAAAGTTGCAAGAAATTTGTATTTTAACGTTAAATCCTTGCAATAAATTATAATACAAAAACAATGAAAAGCAGCTCACCGGATCAAAATCAAACAGCCTTATTTACTAAACCTTTGAAAGAATTACTTAATCCAAAAGAGGGAATATATCAATTAGCAGATGATATTCCCTGGAAAGTATTTGAAAAAAGTTTTTCAAAATTTTATGCAAAAGACTTTGGTCGCCCAGCTAAGCCAATAAGATTAATGGTTTTATTGTTGATACTAAAACAAATTAGCGGATTAGGAGATGAGACAGTTTTAGAACAATGGATACAAAATCCATACTGGCAATATTTTAGCGGAGAGAATGTGTTTCAGTGGAAGTATCCAATTGAACCAAGTGATTTAGTACATTTCAGAAATCGCATAGGTGTATCAGGAATTGAAAAGATATTAGAGGTTTCAATAATAATGCATGGAGAAGATGCAAAAGAAAAAGATGTAGTTGTTGATACAACCGTTCAAGAAAAAAACATTACATTTCCAACAGATGTAAAATTGAATAAAAAAATTATAGACCAGTGTACAAAGATCTCAAAGAAGGAAGGATAAAAGCTTGTTTTAAGAGAATCTAAAAATTTATGTTCAAAAATTATCAATAAATTAAAATAAAACCTAATCAAAACTTGAAACAGTACGGTAAGAGATCAATAAATTGATTATATATGGAAACAAGTAAAAAACCTAAACGGTCGAAAGAGTTAGCTTTATCTGAAAATTTGATAGCTCTACAGTTTCATAATTCAGTTATTATTATCGCTCAGGGGAGTAATAACACATCAGGCTATAAGGTATTATTGGAAAGAACATCTAACAATGTTTTTCCCCCTAAGTTTAAGCTATATCAAATTCTGCCTGTCGGGTTAGTACTAAATACGATTACCCCTTTTACAATTGTCACGACATTTCAAAGTGACAAATACATAAAAAGTATATCGATTGAAGATAGAAGTGGTAAGCATACAATATCCGTATTAAAAATATCAGATGAATTTTAATTGAAAGAATTCTAGTTAAAAATATCTGCTGTAATTAATCAAAAATGTTCAAAAATAATCTAATAAATTAAATTTTATTTTTTTAAGAGTGAATAAATTATGGCAAAATTTAAAAAAATACATCCACCCAAACCTCCAAAACCTTCTGATAGGTTACAAAATCTAAAAACGATTAAACCAATTGATAAGAACAAATGGATAAGAGCACATTGGAGATGGAATTATAATTCTCGAAAATGGGAATGGATAAAAGGACATTGGAGCAATTAAAAATTTAAAGATGCCTCGAGGAAAGCGGTGTTGGTCATGACACAAATAAACATTTCAACAGTAATTCCTTTATTATGAATATGAAGGATTTGTTAATCTCAGAAATTAAATTAATCCAAGAGGATATCAAAACTTTGTTTTTAAACCACTCTCAAATTTATTATGAGAATTATAGTGGAGGAGGTATCCTTGTTGTTGCACCAGATTACCATTTCATAGAGCTTGATGAAGCCGGCAAAAAACTTCAGAATAAAATTTTTAAATCCTGGAACAAAACTTTTCCCAAAGTCTTTTTTTTACTAAGCCAAGCCCACCCTCAGGATTTGAGAGAAGTTGAAAAATATGAGAAATGGATTATTCAAAATATTCAACAAACATATGGTACTTACAAAAGAAATGTTGATGAAGTCTGGAATGAAACCTTAGAGTATTTTACTCCAATTTTAAATTGCATTAATAGTTCTTACTCAAAAACTGAAGGGAAAGTAATTTTAATTGCAGATACCAACTCATTATTATATAATCCTAATGTTGAAAAATGGAGATATGATGACTTTGTAACTTTTACAATGATATTAACTTCAACCGTGTTATCTGAATTAGATTTGTTGAAAATTAATTCAAGAAATGAATCTGTAAGGAATAAGTCTAAGACAATTATAAATAAAATTAAAGAATATCGAAGACGTGGTAATTTGATAGATGGGGTAGATGTTGTTAAGAACAAAATTTCTATTCTAACAGATCCTCTTGAACCAGATTTTGAAAATTCTCTAGATTAATTAGATCCAAGTAATAAGGATGACCGCTTAATTGCAACTACGTTAGAAATAATAAAAAATCATTCAGATTCTGAAATTTTTTTAGTGACATCAGATATTAACTTACAAAACAAAGCTGACTATTCAAATATACCTTTTTTAGAACCACCAGAAATTGAATAAATATATTTTAATTTTTATTAATGAAGTTTTAAAGCGTCCACTTCTAAGAGCAGATTTAAAATATAATTCCTTTCGAAGAGTATCAGGAAAACAATTCTAATCAATTCCAATGCACCTTCCCTTTACAATACCTAATTTGCTATAGTAATTAAAAACGCCTTACCGTGGTAAGATACACAGTACAGGCGTTTGACTCTTAAAGATTATGACGGTTGTCGTCAAGACCTTTTGGTCGTGAAGCTGTCTTTTTAAGCGCACGCTGCTTCAGAGCACATTGTAACACGTCGGCGTCAAAGAAGTAACTTCCGGCGAGTTCGAAGAATCCGGGTATTTCACGTTTGTGCTGATATACCCATTTTTCAGATCGTTTCTCGTTAAGAAGTAGTACAACTTCTTTGACAGTTAGGTACTTGGACATGATTATCCTTTTTACCCAACACACCTTTAATTTTACATTGTCTCAAACACCTTACCACCTTAAAAATAGACACTTCATTTTTTCCACAAATAAAAATAGTTCTTTAAAAAATAAAAATAAATGTAAAGGAGAATTCACATGCCTTGTTATAAAAAACTTTTGAGTAAAGGTGAAAGATGGTTTTTTAAATTTGATTTTCACGGTATTACTCATTTTTCCAAAGCTATCTATCTTTCAAAAGCAGAAGCAAAGAAAGCTGAAGCTATAGAATTCAACAAAGCTGATTTAAAACTTAGAAATCCTCAAAGCTCAGAAGATATAACCCTCCTACAGGCTATAAATGAGCGTCTGGACTACGTTTTAACCACTAAGAGTAAAAAGTACTATCTCGACAATAAACGATATCTGAGGGCATTGTATGGCTTAAAAGATGTATTGCTCCGTGATATTAGTAAGAACGATATAATCGAGCATTTACTTGAAGTTTCTTCCGAACTTCAAAAACAGGAAAAAGACAATTACAAAACAAATGCAATGCTTCGGGCATTCAAGGCTTTATTTAACCATGCAATTAGTGGTCATGATTTAAATATGAAAAATCCTTGCAATGGAATAAAGTTTTTTCCGGTTATCCGCCGATTAAAATATATTCCGCCGGACAAAGATATTCAGGCAATAATGGACATCTGTACTGATGAACAAAAAAGATTATTGCAATTTTTAATGGAAACTGGTTGCCGGATCAATGAAGCTTTGAAACTCACCGGCTCAGATATCATAGAAGAATTTATTGTCCTTACAACTAGAAAAAGTAAGAACTCTGATCTTGTTCCTCGGAAACTTTTGTTGCCGGAATGTTTAATAGGTTTAAGTTATTTGCCGGATCAAAAAATATTTGCAATGTGGGATGAGCAACCAAAGTTTTTAGAACGCAAGCAAAAAAAACTTGGACAGAGATCGTGGGGGTTTCATTCGTTAAGACATCGCAAAGCAAGTTTATGGAGTAAGGAAGGAAAACCACTTTATGAACTTATGGTTTTATTAGGTCATAAGAATTTAAGTACAACTCAAAAGTACCTACAACTTCTATAATTTTGGGAACGATTTGGGAACGGAATATATAGAAAACATGGAATATAGTACTTTGAAAAGAATACAAAGAATGCTTTTTTAGAAAAGAATAAGCATTTAACATGAAACGCATAATACCTTAATACATTCGTAATCAGCAGGTCGTCTGTTCAAATCAGATCACCAGCTCGGATAAAGCCCTTATAATTATAGTAGTTATAAGGGCTTTGGTTTTGGGTAAAATGTGTTTCCAATATTGAAGGATATAAAAATTTTTTCGGCGGAATTTATTTAAAAATGTTTTTTTATTTTAACTGTCTTTTTGAAACATTAAAATGCTTCATAATTACAATTTCAATATCTCAATAAAAGTATCCGGTATTTCAAACATAATCACCGGAGTTAGATAATCACCGGAGTTAGATAATCACTGGAGTTAGATAATCACCGGAGTTAGATAATCACCGGAGTTAGATAATCACCGGAGTTACATAATCACTGCGTTACAAAATTTATTTAATAAATTGAAAAATGTAGTTAAGGCGTAATCTTCCCGACAAAATTAAACCCGTTATTATCAGACAACACAGCATCAGCTACATCTACAATTTCATCTCCATTTACATCTGTCGGTAAATATCCGGATGCAAAATTGAAAGCATCATTATCTATCTGACTGCCGTCAGTCAGATCTATAGATCCGTCCTGGTTTACATCACCACTGAAAACTGCAAATCTTAGCGGCGAAGTATCGATCTCAATCATATTGTTTCCATAAGCCTTTGCAGTGGAATTTGTAAAATCATAATTCATAATATTATTATTAAAGCTCTGTCCTGCCGCACTCCAGGTTTCAACTGAATTACGGTGAATGACCTGTAAATAATAATTAACTCCATTGGTTATGTTTGAGAATATAAATGTTCCATGTCCGGATGAATTTATAAATGATTGCGCATTATCTTCTAATAAATAAGGTGGTGAGAAATTCCTTATGTTTACAATTACTGTATCTCCGGTCATTGTATCAGTTGTGGAATTATAAAAACCCTGTATGAAAATATTCATATCTAATGTTGCAGGAATCCCGCTAACCGGTCTTCTGTAAACACTGTTTACCGAAGCTCCTGCATATAAATAATTATTATAGGTGTACAATGCAAATACAGATGTTCCGCCTGGTAATCCGTCATTTAGCTGAGACCAGTTCAGTCCGCTATTTGTGGAAAGAAATACACCATTCAATTCTGTTCCCGCATATACATCATTCCCGATCACAGCCAGCGAATACACCAGTTCATTATTTAAAGGTGATCTTGTCCAGGTATACCCGCTGTCCAGTGAATAGTAAACACCTCCGCCTGTTCCTGCATATGCATGATTACCGTTCAATGCCAGTGAATATATAGATTTGTTGTTTAAAGAAGTTGAAGTCCAGTTATTACCATTATTGTTTGATAAATAAACACCTGCATTCCCGCCTGCTCCGGCAAGAATAAAATTTTCATTTACTGCAATTGATTTTATATCGTTAACATTCAATGAACTAATAAACCAGCTTGTTCCGCCAGATGAATAAAATAGACTTGATACGTGAAGTCCGGCGAATACACGGCTTTGATTAGAAGCCAGTGAATAAATAGTGTTATTATTAATACCGCTTAAACTCCAGTATGCACCGCTATTTGAAGATCTCCATATACCTATATCAGTACCAGCATATAAATAATTTCCAAAATATGTCTGGGAAAATATGATCCGGTTATTTAACGTTATTCCTGCCTGAGCCCAGGTAAGTCCATTATCTGAAGATTTATAAATACCGTAATTGAAAGTACCGGCAAATAGATTATTGCTATTGGACGAAAAAGAATAAATTTGCTTATTACCAAGTCCGGATGAGACATTTGCCCATTGAGCATAAGAATTATATTGCAATAAAAATAAAAAGATAATTAAAGCTGTGATTAATTTTTTCATAATATTCCATATTACAGTTTTTGTTAAAATAAATTAATATATGAATGGTGTTCTCAGTAATATAAATTGACATAAAAATCACAATGCCATTTCTGAATATTTGAGAACTGATTAACATAATTTTCAGATCTGCATATTCCAAGAATTAATATCAATAAATTTTATGATAAATATCATGTGGATTACAAAAGCATGGCATGTTTATTTAATTACTCTATGAAAGCTCTCCTGTTTTTACAAATTTACATCTCTGAAGAGTTTTTGAATTAATGTAATTTTATTGTTATTAAAAATTATATTTAGGACTATACGGAATTTCAATTGAATGGGTATTGCCAGGCATAGCTAATTAAAAAGCGTATTAATAATTATTTTTCATTTTAAATTTATAAGTCATTACACATATTGCTTCACGAGAAATTCATAATTACATTTTAAATAGATTAACCCATTTGTAATTTATAGAACTAAGTAATTTTCTAAACTAAATTTTAATCATGAAACAAATTGAATTTAAACGACCGGGTAAAACAATTGAAGATCTTGAAAAGTGTTTTGAAAAGATCGAGAAGAAATACAGTTCGAAGATATCAGAAAATGACATGACCATAGGAAGGAACGGCAATGTCATCACTCTGAGTCTTGTGAAAAAAGTTTTATTTATGAATTATCATTTGAATGCAAACATCTTTCTGGATGACGGCTTGATAAAAATTGAGTATGAATCAAATATTCCTGAAAGTTTCGAAAAAATGGCAATGGACATGATTGATAATGAATTAAGTTCTGAATGTAGTTAATATAAACTGATCAGATTTAGCTAAATTTTTTCTTAACCAGATCAAATTAATTATTCAAAAGCTTTTACATTATTATAAAATTAAACGCACATGAGAGCGCAAATTTTTCTCCGAGATTTGCATCTACATTGAATGCAAAGAATCCTGCCTTTACCGTTGCACCCAAAACTCCCCTGAATTTAGTTGCTCCGTCCAAGCTGAATGATACCGGATAAACCAGGCCAAAGTTATTGAAAATATAAGAAATATCCGCCTTGAACTGTTCATACTGTACTGCCATATACGGAGTAAATATTCCGCCAAATGTTTTGCTTAACTGACCGTTTATAAGAAAGCTTTTGGATTTCCAAAGATCATTATTATTATTTTCTGTGAGAGACATTTTCTGGAATCCGAACATTATTGAATAATCTACAGGAGAATCTTTGACATAATGACTTAGATTATGTCTGATTGTAAATCCAAACATTCTGAACTTACCTAGATTATTTAAATCAATAGTCGGAAGAAGGATAATAGAAGCATCAGTTCCATAAACAGTTCCAAAGGTAATTTCCGGAATGACCAATGGAACCAACTTAGTATCTATAATTCCACCGATCAGCTCAAGGTCTAATTCCGGATAATATACTCCATTAGAAGTGAATTTCGCGACAGCTTCTGTCTTATTCCCGATCACAGTGGGAGCGTTTACTACTGAGTATGCTCCTGAATAACTTACTCCGTTTACAATTAACGTATCCGAATATGTATAATCAAACACCTGATCTACACTGGTGAGAAATGTATTCATTGCTCTGAATCTGATACCTAAATTAAATTGTACAGGTTTTTTACTGTCGTATGGTACATTTGCAGTGTAAAAGAAATTAGAATTTACATCTGTGCCCATAGCATCTACAAGCGGCTGAACATAAAGTTTACCATAATTTGGACCAACCTGCTGAAGGTTTTCCTCAAGTGTTTGTCCAAATGCGTTTGCCGAAATTAAAACAAATAAAAAAAGAAGTGAAAGTTTTTTCATTTAAAGTCCTTTCTGATTTAAGTTAGATTTATTCGCCTGATAAATTATTTTTTCTTGTAAAGTAAATTTCAATTGTTATAATATTATTGTTATAATAAAACTCAGTATTAATATTGAAAATTTAATTGATTCCTGAAATGAAAAGTAATTGTTTAGATACGATTTCATATATTGTACATTAATTATAATTGGGAATAAATTTTAATTCTTAAAATTTTTAATAATTTAGATAATTAACAATTTTTTATCAATGAATTATAGTTGTTTTTAAAAAACATTTTAGATTGTCTGTTCAACAAGACTTTGTGAACGAGTTGCCATAGATTGCTTCAAAGTCTCGAAGACTCAAAGGGTTATATTTAAATATTTTTAAACTATGAGGCTAGGAGTTTGGAAACGAGAGGGAAAAAGATATTCAGATTTCAATAGTGTCTGCTGATTTGATAGTATTTCATAAAAAAGACTGAAAAAATTGGCAGTCATTGAGGATGGTTAACTAAGCTGATCTTTTGTGAAACGAGGTATTACTGTCAAAAAATCAGATTCGAAACTAAAGATCTAATGGAAACAGTTCAATTCTACAGGCCAGCTTAAAAAGAACAACCCTTTCAGAAATTTTCTGAAAGAGTTGTTTATTATATAATTAATTTAATTACATACAGCTAAAAAGATAATCGAATTTAATAAATCCTATAAAGAACATAATTTATATAATTTTCTTATCTTAAAAATAATTATAATCTTAGTATAAGGATTAAAAACACTATTTTTATCAAGGTCTAACCATTCCAATAAAATTAAATAGATTATTATCCGCAATAGCGAAATCGGACAAATCAACAAACTCATCGCCGTTCAGATCTGTCACAACATAACCACTTATAAAGCTAAATACATCGTTGTCAATAAGTCCTGCATCAGCAACATCAACAATCCCGTCTTTATTCACGTCACCGCTGTAAACAGCAAATCTGACTGGAGATGTATCTACTTGCAGCATATTATTTCCGAATGCCTGCGATGCATCATTTGAAAAATCAAAATTCATCGAACTTCCTATTGTCATTGAAACTGGATTAGCACTCCACGTTTCAACAGTATTCCTGTGAGTAATTACAATATAATAATATCCGGTAGTTGCATTGCCAAAAAATAGCTCAGAACTTCCGTTTGCAGATAAAACAGCTTTTGCAGTATCTGCAATAACAAAAGGTGAAATCTGATTTCTGAGATAAACAGTAATGGTATCGCTTACCTGACTATTTGAAAAAGCATTGTAAAATCCTTCAATGAACATTGTCATATTCAAAGTGATTTTAGGACTTTGTGCTGAAGCAACAGGGCTTTTATTATTATGAATATCCTGTGCTACTATGAAGTAAAAATAGTTTCCATTTAAGGGAGAAGTATCGAGATAAGTTGAATCAGTTGTTGTAGCAAATATAGGTTCTGAATTCGGGTCAATGTTTGGAGAAGTGCTTCTGAATATTAAATAGTTCATCAGATCTTGAGCAGGATTTTTACCCCAGTTCAGTCTAACATTATTGGAAACAGGTGAAGCTGTAAAAGGTGACACCATTGGCGGAGAGAGATTGTCAATACTTTTACCTGAAAGAATATTTGAATTCCAGATTTCACCTGTGTTACCATTTCTTGCTTTGATCAGGAAGTAAGTGTTTCCGGTTGACGTTGATGATGAGTCGATTAGTGTATTAGCATCATAATAATAAAATGGAAAATTTACAGCAGTAACATCAGCAATCTGCACCCACTGGTATCCATTGAATCCCGGAGGAATACTCCTATAAACAAGATAATTTGTGATGTTGCTATTTCCATAGGATTCGAGTGAGCTCTTAGACCATTTTAGATTTACAATACCACCCTGATCATTGGGAACATCTTTAACGCTAAGAAGTATTGGATTAACGGAAATCGCAGATCCTTTGAAAACAAATGCTCTTCCTCTGGTTGAGGAATAGTTATATGCTCCAACAATCAAATCTGAAAAGCCATCGCCATTAATATCATTTGCAAATGATACATAATCGCCAAAATAACTGTTTGTTGTTTCACCTTTCATAGTAACATCAGGAACATTATTCATTGACGCCCCTCCGAAATACAAGTATGCTTTTCCGGTATTACCGGAATTTCGATAAGCACCAATAAGCACATCAGAATAACCGTCTTTATTAATATCACCAGCAGAAGAAACTGAAATTCCAAAAGCCTCTAATGGCTCAAAACCTGTCATTACTACATCCGGGATAGTATCCGGTGCAAGACCTCCGAAGTATAGATAAGCCCTTCCAACACTACTGGAAAATCCATTTGCCCCGGATATAAAATCCGAAAATCCATCTCCGTTTACATCACCTGCAGATGAAATTGAATTACCGTAATAGTCTCCTGTAGCTTCGCCGCTCATTCTCAAATCTGCAATA